>CABRZT010000030.1:0-26196 GCA_902475595.1 uncultured Collinsella sp. | reverse complement strand
CGGTTCCACCGGGCCGCGCGGCAAGGAGATATATTGCCAGACCGGAGGGGCGCCGTGGGCGGGAATCTGGGCGTACACATTTCCTACACAATTTAAGATCCGACTAACGTTTGCCAGCCGTTACCTACCGCTCGCCGAGCATCTCTTTATATAAGGCAGCCTCATGGTTAAAGCGGATACGTTCCCCTAGCTAAAGCACAGCCAGCATCGAGCAACTCGTCACGTTCTTCCACCGAGAACCCCTCGGCGTAGACGCGCACCACCGGTTCGGTCCCGCTAGGACGGACCAGCAGCCACGTGTCATCCTCGAATGCCAAACGCAAGCCATCCATATGACTAACGTTTTGCGGCACCTTGCCACAAATCGACTTGGGGTTTACGCCCGGCAGCAGGGTTCGTAACGTTTCGGCATCTTCGGCCTCAAGGCGCAAATCGCGTCGACCGTAACTCGTCTTACCAAAACTGTCCTCGAGTTGGTCGACCAGAACGCCTAAAGGCGCGTCCGTCTTTGCCATAAGCTCACACAGAATCAGACAGGCGAGGATTCCATCGCGCTCGGGCATATGCGCGGCGATACCGATACCACCGGCTTCTTCGCCGCCTATGAGGACGCCGCCCTTCTTCATCTCTGCCGCTATATATTTGAAACCGACTGGTTTGACGGTCACGCGGCAGCCAAGCGCCTCGGCAATGCGACGCACGAGCGTCGAGCACGAAAGATTGACGACGACGCGCCCCTCCAAATTACGAAATTGAACCAAGTCGCCCAAAACGAGCGCCATGATCTGATGCGGATGTATATATCTGCCGCGCTCGTCAACCGCGCCGATACGGTCGGCGTCGCCGTCGGTCACCAGGCCAGCGCAAGCTCCGTCCTCGATAACCGTGCGCTCGCAAGCGTCCACCCACGGCTCAACGGGGTCGGGGCAGATATCTTCTTGATCAGACGCCTGCCCGGCGTGAATCTCGTGCACCTCAACGCCAAGCTCGCGCAGCAAGTCGGCTAGATAGCCCTGGGCTGCGCCGCCCATGGGATCGACAACCACGCGCAAGTGCGCGGCGCGGATGGCTTCGGCATCGACAAACGATGCCACCGCCTGCATATAGTCAGGAATGATATCCGCGGTGCGATATTGCCCCTCGATCCCCATTGGCTCGGGAGCCATAGTCTCTTCGAGCTCTTCGATGACATCCTGGTTGGCGGTCGAGCCGTCACCCATGCGAATCTTGAGGCACAGATAGCCCTGCGGATGATGGGACCCCGTCACCATGAGCGCGCCGCACGCTTCACCGTCATAAGCCGCCGCCCACGTAAGGGCAGGGGTCGGGACAGGTCGCGAAGCGAGCACGGCGTCTAGCCCGTGCGCTGCTAGCACGCCCGCCGCAAGCTCAGCGAACTCGCGCGCCAGGGGCCGGGTGTCGAACCCTATATATACCGTTTTGCCCGGATTGGTCTTTTGCCACAACTCGCCGACGGCATCGGCGATACGGGCAACGTTATCGGCAGTGAAGTCCTCATCGACGCGAGCGCGCCAACCGTCAGTTCCAAAATGAATTATCGCGCACACGCGCAGACACCTCACAGTGTTTGGATCATGGTACGCATGAGGTATACCCGCAACATGCACTCGGCAACCTGCCGGCACCAGCATTCACCATTTGGGCAAATGCTGCCGAGGACATACAAGCAATAAAAAAACCGCCCCGTATGGAGCGGTTTTGCCCTTTATATATCGAGCGCCTCGGCCATCGCGGCCGTAGTGATTGCCGTGGTTCCACAGCAACTGCCCACCATTGCGGCACCGGCATGTCTCCATTCGATGCATGCGCGCGCGAAAGCTTCGGGGTTCTCGTGCCATACGGGGCCATCCTGAGTCTGGACCGGATCGCCCACGTTGGGACGCACCGTGACGGGAGTAGTCGCCGATGCAACCATCCTGGGCACCGCCACGTTCGCGGCCGCAAGCGAACAGCAATTAACACCAACCGAGTTTGCGCCGTGTTTTTCGGCGTACAAAACGGCTGCCTCGATGTTGAGGCCATCGCCCAACAGGTCGCCTTTATCGTCAACGACAAAACTCACCAGAACAGGCATGCCGTCGGCGGCATCTCGAGCGCCGGCAAGCATGGGCTGCAAATTACGGATAGACGTCACCGTCTCGATCAGCAGACCGTCAACGCCGGCATTGAGCAAGGCGTGCGCCTGTTCGCGCGCAATGCCTCGGATTTCACGATACTCGGCAGAGTCCTCGGCAAACCATTCAATACCGATCGGGCCCATCGAGCCCAGCAGCAGCTGAGGGTGCGCCTGGCGGGCATCGTCGACGGCCCCGCGATTGACCTCCTCCACGGACGGCGCAATCTGGTCGTGCTTGAGGGCATAGCTCGATGCCTGAAAGGTGTTGGTAATGAGCACCTGTGCGCCGGCGGCGACATACAAGCGATGGATACGAGAAACGGTCTGCGGCTCTGCCAGATTCCAAAACGCCGGTGGAATGTCGGCGGCATCGTACTCACTCAACAGAACACTGCCCATGGGACCTTGCGCCAACAAGGTCTCGCTCGACAAGCGGCGCGTAAGTTCCTCGGCACCAAAGCGGTTGTAATAACTCGTATCCATATCTATCCCGCTATTCCTCGACGCTGATTCCCTGCTTTTCGAGATAGGCGAGCCAGCGGTTCATCGTGTCCTCGGAAAGCGCATGCTCCATCATGCAGGCCTCGGAATCGGCTCGCTCAAATTCGACACCGAGCTCCTGAACCAAAAACGTGCGGATGAGGCGATGACGGTACCAGATAGCCGTACCAACCTCGCGGCCGCGATCGGTCAGGACTACCTTGCCGTAGTGCGATTGCTCGACAAGTTCGGATGCCTTGAGCGCCGAAACCGCTTTATTGACCGATGCCTTGGAGACGCCAAGGCGCTGCGCGATGTCGACCGATCGCACGCCGTTGGTTTCCCCCTCTTCGCTTTCAATGCGAACCATGCACTCCAAGTAGTCTTCGTTCGCCACCGTCAGATGTAGTTCGCGCGAGCTATTTGTCGTATCCATGATCTTCCGTCCCTTCTGCATTCAATGGCTGATTCTACCCCATCCAAGCGTCGTGGTATGCCGTGGCATACCGTGCTAGAGTTCTTGTTGCACACGACGACCAAGATTGGAGCGGTCTTTATGGAAAACACCACCACGAGCCCCGATGTCCTCGAACGCTTTTTGCGCTACGTCCAGATCAACACGCAGTCCGAGGATGCAAACTGCGACCAGGTACCCTCGAGCGCCGTTCAGTTTGACCTTGCCAACGTGCTGGCTGAAGAGCTGCGCGAGCTTGGTGCGGAAGATGCCCACGTGACCGAGCACGCCTATGTCTGCGCGCATATCCCCGCAAGTGCGGGCGCTGAGGACAAGCCCGCCCTGGGCCTGATCGCCCATCTCGACACCACCGAAGTTGCACCGGGCGCCGGCGTGAAGCCGCACATCGTGCACTACGAAGGCGGCGACCTGGTCTGCGGCACGGTTGACGGTAAACCCGTTGCCATGAGTACCGCCAAGCTTCCCGCCCTGAACGACCTCGCGGGTGAGAACCTGGTCTGCAGCGATGGCACCACGCTGCTGGGCGCGGATGACAAGGCAGGCGTAGCCGAGATCATGTCGCTTGTCGCGCGTATCGCTCAGGACCCTTCTCTGCCCCATCCCGCACTCGGCATTTGCTTCTGCCCTGACGAGGAGATCGGCCACGGAGCCGAGCTGTTGGATATCGATACCTTTGGCTGCAAGTACGCCTACACGGTCGACGGCGGCCCCATCGGCGAGCTGGAGTGGGAGTGCTTTAACGCCGCCGAGGCGACCGTCCGCTTTGAGGGCCAGTCCATCCACCCGGGCGACGCTAAGGGCCGTATGGTCAACGCAGGCAATCTGTTCTGCGACTTCAACGCGTTGCTCCCCTACGCGCAGCGCCCGGAGTATACGGAAGGCTACGAGGGCTTTTATCACCTTGAGGGTGTATCTGCGACCGTCGATCACGCCACAGCGCGCTATATCGTCCGCGACCATGACGCCGCCAAGTTCCAGCAGAAACTCGACCTTATTGATGCCGCCGCCTCGATGCTCAACCAGCGTCTGGGTGAGGAGCGCGTGACGGTCGAGATTAAGCAGCAGTATCGAAATATGGCCGAGATCGTTCGTGACTATCCCGAGCTTATTGATGTTGCCAAGGAAGCCTACCTTGCCTGCGGCGTTGAGCCCCAAGTGCTGCCGATTCGCGGCGGCACCGACGGCGCGCAGCTGTCGTTCCGCGGTCTGCCCTGCCCCAACCTTTCCACCGGCGGCTATTGCTACCACGGCGTCAACGAGTTCGTCCCGGTCAGTTCGCTCGTCAAGATGACCGATGTGCTCCAGGAGCTCGTCGCCCGCTTTGCATAAGCCTGGCTGCACAAGTCCGAAAGACGAATCGCCCCGTCCTCAACCGAGAACGGGGCGATTTTTTTGCTGCAATGTGAACAGGTTGACGCACGCCAGCCTCTTAACGCAAGGAGTGTCCCAAACTGCCGGCACAAAAGGAACGTCCCCAAGTGCCAAGTGTTCCGGCAACGCCGATGTTTTGGCGCGGACAGCGAAAACCCGCCAGAGCGAGCAAGGTGCCTTGAAACGAGGTGGCATTGATCTTTTGATCATGCCGCCGAAGTTGAAAGGCAGATTGCCGCTCGGGCGGGTTTGCAGCGTCAACTGGTTACGCGGTTTGGTAAAACCGCGTAACTCTAGTAGTTGGCTTCGTAGCCGTTGCCGTCGCCGGTGGGCTCTTCGTAGTAGTCCGAATCGCTCGAATCGCTTGAGTCATCGGAATCGTCAGAGCTGACCGATGAGGTTGCGGTACCGTTTGCGTAGTCGTCAGACGTGTTGTTGTTCAGGTCGCCGATCGTAGAGCTGGAACCGTCGGAAAGACCCATGGTGTTGGGACCCTTGGGATCCTTGCCGGCATCGACGCGCTCCATCATTTCCTTGAGCTCGTCCTCGTAGACAAAGACGTAGCTCACACCGTCGATCATGGTGCTGTCGTCGGCATACGAGGGCAGGTTGGCCGAGTAGATGCCGTCGACATCCATACCGCGCATGGCATTGACCGTAGCCACGATATCCTGAACGCTCATATCGGTCACGAGCATATCGGACAGCGAATTAACCAGGCCAAAGATCTTCGTGGCATCGAAGTTATTGAGAATCTGGTTGGCAAGGGCGCCAAGCACCTGACGCTGGTGGCGCATGCGCGTGTAGTCGCCGTCGGCATAGGTGTAGCGGCAGCGGGCATAGGTAAGGGCGGTGGCGCCGTCCATATGCTGCTGACCAGCGGTAATCTTAATATCCAGGTGCTCGGGGTCGTCAACATCATCGGTTGCGTTAATGTCGATACCGCCAACCGAATCAATCAGCGCCTGCATACCGTCGAAGCTGACCTCGGCATAGTGGGAAATCTGAACACCGCACAGCTCGTTGACCGCCTCGACCATGGCCTCGGCGCCGCCAACGGTATGGCAGGCGTTGATCTTCATGGTCTCGCCCTTGTACTCGACCTTGGTGTCGCGCGGAACGGAAATGAGCGTCGCCTGCTTTTGCGTGGGGTCGATGCGTGCCAGGATAATCGAGTCGGCACGATACGTATCCTCGCCCGGACGGCCGTCGGTGCCAAGAAGCAGCACGTAGAACGGATCCTTTGCCTCATCGGTGTCAACCAGAACCCGACGCAGATTGTCGGTAATGACATTAGAATCGCCGAGCTTGCCCATAATGGTGGCAAACCACAGGCCGGCAGCGGTAGTGGCACTCAGCAGCACGCCAAGCACGACAATGAGCGCGACGTGACGAATCGTGTGGCTACGACGACGTTGACGAGCGCGCTCGGAATAGCGAGCCACGTTATCGCGACTGTAGATCTTGGCCTGCGCACCAGTTGAGGGTCTTCGGGCGGTGGTATCCGCGAGGGGCTTTTTATTAAACATAGGCAACCTGTATTAGTAGATGACGGGATCGGGGACGGTAGCATGCTCGACATGCGCGCCGAGCGCCTGCAGCTTTTCGACAAACTGCTCGTAGCCGCGCTTGATGTGATGGATGGCCGAAACCTCGGTCGTCCCGTCGGCGATCAAGCCCGCTACGACGAGGGCCGCTCCGCCACGCAGATCGGGCGAGGTAACCTGTGCACCCGAGAAGCCCTTGACGCCATGAATCATGGCATGATGGCTCTCGATACGAATGTCGGCACCCATGCGCACCAGCTCAGAGGCAAACATAAAGCGATTCTCGAAGATGTTTTCGGTAATAACGGAACTGCCGTCGGCAAGGGCGGAGAGCACCATAATCTGCGCCTGCATGTCGGTCGGGAAACCGGGGAACGGAAGCGTCTGGATGTCGACCGGCTTGATACGCTCGGCACGGTTCACATGGACGCCATCTTCGACGCGCTCGCAGTCGATACCCATGAGCTCCATCTTCTTGAGCACCATGCCCAAGTGAATGGGGCAAAAACCCGTGACGTCGACACCGCGATCGTCGGCCATCAACGCACCGGCAACGATAAAGGTACCGGCCTCGATGCGGTCGCCCACCACGCGATGGGTAACGGGATGGAGCTCTTCCACGCCTTCGATAGTCACGACGGGCGTACCGGCGCCGACAATCTTGGCGCCCATCTCGTTGAGCATGTTAGCGAGATCGACGATCTCGGGCTCGCGGGCGGCATTATCGATAACCGTGGTGCCCTGTGCGCGCACAGAGGCCATGATGAGGTTCTCGGTCGCACCGACGCTGGCGAACTCGAGCGTGACGGTGGTACCGCGCAGACCTTGGGGCGCATTAGCGTTGATGTAACCGTGGGCGGTATCGAACTCAACGCCCAGGGCCTCAAGACCAAGAATGTGCATATCGATCTTGCGAGCACCCAGGTTGCAGCCGCCCGGCATGGCAATTTTGGCGCGATGGAAGCGGCCCAGCAGGGGTCCCATGACGGCGGTGGAAGCGCGCATCTTGGCAACGAGCTCGTAGGGGGCCTCCCATGAATCGACCTGAGAGGTATCAATCTCGAGCGTGTGCTCGTCGAGAACATCGATCGTAGCGCCCATGCCTTTGAGCACCTTGCCCATCACGTGGACATCGGAAATATCGGGCACGTTCTGCAGCGTCGTCTTGCCCGGCGCCAGAAGCGTTGCCGCCATGAGTTTGAGCGCGGAGTTCTTGGCGCCCGAAACGGGCACGGAGCCTCCGATGGCGTGGCCACCCTCAACGCGGATAATATCCAAGGTCTACCCTTTCAAAAAGCATGCCCGGGGTGGCTGGGCCATCCCGGGCATGATGTGTTCGCAAATGGTCGAACGCTAAATCGTTTGACTATTGGGCAAGCTTGAGCTTACACCATGCGATTTCATTATAGAGGTAGGCGCGGCGTGCATCATCCTCCGACAAATTACCCAGCTTCTCTTCAAAACCTTGAATATCAGCTTTAAGCTTGTCGGCATCGACGGTCGCCAAATCGCAAGCGCGCTCGGCGAGAACGGTCACGACATCGTCCGCAACCTGGGCATAGCCGCCGGCCACGGCAAACGTGTGGTCGACAGTGCCCATGGCCTTATCGGAAACGCGAACGTAACCGCGGTCGATCGTGCAGATCTCGCTGGAGTGAGCAGGCAGAACGCCAAACTCGCCATCCGTGGACGGAATCGACACAAACGCAGCGTCGCCCTCATAGGCGCAGCTCACGGGGCACACGATGCGGATACGCATAACCTACTTCTCCCCCATCTTGCGGGCGCGCTCGCGCACGTCCTCAATCGTGGAAGCATAGCGGAAAGCCTGCTCAGGCAGGTCATCGGCCTTGCCGTCGACAATCTCGGCGAAAGAGCGGACGGTATCCTCGACGCGGACGTAGACACCGGGGTTGCCGGTGAACTTCTCGGCGACGTGGAAGGACTGCGAGAGGAACTGCTGAATCTTACGGGCACGGTTGACCGTAAGGCGCTGCTCCTCGGACAGCTCGTCCATACCCAGAATGGCGATGATGTCCTGAAGGTCGGAGTACTCCTGCAGGAGCTCCTGGACCTTGACGGCGACACGGTAGTGCTCCTCGCCAACGATCGAGGGATCGAGAGCGTCGGAGGAAGACGCAAGCGGGTCGATAGCCGGGAACAGGCCGAGCGACGAAATGCTACGCGAAAGAACCGTGGTGGCATCGAGGTGCGTAAACGTCGTGGCAGGCGCCGGGTCGGTCAGGTCGTCTGCGGGGACGTAGACAGCCTGGACGGAGGTAATGGAGCCCGTCTTGGTCGAGGTAATGCGCTCCTGGAGGTCGCCCATCTCGGTTGCCAGCGTGGGCTGGTAACCAACGGCGGACGGCATACGGCCCAGCAGTGCGGAAACCTCGGAACCTGCCTGAGAGAAGCGGAAGATGTTGTCGATGAACAGCAGAACGTCCTGGCCGCGATCGCGGAAGTACTCAGCGGTGGTAAGGCCGGCCAGACCGATGCGCAGACGCGCTCCGGGCGGCTCGTTCATCTGACCATAGACCAAGCAGGTCTTGTCGATAACGCCAGACTCGCTCATCTCGAGGAACAGGTCGGTGCCCTCGCGGGTACGCTCGCCGACGCCGGTGAACACCGAGGTGCCGCCGTGCTCCTGGGCGAGGTTGTTGATGAGCTCCTGGATCAGAACGGTCTTGCCGACGCCGGCGCCGCCGAACAGACCTGTCTTGCCGCCGCGGATGTAGGGCTCGAGCAGGTCGACGGCCTTGATGCCGGTCTCGAAGATCTCGGTCTTGGTGGTGAGCTCGTCGAAACGGGGCGCTGCATGGTGGATGGGGTAGAACTCCTCCACCTCGGGCATGGGCTTGCCGTCGACGGGCTTGCCCATGACGTTCCAAATGCGGCCGAGCGTCTTGGGACCAACGGGCATCTTCATGGGCTCACCGGTATCGGTGGCGATGAGGCCGCGCTGCAGGCCGTCGGTCGAGGACATGGCGACCGTGCGGACGACGCCGCCCGGAAGCTGGCTCTCGACCTCGAGGATCGTGCTCAGATGACCGATCGGGGTCTCGGCCTCGACCGTGAGCGCGTTGTAGATCGGGGGCACCGCGCCGTCAAACTTGACGTCGACGACAGGGCCGATGATTCGCACGATGCGACCATCACCGGCAGTCGTCTTCTTGGTGGCTTCCTCGACCGCAAGCTTTACGGTGTTATTAGCCATTACTGTTCCTCCAATGCTGAGGCTCCGCCGACGATCTCGTTAATCTCGGTCGTGATCGAAGCCTGGCGCACGCGACTATACGTGCGGGTAAGGGTCGAGATGATCGCGGTGGCGTTTTCCGTCGCGGAGTGCATGGCCTTGCGGCGTGCACCCTGCTCGGCAGCCGCCGAATCGATCAGGGCCTGGTAGATGACCGTCAGGATATAAGACGGCACAAGCTTGCCGAGAACATGCTCGGGAGAGGGCACGAACTCGAACGTGGACGAGATGCGCTTAGGGGCGTCGGTCTCGTTCTTACGCGGACCGTGGGCCATAGCGATCATCTCGGGGTCGAGCGGCAACAGATGCTCGACGCGAAGCTCCTGATCCACGCGGTTCTTGGCGTGGTGGTAGACAAGCTCGACACGGTCAAGCTCACCGGCACGATACGCATCGCAGATATGAGAGGAGATCATGCGGGCCTGATTGAAATCGGGCTCAGAGGAGTTGCCCTCAAAGTGCATGACAACGTTTGCGCGGTCACGGAAATACGTGGCCGGCTTACGCCCGCACGCGATGATCTCGTATTCGATGCCGTCGTTCGCCCAAGAAGCGGCGAGCTTTTCGGCCGTGCGCTCCACCGTCGTATTGAAACCGCCGGCAAGGCCGCGGTCCGAGGCAATAACGACAATCAGGCCATGCTTGACGCTCTCATGCTTCTGCAGCATGGGATCGGTGCCCGAACAGGAGGCGTCGCCGGCGACCGTCAACATGACGTCGGTCAGCGCCTCCTTATAGGGCTCGGCCTGCTTGGAGCGATCGAGGGCACGACGAATCTTGGCCGTAGAGACCATCTCCATCGTGCGCGTGATCTGCTTGGTCGTGGTAACCGAGGAGATTCGCTTCTTAATGTCGCGAAGGTTGGCCATGGGGCTTAGTTCTCCTCTGATCCAGAAACATCCGAATGGTGCTTGGCCATGAACTGCTGCTTGAAGTCGCCGATGACGCGCAAGAGCTCAGCCTTGGTGTCATCATCGATCTTCTTGGCGCGAACCTTGTCGAGCAGCGAACCAAAGCCATTGTCCATGTACTCGATGAGCTCGGCACGGAAGGGCAGCACGTCGGCGATCTCCAGGTCATCCAGGAAGCCCTCGTTGCCAGCGAACAGCGTAACGATCTGCTCGCCAACCTCAAACGGCTTGTAACGCGGCTGCTTCAGGAGCTCGGTCATGCGAGCACCGTGGGTCAGCTGCTTCTGAGTAGCCTCGTCGAGGTCGGAGCCGAACTGCGTAAAGCCAGCGAGCTCCTGATAGGAAGCGAGGTCCAGACGGAGGTTGCCGGCGACCTGCTTCATGGCCTTGGTCTGCGCATCGCCACCGACGCGGGACACGGAGATACCCACGTCGACTGCCGGGCGCTGACCCTGGAAGAAGAGCTCGGACTGCAGGTAGATCTGACCATCGGTAATGGAAATGACGTTGGTCGGAATGTAGGCCGAGACGTCGCCGTCCTGGGTCTCGATGATCGGCAGTGCCGTCATGGAGCCGTAACCGTTCTTCTTGGACATCTTGACGGCACGCTCGAGCAGACGAGAGTGCAGGTAGAAGATGTCGCCAGGATAGGCCTCGCGTCCGGGCGGACGATGCAGCGTCAGCGACATCTGACGGTAGGCCACAGCCTGCTTGGACAGGTCGTCGTAGATGACGAGCACGTGGCCGCCGGGGTTGGTCTCGCTGGCGGGCTTGCCGTCCTCGCCGTTGTACATGAAGAACTCGCCAATAGCGGCACCGGCCATAGGCGCGATGTACTGCATAGGGGCGGAATCGGCAGCAGTGGCCGAAACGATGATGGTGTAGTCGAGCGCACCGTGCTGAGCGAGGGTCTCACGGATGTTGGCAACCGTGGAGGCCTTCTGGCCGATGGCGACATAGATGCAGACCATGCCCTTGCCGCGCTGGTTGAGGATAGCGTCGATGGCGATGGCGGTCTTACCGGTCTTACGGTCGCCGATGATGAGCTCACGCTGACCGCGGCCAATAGGCACCATGGAGTCGATAGCGAGCAGACCGGTCTGAACCGGCTCGCACACCGGGGTACGGTCGATGACACCGGGGGCCTTGAACTCGATGGGGCGACGATGTGTGGCGACGATGTCACCCAGGCCGTCGATAGGCTGGCCGAGCGGATTGACGACGCGGCCGAGCATGGCACGGCTCACGGGGATATCCATAATGCGGCCAGTGGTGCGGCACTCGTCGCCTTCCTTGATGGAGTCGACGGCACCAAACAGAACGGCGCCGACCTCGTCACGGTCAAGGTTCTGGGCAAGGCCGAAGACGGTCTCACCGGTATCGGAGCTCTTGAACTCCAGAAGCTCGCCTGCCATGGCGCTCTTGAGGCCGGAGACGCGCGCGATGCCGTCGCCTACCTCGTCGACCGTTGAAACCTCATGCGTATCGACCGTCGCGGAGAGGCTCGTGAGCTGCTCCTGCAGTTTCTTGGCGATATCCTGGGCATTGAGGGTTTCGGACATTAGGCTTCACCTCCGTACGAATTAGCAGAGTTTGCGAGGGTCTCCTGCGCGATGCGCAGCTGCGTCTTGACGGAAATGTCACGACGCTCGCCGCGGGCCTCGAGCACCAGGCCGCCCACGATAGACGGGTCGACCTGCTCGATAAGGAATACCTTGCGGCCGAAGTCCTGCTCGCATTTCTTAGTGATGGTTTGACGCAGCTCGTCGTCGAGCGGGATCGCCGTGGTGACGGTCACGCCCACTACATCCTCGTCTTCCTCGGCAACATACTTAAAGGCAGCTGCCACCTTGGGAAGAAGGTCGAGCTGGTCGCGCTTGGACATGGTGTCGAGCACGGCGATGATCTCGGGGCTGGCAGAAGCCAAGCGCTCGATCATCTCGAGGTCCTCGAACACATGGTTCTCGGCCTTAGCGGCTTCCAGAAGGGAACGCGCGTAGGTCTCGAGCACCTTGTCCTGATAGCGGCTAGTCGGCATTCAGGCTACCTGCTTCCTGGATGTAGCGCTCGATGAGCTTCTTCTGCTCGGCATCGTCCTCGAGTGCCTCGCCCACGATCTTGGTGGCGACGGCAACGGACAGGTCGGCGATGGAGCTCGCGGCACCGGCGTAGATGGACTTGCGCTCGTCCTCGACGGTCGTATGGGCCTTGGCGATGATCTCCTCGGCCTCCTTGTGAGCAGCCTCGATGATACGGGCACGCTCGGACTCGGCGTCCTTACGGGCCTCGAGAACGATGTCGGCAGCCTGACGACGGGCGTCGGTGACGATCGAGTCGGACTCAGCGCGCTTGGCGATAGCCTCCTGCTTGGTCTTCTCGGCCTCGTCGAGGCTCTCCTCGATCTTCTTGCCGCGCTCCTCCATGGTTTTCATGATGCCCGGCAGGGCGACCTTGGCCAGCACGATCCAGATAATCAGGAAGGCGATAAGCGCCGGGATGAACTCCGCCATCTTAGGGATGAGGATGTCCGCACCGGCGGCGCCGTCCTCGGCGAACGCGGAAACCGGCATGAGCAGCGCGGCCGCGGACGCGGAGAGTGCGATCGCGCTCTTCTGGGATGAAAGATTCATACTTGACGCTCCGTGCTATTTAACGATCAGCGCGACAACGAAGCCGATCAGAGCCAGAGCCTCGCCGAAAGCGGAGCCCATGATGAAGACGGTGAACACGCGGCCCTGGACCTCAGGCTGACGGGCCATAGCACCCGTAGCACCCAGAGCAGACAGGCCGATAGCAAGACCAGCGCCGATAACACCGAGACCGTAACCGATAACTCCCACGATTCCTCCTTTGTCGTGCGTGTCTTATTTCACGCAGGATAACCTTTTTATAACTGCCGGGCTCCATGGGTACGGGCACCGGCGGTTTAACGAATTGCCTTACCTTTAAGGCACGAACGGAAGACTACTCCTCCTCCGCGACCTCCTCTGCCTCGGAGACATACACGGCGGTAAGGACCGTGAAGACGTAAGCCTGGATGGCGCCGACCACAAGCTCGATCGCATAGATCAGGATGAGGATGGCAAGCCAGGCCAGCGAAGGCAGGGCGCCGACGGCGTGGGCCGCGGAAACCTGCTGAAGCAGCGGCTGCATGAACATGCTCGCCATGATGGCGAACGAGCCCATGACCACGTGTCCTGCGAACATGTTGCAGAACAGACGGACGGCAAGCGTGATGAGGCGCAGGAAGGTCGAGAAAAGCTCGACGACCCACACGAGCACGTTCATCGGGAAGCTCACGCCCTGCGGGGCGAGGCTCTTGATGTAGCCGATCACGCCGTGAGCCTTGCATCCGTAGTAGATGAAGTACACGAAGGCGAAAATGGCGAGTGCGGCGGTGGAGCCGATTGCGCCGGTGCCGGGCTTCATTCCCGGGATCAGGCCGATCATGTTATTGATCAGGATGAACAGGAAAAGCGAGCACAGGAACGGGAAGTGCTTCTTCCAGTTCTCACCCACGACACCCTTGCCGATATCGTTCTCGACGTACTCGATGATGTACTCGAAACCGTTGACGAAGAAGCCCTTGGGAACCAGGGTCTGCTTCTTCTTGAACACGGCCAGGACGATCAGGAGCACGATCGTGGAGACGATCAGCCAAAACGAGTACTGCGTGATGCCGCAGCTCAGATCGCCCACGACAGGGGTGGAGCTGAACTCGCTGACCAGATGATTAATCTCATCAGGCAGCTTTTCAAAAATTTCCACGACTTACCTTTCGACCTCATGAGGATCTCGCAGCGCCTTGGCGACGCGAACCGCGCAGGCGGCCATAAAGGCCACGAAGCCGATCGCCTCGCCCAGGAGGAACATGCGAAATGCCTCTCCGAACAACACAAACACAACCAAGGTAAAGACAAGCAACGCGATTGCCGAGACCGCGAGACTCACCATACCCTTGAGCATGTCCGCATTCTGCTTATCGTCAAGAACCGGCTTGAGCGTAAAGACAAAGGGAAGGAAGGCAATCGCGCCCGCGATGGCACCTGCAACGATAGCGAGCAGATCGGCTATCTGAAACACTGGCGTCCTCACTTTCCTTTTTTATCGCCTCACAGGACAGTTCCCGCCAAACATTGGTGACTATTGTACGAGCCAATCGCTAAAGTACAACCGAAAAAGCATCGGTTAATACGCACCTGTTCGTTTTCTTAAGACCTTCTTTATGCCGCAGGTACGGTAATACGTTTTTCTCGAACCCTGCAGGGCAAAACGTCCGTTAACAGGAGTGCGCGCGGTCGTCTTTTGTTCGACCGCGCGCACCATTTCTTCGTATTTTCGACGTTAGCCGGTATGGCCCAGAGATTACAGCGTGCCGTAGATGCGGTCGCCGGCGTCGCCCAGGCCGGGAACGATGTAGGCAGCTTCGTTGAGATGGTCGTCGATGGCGCAGGTATAGATATGCACATCGGGGTCCTTCTCAGTCAGCGACTTGAGGCCCTCGGGGGCCGCGACGATGCACAGCATGCGGATGTCCTTGACACCGCGCTCGCGCAGGTAGCTGATGGCCATCTCGGCCGAACCGCCCGTGGCGAGCATGGGGTCGACGACCAGGCAGATGCGCTGGTCGATATCCTTGGGCATCTTGCAGTAATACTCGTGCGGCTCGTGGGTGACCTCGTCGCGCTCCATGCCGATGTGGCCCACGCGAGCGGAGGGCACCAGGTCGAGGATGCCGTCGACCATGCCAAGGCCCGCACGCAGGATGGGCACGATGGCGAGTTTCTTGCCGGCGAGCTGTTTGAACGTGGCGGTAGTGATGGGGGTCTCGACCTCGACGTCTTCCATAGGCAGGTCGCGCATGGCCTCGTAGCCGTCAAAAAGCGCGAGTTCGCGCACGAGCTGGCGGAACTGGTTGGTGCCGGTGTTTTTGTCGCGCAGGATCGACAGCTTGTGCTGGACGAGCGGATGATCGACAAGCGTCACACGGGACGCATCGTAGGTGACGGTCATGGGTTGATTGCCCCTTTCGTTGCGGCCGCAAAACGGCCTTGCTGACAAGGCGCGCAGCAACGTTGCCGCCGCACGCCATGCATAAGTTTAGCGGTTTGTTGTATCGAGCAGCCCATCGCAGCCCTACTGTGCGGTACTGAGCGAGCGCTTGACTGCATCACGCCAGCCCGCAAGGTTTTGCTCGCGACGCTCGGCGGACATATGGGGAAGGAAGGTCCTAACGATCTGGGCATTTTGCTCCAGCTCTTCAAGGTCTTCCCAATAGCCGACGGCAAGACCCGCCAAGTACGCGGCACCGATTGCCGTGGTCTCCACCGTCTCGCATTGCAGCACGGGGATATCCAGCAGGTCGGCCTGGAATTGCATGATGAACTCGTTGCGTGAGGCGCCGCCATCGACGGACAGGCGCTCAATCGAAAGTCCCACGTCCTGCTCCATGGCGCGCAGCACGTCATAACTCTGGTAGGCCATGGACTCGCAGGCCGCACGCACAATGGTCGCGCGACTCGAGGCACCGGTCAGGCCGCACACGATACCGCGGGCATGCGGATCCCACCAGGGAGCGCCCAAACCCGCAAAGGCGGGAACGAAGTAGCAGCCCTCGTTGTCGTTGATTGAAACGGCGAGTTGCGCGGACTCGCTCACACTCGAGATGATGCCCATGTTGTTGCGCAGCCAGTTCATGGTGGAACCGGCGGCAAAGATAGAACCCTCGAGCGCATAGCTGATCTTGCCGTCCGCGGCGATACCGATCGTGGAGACCAGACCGTTCTTGGATTCGACGACCTCGTCGCCGGTGTTCATGAGCATAAAGCAACCCGTGCCATAGGTGTTTTTGGTCTGGCCGGGATGGAAGCAGCAGTGGCCGAACAGCGACGCCTGCTGATCGCCCGCCACGCCCATGATGGGCGGCATGTTGGTCATGATGTCGCTCGCGACGCGGCCGTAGTCGCCCGAGCTCCAACGAACCTCGGGCATCATGGAACGCGGAACGTCAAAGAGCGCCAGCAGGTCGTCGTCCCAATCGAGCGTATGGATATTAAAGAGCGCCGTGCGGCTGGCATTGGTGTAGTCGGTGGCAAAGACCTGACTGCCGGTGAGGTTGTAGATGAGCCAGGTGTCGATGGTGCCGAACATGAGGTCGCCCGCCGCCGCGCTCTCACGCGCACCGTCGACGTTGTCGAGGATCCACTGCACCTTGGAAGCCGAGAAATACGGATCGAGCGTGAGTCCCGTGCGGGAGCGCACCAGCTCTTCTGCGCCCCGCTCGACCAGCTCGTCGATCAGAGGTGCGGTGCGACGGCATTGCCACACGATGGCGTTATAGATGGGTTGGCCGCTTATGCGGTCCCACACCACCGTGGTCTCGCGCTGGTTGGAGATACCGATGGCGGCGATGCGGTCAGAATGGATGCCGCTCTTAAACTGGACCTCCATCATCACGCCGATCTGGCTGGCAAGCACCTCCATGGGGTCTTGCTCTATCCAACCGGGACGCGGGAAGCTGGTTTTGACGCTACGACGCGCCTGCGCGACGATGCAGCCGTACTCGTCGACGATGGTCGCAAGTACCGAGGTGGTGCCGCAGTCGAGCGCCATGATGTAGGAACCGCCAAAGTTAAACGAGGCATCTTCCATGCCCAGGCTGCCCAGATTCAACGACATCGCTTACACCTTTCTATTGCATCGGGTCGGACAGGACCCGTTCGATCTCTGATGCGGGAAGTGCGCCTTGGCGCAGGATCTGGAGCCCGCCGTGCTGGAACGACACGATGGTCGAGGCGTCGCGACACGGGGTCTCACCGGCGTCGACGGCAACATCGACCCCCTCCAGGATGCGACCTTCGACGGCGGCAAAGCTTGCCGGCGAGGGCGCGCCGTGTGTGTTGGCGCTCGTGCAGGCAAGGGGACTGCCGCAGGCGCGGATGAGCGCTTGGACCACGGGAGAGGCCGAAGCGCGCAGGGCCACGGTGTCGTCGGCAGCACGCATAAAGGTCGGCACGCAGGGAGCCGCCTTGACCACGATAGTCAGGGCTCCCGGCCAGCATCGTCGCGCAAGTACGCGGGCATCTTCCGGGATATCCACGCCATAGCGGTCGAGCGCCTCGACGCCATCGACCAGCCAGGCGACCGTTTGGGTGAGTTCACGTTGCTTGAGAGTGAAGATGCGTCGATAGCCGGTGCCGAGCGCAGGGACTGCGGCACCGTTGACGGCAGCCTGCGGATCGCGCGGCCACGATGGGAATTCGCTTGTATCTTGGGGCACGGCGTCCGAGAAGGCGTTGACTGCCACGGCGACACCGTAGACGGTCTCGGTCGGAATCAAGGCCAGGCCGCCGCGGCCGAGCACCTCGGCCGTGCGCTCGACGGCGAGCCGATGCGGCTCGCGCGTTCCCTCGTATACCCGATAGACCGTCTGCATGTGTATGCCAGCCCCTTACGCTCTGGTGCAAGTTTGTTTACTGAGGGGCATTCTCGCACGAAACATTCAACCTATTTGCCCAGAGCGCATGTTGGTTTGGTGAGCGGCTTTAGTAGTCGGTGAAAGTGAGGGGGTTATTGAACTGCGACGAACTTCTTTGGCCTGCCGGCGTGGCGATTTTGGGCGGCGTAGCGCTCGATGCTGTCTATCGTTATCATCCGACGGCCGTCGACGAGTTCAACATCGAGCTTTCCGGCTTTGACCAGAGCGGTAATCCGCGGAGCGGAGACTTTGAGGTCCAGCGCTGCGTCTTTAAATGTTCGGCACGCCGCTTCCCGAGCGTCCTCGTGGTCGATTTCGACTGAAAGGGCCACGACCTCGGCCGAGTGTTCGTACCCTGCCGGAGTCAAACCGTTGTTGAGGTCGTCGGCCAAAAACGCCATCAGCGCCTCGGTGGCATGGGCAATCGCTTCTTCGCGTGTATCGCCATCGGCAAAGGCGCCGGGAATCTGCGGGAAGCTGGCGCAGTAACCGTCGTCTTCTTTTATGAGAACGCAGTCATAGGTAAATCGCTGCCTCATTTTGCCTCCAACTACCATCCAGCTTGGCGACGAATACTTGCCCACGTGCCCTTCTTTGGTCGATCACCACCAGAGCCGTTCACGGTGACAACACGGTCACCAGAAACATACTTAGCATGACTACCGACTTGCGCGACCTTCACGAATCCATCGTGCTTGAGTAGGGCAATGATTTCCCGAAAGGTAGGAGGTTGCATGGGCCGACCTCTTTCAGCCGTCCTAATTATAAACTACTTTATAATTTTTGCTAACCAGTTAATAAATATTACTGGCGCTGTTTGGGCTCGGTGACGATGGCTCGGACGATGCGGGGGCGATCGGTGAGGTCATGGACGATACGCACGTCCGAAAGGCCTGCCTGGCGACAGAGCTCGGCCGCGACATCGAGGGCACCCTCGTAGAGCTCGCAGGCAAACAGGCCGCCGGCGCGCAGCATGTAAGGCGCCGCGTTGAGCAGGCGGCGGAAGATATCGAGGCCGTCGGCGCCGCCCTCGAGCGCCAGGTCGGGCTCAAAGTCCTTGACCTCGTGCGGCAGCGAGCGCATGACGTCGGTCGGGATGTAAGGCGGGTTGGAGACGAGCACATCAAAGGTGCCCCACTCTTCGCGGGGAATGGAACTCACCAGGTTGGTGAGGCTAAAGGCAACCTCATCTGCCGTGAGGCCGAGGGCGACGCGGTTTTTGGTGGCCAGATCGATGGCGCGCGGCTCGATATCGGTGGCGGTGCAGGTAACGTGGCCGCGGCGCTCCCAGGCAAGGGAGAGCGAAATGCAGCCCGTGCCGCAGCCGACCTCGAGAACGCGGGCAGTGCAGGGCTCGGTTGGGGCAGGCGCAGCGGCATCCTGAGCTGAAGCCGTCTCCTGGCCGGCACCCTCGATGGCGATGCCGTATTCGTCGAGCTCGGGCTCGGCGGCTTCCGCGGCTTCGGCTTCTGCTGCCTGCGCGGCGGCTTCCTCGGCCTCGCGGTCGGCCAGTTCCTCGGCATAGGCACGGCTGCCCAGTACGTCGCCGCCTAGCGCCGCCTCATCGGCAGCCGTCAGGTTAGCGGCACGGCGCTCGGCGGTCGCCCGTTCGTCTGCCAGCGCGGCCTCGGCCTTGCGTGCCTCCTCGACCTCATCGTTCCAAGGCAGCTCAACACGCTGACGGGCAGCAGCCTCGGGGCTCAGCACCTCGGCATCCAGATAATTGAGGACTTCCTCGACGAGCATCTCGGTTTCGGGGCGCGGAATGAGCACACCGGGAGCGCACGCGACGTCAATCATGCGAAACTGCGTGCTGCCCGTGATGTATTGCAGCGGCTCGCCCTTAGCGCGGCGGACAACGGCCGCATGCATAGTCTCAAGCTGGGCCGCGTTAAGCGTCTCGTCCATACGCATATATAGGTCAATGCGCGCCAGGCCCGTGGCGGCGCACAGCAGCCACTCGGCAGAAAGACGGGGGTGCTCCTCGCCGCGCTCGGCCAGGTACTCCTTGGTCCACTCGAGACAACGCTTGATGGTCCAAATCTCGTTTGCCATGGGGCCCTCCCCTCTTAAGCGCCGGGCGGCGCGCGAATGTCGGAGCAGATTGTACGCGAGGCCAGCGCTTGGCAAGGGACAATTGAAGGCGATTATCGAGAATCAGCCCAGAATTTTGCTTGGAACCTGCCTGAAATGTTCATTCGTCGACGTCTAAATCTGCATTCGTCAAGCTTTTGGCAAGGTTGACCCAAAACTGACCAATATCTAACCAAGAACTTTCCACATCGCTTGACGCACGACCCATCAAAAATCGCCCCGCGACTTCTTGAACGATTTTTCGAGCAATATTTTCAATATCAGATGAAGACTGTTAATTACTTTGAGCAGGTAGACAGCTTAATTTCTAACAAAGCAGATTAAATAAACTCGAAAAGTATTTTACTCAACCCAGTCATTTAAGAACGTCCCCAATGACTACATCTAAGGCGCCACAGGTTGAGCATACCGCATCCGGAGCAAGGCAACGCCGCAGGCAGAGGACGGACAGCGAGCGACGTCCAGAGCGAACAAGTTGGCATGAAAAAGGCAAGGCATAGACCTTCTGGTCATGCCTTGCCTTTTGAATGACAAATTGTCGCTCTGGGCGGCGCGCAGCGTCAAGCCGTTACGCGGTTTGGCAAAACCGCGTAACCCACTACACAGCCTGCGCCAGCTTCTCGGCTCGCTCGGCGGCGGCAAGTGCCTCGATGACGGTGCCGAGCTGATCGCCCAGAAGGACGCCGTTGTAGGTGGAGTTGAAGCCGATACGGTGATCGGTCACGCGGTCCTGGGGCTGGTTGTAAGTACGGATCTTCTCGGAACGGTTGCCGTGGCCAATCTGGCTCTGGCGCTCGGCACCGAGCTCGGCCTGCTGCTTCTCGAGTTCCATCTCGTACAGACGGGCGCGCAGCATCTGCATGCAGACCTCGCGGTTCTGGATCTGGGAACGCTGCTCCTGCGACTGCACCACGGTGTTGGTGGGCAGGTGGGTGATGCGCACGGCGGAGTAGGTGGTGTTAACGCACTGACCGCCAGGGCCGGAGGCGCAGTAGGTGTCGATGCGCAGGTCGGACTGGTTGATCTGGACGTCGATCTCCTCGGCCTCGGGAAGTACGGCGACGGTAGCCGTGGAGGTCTGAATGCGGCCCTGGGACTCAGTCTTGGGAACGCGCTGGACGCGGTGCACGCCGGACTCGAACTTCATGACGGAGTAGACGCGGTCGCCCTCGACCTTGAACTCGATGGACTTAAAGCCACCGGCCTCGCTGGGGCTGGAATCGAGCACGGTAGTCTTCCAGCCGCGCGACTCGCAAAAGCGCTGGTACATCTTGTACAGATCGCCGGCGAAGATGGCCGCCTCGTCGCCACCGGCGGCGGAGCGGATCTCGACGATGGTGTTCTTGTCGTCGTTGGGGTCGCTCGGGATGAGCATGTACTTGATGTCTTCCTCGAGCTGGGGAAGCTTGGCCTCGTTTTCGGAGATGTCCATCTGGAGCATCTCCTTCTCATCGGCATCGGTGGTATCGTGCAGCATTTCCTTGGCAGCCTCGATGTCATCGAGCGCGCCGATGTACTCGCGCGAGGCGGCAATGAGGTCGGACTGGTGCGCGTACTCCTTGTTGAGACGCGTGAACTCCTTGATATCGGAGGCGACGGCCGGGTCGGAAAGCTTCTTCTCGAGCTCCTCGTAGGCCTTGATGATCTTTTCGAGCTTGTCGCGCATGACGGACTCCTTTATATGCGTGAAGGCGAAAATCGGCAGAATTGATGGGGCGCGGGGCGCCGCTGCGGGGGTAAGTCCAGCTAGAGCATGTCGATCTTCAGATACATGCGCATCCCTTCGCGTATGGGGTACATAGTTGCGGTCTAACCCATATATGATAGCGTGCGCAGGCAAACCTGCATATAACCCGCACGGAATCCGACAAAGGGACAGTCCCTTTGTCGGATTCTAAAGCGTATGGATCAGGGCGACGAGGAAGCGGACACCCTGGAGGTAGGCGCGGCGGGTAATGCGCTCGTTGGTGCCGTGGACGCCGCGATCGCACTCGTCATCGTCGACCACAAAGGCCGAGAAGCGAATGCACTCGGAGCAAATGCGCTGGTAGTTGGCAGCGTCGGTCGCGCCGATCACGGTCGAGGGGACAATCGCCAACGGCTCGGATGATCCGTTTTCCTCCGTCCCCTTTGGATCACGGAAATAGCGGGCGGCGATGGAGCGAACCGCCTCGAGTCCCGGTCCGCCGATGCGCGGAGACGGCGAGGGTTCGGAGCTGCCGGGGCCGAGCTCGACCTCGACACGGTCGGCGAGCCCCGCCTCGGCAACGGCGACGCGGCAGCGGGCCACGACATCGGCCACGCTCGTGCCCTCGAGCATACGGAAATTGATATTGGCCCACATATCCTGCGGCATTACGTTGGCGCCGGTGCTGCCACCCTCGACCTGCGTGGGCGCGCAGGTGGTGGTCACGAGCGGATAGAGCTTCTTGCTGGCGAGGCAATCGCGGACAATGGCGCCCCCGTTGGCGGCAATTTCATCGGCCGTGTAAAGCCCCAGCTCGACGAGCTGTGCGGCAAGCAGGTCCGTGACGCGCGTCGGCCACTCGATATCGCAGATTGCGGTGATGGCACGGCTAAGCACCTCGAGCGACGTGCCGCCGTAGGGGTTGGAAGAATGTCCACCCGCGCTCTTTGTCTTGAGCACAATGTCGGCATAGCCCTTCTCCGCGAGGTCGGCGTGCATGAGCCAACCCTCGCCCGCGCTGTACTCGGCATCCGAAACGATGCGGTAGTCGCCCTCGTCGATCAGGAACTCGAGCTCAACACCGCGCTCCTCGAGCGCGCGGCCGATGGCGCCTGCGCCGCACTGCGTCGTCTCCTCGTCCTGGCCAAAGGCCAGGAGCAGCGTCCGCTCGTGCTGCCAACCGTGCGCCAGCGCATACTCGACAGCCTCGAGAATGCCTGCGACCTGGTCCTTCATGTCGATCGCTCCACGGCCCCAGATGTAGGTGTCGTCCACGTGCCCGCTAAAGGGGTCGTGCGTCCAGTCGGCCTCGGTACCCGGCACCACGGGAACCACGTCCATGTGGCCCATGAGCATAATGGGCTTGAGGTCAGGGTCGGAACCGCTAAGCGTCACCAATAGCGAATGGTCGATAAGGTCGACCTCGCCCGCCGCGAACACGCGCGGCCACGCCTGCTGCATATAGGCGCGCAGGTCGTCGAACGGCTGCCAGTCCACCGCCTCGGCATCCATACTCGAGATGGTCGGAAATGACAGCACGCGGCCCAAGCGCTCGCACGCGCCAGTTTCGTCCAAATCGGCAAAATCGTCCTCATGCGCAAAGAAGCGCCAAACCTCGGCCATGACATCCTTTCGATTGTGATGACGAGGGCCGCCCCACCGGAGCGGCCCTGCCACGCAAACATTTGCGGTTGGTTATTTGTCCTCGAGATAACGCGAGAGAAACTCGCGGGTGCGCTGGTGCTTGGGGTTGCCGAAGAGCTCGGCCGGCGCGGCGTCCTCGAGGACCACGCCCTTGTCCATAAAGACCACGCGATCGGACACGGTGCGGGCAAAGGCCATCTCGTGCGTGACGACGACCATGGTCATGCCGTCGGCAGCGAGCTTGCGCATGACCTCGAGCACCTCTCCCACGATCTCGGGGTCGAGCGCGGAGGTCGGCTCGTCGAACAGCATAATCTGCGGATTCATGCACAGGGCACGAGCGATGGCCACGCGCTGTTTTTGACCACCGGACAGGCGGCCCACGGCGGCGTGCGCGAACTTTTCGAGTCCCACGCTCGTCAGATGCTCCATCGCAATTTTTTCAGCCTCGGCCTTGCTCATCTTTTTGAGCGTGACGGGCGCAAGCGTGCAGTTGTCGAGCACATCCATGTTGTTGAACAGGTTAAAGCCCTGGAACACCATACCGATGTCCTCACGCAGTTTGTTAATGTTGCAGCGCTCGGCCGTGAGATCCTGGCCGTGGAACCAGATGTGGCCCGCGTCCGGGGTCTCGAGCAGGTTGAGGCAGCGCAGGAAGGTCGACTTGCCCGAGCCCGAGGCGCCGATAATGGTGACGACCTCGCCTGATTTAACGGACAGGTCGATGCCCTTGAGCACCTCGAGCGAGCCGAAGCTTTTGCGCAGGCCCTCGACGCGGATGAGCGGCTCATTGGTCTGTGCGGCGGCCGCAACGCCGGTAGTGGCGGTATCTGCCATGATGATTCTCCTCGTCTTGAGCCTAGTTGGAGCTGGGCAACGTGGCCGGAGCCTCGGCACCAAGTTTTTTGCCAAAGGCTTCGAGCAGGCGGCTCGCCACGAGCGTCAGGATCAGGTAGACCACGAGCGCCACGCAGTAGACCTCCATCTGGCGGTAGTACACGCCGGCGACGGTGGTGGTGGCGTACATGAGGTCGAACACGCCGATGACCGAGAGCACCGACGAGTCCTTGATGTTGATGATGAGCTCGTTGGTGAGCGCCGGAATCGCGTTTTTAATGCCCTGGGGGAACACGACTTTGCGCATGGCTTGCCACTGCGAAAGACCCAGCGAGCGCGCTGCCTCGGCCTGGCCGGGGTCGATGGACTCGATGCCGCCGCGCAGGACCTCCATCATGTAGGCGGTGGAGTTGAGCGAGATGGTGACGAGGCCGGCGGTGAAGGTACTCCAGATCTGGTTGGCCTGGGCGGTCTCGAAGCCCATGCCGCGCAAAACGGTGAAACCCGCGTAATAGATGAGCAGACCCTGGACCATCATGGGCGTGCCGCGCACGATGGTGGAGTAGATGGTCGCAAAGCCGCGGCCAATGCTCTTAAAGAAGCGCACCAGGTCGTTGTCCACGCGATCGAAGGTCTGAATACGCAGGAACACAAAGAGCAACGCCAGGAAGAATGCGATGACGGTGCCGAAGGTGGCAAGCGCGATGGTGATCTCGATACCGCGGATAAAGAAGTCCCCGCTCTTGTAGGTCATGTAGACCAGGCTCGACAAAAAGTCGCTGGGGTTGGAGTCCGAGACGATGCTCACCTGTACCAGGTCGATAAACGACATGACGCAGCGGTCCACGAAAAAGATCGCCGCGATGGCAACCACGACATAGCTGCCCAAGCGTGCGCCACGACGGAAGCGCTCGGATGCGAACGGCGACGTTTCGCGATAGTCATTCCAGTGCATGAGTTTGGTGACGAGCGCCGCCGCCGACACGACGAGCCAGGCCCAAAGGATTGCCCAAAGGCAATCCTGGAAGATACCGGTGGGCACCAAGAAGCTCAGCGGCGTGGGGTTGCGCTGGCTAAACGCCAGGCCAAGCGCCGCGATGACACTCGTGCCCAGGTACACATAACGGTGGTCGGCCTTGATAAAGGAGGCCAGACGATTGATGGTTTTCATGCTGCCTCCCTATGCCGGCTGGCGGTCGAGGCACGCGTCCCACATTTGGTCGCGTTCCTCTTGGCTAATGCCCTTGAGTGTCTTGTCGATGAGTTTAAGCAGTTTGTCCGAGCCCTTGCGACAGCCGACGTTTGCCGCGACCTCCTGCTTAAAGCCCTCGCCCTCGGCAAAATGAATAGGGACGATACCCGGGTTTTGGGCCATATAGCCCTTCTCGTTCTCGGTGTTGTAAGTCACGGCGTCGCACGTGCCCTGCAGCAGATTCGAGAACACCGTGGGGACGGAGTCGACCGGGTTCTTGTGCACAACGCCCGGAATCTCGTCGATGACGGTGTCGAGCATGGTGTCCTTTTGGCCGAGTACCGTGGCACCGCTAAAGTCGCTGAGTTTGGTGGCGTTTTGGTAGGGGGAACCCTCTTTTACGAACAGGCCAAAGTAGCCAATAAAGTACGGGTCGGAGAAGCCGACCGACTCCTCGCGCTCGGGCGTGGCGCTCATGCCGGCGATGATGAGGTCGATCTGGCCGTTGTTGAGCGAATCGATAAGGCCCGAGAAGCTCTGCTTGACGGCAACGGGCTCGCCACCGAGGGCCTTGCAGACGATCTTGGCGATCTGCACGTCGTAGCCATCGGCATAGGCGCCCTGCACGTTATCGATGGGGATAGTGTACTCACTGGCTTCGGAAACCTGCCAGTTGTACGGGGCGTAGGCCGCCTCCATGCCAATGCGGATCTTGTCCTTGCCGATCACGGAATCGGACAGGTCGTCGCGACCGCCGCCCGTCGTGGGCTGAACTACCTTGAGCGTGGACGGACGCTGACAGCCGGCGAGCGCGCCGGCGACGACGGAAGCGCTCGCAGCGAGAGCGCTACCCAAGAAGATGCGACGGCTGCACACCGGCTGTGGATGCGCGTCGCGCTGATGGGGAGAATGCATAATCTGCCTTCCCTGTTGAATCGTATGCTGACGACTTAACAGGATACCGCTCAGCGCTACCTCCAGCAAATGCATATATAAATGCATATATGCAAGTTTACGAACTGAAAACGATTGGTAGTCGTTGGGGACGTTCTTAAACGACTAGTCAAACAAGAACGTCCCCAACGACT
>CABRZT010000029.1:0-26456 GCA_902475595.1 uncultured Collinsella sp. | reverse complement strand
GTACTGCGCCACCGCATGCACGCCGGCATCGGTGCGCCCTGCGCACGTCAGGTCGATCGGACGGCGCAGGAGCGTCTCGATAGCGCGGCGCAGCTCGCCCGCAACCGTCGTCTGGCCAGGCTGCTCGGCAAAGCCGCTATAGGACGAGCCATCGTAGGCCACGCGGAAAACGAGCGTGGCGTCGAGCTCGGGAATCGAATTGAAATCAGACGGCGCGGTCATGGGCGCTCCCAACAAACAGGCAATGGCATTTCGACAAAAAAAGAGGGGTACGCGAACGTACCCCTCGAATATAGCCTATGCAGACGGATTGTCTACTCAGCGGTCTCCTCAGCAGGAGCCTCCTCGGCAGCCTCGACCTTCTTGGGAGCAGCGGCCTTCTTGGGGGCCGGAGCAGCCTTCTTAGCCTTAGGCGTGCAAGGCTCGGTGACGAGCTCCATGATAACGATGGGAGCGTTGTCGCCCTTGCGGTTACCGAGCTTCATGATGCGGGTGTAACCGCCGTTGCGGTCCTGCCACATGCCCTGAGCAGCCTTGTCGAAGATCTCGGCAACGAGCTGCTTATCGCCGAGCTTGGCGATAGCCAGACGACGAGAGTGCAGGTCGCCCTTCTTGGCCCAGGTGATGATCGGATCGACGACCGAACGCAGCGCCTTAGCGCGGGTCTCGGTGGTCTTGATGCGGTCGTTCTCGAAGAGGGCCTTAGCAAGGCTCTTCTTCATGGCCTTGGTGTGGCTCGCATCGGTGCCGAGCTTCAGGCCCTTCTTAACGTTATGACGCATGGTCTAGTTTCTCCTCAAATATGCGAAGCATTAAGCCTTCAGGCTCAGGCCCATGGACTCAAGCTTGTCCTTCACTTCCTCGATCGACTTAACACCGAAGTTACGGATGTTGAGCAGATCGTTCTCCGAGAACTCAACGAGCTGACGGACCGAGTGAATGCTGGCGCGCTTAAGGCAGTTGTAGGAACGGACGGAAAGGTCCAGATCCTCGATCTGCTTGTCCAGCTCGGCGTTGTCGTTGGTGACCTCGGGAGCGAAGATCGAAGCCTCCTCCTCGACCTCGGGGGTCTCGGCAAGGTTCATAAAGGCAGCCATATGCTGGTTAATGATATTGGCAGCCTGGACCACGGCGTCGCGCGGGGCGATGGAGCCGTTGGTCTCGATCTCGAGGACAAGGCGGTCGTAGTCGGTGTGCTGACCGACACGGCAAGCCTCAACGAGCTTGGCGCAACGGGAAACCGGCGAGTACAGCGAGTCGACGTGGATCACACCGATGGGATCGTTGTCGCGTTTGTTGGCCTCGCCAGAAACATAGCCGCGGCCATAGCCGATGCGCATGCTCATGGTGAGATGGCCACCCTCGGTGAGCGTAGCGATGTGCTGCTCGGGGTTGACCAGCTCAAACTCGGACGGAATAAAGAAGTCCGCACCGGTGACCTCGCAGGGGCCGTCAACCGAAATGGTGGCGGTCGCCTCGTCGGTCGTGCCGAGAGCCCTGAAGACAAGACCCTTGACATTCAGGACGATGTCGGTGACATCCTCGACCATGTTAGGGATGGTCATGAACTCGTGCTGCGCGCCATCGATCTGAATAGCCTCGACGGCGGCACCCTCGAGCGAGGACAGAAGAACGCGACGAAGGGAGTTACCCAGCGTATCGCCGTAGCCACGCTCGAGCGGCTCGACGGAGACACGAGCAGACGTCTCGTTGATCTCTTCGACCTGAACCTGAGGCCTAATGAATTCTGACATGTATTACCTCCAGCCTCAGCAGCCCGGATGGACTACTTAGAGTAGAGCTCGACGATGAGCTGCTCGTTGATATCACCGCTGATCTGCTCACGCGTCGGCAGAGCGAGCACGTTACCAGACAGCTTCTCGATATCGACCTCGAGCCAGCCAGGGACCTCAAAGCGCTCGGAGGAAATCAGAGCCTCCTTGATGGGGAGGAGGTCACGGAACTTCTCGCCGACAGCGACGACGTCGCCGGCCTTGACGCGGTAGGACGGGATGTCCACGCGCTTGCCGTTCACGGTGAAGTGACCGTGACGGACGGACTGACGAGCCTCTTTGCGGGTGCGGGCGAAGCCAAGACGGAAGACGACGTTGTCGAGGCGAGACTCAAGAATGATCATGAGGTTCTCACCGGTGACGCCGTTCATCTTACGGGCCTTGTTGAAGTAGCCGTGGAACTGCTTCTCCAGAACGCCATAGATGAACTTGACCTTCTGCTTCTCGCGCAGCTGCATGCCGTACTCAGATTCCTTGCGACGGCGCTTGGGCTGACGGATAGATTCCTTCTTGCTGCTGTAACCGAGCTCAGCGGGATCGATCCCGAGCTGACGGCAGCGCTTAAGAACAGGAGTCCTGTCGATTGCCATATTGATACGATCCTTTCAGTTACACGCGGCGACGCTTCTTGGGGCGGCAGCCGTTGTGCGGAATGGGGGTCTTGTCCTGGATGCTCGAGACCTCGAGGCCAGCAGCCTGGAGGGAGCGGATGGCGGTCTCACGACCGGAGCCGGGGCCCTTGACGAAGACGGAAACCTTCTTCATACCGTGCTCCATGGCCTGCTTGGCAGCAGCCTCGGCAGCCATCTGGGCAGCGAACGGCGTGGACTTACGGGAGCCCTTGAAGCCCACCTGGCCAGCCGACTTCCAGGAAATGACGTTGCCCTGGGGATCGGTGATCGAAACGATAGTGTTGTTGAACGTAGAACGAATGTGAGCCTGGCCCACGGAAATGTTCTTACGGTCCGCGCGCTTCAGACGGGCAGCGCGAACGTTCTTCTTAGCAGTAGCCATCTATCTAGCGCTCCTTATTTCTTCTTCTTAGCACCGATCTGACGCTTCGGGCCCTTGCGGGTACGAGCGTTAGTGTGGGTGCGCTGGCCGCGGACCGGGAGGCCCTTGCGGTGACGAAGGCCGCGGTTGCAGCCGATGTCCATAAGGCGCTTGACGTTCTGGTTGCGCTCACGGCGGAGGTCGCCCTCAACCATGATCTGGTTCTTATCGATATAATCGCGGATGGCGTTAACCTCATCCTCGGTGAGGTCCTTAACGCGCGTATCCACGTTAACGTTGCACTCGACGCAAATCTTCGTCGCAGTGGTGCGGCCGATGCCGTAAATGTAGGTCAGACCGATCTCAACGCGCTTCTCACGCGGGAGGTCGACACCATTAATACGGGCCAACGTAGTCTCCTCTCTTAACCCTGACGCTGCTTATGACGGGGATTCTCGCAAATGACGAGGACCTTGCCATGGCGCCTAATGATTTTGCACTTATCGCACATCTTCTTGACCGAAGGACGTACCTTCATCGTTCTTCCTTTCGGTAGCGCTCAAACTACTTCCCTACTATCTACTCGCCCAGCCGCAGGCGTTTAAAACTATGGCTGGTCTTCACACGCAAACCGACCGTAGGTTGAGCTAAGCCTGCAGTCGGAAAAGAGCGTGTATGCGTGCCGCTATTTATAGCGATAGGTGATGCGGCCGCGGGTCAGGTCGTACGGGGAAAGCTCCACGACAACCCTGTCACCGGGGAGAATGCGGATGTAATTCATTCGGATCTTGCCAGAAATGTTGCACAGAACCGAATGACCGTTCTCGAGCTCGACCTTAAACATGGCGTTGGGCAGCGGCTCTTTTACCGTACCCTCGAGCTCAATTGCGTCTTCCTTCTTCACAAGCAATCATCTTTCTCTAGAAAACGACAGCGATTGAGTATTCTACAACACGTATGCACGCATCGTAATAACTTCGTAATGGCTCCACAACTAAGTGGAACTTGTTACATTTCTCCGCCTTGGAGCGAACACCAAGCACCTTGCGCATCCGTGGTGAGAATCACCGGGCCGTCATTGGTAATGGCGACGGTGTTCTCGTAGTGCGCGGCGGGCAGGTGGTCGTTGGTCGTAACAATCCAACCGTCGGAGCCCGTGCTCACATGGTTGGAACCCATCGTAACCATCGGCTCGATGGCAATGACCATGCCGGCCTGGAGGCGAACGCCCCTCCCCTTCTTTCCATAGTTAGGAACGTTGGGGTCCTCGTGCATCACGCGGCCAATGCCATGGCCCACATAATCGCGAAGCACGCCGTAACCGTGAGACTCGGCGAGGGACTGAACGGCATAACCGACGTCCCCGATATGGTTACCGGGAACAGCCTGCTCGATGGCAGCCTTAAGGCAATCGCGCGTGATCTCGCACAAAGCCTTGGCTTCGGGCGTGGGGGTGCCGACGAAAAACGTCCAAGCGTTATCGCCGACCCAACCGTCGACAACGGCTCCCGTATCGATGGAGATGATATCGCCATCGCGCAGGATCATGTCGGGGTTGGGAATACCGTGTACCACGGCATCGTTAATCGATGCGCAAATGGTTCCGGGAAACCCGCCGTAACCCTTAAAGGCTGGGGTGCCACCATGCATGCGGATAATCTGCTCCGCGAGCTGATCGAGCTCAAAAGTCGAAACGCCGGGGCGCACCATGGCTCCAACGTGGCGGAGCGCCATCTTAGATAGCGCTCCTGCCTTCTTCATCTGCTCGATTTGCGTTGCAGACTTAATCTTGATCATAGACCGAGAGCCTCTTTGACATCCCCGTACACGGTCTCGCGAGCCTGGTCACCGTTGACCGACTTGAGCAGACCCTGGCCACGATAGTAGTCGACAAGCGGGCTCGTGGACTTCTCGTAGACGTCGAGACGGTTCTTGATGGTCTCGGGCTTGTCGTCGTCGCGCTGATACATCTCACCGCCACACTTGGGGCAGGTAGCATCGGCAGCGGTGCCGGTGTAACCGCAGGCGCGGCAGGTGCGACGCGAAGACAGACGATCGATAATGACCTCGGGGGCCACATCGACCAGAAGGGCGCAGTCGATCTCGCGACCCATGGCGGAGAGCTCGGAATCGAGCGTCACGGCCTGGGCGGTGTTGCGCGGGAAGCCGTCGAGGATGAAGCCCTGCTGGGCGTCATCGGCGGCAAGGCGCTCCTTGACAAGGTCGATCACGAGCTGATCGGGAACGAGCTCGCCAGCGTCCATGTACTTCTTAGCCTGAATACCAAGCTCGGTGCCACCCTTGACGGCAGCACGCAGCAGGTCGCCCGTGGAAATGTGAGCGACGCCAAACTCGGCGACGAGCTCCTGTGCGACGGTACCCTTACCGGCACCCGGAGCTCCGAGCAATACGAGGTTCATGAGCAATCCTCCTCTAGCCTATTTAAAGAATCCATCGTAATCATACATCTTGATCTGGCCTTCGAGCTTATCGACCGTGTCGAGCACGACGCCGACCATGATGAGGATGGACGTGCCGCCAAATGCCTGGATTAGCTGGTTACCCGTAAAGGAGAAGATGATCGAAGGCACGATGGCGATGAGCGCCAAAAAGACAGCGCTGGGAAGCGTAATCTTGTTGAGCGCGTTCTTGATGTAGGCCGCGGTAGCCCTACCCGGACGCACGCCCGGAATAAAGCCGCCCTGCTTCTTAAGGTTGTCGGCCGTGTCATCGGGGTTGAACACCATGGACGTGTAGAAGTACGCGAAAAACACGATGAGGACAACGTTAAGCACCCAGTTGAGCCAACCGGTCGAAAGCGCGGAGGCAACTGCCTGAATCCAGCCGATGCCGGGGAAGAACACGGCAATCTGAGCCGGGAAGTACAGCAGCGCCGAAGCGAAGATGATCGGCACGACACCCGCGGTGTTGACCTTGATGGGCAGGTAGGTGGTCTGGCCACCCATCATGCGACGGCCCACGACGCGCTTAGCGTAGGAGACCGGGATGCGGCGCTGGCCGCGCTCAAGGAAAACAATCAACGGGATAACCAGCAGGATGATGGCGCAGATGATCACCATGGTGATGATGCCACCGGCATTGCCCTCGGTGCTGGAGAAGATAGCCTGCGGCAGACCGGCCATGATGTTCGCGAAGATGATCAGCGACATGCCATTGCCGATACCGCGCTGGGTGATGAGCTCACCAATCCACATGATCAGCATAGCGCCCGCGGTGAGCGTACCGACGATCATGAGGTCGAAGATGATCTCGGGAGCGCCAGCGCCATTGAAGCTGATGCCGAAGCTCTTAAAGAGGAAGAGGTAACCAACGGAGTTGAGGATTGCCAGAGCCAGGGTGAGGTAACGCGAATACTGCGTAATCTTGGTCTGACCGACCTCGCCCTCGCGAGCAAGCTCATGCAGGGAAGGCACGACGGCCTGGAGCATCTGGAGGATGATCGAGCTGGTGATGTAAGGCATGATGCCCAGCGAAAACACCGACACATAGCTCAACGCGCCGCCAGAGAAAAGATTCAGGAGGGCCATAGCACCTGCGGCGACCGAATTGTTATCGGTCGAGAAAAGGCCCAGCATCCCCTGGAAGGGAATGCCGGGCACAGGAACGTGCGCACCAATGCGGTACACGACGAGCATAGCTATGGTAAAAAGAATCTTTTCGCGCAATTCTTTGATGCGGAAAGCATTCTTAAGACCATTTAGCACGGCAGCTCGACCTTTCCGCCGGCGGCCTCGATCTTGGCCTGCGCAGAAGCGCTGACCTTGTCGACCTTGACCGTGAACTTCTTGGTGAGCTCACCATTGCCGAGCACCTTGACGGGCTCGAACTCGCTCTTGGTGATGCGAGCGGCCTTAAGAGCGGCACCGTCGATCACAGCGCCGTCCTCGAACTTACGCTCGAGACGCTCAACGTTAACAGCGGTGTACTCGATACGACGGGGGTTACGGAAGCCCGGAAGCTTGGGCAGGCGCATAGCCAGCGGAGTCTGGCCACCCTCGAAGCCGGCACCCTTGGTGCCACCAGAGCGGGAACCCTGGCCCTTCTGACCGCGGCCAGAAGTGGTGCCGTGACCCGAAGAATTGCCACGGCCGACGCGCTTGCGGTTCTTGGTGGAACCGGGCGCGGGAGTAAGATCGTGAAGCTGCATTTGCTACTCCTCTACAATCTCGACAAGGTGCTTGACCTTGAAGATCATGCCGCGGACGGACTCGTTGTCAGCAATCTCGCGAACCTCGCGGATCCTGTGGAGACCGAGGGCACGGACAGTACGGACCTGGTCCTGCTTGCAACCGTTGGTGCTGCGGACCTGCTTGATCTTGATGGTGTCAGCCATGCTTAGTTCTCCTTACCGACGAACATCTCGGAGACCGTCAGGCCACGGCGAGCCGCGACGTCCTCAGGGCTGGAGAGCTCCTTGAGGCCCTCGACGGCAGCCTTGATGATGTTGAGGCCGTTGTCGGTACCGAGGGACTTGGACAGGACGTTCTTGATGCCAGCAAGCTCAAAGAGGGGACGCACAGCGCCGCCGGCGATAACGCCGGTACCCTCGACAGCGGGCTTGATGATGATGCGGCCGGCACCAAAGTGGCCGAGAACCTCGTGCGGGATGGTGCCCTGCTCGGTCACCGGCACGTGGAACATGTTCTTCTTGGCATCGAGAGATGCCTTGGAGATGGCCATGGGCACCTCAGCGGACTTGCCCATGCCAACGCCGACGTTGCCCTTGCCGTCGCCAACGACGACGAGAGCGACGAGGCTCATGCGACGACCACCCTTGACGGTCTTCGACACGCGGTTGATGTAAACGACGCGCTCCTCGAACTCGGAGGCCTCGCGCTGCTGCTTCTGATTACGAGCCATGTGCTACATACCTCCTAGAACTCGAGACCGGCGGCACGAGCACCGTCGGCGAGGGCCTTGACGCGGCCATGGTAGATACGGCCACCGCGATCGAAGGCGACCTTGGTGATGCCGGCCTCGATGGCGCGCTTGCCAACGAGCTGACCGACCTTCTCCGCAGCCTCCTTGTTCGAGGTGTGGGTGCCCTTGAACTCGGCCTCGAGGGTCGAGGCAGAGACGAGCGTCAGGCTGGAGCCCTTGCTGTCGTCGATGATCTGGGCATAGATGTTGGCGTTAGTACGGGTCACGCGAAGACGCGGACGCTCGGAGGTACCCGAGACCTTGCCGCGAACACGACGCTGACGACGCTTGAGGCCTTCCAGCTTCGCCTTATGCTTGTTCATACGTAAACTCCTAAAAAGGTTGATCTTGCCAGCACCTGACGGGGTGCTGGTCTTATGCGAGTGAGTCGGTTACGACTACTTGGCGGCCTTACCCAGCTTGCGGCGGATGTGCTCGCCAACGTAGTGGATACCCTTGCCCTTGTAAGGCTCGGGAGGACGATGGCCGCGGATCTCAGCGGCGATCTGACCGACCTGCTGCTTGTTGATACCCTTGACGTTCACGTGGGTGTTGTCGGGAACCTCGAAGGTGATGCCCTCGGGAGCCTCGACGATCACGGGGTGCGAGAAGCCCAGGGAGAACTCGAGGTTCTTGCCCTTCTGCTGCACGCGGTAACCGACGCCGGCGAGCTCGAGCTTCTTCTCGAAGCCCTCGGAAACGCCAACAACCATGTTGTGGATGAGGGCGCGGGTGAGGCCGTGGCGGGCACGGGTCTCACGCTCGTCGTCGGGACGGGAAACGGTGAGAACATTGTCCTCGACGTTGATAGCGAGCTTCTCAAAGACATCGAGCTCGAGCTGGCCCTTGGGGCCCTTGACGACAACGTTGTTGCCGTTGACTGCCACTTCGACTCCGGCGGGAATCTGGACAGGCTTATTACCGATACGAGACACGGTGATCTCCTTTCCTTCTACCTACCGAGCGAATTACCAGACGTAAGCGATGATCTCGCCGCCGACGTTGTGCTTGCGAGCATCGCGGTCGGTCATGACGCCATGGCTGGTGGAAATAATGGCGGTACCAAGGCCACCGCGGACGCGGGGCATGTCGGCAACGCCGGTGTACTTACGCAGGCCCGGCTTGGAAATGCGGCGGATGCCGTTGATGACCTTAGCCTTCTTGGGACCATACTTAAGCGTGATGTGCAGAGTCTTCTGGGGAACGGTGTCCTCGACATCGTAGCCCTCGATGTAGCCCTCCTCGTGCAGAACACGAGCGATCTCGACGAGCTTCTTGCTGCTCGGCATGGAGACCGTGGCCTTGTTCACAGAGTTAGCGTTACGGATGCGCGTAAGCATATCTGCGATCGGGTCTGTAAGGTTCATACAGATTCTCCTTCGTTCTTGATGAACACGTGCTCTTGGTTCTTCACCGCCCTTAACGGCAAAGCCTTTTTAGCGCGTTTTCCCTGTTCCAAACGGATGCTTGAAACGCTGGTAGTGACTTACCAGCTGGCCTTCTTAACGCCGGGAAGCTCGCCCTTGAGTGCAAGCTCACGGAAGCAGACACGGCACAGGCCGAACTTGCGGTACACAGAGTGCGGACGGCCGCAGCGCTGGCAGCGCGTGTACTCACGAGTAGAGAACTTCTGCTTGCGATTGCACTTGACGATCATCGATGTCTTAGCCACTTATATCCTCCTCACATAGAGTATTGTTCGCCCCAAGCGCCGCCCCCTTGTGGGAACGGCGCTTATAGGGCAGGTGAACCTATTTCTTGAACGGGAAACCGAAGGCGTCCAGAAGGGCCTTGGCCTCCTCATCGGTGTTGGCGGTGGTCACGAAAGTGATGTCCATACCACGCTGGTGATCGACGGAGTCGAAGTCGATCTCGGGGAAGATGAGCTGCTCGGTGACGCCCATGGAGAAGTTACCACGGCCGTCGAAGCTCTTGGCGGAGATGCCGCGGAAGTCGCGGATACGGGGGATCGCGACGGAGGTCAGACGATCGAAGAACTCCCACATACGGTCGCCACGCAGGGTAACCTTGCAGCCGATCGGCATACCAGCGCGCAGGCGGAAGGTAGCGATGGACTTGCGGGCACGGGTGATCATCGGCTGCTGGCCGGTGATGGCGCGCAGGTCGCGCACGGCACCGTCGATGGCCTTGGAATCGGTAGCGGCCTCGCCGACACCCATGTTCACGACGATCTTCTCAAACTTGGGGATCATCATGACGTTCTCGTACTGGAACTTGTCCTGAAGCTGCTGCTTGACCTCGTTGTTGTACTTGGTCTTCAGACGCGGCACATACTTCTCTTCTGCCATTGTTCACTCCTTCTTGGGGTTTTAAGCACGGGGCGTGGCCACGATGGGTTGTCCTCGTGCCTCCTGGCTGCATCCGCGCCGCTCATGGCATTTTGCGGTTTGGACTCGACGCAGCAGGAGCCGACAAAACAATCGGTACTATACGCGCATCGGGAGCGTATTTCCAGAAAAACCTCGTCTGCCTGCACAACTCCACAACTCCCCCGCACAAATGGGTCCCAAAAAGCAGTTGCGGTGAAATAGGGACTGTTTGGCGGCCTAACAGGCTTAAACAATCCGTATTTCGCCGCAACTTAATTGGTGGGGATGCGATTAGCGCTTGCGGGGGACGAGTTTGGTGCGGCGCAGGTGGATCATCTCGGCGGCGATGGAGATGGCGATCTCCTCGGGGTCCTCGGCCTCGATGGCAACGCCGATCGGAAGGTGCAGCTCGTCGATCTGGTCCTGCGTAAAACCTTCCTGCTCCAGGCGGGCACGCACAAAGGCCGTCTTGCGGCGCGAACCCAGACAGCCCAGATAGGCAGGCTTGGCACGCATGGCCTGAATCACCACGTCGATATCGGACTTGTGACCCGCCGTGGCGACGACCACCAAGTCGCGCGGACCGATGGGACACAGCTCGCTCAGGTTCTTGTAATCGACCAGGCGACGATCGTAGACACCGGGCACCCATTCGGGCGTCAACGTGCCGGGGCGGTCATCGCAGGCCACGACGGCAAAGCCCGCCGCCGTGAGCACGCGCGCCGTCGCGGCGCCCACGTGTCCGCAGCCAAAGATGTAGGTCAGGCCCTCGGGGCAGAGCGTCTCGATGTGCGCCGCGGGAATCTCAGAGGCAGCGTTGGTGTAGGTGACGTTACTCCCCTCCTCCACCAGTGAAAGCCCGGGGCAGCCCGCAATGGTATGGCGCGATGCCTCGCCATGGTACTCGGCCACATCGCCCTCGAGCGCGCTCGCGATAAACGGCTCAAAGTCGATGACGAAGTCGCCGATGCGCCGATAGACCAAGACGTCGGCAATTTCCTGGAACAACGGTGCCTGGGTCGCATCCAGATGCAGATAGCACAGGCAAATGGCTCCGCCGCAGATCATGCCGGTATCGGAGTTCTCGCCGCCCATGGTGTAGCGGACCAGACGCGACTGTCCCGCGCTCAGGAGTTCGCGCGCCTCATCCAGCGCAAAGAGCTCAATCTTGCCGCCGCCGATAGTGCCCGCCTGGCTGCCGTCGGCAAAGACGGCCATCCAGGCGCCCACGCCGCGCGGCGACGACCCCGCCGTGCCGGCCACGACCACGAGCTCGCACGTCTCGCCAGCACGCAGGGCGGCAAGCGCCGCATTCACAACATCGAGCTTTTCCATTGCCGCCTTCTATCCTCTAAAGATATCGGTGAGCATAGCGAGTGCCTCGAGCACGCCGCCGCCGACCGACGTCGCCTTGTCCGAAATGTAGTTGATATAGCTGGCATCGCCGCGCGGATCGACATCGGCGCATTTAAAGCCCTCAGTCACCTGCACGCCGTTCGCCAAAAGCCCGCGCAGGCAGCCATCGATCTGTGTGCACATGGGCGTATCGTCCGCGTAGCCAATCACATCTCCGGCGCTCACGATGTCGCCGATTGCGCGGTCGGACCGAAACACGCCGGCGGCGGGGCTGTGGATAACGCGCTCCTTGCCATAGCCGGCGATCACGCCCGGCACGCCCGTGTTGGGCTGGGGCGAGCCCTGGGTAATGACACGGCCCAAAAAATGCCCGCGCATGGTCTCGACCACGGCGTCGCAATCGACCGGCGCGGTAAAGCCCGGCCCCACGGCGATGACGGTAGGCGCCATGTCGCGCGTGGTGCCCAGGTTGCGCTTGGCCAGAATCGCGTCGACCACAGCCGCGGGTTTAAGCTCATCGAGCATCTTGGCCTGAGGGTCCACCACGACGGCAACATCCCCCGCTTGGGTAATCTCGAGCGCCTCTGCCGGCGTCTGCGCCAAGCGAGCGCGAATGCCCTCGACCTGGACCTCGCCCAGGCGAATAGCCTCGCAAAAACTGATTGTGCGGCGGATGCACGTGGGAACCGCGATATCGGCCATAACGACCGACACGCCGGCGCGCACCAAGCGAGCGGCGACACCCGTGGCGATATCGCCGGCGCCGCGAACATAAACGAGCATTCCCGGGGCACCTCCCTGTGCTACGGTTTGAGCAGAGCAAAAGCGGTTCGACCGCTACTCTGATGATTATTTATTATCACAGTATTATACGGCGGTGAACAGATGGAAACGGTTAGCGGCAATCTTGCCTCGGCGCTCAGGATCGAGCCGGGCATTACCGCGATTATCGGCAGCGGCGGCAAGTCGACGTTGCTCAAAACGCTGGGTCTTGAGCTCATGCGCGCTGGCGGCCGCGTGCTCCTCTGCACCACCACGCATATACTTCCCGTTGCCGGCGTGCCATGGGACGGGTCGAATCGTCGCCTGGACGCCGCGCCTTGGAAGCCGGGCGCCTCGCATGTCCCCGGTTGCATCTGCGAGGCATGCGCGGGCATGAGCCGCGGAAGTATCTGCCAGGCGGGTGTTTTGGACCCGGAGACAGGCAAGCTCTCCGCCCCCGCCGAGCCACTCGGCGGGCTGGCACAGCGCTTTGACTACGTCCTGGCCGAGGCGGACGGCAGCAAGCGGCTCCCGCTCAAGGCGCATGCCCCGTGGGAGCCGGTCGTTCCCGCCGGCACGGCCAACGTCATCTGGCTCGTCGGCGCCTCGGGGCTCAGCAAGCCCATCAACGAAGCCGTCCACCGCCCCGAGCTCTTTTGCGAGCGTTGCGGCTGCGAGCTCACCGACATCGCCACGCCCGAGCACGTCGCCCAGGTGCTCAATGCCGAAATGCAAGAGATGAAGCTCAGCACCGCACGCGTCATGCTCAACCAAGTCGACACGCTTGCCGACCCCACGATGGCCGACCGCTTCGAGGCAGCCCTCGGCCGCCCCCTCATCGCCAGCAGCCTCAAGTAGCCGGCCCCATCTCCTCAGTTGCGGTGAAATACGGACTGTTTGGCCGCCCGACGGCCGCAAACAGTCCGTATTTCACCGCAACTGAGGAGGGGACACGGCATCTTTGCTGCTAGCGGGGCACGTAGCGACCGGGCTGGGCTCCGGTGGGCTCGCCATCGCGCGCCACCAGCACGCCGTTCACAAACACGGCCTTGGCGCGGCCATGTGCCTCAAAGCCTTCGAGCGGCGTGTAGTCCACAGCCTGATGCTGTGTCGCGGCGCGAATGGTCCAGCGCGCCTGGGGATCCCACACGCACACGTCGGCATCGGCACCCTCGGCAAGACAGCCCTTGCGTGGATACATGCCAAAAACGCGCGCCGGGTTCTCGCTCATCAAGCGGCAGAGGTCCTCGGGGCCCAGCTGGCCCTCAAAGCTCGTGGCAATCGCGACGGGACGATGCTCCACGCCGGGCCCGCCGTTGGGAATCGCGCGGAAATCGTCGCGCCCGCGGTCCTTTTGCCCGTGCAGGTTAAAGCTGCAGTGGTCGGTGGCGATAGTATCGATCTCGCCGGCCACAAGCGCCTCGCGCAGCGCGGCACGGTCACCGGCATGGCGCAGCGGCGGGCTCATCACATACTTGGCGCCCGCAAAGCCGTCCTCGCCCTGCTCCAGATAACAGGTGTCGTCGAGCATCAGATACTGGGGGCAGGTCTCGACATAGATATTCTTCTGCCCGCGCGCTTTGGCAGCACGGATGGCCTCGAGCCCCAGCTTGGTCGAAAGGTGCACCACGTTGACCGGTGCGTCGCCGGCCAGGTGCGCCAGATATAGCAGACGGCTCACTGCCTCGGCCTCGCACACGTCCGGACGGCTGAGCGCGTGGCCCTCGGGCCCGTGGATACCCTGCTCGTACACGCGCTTCTGCAGTTCATTCACCAACGTGCCGTTCTCGCAATGCACGCACAGGATACCGCCCAGGCGCTTGAGCTCCTCCAACACCTCGAGCGTCTCGGCATCGTCCAAGCGCAGGTGGTCATAGGCAAAGTAGGTCTTAAACGACGACACGCCCGCCTCGCGCATGGCCGAAAGATCGGCGCGGTTGCGCTCATTCCACTCGGCGAGTGCCATATGAAAGGCGTAGTTGGCCGTGCAGGTGCCGTCAGCGCGGCGATGCCACTCGGCCAAGGCATCGGGCATGGTCACGCCGCGATCGGCCGTCGCGTAGTCGACGATGGTCGTGGTGCCGCCGCAGGCAGCCGCACGCGTGCCGGTCTCAAAGCTATCGGCCGTCCAGTCCATGCCGGTCCAGCACTGCATGTGCGTGTGCCCATCGATAAAGCCGGGAAACACCCAGCAGTCCGCGGCATCTTCGACGGTATCGCCCTCGGCCGGCTCAATCGCCGCGGCAATCCGCACGATCTTGTCGCCCTCCATGGCAAGATCGGCGCGGCGAAGCCCCTGGGGCGTCACGAGCGCGCCGTTTTTGATAATGATCATAATTGCTCCTTATTGATTGATGCAGTTGGCCACGCGATCAAAATACGAGCAGGCGGCAATATGCTCCGTTATGCGTCGCTGTCCCTTGACGGTATCGACGTCCCACAGCTCGTAGGCACGCGCCTCGACCAGCGCAACGTCGACGCGACCTTTGAGAATCGAGCCCCCGCCGTCCTTGCCCTCAAGACGCATGAGCGCATCGAACAGTTCCGCCGGAAAGAGCACCGGACTCGAAGGCTCACCGTTGCACGCAAGACGCACCGGATGCTTGCGGCCACGCTCGTCAAATGCACGAACCATAGCCTCAAAAGAATCCGAACTCACGAGCGGCTGGTCGCCCGGCAAAAAGAGGCAACCTTTCCAGTTGCGTTCGACTCCCCACGAAAGGCCCGCACGGACGCTATCGCTGCGCAGCTCGCCATCGTGCAGCACGCACGGGCAATGCTTGTCCTCGCAAATCTGGGTGACCTCGGGCCAACGCGTCGAAACCACGACGTCAAAGCCCCGGGGAACCGAATCGATGGTCCGGGCAATCAGCGGCTCGCCATAGATATCGGCAAGCATCTTGTTAGAGCCAAACCGCTTGCCCTCGCCCGAAGCCATAATGACGCATCCAAGTTTCATGGTGATACCTCCCCTGAAACCATCGTACCCATAACTCGCGCCGCGGGCATCCACATCGAGAGCGCTTATCCCGCACGCCCGCGATGCAAAAAAGGGGCACCCCGCCGGTTGGCAGAGCGCCCCCTTTACATGGCTTACCTCAACCCGGCTTTAGGCCTGGAGCCAACGGGCGGTGTTGCGCTCGTCGAGAGCCTTGAGGGTAGCGGCGGGATCGGCAACCTTCTGCAGGAACATCATGGCTGCGATGGCGTACGGCTTGTAGCTGGCCTCCTTGTACATGCCCACGCGGTGCATGTCGAAGACGTCGGCGTTAACCTCGCCGTGCTCGCAGGAGACACCGGAGATGTCGGCGGGCAGCGGGTGCATAAAGATGGTGTCCTGGCCGTTGGCAGTCTTCTCCATGAGCTCGGTCGTGGAGCACCAGTCCTGATGGGTGGCGTTCTGGGCAAGCAGCTCCTTCTCGAGCGCTGCGATGCCGGCGTCGTCGCCCTCGGCGTACAGGTTGGTACGCTTCTCCATGGCGGCAAACGGAGCCCAGCTCTTGGGGATCACGATGTCGGCGCCCTCGAAGGCCTCGGCCATGGTGTTGACCTGCTTAAAGGTGGTGCCGGACGCGGCGGCATAGCCCTTGGCGCGCTCGACGACCTCGGGCATGAGGTCGTAGCCCTCGGGGTGAGCCAGGGTGACGTCCATGCCAAAGCGGGGCAGCAGGCTGATCAGCGACTGCGGGCAGGACAGCGGCTTGCCGTAAGAGGGCGAATAGGCCCAGGTGACGGCAACCTTCTTGCCCTTGAGGTTCTCGAGGCCGCCAAACTCGTTGATGAGGTAGAGCATGTCGGCAGAGGACTGCGTGGGGTGATCGGAGTCGGACTGCAGGGAAATAAGCGTGGGACGGTGATCCAGAACGCCGTCCTCGTAGGCCTGCTGCACGGACTCGGAGACCTCGGCCATGTAGGCATCGCCCTTGCCGATGTACATGTCATCGCGGATGCCGATGACGTCGGCCATGAAGGAGATCATGGTAGCGGTCTCGCGGACGGTCTCGCCGTGGGCGATCTGGGACTTCTTCTCGTCCAGGTCCTGCAGCTCAAGGCCGAGCAGGTTGGCGGCCTTAGAGAAAGAGAAGCGCGTACGGGTGGAGTTGTCGCGGAACAGGGAGACTGCCAGGCCCGAGTCGAAGATCTTGGACGAAACGTTGTTCTCACGCAGCTCGCGCAGGGCGTCAGCGACGATGTAGAGCGCCTTGAGCTCATCGGTGGTCTTGTCCCAAGTGTGCAGGAAGTCGCTACCGTACATACCCTTAAAATCGAGGCCGTTCAGCTGCTCGACGAGCTCGGTAAACTTAGCGTCCATGGAAATGTCCTTTCTAAAGATGAAACGATCGCAATGAGTAGATGTGCTCCGGCATGCGCGTGTGGCAGAACATGCAGAGCACCATGACGAGGACCCGCCACCGTTGAGGAAGCATGGGAGATAACGACCGCGGGCCCCAAGTCAACAGGGGGTGCCGGGGACACGAGCGGCCCCCGGCTCAACAAAATCGAGGAATGGGACTAATCGATCTTGTTGTTGGTCAGACCGGCGCGGAACACGGTGGCGTCGCCATCGGCCTGGCTCGGATCGTAGAGGTTCAGAGCAGCCACGTACATGGCGGCAGCGGTGACCAGGTCGTCCTTGTAGGTGACCTCGTTGGGAGCGTGAGCCTGAGACTCGGCACCCGGGCCAAAGCCCACGCAGGGGATGCCGTAGCGGCCCTGGATGGAGACGCAGTTCGTGGAGAAGGTCCACTTGTCGCACAGCGGGCGACCGGTGCGCTTGTCCATGCTGGGATCGCAGCCGATGCGCTCGTCACCGAACATGGCCTTGTGGGCGTCGACGAGAGCCTTGACGTGCGGAGCGGTCTCCTTGTTGATCCACGTGGGGAAGTAAGCCTCGGTCTCGTAGACCTCGCCGGTCCAGGACGGACGGTCGTACATGTACATGGAGACCTTCACGTCGTCGCCGTACTTCTTGGCGGCCGGCAGGTTGCGGATCTCGTCCAGGCAGGACTCCCAGGTCTCGCCGGCGGTCATGCGACGGTCGATGGAGATGGCGCAGGAATCGGCCACGGCGCAGCGACTGGGGCTGGTGTAGAAGATCTGGCTGACGGTGCAGGTGCCGCGGCCCAGGAAGCGGGCGTCCTCGAAGTGCTCGGGGTTGTACTTGGGGTCGAGCATCTTGACGAGGCCCTTGATGTCGGTCGACTCGTCGCAGCCGTTGTTGTTGAGGGCGCGGACGTCGGCGATGATGTCGGCCATCTTGTAGATGGCGTTGTCACCGCGGTCGGGAGCGGAGCCGTGGCAGGAGGTGCCGTGAACGTCGACGCGGATCTCCATGCGGCCGCGGTGACCGCGGTAGATGCCGCCGTCGGTGGGCTCGGTGGAAATGACGAACTCGGGCTTAATGCCGTCCTTGTTGTAGATGTACTGCCAGCACATGCCGTCGCAGTCCTCTTCCTGGACGGTACCGACGACCATAATCTTGTAGCCCTCGGGGATGAGGCCCATGTCCTTCATCATCTTGGCAGCGTAGGTAGCAGAAGCCATGCCGCCCTCCTGGTCGGAGCCGCCGCGGCCGTAGATGATCTCGTCGGTCTCGTAGCCCTCATAGGGATCGGCATCCCAGTTCTCGATGTTGCCGATGCCGACGGTGTCGATGTGGGAGTCGATGGCGATGATCTTGTCGCCCTCGCCCATAAAGCCCATGACGTTGCCCAGACCGTCGACCTTGACCTCGTCATAGCCAAGGCTCTCCATCTCCTCCTTGATGCAAGCGACAACCTCGCCCTCCTCGCAAGACTCAGAGGGGTGAGAGATCATAGCGCGCAGGAAGCGAGTCATATCAGCACGATGAGACTCAGCAGCAGCCTTGATTGCGTCGAAATCGAGTTCTTTAGCCATTGTTCATAACCTTTCAAACGAAGGAATCTACCTGTGAGGTGACGGAGCGATACCTATTTACTCCGCCCCAACGATTAGCAAGTGGGATATTCGCCTTCCCAAACAATGCGGCGATACTGGTCGGGATCCGTATCGCCCTCGGTGGAGAAGCAGAGCACGGAGCTCGTCTTGTCCAGGCCGATGAGCTCCTTGAGCTCGGCGTACTCGGGATCGAGCATGAGGGTCTCGACCAGGCCGGTGGTCACAGCGCCGGACTCGCCGGAGATGACGCGCGGGTCGCCCTTCTCGGGAGCGCCCAGGGTGCGCATGCCGCGAGCGGTGACCCAGTCGGGGCAGGACACGAAGGCGGTAGCGTGGTTGCGCAGGATATCCCAGCCCAGGATGTTGGGCTCGCCGCAGCACAGACCGGCCATGATGGAGGGCATGTCACCGTCCACGATGCGCGGATCGCCGTCGCCGGCGGCAGCGCCCTTGTACAGGCAGGCAGCAGGCGCGCACTCAACCACGACGAAGGTGGGCGGGTTATCGGGATACAGGTTGGTGAAGTAGCCCACCACGGCGCCGGCGAGCGAACCCACGCCAGCCTGGACAAACACGTGCGTCGGGCGGTTGATGGCCATCTCGCGCAGCTGCTCGGCAGCCTCGGAAGCCATGGTGCCGTAACCCTCCATGATCCAGGACGGGATCTTCTCGTAGCCCTCCCAGGCGGTGTCCTGAACGATGACGCCACGCTCGCAGGCGTCAGCCTCGGCGGCAGCCATGCGCACGCACTCGTCGTAGTTGACCTCTTCGATGGTCACCGTGGCGCCCTCGGCGGCGATGTTATCGAAGCGGGGCTTGGTGGAACCCTTGGGCATGTGCACGACGGCCTTCTGGCCCAGCTTGTTGGCAGCCCATGCCACGCCGCGGCCATGGTTGCCGTCGGTGGCGGTAAAGAAGGTGGCCTGGCCAAAGTCCTTGGCAAGCTGATCGGAGGTCAGGTAGTCGAAGGTGCAGTCGGCAACGTCCTTGCCGGTCTCGTCGGCAATGTAGTTGGCCATGGCAAACGAACCGCCCAGAACCTTAAAGGCGTTGAGGCCAAAGCGATAGCTCTCGTCCTTAACGCACAGGTTGGACAGACCCAGGCGCGCAGCCTGACCGTCCAGGCGGGCAAGCGGGGTGGCGGTATATTGAGGGAACGACTGGTGGAAGGCACGGGCCTTCTTCACGTGGTCGAGACTCATGATTCCCAAGTGCTTGTCATCGCTCTTGGGCATCGTGTTGCCCGCCCACTGGATCTTATCGGCCATACGGTGAACTCCTTAAGTCCTCTCTTGCCGGCCCCCGCATACGCGTTTCAGCCCGATCCCATTCACACGGCTGAACTTTTATGTGGATGCCAAACAAAAAGTTTGTTAGTAATGTTCTATCACACTTTTTGATTGGTATATCTAACGAATTGTTTGTTGCCGTAATCGGTACTTTTTCGCCGCCGAACGGTCATGAATTGCCTTGTTGATGGATTTGTTTGCGGTCATGTGTGGTTTATGGCACAGTGAGCCCAAACTAATTTTTAGGAAGGTACCCATGACCCCCGCACAGATTGAGTTTTACAAGCGCCTAGCACACGGCCTGGCGCTCCAATTTGGCCCCAACTGCGAAGTCGTCGTCCACGACCTAGAGACCGAGGACGTGGACCACTCCATCGTAGTGATCGAAAACGGCCACGTCAGCGGGCGCAAACTGGGTGACGGCCCCAGCCATATCGTGTTTGAGTCCATGCACGAGGGCGCCACCGATGTACACGACCGCGAGCCATACCTCACCAAAACCACCGATGGCAAGCTGCTCAAGTCCTCGACCATCTTTATCCGCAACGACGAGGGCAAGCCCGTCGGCATTTTGGGCATCAACTTTGACATTACGCTTATGAAGGCTTTTGAGCGTTCGCTCGACGCCTTTACCGGCACCGGCGGCACGGGCTATACCGAGCCCGAGCCTATTACCAAGAACATCGGCGACCTGCTCGAGGACCTGCTGCACGAGTGCGAGCAGTTTGTGGGCAAGCCCGCGGCGCTCATGACCAAAGACGAGCGCATTCGTGCCATTGGCTACCTCGACCGTCGCGGCGCCTTCCTCATTTCCAAGTCGAGCGAGCGCGCCTGCGAGTTCTTTGGCATCTCAAAGTACAGCTTCTATAGCTACCTCAATGAGGCCAAGGCGGCGGCCGGCGACAAGTAGGCACTCGCCTAGATTGCCCCTCCCCTTTTGGGCGCGAGTTCTGGAAAGCGCGAATCCAAGACCGAGCCGCTTGGGAAGTTCCATATAATCGATGTCATTAGTATTTCGAAAGGATGGAACAGAATGGCGTTGAGCAAGGCATCATGCACCGGTCGCGGATTGATTCCGACAATTGGTGGACATGTGCACCGCATGTTCGATGAGGGTGAAGACGACCTGTTTTCGCTGAGCCTTGACGACGTGATGGATGATCGCCCGTGGACCGCCGACGAACTCATGGGCGGCGGGGCTCGCCCGTCAAGCCCCAATCCCGCACTTGCGCCTAAGCCCGCATCTGCGCCGACTCCTGCGCAGTCGCCTGTTTCGACGCCCGCGCCTACGCCCGCACCCACTTCGGCGCCCACGCCCGCTCCCCGCCCCGCAAGCGACCCGTCCGAGACGGCGGCATTTCTCGCTGCAGCGACGCAGGGCAAATCGGCCGACAGCACCGTTATGTACAACGCCCAGCAGTTGCCCGTTCCTGCGGCACGCAAGCCTCCGGTCACAAGGCTCGATGAGCCCGTTGCCCGTCAGGTTGCCTACGATTCCTGGGCTGCAGCCGATCTGGATGAGACCTCTACCGGCATGCCGGCGCTCGACGTTCCAGTTAACCCGCTTTTTGCCGCCAACACGAGCGCCGCGGACTATGAGGGCGGTGCGACATATTCCGATTATTCCGATGACTATGCTGGCAACGGTCGCATCGAGACCGAGGACTATGGCACCGCATCGAGCGATTATCTCAACGATCCGTACGCTGCCACGCCTGCACCGGAATATGACCCGGAGGCCGCGTCCGCACCGGCGTATACCAAAAGCACGGGCGAAGAGCGCTTCGCCGATTATTACGCCGAGGAAAAGGCGCTGCGTTTCTCGGAATTTCCGCAGGCAGTCAAGGTTGCCTTTATCGCCATTGTCATTGCCCTGCTCGGTGTCATTGCGTTTGAGGGATTCCAGCTGTTCCGCGGCCCCACCGCGTCCGAATCGGCAACGCAGCAAAAAGAGGACGACAACCAGTACCTGGACATCAACACCCTCAAGGGCGACCCCAACGACGGAGACGATGAGTAGCGAGAGCTGAAGGCGGCCGCAGGATCCCGCATCCAGCGCCGGCTTCTAAGTGCTGTTTTGTCATCCAGCTACACTTTTCCGAAGTTTTAAGGTGCCTATTTCGACACTTTTCCGGATTTTATACTCTGTCCCTCCAGATGCGCTTTACGGTGCAGGCGTTGGAAGAAGGGCCATATGCCGCTGGCGGCCCACATGTTCTGCAGATCAAGCTGCTCGGAGACGGCTCGCGCGAGCTGTCCAGCTGGAAGCTCTTTGCCGACGGCGCGTGCGCTGCGGACGGATCCGGCGCCTTTGCCCGCGAGTGCTTCTGCGAGGGCGCCGAGGTGTTTCTGGACCTGTGTCGCGACGCCGTACGCACAGCCGAGCTGCGTCAGTGGAGCCAAGGGAGTACAAGCTGTTGAGTGCCGCGCGCGGGATTGCGATGGTGTAGGTGGGCAGATAAGCCATCGGCAATTCCGAGATGGCAAGGGCCGAGAATTAGATTCCCGGCCCTTGCCTAGCACTGCTTAATAAGATCGAGTACCGCGGGAATGTCATCGGCATTCCGAAGGGCAACATAGGTTGGTAGGCCCGGGCCAAATCCACCCTGTGTGCGTTTGTCCTGGCATATGTCCTCTGGATCCGTTAGATCATCCACACTCTTTGCCAGGCCGACGGCAATCCAACCACCGTTGCTGGTCCTGCCTTCTAGCACGGCATGCAGTTTTCGCTTGCCCGACCTGAAGCCTACATAGTACTTAGCTATGTAGGACTCCCACGAAGGGTTACCACTCAGAACGGACTCGCGCACCTCATCGAAAAGCTTCTGGTTGAGCCCACCTTCGGCAAAGGTGGGGTGATTCTCCTGCAGAGTCCAGATAGGAGCCTCGTCAGACTCCCCGCGAGAGGGACGATACTTGTCGACGACATCTGCCGGAAGGTCGGGATATTTCCATATCTCGCACGCCTCTTTCGCCAGCTCGTCCGCGCGCTGCCCAATCTCTTCCTCACCCCATTTTTCATGCGAGACAATCGATTTGTTTAGGTAGAGCGGGCTGCACTTAAATCCGACGTCAGGCAGATTGAGCTTGTCCGAGAACGACCGGTTTGAGTACTCCTGGTTGTAGCCCGTCAGCGTAAGATTTCCCAAGTTGTTGCACAGCCTGTCGTGGACGTCTTCCCAGTTCTCACCAAGCGATTCCTTCCAGCCGTGCTCATCATCGATCGTCTGGGGCATGATGTGCTCGATCTGGTAATCGTCGGCTGAGATGGACTCCTTCGGGTGGTGCCAGTTCTCCATGCGTTCCAGGTAATAGCGCTTTTTAGAGAAGCGGTTGTAGCAGTCACGCGTCTTAAACTCCTCGACAAAATGCTCGTCTGTCGGAAAGTATGCGGTCATACCGCTGCTGTGGATAAGGAGCATCGCCGTAACGTACTCCTCGATATCGTCCTGCTGCTCGAGATTGCGATACATGCCGGCAAAGAAATTATTTAGGCCCGTGGTAAGTCTGCCGCAAACCGCTCGCCTGAACAGAAACGACTCGATAGTCTCGCAGATACGTAAAAACGCATTGCGGTCTAGTCCATTCCCTTCGTAAACCGAATAAAGCAACATTAAGAGGGGCCTTATCTGCTTCACGTCGAGGCTTACGATTCTGCCGAACACTCGGCGCAGTCCGTCGTCCTTCTCCTTACCAAGGAACAGACTGGCGTATCTATGTGCATACCCGCGCAGCTCCTTAAGCAGACCCTCGGTGTCACCATCGTAGTCGTCGGCGAAATAGCGCTTAAACTCGTAGTAGGCCTCGTTCTCCTTCGGCATCCTATTGGGAACTTTAAGCCACAGCCAGTACCAGATAAATGCATTGAACTCGTCCTCGCCGCCTTTTCCGAACAAGCACTCGAGTGGATGCCAATAACCCTCATAAAGCTTGGTCTGTTCGTCGTTGGGAAGCGACATTAGAACGTAGTTACGGATGAGGTCAATGGGCGTGAGCGGCTTGCCCTTGGAGTTCATGGACTCAAATATGAGCTGGGCATTATCAACGCCAGCGGTGAGCTTAGTGTCGATGACCTGCACTCGGTTTAGCCCCGCCCAAAGCCTTGCAGGGTCGAATGATTTCCCGTGCATCTTTTCACGGAAGAACGCATGGTTTTCGACAATGCGATCCGATTTTTCATCTGGCACGGGAGCCCCAGACACGATGGAGAACAGCGTCTCTTTATCGTCCTGCGAGAGCACCAGCTTGTAGCGTGCCAGACCGTTGTAGTCGTCATCGTTAAAGAGGTAATTTTTCCTCAGCGCCGAGATCTTGAGGTCGCCAAGGAAGCCAGCCTTGTCGGGGTTGCTCTCCAAATAGTCAGCCAAAGCTGCAATCATCAACGAAAACGTCGTCATGCGCTGCTGTCCGTCAATCAGAAGCACGCGCGAAATGCTCGTGGCAGAGCTCTCGGACTCGGGGATATAAAGCATTGACCCCACGAAGTGCGATACGCCATCACGACCCGCTCGCATGACGTCATCCCAAAGCACCTCGCACTCTTTTACACTCCACGAGTAAACTCGCTGGTACACGGGAATGACGAACTGCATCTTCGCCACGCCCATAAGGTCGAGTAGATTTGCCTCGGTTGCTTTCATTTGCGATTGTCCCTTTTCTTGTTTACGCCGCTTGCGGTCAGTCCTCCACTGAACGAAAGGCGCTAAAGACCAGAGCATCGAAGCGCTGGAGCAACCGGGATGCTCATATCGTTAGATTCTACAACGAAAGCAAACACTTACGCCGTCATGGTGGCGCGCGATCGCTGCACGCCACTCCCCAAAATCATACGATGTCAAAAGACTGACACTTGTGTATGCATTTTGACATTGCCACAGTCTTACGGGCTTCTTGTCTCATATGCCAAGAGCGGATATCTAGATCGCTGCCCCTCCCGCCCAAAGGAGCTCGACAAGAACTGATCGAAGGGCAAATCAGACATCGAGCAAGTCGCCGACCTGCACTCAGCCTCGACAAGTGGCGTCGAACACAAGCTCACCGGCATAAAGCTTGCGTTAAAAACAAAAGGGTATGTAAAATAAATGGTTGGAAGTTGGTAAATTACCAGTTGGCAAAGTAAGAACCGGGCTATCTAGTTCCAACCATTTATTTTACAAATGGTATTGGTACAACTCCAACCATATATTTAACGAACGGGCCGTTGGATTAGCGGTCTAAAATCCGTCACGCCTCTGCGGCCTATCCCCGACTTGATGGTCCTTTCGCAATCCCGCTCGGGATCTTCTTCGAGGAAAGACACAACGCCCTTGGCCATGAGGGAGACGAGGCCTTCGAGCTTGATGACGCAATCGTATGCGCACCCCTTCAGGTTCTCCGTACCCGTCCCGGTATGGCCATAGCTCGCGACGATCCCATGAGCGTCGCCGTGAACGCATACCCCGATAACCTTATAAGGACTATAATCCTCCCCTCTGCCTTCGATGACTGATGACCCCGCATGGACAACGGCGCAACGCAGTTGATAGAGGTCTGAAGCTGTGAATATACCTCGCGCCTCTATAACGTCGAACTCCTCGCTTATCTCACTTTGACTCTTCTCGTCTTTTCGCTCTGCCGCCATCTTTTCGCCGGTATTGGGAAGCTCCAGGTATTTAACGCACCAGTCGATGTATCGCATGCCGACGGCTTTTGCGCAGACGTCCGGTATGGTCACGACGAGGTTCAGTGCCGCGAGGAGAAGCCCCGCATCGAAGGCCTTCTCGCATTCCTCCACGAGCCTGCTTGGCGTGCGATGGATTACGGTCGGAAAGCCGCATTCGTTGGCATCGCATTTCAGGCCGCTTGAAGGCCTTGGCTCCCAGGCTGCAATTTCGTCGAGCCTCACATTCACAGTATCTCTCCCGTCATTGCGTCGACCTTCACTCCCAACCTCGGGTCTATGAACTCATCGACGGCCTCGTCCTCGCGGTCGGGCTCGGTCACGAAGAGCGGACCGGGTGCATCGATGCGTGGACCGACCGTGAGCCCGTTGCTCGCGATGATGCGGTCGAGGTTCTGCCTACGGTAGAGGGTCCTTGCCCGGAGCGTCTCGAACGAGTATCCGCGCCCTCTCATATCCGTCTCGTTTATGAGCCGGTTCGCGCACTCGGTGTAGCCGTTCGAGATGCGGCTGGGGCATTCCCAGTAGTTGAAGATGAACTCGCGGTGGTTCTGAACGGTCCGAGCAAGGGCTCTGAATGGATCGAACTCCCTGCCATCGGGAATTCCCCGAATCCAGGCGTCGAACGCCGCCTCAGCCTCCTCGCGTGAGGACGGATGATCGTCGTAAATGCCGAAGAAGTCCTCCTTGAGGTCGTACGCGGTCATCAGCGTCGAGTAGGAGGAGTCTTCCCGTAGCGCCCTTAGGGCCGACGCCTCGTAGAGGCTGAGGTCGCGCATCCGCTTCCCAAGGGCGTAGGCGAGGCCCTTCTTTAGCTCAAGGCGACCCTTCCTGTTGAGGGCTCCCTGGAGGCCCTTGCGGACCGCGTCCAAGGCCTCGTTGGCTCCCTTCACAACATGGAAGTGGCCGATGACCCATGTCGCGTTCGGGGTGAACTTGGCTATGCTCCTCCAGAACGGCCGGTACATGTCGCTCGAGACCCATCGTACGCGCTCGAGGCCCTCCAACGAGGAGAAATAGGCGTCGAGGTCGGACTGCGTCCCGCCGGGCACCATGTCGAAGACCGTCCTGTGCTCGAGATCGGTGATCACGGTCACCATGCCGACCCTCTTGAGGTTCTTCTCGTCTATGCCCAGGAACGCCGGCACCTTGAAGCGAAGCCTCGAGGCGTTCTCGCGGACGTAGTCCTCGAAGACGTTCTTCACGGTGACGTGCGAGAGCGGGTACTCCTCGGCGACCTCGCGGAAGGTGAGCCTGAGCGAGCGCTGGGCGATGTCGGCGTATGCCGCCTCCGTCATCCGGTGACCCTCGTCGACCCCGCCTATCGCCGGGCGCCACACGTAGCCGCACTCCGGGCATCGCATCCGCGGGAACCCTATCTCGAGCCTCGTCGGGATGCCCAGGTGTGAAAGCG
>CABRZT010000028.1:0-28725 GCA_902475595.1 uncultured Collinsella sp. | reverse complement strand
AGAAGAGTCCTGTGGTCATTACCATCGCGCGCGACTTTGGCGCCGAGGGCCACGAGATTGGTCGCATGCTTGCCGACGAGTTGGGGATTCCGCTGTATGACAACGAGCTGCTGGTGCGTGCGTCGCTGCGTGCGGGTGAGTCGCTCGATAAGATGGCCGCCTATGACGAGCGTCTGGCCGTGGAGAACATGGCGTTTCTGCCCGACCGCTACGATGCGCGTTCGTACTCGGATAAGTTGTTCCAAAAGATGAGCCAGGTGATTTTGGATCTGGGTGAGACCGAGAGCTGCATTATCGAAGGCCGTCTGTCCGATTACCTGCTGCGTAACAACCCCAACCACATTGCCGTGTTGGTGACCGCACCCTTTGAGGACCGCGTCGAGATCGTGCGCAAGAAGCGCGGACTTAACAAAAAGAAGGGCGTCAAGCTGGTCAAGCAGCAGCAGAAGGCGCGCGAGGCGTTCTATAAGCGCTACAGCGCCGGCAAGTGGAAGATGACGAGCGGTAAAGACATCGTCGTCAACCGCGCCAAGCTGGGCCGCGAAGGCTGCAAGGACGTCATCGCCGCTGCCTACCGCTACAAAGTGGCGCAGCTCGAAGGCTAGCCGACCAAAACCATCACAAAGGTGCCTGTCCCCTTTGTGGTGGTTTTTGTTTTAGGCCGAGGGGAAGGCCTTGGTGAGACCGGCGCGCGTCTGCGTGTCGGTCTTTTGGTAGATGGAGCTCAGGTGGCGCTGGACCATGCGCATCGAGATGCCGAGCTCCTCGGCGACCTGTTTAAGTGGACGTTCGTCCTGGGTTACGGCTATGAGCACGTCGACTTCGCGCGGGGTGAGAGCGTGGTTGGCGATGAAGGCCTTGCGCTGCTCCTCGATGGTGGGGGCGGCGAGTGCTTCTTCTGCCAGCTGTTCGCGCTCGCGCTCCTGCTCGGTTTGGGGCAGGCGGAACAAGCCGGCTGCCACGAATGCCGCGCAGGCGGCGACGAGCAAAACGAGCGCACCGATCATGATGAGAGCAACATTGTCCGAGGTCACGAGCGCCAGCGAGATACCCGATGTGGTGAACGCGCATACGTTGTTGGCCGCGCGACCCATGCCGGCCCATAAGGCGGGCGCATGCATGTGCGGTGCCAGCTGCGTAAAGGTGGCGGTAAAGAACGTGACAAAAAAGCCCGAGCTCAGGTAAAAGACGACAAGGCCCAGGTTGGGATCGGCGCCGGCCTCCACGGCCAGGATGGAAATGGTCGAGAGCACGGCGATGCCGAGCATGACAAGTCCCATGTAGCGGCGCTCGGCAAGGTCAAAGATAAGACCGGCGGCAAGGCCACTTGCCGCCAAAAAGAGGCGCGGCCAGGTCTGCACGGCAATGGTGCCGTGGGCGTTGGAGAGTGTGACCACGTTGTCGAGGGTAGAGAACAAACAGGCAAGAACCATGACGAGCGCGATGCTCCAGCATGCCTGTTTGGCGAGGGCATGAGAAGGCTCAACAAAGGGATTGATGGCGGGGCTGGAGCTCTCGGCAGCCTTTTGGGGAACGACGCTGAGGGCGGAGATGGCAATCGTTGCTGTGCCAAGGACGATGAGCTCTGCGATACCGCCGCAATTGAGCAGGTTGACGGCGAACTGCATCAGGATGCCCGCAGCATAGGCCGCTCCCGCGCCGGTGGCGAGCTTGGGATCATCCTGGAATGCCAACGAAAAGGCGTGGTGCGCTGCGGCACCCAACAGGCCGAGTCCAAAGAACCCCACGCAGCCCAGAATTTCGAGCACAAGCGGGGCCGTAGGGAACTGAATTTGGGTCAGGCCCACGATGACGATAGGGACGGCGGCGGCGTTGACGGCTGCCAGCGAGTGGCCTTTGCGCTGTGCGAGCCCGAGCAGCGGCGCATATCCGATAAAGCCGAGTACGCTGGCGCCCAGAATAAAGCCCTGCGCAATCACAACACGCTCGGCACCGGTGAGCAGCCCGACATTAATGTCGAATCGAAACTCGGCGGCAAGAAAGACAAAGGTAAAGAGCGCAAGTGCCAAAAGCGCGTTGATTTTAGGCTTACTCAGATTCAAGGACAGTCCTTTGGGTGGACGGAATAGTCGTGTCCTCGATTGTAGCGTCCCTGGGACGCGTGTGACGACAACGAAATCATATTGAATTAAACCGCAGGTAGAGGCCTAGGTTCGCATCTACGAACCTAGGCATACGGAGTCATTTGGCACATCTTGGTGGTACAGGACCACCACAAAGGGGACAGGCACCTTTGTGGTGGTATGCCCCTACGACCAAGGAGGCCGTTATGAACGGAAGGCACTTCGATAAGCAAACTCAGCGTGAGCGCACCTGCTCACTGGTTCACGGTACTTGGCGTTGTGTGGGTGCCAAAATCGCTTGCGCCGGCGCGTGTGCGCTTATGGTCGGTCAGTTGCTGCTGCCGAGCGTGGCGCTGGCGACGGAATGCGCCGAACCTGTCGCTGCGGCGGACGAGGTTGCCGCAGCTCCGGTGACGCCGACGGTTGCGGAGGATACGGCGGCTCCGGCGCCGGTACCGGTGGCTCCGGCTGCGCCGATGACTGACGCGGCTCCGGCGGCACCGTCCACGGCAGAACCTCAGCAGGCTCAGCAGAACGCATCAGCGGCAACGGTGAACGATACGGTTGCTGCCAACCAAGATGGCTCTCTTGGTGGCACCGACAGCTCGTCGGCAAACAACACCATCATGCCCTGTGGCGTGACCGATGTGACAGGCGGGAGCGGCGTTAGGGTCAATACGACCGTGGTCGATCATTATACGAACTGCGTGCTTTCGGACAACATCACGCTCAAAAAGGGCCAGCCGTATACCTATGATGATTTTCCCGATGTAGAAGGTGGCATTCCAGAAACGCTTGCGAGCGAAGTCGTCGAGGTTAAGTACTACAGGGCCGATGCCGCTTCGGGCACTCTGGTCGAAGTTCAGGATGCGTCCATGTCCGACGTGACGGCTCGCTTCGAACCCGTTGGCAATCACATGAGGCTGACGCTGACCTTTACGGGTGGCGCGGCAGGCGGCTCGTATCGACTCACGCGCAATGAGGATCTTTATATTGGCGCGGCGCTGACGTATACCAGCACCGACTATGGCACCGACTATGAAGGTGACAACAGCTACGCGGGCAGCTCGATTACCGTCAACGAAACCAGGGACGACTATTACCTCCACTACGCCATCAATAGCGAAATTACGCTTGTTGCGTCAGAAAGCGAAGCCCTCCATAACCTGAACGTCAACGACGTGAAGACCAACTACGCGCCCGGCGAGGCGCCGCGCGCGACCGCGACGATCCCCGCTGCCGATGCCGACAAGTACGAGATCGCCTTCGAGTGCTGGGAGGAAATGGATAGCAGCGACCCTGCGGAGCTCACGCCCGTTGCCTTCTGGTATTCCGACCCTGCCAAGTATCCGACGGGCGCGAGGAGGATCGAGCACTTCGAAGAGGGCAAGTTCTACATGTATTCCGTTGAGCTGAGGCTCAAGGGCGACAATACCGTGGCCGATGACTGCGAAATGAACGTCAACGGCCATTGGGTGCACCACATCAAGACCGTCAACGGCGTCTTCGCGCCCAATGCTGACAATATGCTGTGCGAGCAGCCGATTGACGAATGGCGTGCCATCGACGTTATCGAGATCAACGGTGCCACGACCACCTTTAAGGCGGGCGATAAGCCGGTCTTTACGGCGGGCACTCCGGCGGGTTCCGACTCTATTCTCCAGTGCGAGTTCTGGACGGGCAGCGACGGCAGCGAAGTAAATTCCGTCGAGTTCTGGGACCAGAACATTACCAACCACATCGATGCCTTTAAGCCCGGCGTGACCTATCGCTACGGTCTGTACTTTAAGCCGGCACGTGGTTTCTACTTTACGCCCAACACCAAGCTGGTGATCAACGGCCAGGAGTGCGGCTACCAGATGAGCGAAGCGAGTGTAGTTGATCCCGAGAGCGGCTGGATCGAGACCCTGTGGCTCAACACCAACCTGACGTTTACGCCCGAGGCCACGCCGGCTCCGGTCGACCCCGAAAAGCCCGCGCCGCAGCCTGACGTCAAGCCCGATACCAAGCCCGAGGTGAAACCCGAGACCAAACCCGCGGCTAAACCGGCCACGACAACCGCCACGACCAAGACGGTTGAGAAAGCCGCGCCGGCCAAGAAGAGCGATGCTGCCCTGGTGGCCACGGGAGATACCACCGCGATGACAGTCGCCGCCCTAGGCATCGCCGGCGCAACCGTAGCCGCCGCCGGCCTCGCCGCGACCAAGCGCCGCAAGCGTTAGGTTTTGGTGCTCCGCCACGACCAGGCATGTCCAGAACCACCACAAAGGTGCCTGTCTCCTTTGTGGTGGTTTGCGCAGGTAGAACGGTAGGTTCGTATATATGAACCTACCGTTCGCTTTGTTTTTGGACGACGATTACGCTGGATGACTTTTGGTTTGCAGGAAAGGAACGACCATGAGGTGGACTACTGTTCGAGCGCTTTGCCGCCGCCTGACCATTGCCGCGGTGACCTTCACCATGGTGACGGGTTCGTTGCCTGTGGGCGCGTTTGCCGAGGCCCTCAACACCGACGGCACTTTTGTGCAGACGGATAACGGCCAAGCAGCCGACGCCGCTCCCGCCTATTCGGCTGACGCCCAAACGTCAGACTCTGCTTCCGCCGACCCCGCGCCCGATGTCGGCGCTGCCGACCCCACAGCGCTCGAGGCCGGTGACACCCCTACGCCCCCGGCCTCCGAGATTGCATCGGCAGCAGGCCTGACGGGCGCTGGGCAGACCGAGAGCACGCCTGCGGGTACGCTTGCCACCGATCTTGTCGAGGGCAAGGAACTCGCCGAGCAGCAGAAGCAAGAGGAGGCTTCCGGCACCGAGGCGACCTGGAACGAGGAACTTGAACTCTGGGCAACCTCGAAGGGCGCCACGGGCGTAAAGGACGAATACGACGATGGCTGCGTGGCCGGCGAGCAGACCCCCGCGCAGTACTACTTCTCGATTGATAGCCTCACCAACGAAATTTCTATCGAGTATGGCGACGCGGGCATTACCACGTTGGAGGTGCCCTCGACCATCGACGGCAAAAATGTCGTGAGCCTTAAGGGCATGGGAAACGCTGCACTCACATCAATTACGTTTGCCCCCGATTCGCATATCCGCTCTGTGGGCGGTTTGGGCGGCAGCAGCATCAAGGAAATCGCACTGCCCGATTCGGTTGAGGAGCTGGGCTGGAATGCGTTTACCGGAAGCAAGACACTTCAGACGGTGACCTGGCCCAACAACGCGGCTTTTACCACGATTCCCGAGCAGGCCTTTGAGGGCTGCGAACAACTTGACGACAATGTGGTGGCAACGCTGCCGCCTTCGGTTAAGACTATCGACTATCGTGCCTTCGCCAACTGCGGCGTGCCGCAGTTCTATGTCTCGGACACAACGGTACTCACCTTTACGCAGATCAACGTGCCGGGCACGGTGGAGCGGATTGAGCGCTATGCCTTTGACGGGTGCTCGCATGTGTCGTCGGTGACGATCGGCGACGGTGTCAAATCTATCGGGGCGCTCGCGTTCGCCTCTCTTGATCCTGCGATTGCCGGCAAAGAGATTGTGCTACCCAAAAGCGTGGAAATGATAGAGTGGGGAGCTTTTGAGAACACGAGATACGGAAACGAGACGAACCATAATGCCGTTGCCCTGCGCGTGATGAACCCCGATCTTCAGTTTGGTGAGGCGGGCTATCCGGGCGACTATAATGAGCGCGTGACAATCGATGGCGTAACGTATGCGATTCCCTTTAGTGAAGGCCAGACCATCTATGCCTATGCGACCGATTCGGCTGGCAACCCCTCGATGGTCAAAAAGCTTGCCGATGCCGTGGCCGATCGCAAGGACTCCGTCGATTCCTCGAAGCCTGCCTACACGTTTGAGTGGATGGGCGAGGCCGCCCAGATCACGGGCAAACTTCCCCAGGGCGCGGCGGCCGTGCTCGTGCAGGCGGGGCAGTCCACGCCGTTGCCGGTTGGCGATGACGGCGGCTTTACAGCGGACGCTCTCTCCAAGACAGCAGCCACCCTGCGCATTTCGCTCAGCGGTTACTATGACATGGTGCTGGCGCGCCCGGGCGACCAGATGACGGGCACATGGAATATCGGAGAGATTAAGGCGGAGGACTTTACCAAGATTCCGGCTTCGCGCGCGATTGAACTTAATGTGGCCTATCTCGAACCGGTCGCAGGCCAGGATAAGACCGAACGCATTGAGCTCGATAGTCTCGATAACATCGATCTGACGGTGAAGAGCGGCGGCAAGACGCTCAAACCTGCCAAGGGCGACAAGGAAAACGACTACCGTATCCAGGGTACAGCGCTCGTGGTGTCGCAGGCCATTGCCGACGCGGACCAGGATCTGGAGATAACGCTCGAGCCCAAAGACAGCCTCAAGCTGGGTGGGGCGACGGCGACGGTGAAGCCTTCGGCCGGCAAGGTCGATATCGACTTGAAGCCTTGGGGCACGGCGACGGTCACGACCAAGGGCGACTACCAGGGAGCCAACCGCGTGCTGGTGTTCCGTACGTCCGACGGCAAGCTGGTCGCCGACGGCGTCACCTATCTGATGGGTTACGAAGACGATGGCACCACGCCTATCATGAAGGCCGAGACGCCGCGCCTTAAGGTCGGTTCGTACACCATCGTCGCCTTTAACAAGACGAGCTACGACATCCAAGCGACGAGCTATTCCACGTTTAGCCGCCTAGGGCTGACCGTGGGTAAGCATATCGCGCAAAAGCAGGTGAAGATTGAGGACGGCAAACAGCTCGACGTGACGCTCGACGTTCCCGCGTTTGACGTGGAGACGTATCGTGTCGAGCGCGGGCTGACGGCGGGCTCGGTTATCGCTGATTCGTCCGCGGTCGTTGGCGTGGAGACCGAGCTGCGCATTCATTACGAGCTCAAGGACAGCCAAGCTGCCAAGATTGAGATTCCGCTGGCCAAGGATGCCGTCGAGGATGTGTCCGCAGGCGCTCGCGAAGCCGGCGCCAGCTCCGATGCCATGTGGGCTGGCACAACTTGGGAGGGCGACAACCTCGTTCTCGATATGAAGAAGGGCATGGGCGCCGATGTGTTTGTGCGCTTTAAGCCTAAGGCCGCGGGCACCTATGCCATCTCGCCGCTCATTACGCTGGGCGAGGTGACATTGTCGCTGGGGAGCACGACGCTCGAGGTCAACGCCTCGCGCATCGAGGTCGACAACACCAACGTCCATAGCTTGCTGGGCAATGTGGCCTACGTGTACGCAGCGCCCGGCAAGAGCGTGCAGCTTACCGTGGGGACGGGTGCCTCGGCTGCAAAGTACACCGGCAAGACCAATAAACTCGGCCGTGCCAAGATTGAATACGACCTGCCGCAGGATACGCTTGCCGCCGAGCGTGTGACGCTCGAAGCGCGCGTGGGCTCGACCGATGTTGCCGCCGCTGCTGCCGAGGTAACGGCTCGCAATTATGTGCGCTATGTTCCGGGCGCTTCGGTTTGGAACTTTGGCGTGACGTATCGCGGCGGTACGCAGAACCTGGTTAAGGACGGCAAGGATACGGGTAAGAGCCTGTGGACCTTCCACCATCTGCCGCAAAAGAAGAACGCCTACTGGACGTTCGATATTACGCTCGAGGTGGGAAACGAGGAGGCCGCCGACACGCTCGACCTGTACGTGGACTGCGTGGATGGCAAGACGGTGACGATTCCTCTGACTCAAAAGTCGCGCGAAGGCACCCGTGTTCGCTATGTGGCGGAGTATGTGGACGAGGGTTACCTTAAGCTGCTCGATGAGTTTAACAAGGCGAATGACTCGACCTATGTGAACTGCGGCAACTTTGAGCAAATCTTTATGCCGCAGACCTACCGCATCTCCAATGCTCAGCTTATGACCATGCTGAGTTTTGACGCCAAAACTTCGGCCAAAAAGCATTCCGCCGCGGCCGAGGAGCGCCAGCAGGAGTTCTCGAATGCTGTGCAACAGTGGCACGAGTATATGATGGATAACTCGTTTAATGATGTCGACGAGGCCTTTAACGACGCGATTGACCAGATGGTCGCCGATGCATTTGCCGAGGAGGATAAGGACGGTAAAGAGGACGAAGCCCAAGGTGGAACTGCCCGTAAGGCTCGTCGCGCCCCTGCCGCCAGCGACGGCGAGGGCGATGATGCTGGCAACGACGAGGCCGTGCAGTTTGCGGCTGAGCTCAAGGCCGCGGTCGGCGGGTCGGCGGCGCTGCTGACCCAGCAGGGCGACAGCTATGGCGTCAATGTGGACAAGATGATCTTTGAGGATGCTTACGGCACCAGCGAGGATTGGTATCAGGAACTCGCGGCGGCCCAGGGCGCGAACGCCGCGGATGCGGCCGCCATCAAGGAACTCGTCGACCATGCATCGCGAGCGGAGTTTATTGCCCAGCGGGCCGAGGATCTGGTGGGCCAGTCGATGGGTATCGGCCAGCTCAACCAATACGGAAGCTGGAATGACGCAACCGCTGCGGCGCTCAACAAGTGTGCGGGCATTAAGGCCAGCGAGTACAACGGCCAGTCGACGAGCGGGTTTAACGATTTGGGCCAGGCGCTCGGCAGCTCGCTGAGCTACAAGGCGGCTGACGACGATACCGTTAAGGGCTTTAAGGTCGCCGCGCCCGATGGCGAGCAGACGGCCTATATAGAGTCGGAGTTTATCGAGAACTCCAATAACAACAAGAACCAGGCGCTTCTGTTTAACTCGATCGCCATGCAGTGCGACATTCTGGACAACCTGTACGACAACTGGAATGTGGTCCATAGCCTCAACAACTCCAAGGTGCGCGGATGGCTCATGGCCTGGAAGCGCAACGGCGACGTGAGCGCCCATATGAAGCTCATCCGCACGATCCGTTCGCTCAAGAGCTATAAGATCGAGTGCGAGATGTTCGGACAGGTCTTTAAGACCGATGCGTGGAAGGCGGCCGGCCAGGCGTTTCCCGCGGCGACCCAGGGCATCGGCATCTTTACCGGCATTTACGGCGTGAACGATGCCAGCAAGAACTGGGAGAACGTGAACGTCCGTATGCAGAAGGTGAAGGGCGAGCGCGAGGGCTATGAGCTTCAGCATACGCGCTTGCTTGCCAAGCCCGAGAAGACCGAGGACGACTGGAAGTGCATTTACGCGTTGCGTGACGCCATGGAGAAGGCGCGTGCGTTTGAGGATCTGCTGTATCGCCAGCTCTGCCACGACAGCACCGATGTGGCAGTGGGCTCCATTATGACAATCGCCGGCGTGCTGACGGCCGGTTCGGCGGGTACCGTGGTGGGCGCTGCCTATGACGCGGCTTCGACCAGCGTAGGTTCGGAGCGCGCGATTAAGCTGACCAATGGCGAATGCGCCTACGATGTTGCCTGCGAGCAGGTGGAGCGCGCATGTCAAAATCGTATTATGGTCAACTGGGGAGAGCTGACCGATGTCGAGGTCTACAAGGCCAACAAGGACGGCTTGATCTCGGACGAGAAGATGCAGTCGATCTTTGAGGCGCGTTATCGCAATGTGGCTGCCAAGGCTGCACCCGACCCTGCGGGCGTGGTGTACGAGGGCCTGCTGTCCAATACGGTTGAAGGCGCGACGGTTGAGCTGTGGAGCGCCGACGATGCGGCCGGTACCAATGCGGTGCGTTGGGATGCCGAGGAGTATGAGCAGGACAATCCGCTTGCAACGGGTGCGGACGGTGCATACAACTGGAATACGCCGACCGGCTGGTATCAGGTGCGCGTGACCAAGGACGGGTATGAGGAGGCGCGTTCGGCTTGGCTGCGCGTGCCGCCGATTCAGACTGAGGTGAACATTGGCTTGGTGTCGACGGCGGCGCCCGAGGTGGCTTCGGCCCATGCCTATACTGATTGCATTGAGGTTGAGTTTGCGCAGTATATGGATGCGAGCGACGATGCCCTGGTCGCATTGTGCGCGCAGGGCTTGGGCGACGTGACGTATACGTGGCTCGACAAGCAGGACGATCCCAATGGCAAGCCGCTGTCGCGCGTGCTGCGTATTCGCTATGCCGATGCGCGTGAGGCGGGCTCGACGGTGGCGTTTGAGCTCGACGGTGCTCGCAACTACGCCGGCACGGCCATGGCGCGCTGGGCAAGTGGCGAGCTTGTCGTGGGCGTTCGTGCCGACAAGCTCAAGCTCAACGTGGAGCAGGCCGTGACCATGCTTGATGGCAGTGACTTTGAGCTGGTGGCGCACGTGACCGATAAGGCGGGTAAGCCGTTTACGGGCGCCAAGGTTAGTGTTGGGCTGGAGTCCTCGGCTATCTGCTCTGTCGATGCCACCCAGGCCGTGACGGGCGAGGACGGCGCGGCGACGTTTGTGCTGCATGGTGCTCTGCCCGGTTTGACGACGTTGACGGCGGCGGTGGACGGCACGGCGCTGTCCAAGCGGGTCGACGTTCGCGTGTCTGCCGAGGCAGTGCGACCGGCGCGACCGGTGGCGACGATTGGTGCGACGACGTTTGGTGCATGGTCGCCCAAGGAGAACTACATTACGGTGCCCAAGGGCACGAAGCTGGAGCTTTCTGCCGAGGATAGCGCGACGATTTGGTACACCACCAACGACACCTGCCCCTGCCGTGACGAAGGCCGCGTAAAGTACACTGAGCCTATTGCGCTCGATAGCAACATGTATGTGCGCATTGCGGCACAGCACCCTGGCATGTCGTACAGCGAGTATTCTGAGCGTCTGAACATTACGATTACGGTGACCGATGAGGCGGTGCCTGAGCCGACGCCCGATCCCGAGCCGACGCCCGAGCCGGACCCGACGCCTGGCGACGGCGAGCAGGGCGGCGGTGCGGATGGCTCTGGCGGCACCGGGGTACCTGCGGGCGGCTCGGCTTCGACGACGACCACGGTGACGACGAACAAGTCCAAGGGTAAGGGCAAGAACGGCAAGAAGTCCGGTGGCACGGAGCTTGCCGGCACGGGTGACTCCGCCGCGATGACGGTCGCCGCCCTAGGTATCGCCGGAGCAACTGTTGCCGCGGCAGGCATCGCTGCGACCAAGCGCCGCAGGCGCTAGGGTTGGGCGGCAGCGCCCATCCTCGGCTTTAGCAAAATCTCAATCTGTAACACCAAACTGCCCAAAACGGCTCCAGGTGTTACAGATTGAGATGAACTGTTCGGCCGCCAAACTAATGTCTCGATCTGTAACACGTAGCGAGGAATTTGGCCTCTAACTGTTACAGATTGAGACGAAACGGAGACGGCCGGCGCAATGTCTCGATCTGTAACAACTACGATGCTCAACAGGGCCTAACTGTTACAGATTGAGACAAACGTCGGAATTGGTTCGCCGGGCAAGTCCCCAACCACCACAAAGGTGCCTGTCCCCATCGTGGTGATCGGGCGGCCGGTATAGAAAAAGTCCCCGCCGGGCGTGTGCTCGACGGGGACTTTGCCGTTTGGTGGCTAGCGCTGCAGGTGATTACTCGCCCAGCAGGCTCTTGGTGATGGAAGCGGCGGCCTTCTTGCCGGCGCCCATCGCCAGAATGACCGTAGCGGCACCGGTGACGATGTCGCCGCCGGCCCAGATGCGGGGATCGGTGGTCTGGCCAGTCTCCTCGTCGGCGACGATGTAGCCCCACTTGTTGAGCTCCATCTTGCCGCCGATCTTGGCAGCGAAGGGGTTGGCGTTGGTGCCGATAGCCGAGATCGCGACGTCGCAGGGGATCTCCTCGATGGCGCCCTCGATGGGCACCGGACGACGGCGGCCGGACTCGTCGGGCTCGCCGAGCTCCATCTTCTGGACCTTGACGGCGCACACGGAGCCGTCCTCGCCAGCGACAAACTCGAGCGGGGAAACGAGCGGCAGAACCTCGACGCCCTCGGCCTTGGCATGGTGCAGCTCAGCGCGACGGCAGGGCATCTCGTCCTCGGTACGACGGTAGGCGATGATGGCGTGCTCGGCGCCCAGGCGCTTGGCGGTACGGACGGCGTCCATAGCCACGTTGCCGCCACCAAAGACGACGACGTTCTTGCCGTGCTTGGTGGGGGTGTCGTACTCGGGGAACTTGTTGGCCTTCATCAGGTTCACGCGGGTGAGGTACTCGTTCGCGAAGAAGACATTGGGCAGGTTCTCGCCGGGGACGTTGAGGAACTTGGGCAGGCCAGCGCCGGTCGCCACGTAGATGGCGTCGAAGCCCTGCTCGAACAGCTCATCGGCCGTGGCCATGTTGCCCACGACGGAGTTGTACTCAAACTTGACGCCCATGTCCTTCAGGCCGTCAATCTCGCGCTTGACGACTGCCTTGGGCAGACGGAACTCGGGGATGCCGTAGACCAGCACGCCGCCGCCGGTGAAGAAGGCCTCGAAGACGGTGACGTCAAAACCGTTGCGGGCGAGCTCGCCGGCGCAAGTGATGCCGGACGGGCCGGAGCCGACGACGGCGACCTTCTTGCCGTTCTTGGGGGCCATCTTGGGCGTGGAGGCGAGCTCGGGGCGGTCGCCCAGGAAGCGCTCGAGCTGGCCGATGGCCACGGGCTCGGACTTCTTACCACGGATGCACTTGCCCTCGCACTGGTTCTCCTGCGGGCAGACGCGGCCGCAGATGGCGGGAAGCATGGAGTCCTCGCGGATGGTATCGAGAGCGCCGCCGAAGTCCTTCGCACGAATCTGCTCGATAAAGCGGGGGATGTTGATGTTGACGGGGCAGCCCTCAACACAGAACGGCTTCTTGCAGTTGAGGCAGCGCTCGGCCTCGGCCAGCGCCATCTCCTCGGTGAAGCCCTTGTCGACGGGGCGGAAGTCGCAGGCGCGCTCGGCAGCCGGCTCCTCGTTATCGGGGGTGCGGGGCGACTTCATATCGGCAACGAAACGACCGTTAACTAGTGGCATGCGCAGCTCTTTTCCTCATAGGCCTTGAGGGACTCGCCCTCTTCGGAACGGTAAGCGGCCTGGCGGGCACGAAGGTCATCCCAGTCGACCAGGGTGGCATCGAAGTCGGGGCCGTCGACGCAAGCGAACTTGGTCACGCCGCCCACCTCGACGCGGCAGCAGCCGCACATACCGGTGCCGTCAACCATGATGGGGTTGAGCGACGCGGTGATGGGGGTGTCGTACTTCTGGGCGGTGAGGGTCGAGAACTTCATCATCGGAACGGGGCCGACGCAGAAGACCTGGCTCACGGCCTTGTCCTGCAGCAGGCGCTCCAGCGGAGCGGTGACAACGCCCTGCTCGCCGTAGGAGCCGTCGTCGGTGGTGATATGGATGTGGTCCTCGTCGAGGAGCTCGCGGAACTGGTCCTCCATGAGCAGGAGGTCCTTGGTGCGGGCGCCCATGATGGCGTGCACCTCGTGACCGGTCTCGACCAGGTGCTTGGCGACCGGGAAGGCAATTGCCAGGCCGACGCCGCCGCCAATGACGGCGCAGGGGCCCTCGGCCATCTCGGTAGGAACGCCCAGCGGGCCCACGACGTCGCGCAGCGACTCGCCGGCCTCGTAGGTGGACAGCATCTCGGTGGTCTTGCCGATCACCATGAAGATGAACTCGACCCAGCCCTCGTCACCGTTCCAGCCGGCCAGGGTAAACGGGACGCGCTCGCCCGTCTCGTTGGCGCGAACCATGAGGAACTGTCCAGCGTGCGCATGCTTGGCGATTGCAGGCGCCTCGATGCGGAACTTGAACACCTTCTCAGAGAACTGCGTCTTCTCCAGGATCTTATACATAGAACCCCTCTCTTGTTAGGGCTGCCGAACCGTGCCTCCACGGAAATGGACGGTAGCCCGAATAAAACCGTACGCGCACAGGCGTTGTGCAGACATACGGTGCAAATTATACCCTCATGGGCATGTCGCTTACGTGTATCTTCGGCGGTTAGGAGCAGGGTTTATCCACTTCGACCTACCTAATAGGGACAGGTTAATTTTGGTCGGTTTTAGAGGGTAAAACGGCAAGGGGGCCGGCCTCGGGTTGTGATGAGGCCGACCCCCTTTGGGGCGCTATGTGTGTATGGCGGTTCGGGGTTTATTGCGATGCGGCCACCGGGGCGTTTCCGTAGATAAAGCCTGCCAAAATAAACATCCCTAAATGGTAGGTTTTAGTGCTTGCCGTTGGCGGAAGCAGCGCCGTTTACGTGATCGCGGGCGTAGATTACGCCGTGGACGATGGCCAGACCGGCGGCATCTGCGGCGCGGGCGCAGGTGTCCTGGAAGTCCTCGGCCTCGCGGGCGCGTAGCTGCTTGAGCACGTAGTCGGCGACGGCCATCTTGCCGGGAGGGTTGCCGATGCCGGTGCGGATGCGACTAAAGTCGCGGCTGCCCATCTTGTCGATGATGGAGCGCAGGCCGTTGTGGCCGGCGTGGCCACCGCCCACCTTGACACGTACATCACCGGCGGGAATGTCAAGCTCGTCGTGAATCACGAGCAGTTCCTCGGCCTTGATCTTGTACTCGCGGCAGAGCTTGGAGATGGGACCACCCGAGGTATTCATATACGACTGCGGCTTGACCAGCACGATCTGGCGCTTGCCGCCCTCTTCCTCGGCATCGTTGATATTGATGAGCGCGACCTCGGCGCCTGCCTGGTTTTTCCAGTACGTGACGCCGGCCTGACGGGCCAACTCATCGATTGCCTTAAAGCCAGCGTTGTGGCGGGTCTCGGCATATTCTTCGCCGGGGTTGCCAAGTCCGGCAACCATGCGAATCTTAAGCGGCTGTGCAGCTGCCATGTTCATCCTTTCGTTGATTTGTCGCCTGCTATGGTGAGCGACCCTGTTGCCGCTGTCAAATGGAGGGTAATTGAGGGCGTTTAGGGGCGTTTGGACGGCCGTCGAAATCAGAGGTGGACAGTTAGTTCAGATACGTATAAGTTCTGAGGACTCGAAGTGCTCAATTCAATGCCGATACGTTGTTTCGGAGCTTTAGTTAGTCCATATGGCGCTGTTTTGAAGTCTACCCTGCCTTCAAATAGGGCGAATGGTATAGAGATAGCTGCAAAACAGCCTAATTCAATGTGTCCATCTATACGTATCTGAACTAACTGTCCAGTCCTGTTCGGCGGCGCGCGGGTGATTCGCCGTTTAGACCGGCGCAAGGCCGATTCCGGCCCGCAGAGCGTTGAGCCAAGCGGCCTGACGCTTGCGATAGCCCTTGATACGGTATCGGAATCGGACTCCCGCGAGTCGATGCATCGTTTGGGCGAAGGCTTCGAGTGCAACAAGGTCTTTCATTTGGTCGCGATTGATAACCAGGACGTGGATGCCCATTGCCTTGAGGCCATTATTTCGATTGCCATCGTGGATGCGAGCGTTTTGAAGCTCATGCCCAATTCCGTTGTATTCGTTGTCGACTCCGGCTGCCGGGCAATATAGGTCGCAGATGGCATAGGGGATGCCCGAGGACATGTTGACCGCAAGAGTGTCGAAGTCGATTCGATAGTTGAGTAGCAGGCCTCCCATGGGCAGACTGCAACATCCGAATCCTCCAAAGCGCATGGGCGCTCCGAGAACGGCAAACATTAGGGATTCGGCTGGGGATGCAGATCCGGGTCGGGCAAGTTTGACTGCCGTGCGAAACGATGTGTATGAGCTACTTTTGGCGAAGCGTGCAACCGCCTCAAGCTCTTCGATAGTTGTGGCGGGCTCGCATTTGTAGTGTGCCTGTTCATAGCGGGTTTCGTTCTGTTGCTCGACCACCGACTGGTTGCCCAAGCAATCAAGATCGCCCGTCGCTGCGCAGCCATCGCCCTTGGGCCAGATGTCGTCATGGGCAATGGAGTATGTTGCCCCGGGAGGAAGGGAGTAGGTTCCGAGCAGTTCCATGAGAAGCATCAAGGTTTTGGCGACTGATTCATTTTTGGAACAAAGCATGGCTGTCACGGCAGGAGACGTTGCGTAGATGTCGGCCTCGACGTGCATAATTGCACCTTCAGGAAGCGGAGCGGTGAGAATATGCTGAAGAAGCCGCTTGTCGGGGCGTCTGTTGTCTTCGTCTGAAACGAGAAGATCGAGTAGTTCGGAATCATCTTCATTCCAGGCATCGAGTATCGAAAGTGCGCCAAAGTCTATCGCGTCATTATTGGGAATGCAGCTAGCCAAGGCCTGTGCTTGCTGTTCACTATCAACGGAGTCCCAGGGTAGGGCAGAGTACGCCCGTCGTGCGCGACGAATTGCGCGGAGGGCGGAGAAATGTGAAATCACGGTCGTCATAGCTATAACGTACTAAGTTGGCGGCAGAATGCGACCGCCATGCCGTTCTTTTCGCTCAGCGGGGCGCTGCGCGCCACGAACGGCTGGGTGTTATGAAATCGGTGGAATCGGTTGAGGGGATTGCGGAAAATTGAGCTCTGCCGCGAAGGTTGACGATAGCTACTGGACAGTTAGTTCAGATACGTATAAGGCGGCGGGCGTTCGAGACGTTTCTAAGGGCCTTCGAGGGCGATTTGAGGGTAAAGATGCGGCGGTTGTACTCAAAAAAAGATGAGCTTTGGGCGGCATGGCATCCGCCGGGGAGCTCAGAAGGCTCCGAACGGCCCTTTGGAGCTTTAAAAAATACGTATCTGAACTAATTGTCCAGGGAAGGTTGGCGAGGGATAGAAAAAGGGTCGGAAGCGAGTTTCCGACCCTTTAAAAGTATCAAAGATGATGCGATGTGCGGCAGGCTACAGCGCGAAGTCGCCGCCGACGAGCGTGGAGACGGGCTCCTCGTGGTAAACGGCGGAGATGGCCTGAGCGAACTCCTCGGCGACCGAGATGGTCTTGATCTTGCCGCCGACCTCGACGGGAATGGCGTCGGTGACGAGGCACTCGACGATCGGGGCGTCGTTCAGACGCTCGATGGCCGGACCGGAGAAGATGCCGTGGGTGGCGCAGACGTAGATGTCGCCAGCGCCCATAGCCTTGAGCTCCTTGACGTTGGCGCACAGGGTGCCAGCGGTGTCGATCATGTCGTCGTTGATGATGCAGGTCTTGCCCTTGATGTCACCGATGATGCCCATGACCTCGGCGGCGTTGTGGCGCGGACGGCCCTTGTGGGCGATGGCCAGGTCGCAGCCGAGCATGTCGGACAGCTTCTTGGCGGCCTTGGCACGACCCACGTCGGGGGAGACGACAACCAGGTTGTCGGTGTCGAAGTGCATGTCGTTGTAGTACTGGCCAAACAGCGGCAGCGCGGACAGATGGTTAACCGGGATATCGAAGAAGCCCTGGATCTGACCCTGGTGCAGGTCGAGGGTGATGATGCGGTTGACGCCGGCGCGCTCGAGCAGGTTGGCGACGAGGCGGGCGGTGATGGGCTCGCGCGGGCCGGCCTTGCGGTCCTGGCGGGCATAGCCGTAGTGGGTGATGACGGCGGTGATGGAGCGGGCGGATGCGCGCTTGGCAGCGTCGGTGGCGATGAGCAGCTCCATGAGCATGTCGTTAACGTTGCCGCCGGCCACGGACTGAATCAGGAAGACGTCGGCGCCGCGGACGGTCTCGTCGTAGCGGGCGTAAATCTCACCATTGGCGAACTGCTTTAGCGTAAGGCCCGAAAGCTCGACCCCAAGGTACTCAGCAATCTTCTGAGCGAGGGGACGGTTGGAGGAACCGGAATACACGCGGATGGACTTGCGCATATTCTCCGACTTCTCGGGATCATTAATCGGCATTACCCTTCTCCTTTATATCGAATGCCATATAGATGCCTTGTTGCATTGTAACCGCGCGGCGGGGTTTATCGAGTCTTGATAACGTCTTTACCGTCAACGGACACGAACCGACCACTCATCCGGCCACGCAGGTCAGCATAGAAAAAGGAGCCGTCCCCCATGGGAACAGCTCCTTAGATGCTTGGTAAAACGTTATACCTCGTCGTCCTCGTGCAGACGGCGGCGGTAATCGGCGGCCCAGCCCTCAATGTTTACCTGGCGGGCACGACCCAGGCCAAGTGCGTCGGCCGGGACCGGCTCGGTGATGACGGAGCCGGCGGCCACGAGCGCGCCGTCGCCGATCTGGGCAGGCGCGACCATCATGGTGTCGGAACCGATGAAGGCGTCCTTGCCGATGACGGTCTTGTGCTTGTGCACGCCGTCGTAGTTGCAGGTGATGGAGCCCGCGCCCACGTTGACGCCGGAGCCCATGGTGGTGTCGCCGATGTAGGACAGGTGCGGCACCTTGGAGCCCTCGCCGATCGTGGACTTCTTGATCTCCACGTGCGTTCCGGCCTTGGATCCGTCGAGCATGTGGGTGCCCGGGCGCAGGTAGGCGCGCGGGCCGCAGTCGACGCCGTTCTCGATGACGGCCTCGATGGCGATAGTCTCATCGATGACGCAGCCGCTGCCGACGGTGGTGTCGGTGAGGCGGCTGTTGGGGCCAAGCTGGCACTCCTCGCCCACGGTGACGTGGCCGATCAGGTGCGTCTGCGGCCACACGACGGTGTCACGGCCGATAACAGCGTCGGGGCCGATCCAGGCCTGCGTGGGATCGATGAACGTGACGCCCTCGGCCATCCAGTGCTCGTTGATGCGGTCGCGCGCGATGGCGGTGAGCTGCGCGAGCTGAATGCGGCTGTTGACGCCCAGGCCGTCGCGGTAGTCATCGCAGTGGAAGATGGAGACCGCCTGGCCGTGACCCTTGAGGATTTCGAGCATGTCGGGCAGGTAGTACTCGGACTGCGCGTTGTCGTTGCCGATCTCGTTAATGTGGGCGGCGAGCTGCGCGCCGTCAAAGGCGTAGCAGCCGGCGTTGCACTCGAGCAACGTGGCGGCCTGCTCGGGCGTGCAGTCCTTCTGCTCGATGATACGCTCGATCTGACCATCGGCGCCCAGCTTGATGCGGCCGTAGCCGAAGGGGTCGGGCGGGGTCATGGTCATGACGGTGCAGGCGAGCTCGCCGGTGGCGACGGTTTGCGCGAACTTGGCGACGGTGTCGGCGGTGATGAGCGGCAGGTCGCCGTTGAGCACGACGACGGGGCCTTGCGTGATGCCGCAGGCCTCGAGCGCGACCTTCACGGCGTGACCGGTGCCCAGGCGCTCGGTCTGCTCGACGCGCTCGACCTTGGTGGCGCTGCTGGCGTAGGCGCCGTCGATCAGGGCGCGCATCTCGTCGGCGTGGCTGCCGATGACGACCACGACGCGGCTGCAGCCGGCCTTGATGGTGGCGTCGACGATCCACTGAACCATGGGCTTACCCAGGATCTTGTGCGAAACCTTGCAGTGGTTCGACTTCATGCGGGTGCCCTCGCCGGCAGCGAGGATAATTGCGGTTGCGTCCATGTGATCTCCTGTTACGTTATAGAGACGTGTGTTTGGAAACGATACACGGCGCAATATGATACCGCAGGCATATGATGAGCGCGTAACGTTTGGGCCGCGGCGGCTGGGTTTGTGGTTCCGGCGCGGCGGTTGCGCTGCTTGTGCGGTGTTTGCGGCACTGCGGCATTGGTGTTTGGGTGAGAGGGCGGGGTGCCCGTGGACAATATGCGAGAGAGGTCGGCCATCGAGCCCGTCGCGGCATTCTCGATGTCGCACCCGGCGGTGCCTGCGCTCTACATGGCGCTGACGCTGGGGCTCACCATGTTCTCGATGCAACCGGTGCTGATCGCGCTGTCGCTCGCGGGCGGGCTGGCATACGGCTTTGCGACCCGCGGGGCTGCTCGCACGCTGAGCGCGCTTCGCTGGCAGCTGCCGGTGATTTTGATTATCGCGCTGGTGAATCCGCTGTTTAGCGCCTCGGGCTCGACGGAGGTGTTCCGCATCGGCATGCGCGCAGTGTATTTGGAGAGCATGGTATACGGTCTGTGTATGGGCGGGCTGTTTGTGGCGAGCGTGCTGTGGTTTGAGGCTGCGGCGTCGATGCTCGAATACGATAAGGTGCTCGCGCTTTTGGGTAACGCCGCGCCGGTGCTCGCGCTCATGATCTCGATGTGCATGCGGCTTATCCCGCAGTTTTTGCGCCGCGGCCGCACGGTGCTGGCGGTACAGAATGCGATCGATGTTCCGGGGCGCGCTCCGGCCGACCCCGTGCGCTCGCGCTTGCGGGCCTCGAGCGTGCTGATGGGCTGGGGCATGGAGGATTCACTGGAGCGCGCCGACGCCATGCGCTCGCGCGGATGGGGTGCCGCGACACGTCGTACGACGTATGCGCGGTATCGGTTGGGGCGCGGCGATGTTGCCGCGCTGGTGGGGCTTGCGCTGTTTGGCGCCGCTGCGGTTGCGGTGGCGTGGGCCGCGACGACGCAGTATTCCTTTTACCCTCAGCTTTCGGTGCCGGCGCCGTGGCCTGGCTATATTGTGTACGCGGCTTGGATGGTGCTGCCCTGTGTGTTGCACGCGATTGACGAGAAGAGGTTTGGCTGATGACCCGGTTGGATAGCTGCTCGGTAACGAGCGGGGCGCGCGGCTCCGATGTGCCTGCGATTGAGGTGCGGGGCCTGAGCTTTACCTACCCCGGGGCTGAGGCGCCGGTACTCGACGGGCTCGACTGGTTTGTTCCCCAAGGTACGTTTGCACTGCTGGTGGGTGGTACCGGGTCGGGCAAGTCAACGCTGCTCTCGTTGCTCAAACCCGAGATTGCGCCGACGGGCGCGTGCTCTGGCGAGCTGCGTGTGCTGGGCGAGAGCGTTGCCGACATGGATGTTCGGACGTCCGCGGAGCGCGTGGGCTATGTGTTTCAGGATCCCGAGAACCAGATTGTGTGCGAGACCGTGTGGCACGAGATGGCGTTTGGCCTGGAAAACTTGGGCATGCCGCGTGACGAGATGCGTCGTCGCGTGGCCGAGACCAGCTATTTCTTTGGGCTGGAGGACTGGTTGCATCGCGATACCGATACGCTTTCGGGTGGACGCAAGCAGCTGCTGTCGCTGGCGGCCGTGCTGGCGCTGCGCCCGCGCGTGCTGTTGCTCGACGAGCCCACGTCCCAACTCGATCCCGTTGCCGAGAAAAACTTCCTGCATGCGCTGTTTCGCGTGAACCGCGAGCTGGGCTGCACGGTTGTTGTGACGACGCACCAGCCGCGCCCGATGCTCGAGTACGCGACGTGCGCGTACCGGATTGAAGACGGTCGCGTGTGCGAGGTGTCTGATATCGCCTCCTTGGGGCATCGTGAAGGGCTGTTTTCTGGCGAGGCGCCAGGGTGGGGTGCCTCGCGGCGTGCAAAAAACGGAGTTTTCAGCAGCGCCAGTGGCCAGCTTGGCACTTTGGACCCGCGCGCGGGCGCTCCGGGTGCAAAAAAGGGACTGAAATCGGGCAAATCGGCTGAATTTGAGGTACAAATTCTGTCGCAGGACGATTCGGGGGTGCCATCACGTGCCGGTGGAGGCAGAATACTCCAAAAAATGCACGGCGGGTCGGCTACCACCTTGTCGGAAGGCTGGTTTCGTTACGACCGAGCTGCCGGTTGGGTGCTGCGCGGGCTCGATGTGTCGTTTTCGGCTGGCGCGGTGCATGCGATCGTGGGCGGTAACGGCTGCGGTAAGTCGACAATGCTTTCGGTGCTGGCGAAGACCGCCAAGCTGCAGCGCGGCCGCGTGGTGCGCGGAGCGGCCTCGGCGGCGCTGCTGCCTCAGAATCCCAAAGCATTGCTGGTTGCCGAGACGGTTCGCGATGAGCTGATGGAATGGGACTCGACCTGCGGATATGACGAGAACTTGGCGCGGGAGCGTGCGGCGAGCTTGGGGTTGTCGGGTCTGGATGGACGCCATCCGTACGATCTTTCGGGCGGGCAGCGTCAACTGCTTGCATTGGCAAAACTGCTGCTAATCGGCCCCGAACTGCTATTGCTCGATGAGCCCACCAAGGGTCTAGACCTGTTCAGCCGCCGCATTATCGCCCGCGCCCTGCGTGGCCATGCGAAGGCTGGCGGCACCGTCATTATGGCCACGCACGATCTGGATTTTGCCGAGCAGGTAGCCGACGACGTCGCCATGATGTTTGACGGCGAGATTGCCTGCATGGAGTCCCCGGCCGACTTCTTTGCCGACAACGTGTTCTATAGGGCGTGATGGGATGACTGACTGTCGTTTCTCGCGCTTGCTTGCAAAACTGGAGATTCCGCTGTTGTTGGCGGTGCCGGTGGTAATGGCCGCAGCATTGCTGGCGGGCATTGAGCAGGCGGCGCTTGCCATGCTTGTTGTGGTGGCGCTCGTGCTTGCACTGTTCTTTGCGGGCTACGAGGCGTCGCGACCGGGCCTGCGCCAGATTATGCCAACGCTGGTTCTGGCGGCGTTGGCCGCGGCGGGCCGCATCTTGTTCGGCCCCATTCCCGACTTTAAACCCGTGAGCGCCATCGCTATTATCGCGGGGGCGACGTTGGGTCGACGCAACGGCTTCATGGTCGGAGCGTTGGCAGCACTGACCAGTAATTTCTTTTTTGGACAGGGCATGTGGACGCCGTGGCAGATGTATGCCTGGGGTCTGGTTGGCTATGTTGGCGGCGCGCTGGCGCATGCGGGTGCGTTCGACCGTGCGGACGGAGCCGTGCGCATGCCGGCGCTACTGACCTACGGCTTTGCGTCGGGTTTGCTGTACGGCGTGGTGATCAACGCGTATGACATCATCGGTTTTGTTCAACCGCTCACGTGGGCGGGCACCATGGCGCGTCTTGCCACGGCAGTGCCGTTCGATATTACGCACGGCCTTGCGACCTGCGTGTTTTTGGCCGCCCTGTACAAGCCCTGGTGTCGCCGCATTAACCGTGTCGTCGTGAAATACGGGCTGTAGGGCATTTCGCGTTCCCTCACGAACTTGCGGTGGAATAGTTCTCGTTTTTGGCTATTTGCTGCCCAAACAGGAACTATTCCACCGCAACTTATAGGGGGAGAGGGGCCACACAATCTGTTTTCCTCTGTCCCCCCAGGAATTACTTGGGGCTAGAGTTCTAGCGTGAGGGTGACGGGGCAGTGGTCGCTGCCGAAGATGTCGCCGCGGATGCCGGTGTCGCGTACGTTGTCGGCGATTGCGTCGCTTACCAGGAAGTAATCGATGCGCCAGCCGGCGTTGTTCTTGCGGGCATTAAAGCGATAGCTCCACCAGCTGTAGACGCCCTCGACGTCGGGGTTTGCCGCGCGCCAGGTATCGGTAAAGCCGGCGTTGAGCAGCTCGGTAAACTTGCCGCGTTCCTCGTCCGAAAAGCCTGCGTTGCCGCGGTTGGACTTGGGGTTCTTAAGGTCGATCTCCTCATGCGCCACGTTAAAGTCGCCGCAGGTTACGACGGGTTTGCCGGTCTCGCGCTCGAGCGCGTTCAAAAAGCCGCGGTAGGCATCGTCCCAGGCCATACGCACGTCGATGCGCGCGAGCTCATTTTGTGCGTTGGGCGTGTAGACATCCACAAACCAGAATTTGTCGAACTCGAGCGCGCAGACGCGGCCCTCGGTTGCGGCTTGGGCGACGAGCACGGCCGCCTCGCCTTCGCCGGCGTAGGGCAGCAGCGCATCGGCGCGCAGTACGCGCAGCGGCTCCTGGCGGCTAAAGACCGCGGTGCCCGAATAGCCTTTACGCTCGGCGTAGCTCCAGGTTTGGTGATAGCCGGGCAGGTCAATATCGACCTGGCCCTCCTGCAGCTTGGTCTCTTGCAGCGCCAAGATATCGACGTCGAGTTCTTGCGCGATCTGGATAAAGCTCGGGTCCTTTTTGAGCACGGCGCGCAGGCCGTTGACGTTCCACGAGGCGAAAGTGTAAGTCTGAGGCATGGTGTCCTTTCGACGGGGTTGGCAGGCTTAAGATTAGCGCAACAGGGGCGGGGTGGGATCCGCGTATGCTGACTTAAAGGCCGCATGCTGGGACGTCGCTCAACGCTGCCCGACTAACAAGGACGGAGGACTCATATGACGCAGGCAATATCGGACCCCAGGCAGGCCTCCGCCGCGCTGGCGGATCTGTTTGACACCCACAAGCGCGTGGTCTTCTTTGGCGGCGCTGGTGTTTCTACGGCAAGTGGCATTCCCGATTTCCGCAGCGTGGACGGCCTGTATCACCAGCAGTTTGCCTATCCGCCCGAGACCATGCTGTCGCATAGCTTTTACGAGGCGCATCCGGCGGAGTTCTTCGACTTTTACCGCACCAAGATGATCGCGCTTAACGCTAAACCCAACCGCTGCCACACCAAGCTGGCCGAGCTGGAGCGCGCCGGCAAGCTTGATGCCGTGGTGACGCAAAATATCGACGGCCTGCATCAGATGGCCGGATCACAGCGCGTGTTCGAGCTGCACGGATCGGTCCATCGCAACATTTGCCAGTCGTGCGGCACGGTCTATAGCGCCGAGTGGATTTGCTCGCGCGAGCACGAGGATGCCGCGGGCGTGCCTGCGTGCCCCGCGTGCGGTGGCCGCATCAAGCCCGATGTAGTGCTCTACGAAGAGCCGCTCGACGAGCATGTGTTGACCGGTGCCGTTGCCGCCATCGCCGCGGCCGATGCCCTCATTGTGGGCGGGACCTCGCTCGTGGTGTATCCGGCGGCGGGCCTTACGCGTTACTTTACCGGCGATACGCTGGCCATTTGCAATCTTGCTCCCACCGATCAGGATGCAAATGCCGACCTGCTGATTTCTTGCGACATCGCGGCCGCGTTTGCGTTCTAGCCCGCGCGCGCGGATACAATAGAAAGACTGAGTGCAAAGCGACCCCGCCGCCAGCTCCCCAAGCTCGGCGGCGTGGGCATTTTAGGAGGATGTTCATGGCGAACGACAGCAAGACATGGCGGTGCGGAAAGTACGAGCTCAGCTTTGACCGTCCGCGCATCATGGGCGTCCTCAACGTGACGCCCGATTCGTTTAGCGATGGCGGGGAGCACTTCGACCCGGATGCCGCCATCGAGTACGGCCTGGCGATGCTCGACGCCGGCGCCGACATCATCGACGTGGGCGGCGAGTCCACGCGCCCTGGTTTTACCCCGGTCAACCCCGATGAGGAAGCGCGCCGCGTGCTGCCCGTGGTGCGCGCGCTGGCCAAGGAGGGCGCCATCGTCTCGATCGACACGCGTCATGTAGCGGTTGCCAAGGCGGCCGTGCGCTGCGGCGCCTCGATCGTCAACGACGTGACCGGCTTCACCGATCCCAAGATGGTCGAGTTTGTTAAGACGAGCACCTGCGGCGTCATCGTGATGCATGCCGGTGAGGTCGCCGCGCCCGCCCGCACGCACGCAACGGTGCAGCTCGATACCTCGGCTGCGGCGTTTGTTGCCGAGAAGGCACGCGAAGCGGCTGCCGAGGCCGCGCGCGAGGCCGAGAAGCCGGCCCGTCGCCGTCGCGGCAAGTTGCTGGGCGAGCCCAAGGTTGAGGCCAAGCTTCCGGGCGGTGTGGTACAGCCCTCACTGCCGTTTGGCGAGCCGGAGCCCACGTCCGAGCCTGCAACCGAGCTGGGGCAGGAGACGCCCGCCGCCGAGCGGGCTGCTGCCGCCGAGACCGTCGCGCCCGCGCCCGAGGTCACGCCCGCAGCCACCGAGGCCGCATCGGAGTCCAATGACCGCCTGGCAGCCATGATGCGCCGCAGCGCCCGCCGCGAGGAGGCCTATGTGCCCACCTCGCAGCTCCGCCGCTTCACCCTGCCCGATTCGGCGCCCATTATGCGCCGCGTCATGGGCTTTCTGTCCGACCAGGCCCGCACACTCATCCATGCCGGCGTGTCGCGCGACCGCATCTGCATCGATCCTGGCCCGGGCTTTGGTAAGTCGGCTAACGAGGACATCGTCATCCAGCGCGAGACTGCCAAGATGGCGTCACTGGGCTATCCGCTCATGTGCGCTGTGTCGCGCAAGCGTTTTGTGGGCGCTGTCTCGGGCGTGACCGAGGCCGCCGCGCGCGATGCCGCCACGTTTGGCGTGTGCCTGGGCGCCATCCAGGCCGGTGCCAACATCGTGCGCGTGCACGACGCCGCGGGTTTTGCGCAGTTCCTGAACGGTTACTGGGCCGTCGCCAAGCCGCAGCCGCGCCGTGCGTTTGTGGCCGTGGGCTCCAACCTGGGGCATCGTTGCGACAACATCCGCGCCGCGCGCGACATGATCGCCGAGATTCCGCTCACCTGCGTGTCCAACTCCTCCAAGATCTACGAGAGCGAGCCGGCCTACGAGACGCGCCAGGACGCGTTTGCCAACGCCGTCATCGAGATCAAGACCGAGCTGGCGCCGTTGGTGCTGCTCGACGAGCTCATGAAGATCGAGGCCGAGCTGGGGCGCGACCGCTCCAAAAAGGCCAAGGCCAACGGTCCGCGCACCATCGACCTGGACCTGCTGTGGATGGACGGCGAGACCCACGGCGGCAAAAAGCTGCGCCTGCCGCATCCGCTGATCGGCGAACGCGACTTTGTGCTGGTGCCGCTCGAGGACCTGATGCACGACCCGGCGCGGTTCTTCCGCTACAACGGTGTCGAGGTCAAGGAGCCCGAGGACCGCGTGGGCCATATCGTGGGCGAATTGGGGCGTATGTAGATGATCGAGATGAATGCTGTTGCCGCCGGTACCGAGCTTGACGCCGCGCGTGACGCGGGCCGCGAGGGTGCGTCCGCGGGCTGGTGCGCATGGAGCGCGGGCGATGCCTCGCTGACGTTTTCGCTGGTCGTGCGTCCGGATGTGAACATGCATGCCTTCCACGGCCTGCCGTTTGTGGCTGCGATGGGCATGATGGACGCGCTCGTGGGCACGGCTTCGACGCCGGGGTTGGGCCTTGCCGGCAAGGTGGGTATCCAGTGGCCGAGCGATATCGTGTGCGGTGCGCCTGCGTTTGAGACGTCGCTCGCGCGCGTCGCCGTGAACGGCGGTGCCGGTGCTGCGGGCATGTTCGGTGCCGTGACGGTGGATATTGAGCGTTCGGCGCTGGGCGAGCTTGGTGTGGACGTGGCTGACGAAGCGCTGGTCGAGACGCTGGCCGCCGCCATGCTGGCCCGCGTGGACGCCTGGGCGGTTGTTGCCAACACGCCGCAGGGCGCCGCAGGGCCGCTGGCTCCCGTGCTGGGCGAGTACTTCGACATGGTGCCGCTGCTGGGCCGCCAAGTTGCGGCGGTGTCGCCCAACGGCCTGCCGCTTGCGGTCGGTGTGTTTGCAGGCCTGGACATCTGGGGCCGCGCGACCATTAAGACCGATGCCGGCGAGCAGGAGTTTCCGCCCGAGGCCGTACGAATTCGCGGGCTGTAGCGCGGGGCGTTCGCGCCCAAAGATAGACATGACAACAAGACCCTCCTCGGCCTGTGCCGGGGAGGGTTTCGCCTATCTGGGGAATGGGTTGCCAGCGCCCTATTCCTCAAAACTGAAAAATTTTCGTTTTTGAGGAATAGCGATAAAAGACCGCGAGGAGGCCCCAATGAAACTCATCAATAGAACGTCATATATGGACACGTTGACGAGCCTTATTGGCGTGCCGGACATCAAGGTCATCACGGGCATCCGTCGTAGCGGTAAATCAAAATTGCTCGAGGCCCTCCGCGATTACGTGGAGGCAAATCTGTCCAATTCGAATGTCATCCATATCAACTACAACCTCGATGAGTTCGAGAGCCTGCTCGAGTATCACGCGTTGCTCGCCTATGTAAAAGATCATCGAGTGCTCGGCAAGCAAAACTTTCTGCTTATCGATGAAGTTCAGATGTGCGACGGTTTTGAGCGGGCGATCAACAGCCTTCATGCATCCGAGCAGTACGACATTTTCATCACCGGATCGAATGCCTTTTTGCTGTCGAGCGATCTGTCGACGCTCTTTACGGGGCGCACCTTCGAGATCGAGGTTTTCCCATTCTCGTTTGAGGAGTATCGTCTCTATGGCGATGGGGGCGAGGTCGACCGCGACTTCGATGAGTACGCGAGAACCGGCGGTATGTCCGGCTCTTACCCTTATCCACTGCAGGAGCAGCGCTATCAATATCTCTCCAACGTCTTTAAGACGCTCATCGTGAGAGATATCGTGCAGCGGCATAATGTGAGAAACGAATCGGCGCTGCTGCGCATTGCCGATTACATGATGGACAACGTTTCCAACATTACGTCGGCACGCAACATTACTGATGCATTAAATGCGGATGGGCTAAAGATTACGAACAAGACGGTCGGCACGTACATGGGGTGTCTGTGCGATGCGTTTGCCTTCTATAAAGTTCGTCGGTACGACATTCGCGGCAAAAAATACCTTAAGAGCGGCGAGAAGTACTATCTGGCGGACCATGCGTTTAAATATGCTCTTCTTGGTACACGTGATATGGATTGGGGACGCGTATACGAGAACATGGTGGCAATCGAGCTGCTGCGTCGCGGATACGAGGTATGCGTCGGCGTGCTCTATAAAAAGGAAATAGACTTTGTAGCAATCAAGCGAAGCGAGAAGCTCTACATTCAGGTGAGCGACGACATCAGCTCGGATAAGACATTTGAACGCGAGATTTCGCCACTGCTGAGCATTGGCGATGCGTATCCCAAGATGATTCTCGCCCGCACGCATCACGAGGCCACGGATCGCGACGGAGTGCAAATCGTGGACCTGGCGAGGTGGTTGGCAGGTGAGGCGTAGCGTGCGTCGGACCTATTCCTCAAAACTGAAAATTTTTCGATTTTGAGGAATAGGCTTGGCGAACGTTTGCGGGGGCTGTGGCATCGGACGTGCTCGACTTAAGCCCCTGCTCTATCCCAGCTCCTGCATGCGGCGGTAGATTTCGCAGATACCCTTGATGGTGAGCTGTCCGTCGACCACGTCGAAGGCATCGGTCGAATCGGCGACGATGCTGGCGAGACCGCCCGTGGCGATAACGGTGGCAT
>CABRZT010000027.1:0-29501 GCA_902475595.1 uncultured Collinsella sp. | reverse complement strand
AGCAGCACCGCGCGCAGGCGGTTCTTGTCCCTGGTCGCGCAGGCGACGACGTGGTCGCGCTGCGACGAGAGGGCGCGGGCGGCCTCGAGGGCCTCGCCGCGGCCCGGGACCCCCGACAGGGAGTCCGGCACGCCCAGGGCGGTCCGCGCGATCACCGCGGCGTCGCGCTCGTCGGTCTTGGCCTCGCCGGCGAACAGGCCCGCGGCGCGGCTGGCGGCGAGCCCGGGCAGGTAGGCGACCCCGAGCCCCGCGGCGCGGGCCCGCCTCACGGCGAGGGACCCTATGTTGCGGAACTGGTCGACGACGACGAGCGTGCCGGCGGGCGCGGAGGCGAACAGCGCGTCGAGCTCGGCCTCCCTGTTGCGGACGGGGGCGCTGGCCAGCACCTCCCCGTCGCGGTCGATCAGGCAGGCCCAGTGCGACGACTTGCCGACGTCCAGGCCGAGCACGGCCGCGGGTCTGGTGGATGGCGCTTTCACGGTGGTATCCTTCCGGTAGTCGTTCGACCGGATGGCCTCCCCCTCGGCACTCACATTACCAGCCGCGGCACCTGCCCGGCACTTTCCTATCAGCCGTCGGGGGCGGCGCGCCCCGCGCCGGCAGCACCCAACGGGCCCTCTCGGGGGCAGGGACGTTCGGCCGTGCGCGGGCGCCCGGTCGGCGGCCCGTTCTGGGCGCGCCTCAATCGTAGCCCGAGACGGTCCCGGGCTGACAATTTCGACTGTAATGGACGTTCTTAAACGATTAGTCCTTCAAGAACGTCCCCAATGACTAGGTGGGGAAGGCGTGCGACAATGGAGGGCGTTGTGTTGTTCGCGCTAAGGAGTTGCCATGTTGTTGTGTCCCGTTTGCCATGAGCCGTTGGTGGACGACGAGCGCGGTGCTGCATGCACAGGCGGACACCGGTTTGACCGTGCGCGCGAGGGCTATCTGTACCTACTGCGCTCGTCCAAGAGCGGCGACTCTATGGGCGATCCCAAGTCACAGGCGCGCAGTCGTCGTGACTTTCTGAACCGCGGGTACTATGCGCCGTTGCGCGATGCGATGGTTGAACTGGTGCGCGAGCGGGTGTCTGGGCGTGCAGCGTCTGCGAACGGCCCCATGACGCTGCTCGATATTTGCTGCGGCGAGGGCTACTACACCAGTGCCATGGGCGCGGTGCCGGGCGTGGATGCTTACGGTTTCGACCTGGGCAAAGAGATGGTGCGCCTTGCCGCCAAGCGCGGCGATGCGACCTACTTCGTGGCCAACATGAAGGACATCCCCGTGGCTGATGGCGCCTTCGATATGGTGACCGAGCTCTTCGCTCCCTTTAACGAGCGTGAGTTTGCCCGCGTGCTGGCGCCCGAGGGCTCGCTGTACACCGTCGTGCCAGGTGCCCGTCATCTGTTTGGGCTTAAGGAAGTGCTCTACGATACACCGTACCTTAACGACGAGAAGCTGCCGCAGACCACCGAGCTCGAGTTAGTCGGAACGCAGCGGGTATCTGCGAATATTACGCTTCAGACCCAGGCCGACATTGAGGCGGTGTTCCAGATGACGCCGTACTACTACCGCACGCGCCCTGCCGATAAAGAGCGCCTGGCAAACTTGGACACCCTTCAAACCGATATCGACTTCATCATCGCCGAGTACCGCCACAGCTAACAACCTGCCAAAAAGGGACAGGTTTATTTTGGTAGGTTTTATCTGGGCAAACGTAAAGGGCCGACCGCGTTGCTACGCGATCGGCCCTTTTTATTGGCGTATATACCAGAGTCGCTGAGCGATTGACACGGATGCGGTTTAGCTCAAACGGTCCATGCCCTCTTTCTTGACGCGGTTGGCGAGTACAAAGTAGATAATGCTGACGATCAGGCCGGTAAAATCGGGGATGCTTGAGCCGGTCCCACCCAAGAGGGGCAGGGAGAGAAGCAGACTGATGACCGAACACGCTAGGCAGACGATGGACCAAATCCAGACAACGCCAGCCTTGGCGGGATTATTTGCCGCGCGGATGCCAAAGACGGCGGTCACAATTTCGACGACGCCCAATACGATGACGACGATGCAAGAAACGATCATGGCACCCGTGATATCGCCTGCCGCGCTGCCCGCAAAGAGCGCTGTAGCACCCATGCCTGCGCTTAGAATGCCGACGACAAAGAAGAATAACGATAGGATTTTGAGTAATTTGCAGGCGTTGCTCATGGCTGGTCCTTTCGATACGAGTACGCCAACCTGGCGCACCCCATGTGCTGCACATATGGTGAAGCACATTGTAGTTCAACGCGGCGATGCATGTGCCTGAAAGCGCTTTGAGCCCGCGCAGCCCAACCCCAACCTTTCAAAAAAGAAAGCTGGGCGTAAGTCAAATCGATGGCAGCGTATGCGCGGCGCTGCGATGATGGGGCCATGGTAAGAGCTGGACCGAAGGAGAAGCCATGATGTACGGAGCAGGGCAAGTGTGTGAGCCGCGGTCGTTGGGAAGGCGCATGAGTGATTCCGTGATCGCTGCCGTGTGCACGGGATTGATGGCGGTGCTTTGCATTGGGATGCTGTGGGCCATGTCGCATGTGGGACAATAGCGGACGGTGGGGTGCCGACACAAACGGCGCTCACGTATTCGTTTTGCTTGCTAAGGAGTACCCATGGGCGTAGTCGATCCCTTTTCTGTTGCTCGGGCCGCGGGGCTTGAGCTGACCGGGAAGCCCGAGGGCCTCACGCTCACCGACGGCTCGATGGAGCTGCGAGCCGATTTTGCCCGCATGCTGCCACGACTCAAGCAAGGCCGTCTGCACCAAGAGCTGCTGGTAAAGGCTGCGCGCACAAAAGGCATCGAGAGCCCATGGGCGATTGATGCCACGGCAGGCTTTGGCGAGGATTCGCTGCTGTTGGCGGCCGCGGGCTTTGCCGTCGATCTGTATGAGCGGGATTGCGTGATTGCGGCGCTCCTCAAGGATGCCTTGGACCGCGCGGCAGATGATCCGGCACTTGCGGCTGCCGTGTCGCGCATGCGCTTACATGCCGGCGAGGACAGCATTGCCGGCCTTCACCATATAACTGAGCTGATCGGGCAGGGCGAGCTCACCGCTCCCGACGTGGTATATCTGGACCCCATGTTTCCCGGGCGCACCAAGAGCGCGGCGGTTAAAAAGAAGTTCCAACTCCTGCACCATTTGGAACAGCCGTGCGCCGATGAGGCGAAACTGGTCGAAGCTGCGCTTGCGGTGCACCCGCGCAAGGTCGTTATCAAGCGGCCGGTGAAGGGGCCGCTGCTTGCCGGCGTTAAGCCGAGCTATCAACTTGCGGGCAAGGCCGTTCGTTACGATGTTTTGGTGCCGCCGCGCCCGTAGCTTGCGTGCGATGGCTGGCGCTCCGTCAATGCTGTGCCGATGCAGTGCCTATTTCCAAGGGTGCGACGTCAGGTGCCATCCACCGCAGTATTCGCATTTGTAGCAGGCCAAACCACGCCGCCCGCGGTTTTCGCAGTCGGCCATAACAGCCTCGGCCTCAGCGCGCGTGTCGTAACGGTTTTTGCGCTCGCACGACTTGTAGCGCCAGGCCTCATCGCGCTCGGCGTTCAGGGCGTCGCGGCGCTCGTCTTCGCGCGCAAACAGGTCGCTCATATCGCCGCCGGTGGCAGCGCTCAAAAACTCGCTTTTTGCCTTTGACCAGGCGGCTCGCTTTTTGCTCCCCATCTGCTTCGTGTCCCTCTCCAAACGCTGGTATCATTGCTCAACCAAAGTGATACCAATAAACGTGAGGTCGCCGCGTGATGATCAGAAAAACCCTCGATACCGACATTCCCGCCGTCATGGCTATCTACGACGTTGCCCGCGCTTTTATGCGCGCACATGGCAATGCCACGCAGTGGCCCGAGGGCACGCCTTCGGCCGAGCAGCTGGCTGCCGATATCGCCGCCGGTGGCAGCTATGTGTGCGAAGTCGACGGTCGCGTGGTGGCGACGTTTGCCTTCCTGCCGGGGCCGGACGAGTGCTATGACGTAATTGAGGACGGTCAATGGCGTAGCGACACTCCGTACGCTGTGCTGCACCGCGTGGCATCCGACGGCACCACGCATGGTGTCGCGGCTGCGATGTTTGCCTTTGCCAAGGAACGCATCGACCATCTGCGTATCGACACGCATCAGGACAACCTGCCCATGCAGGGCGCAATCACCAAGGCCGGGTTTAAGCGTGCCGGTATCGTGTACGTGTCGGACGGCACACCGCGTGTTGCGTTTGACTGGCTGCGCGAGGCATAAGAGCGGAGACGCGTATCAACAATTCGCGCGGACGAAAATGGCTCCGGGTGGGGCCATTTTCGTTCGCTGCACTGTTTTGAAAGCCGGCTTTCGCAAGGCGCGAACCTACGAAAATCGCCGCGCGGCAACGCGGGGCGATGAGCTCGGTCGGGGGATAGGGCCCGCTTCGCCCGCCGGCCCGTAAATTGTATCATCCAGTGTGGAGCGTGAGTGCCCGTTGCCGCGTGCGATGGGCTTGTAATAAGAGGAGAGCCATGTCGAAGCAAGCGGTCGTTGGAATCTTGGCGCATGTCGATGCCGGCAAGACCACGCTGGCCGAGGCCATGCTGTTCAACGCGGGTCGCATTCGCAAGCGCGGCCGCGTGGACGATGGCGATTCGCATCTGGATACGAACGAGATCGAGCGCGAGCGCGGCATTACGATTTTCTCGTCGCAGGCCGTGCTCGACCATGGCGACACCCACGTTATGCTCGTGGACGCTCCCGGCCATGTCGATTTTTCTGCTGAGGCGGAGCGCACGCTGCGCGCACTCGACTATGCGATTTTGGTTGTGGGTGCCAACGATGGCGTGCAAGGGCACACCGAAACCCTGTGGCGCCTGCTTGCGCGCTATGAAATTCCGACATTCATCTATATCAACAAAATCGATTTGGAGAATCCCGGCCGCGATGCTTTACTGGCACAACTTGGGCAACGTCTTTCCGAGGGCTGCCTGGATGCCAACGGACTGCTGGCGGGCGGCGCCGTTCAGGAGGACGCTGCTGCGTTGGACGAGGCGGCGCTCGAGGAGTTTCTTGAAGCGGGCGAGCTTTCTGTCGCAACGCTGTCGCGCATGGTTGCCGAGCGCAAGCTTTTCCCCTGCTTTGCCGGCTCGGCGCTCAAGGACCAAGGCGTGGACGAGCTGCTGGATGGCATATGTGCGCTGATGCGCGAACAGGCATGGCGCCCGGAGTTTGCCGCGCGCGTCTACCGCGTGAGCCGCGGAGATCGCGGCGAGCGCTTGGCATGGGTTAAAGTGACCGGCGGCACGCTGCATGCCAAGCAGATGATTGACGGACGTTCCGGTGCCGAGGCGTGGGAGCAAAAGATCGATCAGGTACGCATCTATAACGGCGAGAAGTATGAGCTTGCCCAAGAAGTTGCTGCTGGCGGTATTTGTGCCGTGACGGGTCTTGCGCACGTTCGCCCAGGGGACGCCCTGGGCGCGGAGCCTGCGGGCGATGCGCCCGTCATTGCGCCAGTCCTTACCTATACGGTGCTTCCGGGCGAACATGATGTCCATACGGTGTTCAAAGCATTGACTGAGCTGGCGGACGAAGATCCCATGCTCGGCGTAAGCTGGAATACGCATCTGGAGCAGATTCACCTGCAGTTGATGGGCGCCGTGCAACTCGAGATCGTGCAGTGCGTGCTGGCCGATCGTTTTGGCCTTGCGGTCGAGTTTGAGCCCGGCGGCATCCTATATAAGGAGACGATTTCGCAGCCGGTCGAGGGCGTGGGCCACTTTGAGCCACTGCGCCACTATGCCGAGGTGCATCTGCGCCTGGAGCCGTTGCCGGCGGGCTCGGGCGTACAGTTTGGCACCGTGACCTCGACCGACGAGCTCGATCTTAACTGGCAGCGTCTGGCGCTCACCAACGCCATGGAGCGCAATCATCTGGGCGTGCTGACCGGCTCGCCCATCACCGATGTGCGCATTACGCTCACGGGCGGCCGTGCGCATGCCAAACACACCGAGGGCGGCGATTTTCGCCAGGCCACGTACCGCGCGATTCGCCAGGGTTTGATGCAGGCGCGTGAGGCCGGCACGGCGGTGCTGTTGGAGCCGTGGTACCACTTTGAGCTCGAGGTGCCGGGGGAGTGCGTGGGCCGGGCGCTCTCGGACGCCACGCGCATGGGTGCCGAGTACGAGTCGCCGACGATGACAGGCGACCGGGCGAAGCTTGTGGGTCGCGTGCCGGCTTCCGAGGTGCAGGATTACGCGCTGGAGGTGGCTGCCTACACGAGCGGTCGCGGGCATCTGTACCTGGAGTTCGCCGGCTATGCGCCTTGCCACGATGCCGAGCGCGTCATCGAGGCGGCCGCCTATGAGCCCGAGGCCGATCTGCCCAACACGCCCGATTCGGTCTTTTGCTCTCACGGTGTCGGTTACACGGTCAAATGGTACGACGTGCCCGCCGCGGCCCACGTAAAGGTCGATCCCGCCACCTTCCGCCCCTGGCGAGCGGCAGACGCGGAGTTTTTCTGCCGTAGGTGATAGAAGGGCAGCCCCTTTGTCACCTGCTGTTGGTATAACTCGGTACAAGTTGGTATAACTATTACCAGGGTTTGCCAATCCGAGGAGGCCGACATGAATCCAAATCCCTTTAAGCCAACGGCAGGCAAGCGGCCTCCGATGCTCATCGGTCGCGAGTCGGTCATCGAAGATTTCGAGGAAGGACTCGATAACGGCGCCGGAGCGCCGGGCAGGCTCATGCTCATTACGGGAAACCGCGGCTGTGGCAAAACGGTTCTCCTGCGGGAGCTGCAACGTCTAGCCAGCGAGCGCGGATGGGCGGTTGTCTCCGATTCCGCTTCGCTTGGCTTATGCGACCGCTTGGCCGATGCACTTCGCTCGAATAAACCCGTTGTGACGTCAATGGAACTCGGTCCATCATTCGGGCGCATGTCGGTCGAGGCGGCGCGTGCAAAGGGTGAAACGCTGCGCGGGCTGGTCGACGAGCGCCTTAAGAAGCTCGATCCAGGCAAAGGCATGCTGTTTGCGATTGACGAGGCCCAATCGGCGTCTATCGAGGAACTGGCGGCTCTTGCCGTTCTCTATCAGCAGGTGCTCGGAGACCAGGATGCCACGGGCTTGCCCGATAGCGACCAGCGCGGTCTTGCGCTGGTGTTCGCCGGCTTACCCAGTATGGTTGACGATCTGCTCGAAGAGCCGAGCGTGACGTTTTTGCGACGTGCCCAGCAGCGTACACTGGGGGCGATATCTTTGCCCAAGGTGCGCGATTCGTATATCCAGACGGTCAAAGACGCTGGTCTTTACGTTGACGCGGAGACGGCGGACCTTGCGGCACGCAAGAGCATGGGGCATCCCTATATGGTTCAGCTGGTGGGATATTACATGTGGCGGGCTGCTGTCCGGCGTGGCTCGCAGGTCATTGAAGTGTGCGATGTCGAGGCTGGCTACGCCGATGCCGTCTCCGAGTTCTATGAAGCGGTCGACGCGCCCCTGTATTATGGGCTGCGCAGTCCACAGCGCCTTTTTATCGAGGCTATGGCGGTTGACGAGAACAAACCGACGCGCATGGCGGATATCATTGAGCGTTGTGATCGTACCCAGAGCTGGGCGAGTAAATATCGCGCAAGCCTGATTCGCGAGCGCGTCATCGAGGCTGCCGGATACGGCCTCGTCCGGTTTACCGTGCCCATGCTGGGCGCATACGTTCGCGATCGAGTTTTATGGCATGAGTAGGGTGATAAAGGTGACGGAACAGAAGATGAGCCCGCAGGCTATCGAGGTGCGTGGCGCGCGCGTTCATAACCTTAAAGACATCGATATCGATATTCCGCTGGGAAAGCTTGTGGGTATTGCCGGCGTGTCGGGTTCGGGCAAGAGTTCGCTGGCACTGGGCGTTCTTTACGCCGAGGGCTCGCGCCGTTACCTGGAGGCGCTCAGCACCTATACTCGCCGTCGTCTGACGCAGGCCGAACATGCCCAGGTGGATGAGGTCTTGCACGTGCCGGCGGCGCTCGCGCTACACCAGCGTCCGAGCGTGCCGGGCGTGCGCTCCACCTTTGGCACCATGACCGAGCTCAACAATAGCCTGCGCCTGCTCTTTAGCCGCTGCGCCCATCACGTGTGCCCGCATTGCGGGGCGCGTGTGGAGCCGAGCCTTAACGTGGCTGCGGGCCTGTCGCTCACGTGCCCCGCATGCGGCCGCGAGTTCTACGCGCCGGGTGCCGAGGACCTTGCCTTTAACAGCGGCGGCGCGTGCTCTACCTGCGGCGGCACTGGTGTCATGCGCGAGGTGGACGAGGCGAGTCTGGTGCCCGACGAGTCAAAGACCATCAACGAGGGCGCAGTCCTTCCCTGGGGCACGCTCATGTGGGATCTGATGAAGCAGGTGGCAGGCGAGATGGGCGTACGCACCGACGTGCCGTTTAGCCAACTCACACCTCAAGAGCGCGATATCGTGTTCCACGGCCCGGCGGTTAAGAAGCACATTCTCTACGTCCCCAAAAACGGTGAGGGCGCCACGCCACTCGACTTTACCTATTACAACGCCGTCTATACCGTTGAGAATGCGCTCGCCAAGGTTAAGGACGACAAGGGCCTCAAACGCGTTGCACGCTTTTTGCGCGAGGGGCCATGCCGTGACTGCGGCGGCACGCGTCTCTCCGAGGCGGCGCGCCGGCCTCAGGTGCGCGGTATCAATTTGGCGCAGGCCGCGGCCATGACGCTAGGCGAGGCGATTGAGTGGGTGCGCGGGGTGCCTGCATCCTTGCCGACTGAGATGCAGCCCATGGCAGCGGATATCTGCGATTCATTTTTGGGCGCTGCCCGTCGTCTGGTCGACCTGGGCCTCGATTACCTTTCGCTCGATCGCGCCGGTGCCACGCTCTCCACGGGTGAGCGCCAGCGCGTGCAGCTTGCTCGCGTGGTGCGCAACCGATCGACGGGCGTGCTTTATGTGCTGGACGAGCCTTCGATCGGCTTGCATCCCGCCAATGTCGACGGCTTGGTGGGCGTGATGCGCGATCTGGTGGATGACGGCAACACCGTGGTTGTTGTCGACCACGATACACGTGTGCTGGCGGAAGCCGACTATCTGGTCGAGATGGGCCCCGTTGCCGGAGCAGGCGGCGGCAATGTGATCGCCGCTGGTACGGTAGACGAGGTCGAGCAATCGCAGAGCAGTCGCATCGCGCCGTTTTTGCGCGCCGAGCCCAAGCGCTTGCGTCCGCAGGTGACTGACGACGAAATGTTCGACCAGGGCCATATCCGCATGGCGACCGATGCCATCCATACCGTCAAGCCGCTCGAAGTCGATATCCCGCGCGGTCGCTTGGTTGCGGTTACGGGTGTTTCGGGTTCGGGCAAGACGACGTTGGTGCTCGAGACGCTCATCCCGGCACTCAAGGCGCAGGCAGCTGGCGAGCGCCTGCCGGGGCACGTGCGTTGGGTCGATGCCGAGGGTATTGCCCGCGCAAACCTGATTGACGCTACGCCCATCGGCGCCAACGTGCGCTCGACGGTAGCGACTTATGCCGACATCCATGATGAGCTGCGCCGCGCCTTCGCCCGTACGCCCGAGGCCAAGGCAGCCGGCTACAAGGCGGGCGCCTTTAGCTACAACACCGGCGCCTTGCGCTGCCCTACGTGTGACGGCACGGGCTCGATATCGCTCGACGTGCAGTTTTTGCCCGACGTCGAGATCATCTGCCCGGCATGCCGTGGTTCGCGCTACGCCGAGGCCGCCTCGCATATCCATCGCGAGGGCAAGGACGGGAGCTTGCTTACGTTGCCGCAGCTCATGGACATGAGTGTGGACGAGGCCCTCGACGCCACGGTGGGACTCAAGAAAGTCCAGGCGCGCTTGCAGACCTTGCACGACCTGGGCTTGGGCTATCTCACGCTCGGTGAGCCCACGCCGGCGCTCTCGGGCGGCGAGGCGCAGCGTCTTAAGCTTGCGAGCGAGATGGGCCGCGTGCAGGATGATGCCGTATTCGTGTTCGATGAGCCCACGATTGGTCTGCATCCGCTCGATGTTCAGGTGTTGCTGAGTGTGTTCGACGGACTCGTTGCCAAGGGCGCCACGGTTATCGTGATCGAGCACGACCTCGACCTTATCCGTAACGCCGATTATCTGATCGACATGGGCCCAGGGGGCGGCGATGCGGGCGGGCAAATCGTCTGCGCCGGCACGCCGGACGACATCGCTGCCTGCTCCAAGAGCATTACCGGACGCTACCTATAGACAAAGAGGCAAAGGGACAGCCCCTTTGCCTCATTGATGCCTATTTCACGCATTGAACCGCGAGATAGTCGCGGAAGAATGGCAATTCAAATGCGACGAGCCCTCGTCCTCGCTCCCCGATGATGCCGGCGTCTATCATGCGGCGTCGGTAGCGGGAGACCTGCTGCGGCGAACGCTTAAGGCGCTCGACAAGGTCAGCGGTGGTGGATTCTTCCTCGTCATCGAGCATGGCGATGAGGAATCGCTTGTCCTCTGCAGTGAGTTCCCGATAGGTTGCCGCGAGGATTCGATCGTCCATCTCGTCGCGCGCGATTTTGATTCCCAGGTCAAAGTCGCGTGACGAGATTTCCTTCGAATCGCTTGTGAGATCCCAGGCACGGTAGCCTACGAGTTGCAATAGGAAGGGAAAACCGGAGATCGAGCGAACGGCTCTATCGATTCCCTCAGCATCTGCCAGGCGATCGTTTTCCTGGATTGTGCGAATCAAGGCCTCGCGCACGTCATAGTCGGCAATGCGACCCAGATGATATTGTTGGGCGCGGCGAAGGAACGAGACCGTCTTGTGGTTCAGCAACGTCGAGACGTTGTTGGGAAGTCCCGCCATGAGCAGGGCGACGCGTTTCCCATCGGTCACAAAGTGCTGATACGTGGCTGCGAGTTGGATCATCTCGTCGAGTGTCGGGTCCACCTCGTCAACCGTGACGAGCAGACCGGTGCCCGCCTCGTTGAGCTGGTCGATGATGTCGCTCATGCGATAACGCCAGGTTGAGGCATCGTGAACGCGATTGACCTCGATGCTGCCGAGCGGTGCAATTCCGAGACCGGTGACTTCGAAGTGGTTGGACGATTCGATGAGATGGGCTGCGGCGCGTTTCGTCCCGAACTCGATTTCCTCAAGCATTCCCGGGAGCGCGGTCGTCTTTACAGCTATCCAGCCGTGGGATTCCGCCCTTGTCGCGAGCGACGACATGAGAGCGGTTTTACCGGTTCCACGCGCGCCTGAGAAGATCGAGGTCAATTCTGGGCGCCTGCGCTGGCTCAAGAAGGCACGGTCCAAATCCCGAATAATCTGTTGTCTGCCAGCGAGATGGGCAGGAACCTCACCAAAACTGGGGGTAAACGGGTTCTCGAGATATTTCACAAGGCTCTCCTTTCACACCGCCATTTAACTTCATTTTACTTTAGTTAATTCTGATTAAAAGTGAGGGCTCTTTATCTAGAGCATCAATTAGGCGTGTGTGCCATCGGCGTGGCGCTTGAATGTGACAAAGGGACAGTCCTTTTGTCACATTCCCGGAAAGCCTGTTTGGCGCAGGGCTTCGTAGAGGACGATGGCGGCACTGTTGGAAAGGTTGAGGGCGCTGATGCGGTAGTCGTCCGGGTTGACGAAGTTGCCGCAGATGTCCTGTTGAAGGATGGTCTCGTGGCTGTCCTCGGTATGCCCCAGCGATTCCTCGTGAGCTTCCCATGCCTCGGCGTTGTCAAGCGAATCGCAATCGCGCAGCATCGGGATGCGCTCGCAGCGCTCGGGCGCCGCGGTAAGCAGTGGCTCGGGAATACCCGAGCTCTCGCTGCCAAAGACCAAATAGTCACCGTCGCGGTAGGTACTTTGCGCATAGGTTCTGCGCGCCTTTTTGGTCAGCAGATGCAGGCGACCATCGGCGGGGGAGAGGCCGTTGCGCGCAAGGAAATCCTCCCAGCTGGCATAGGTCGTCACGTCCAAGTTTTGCCAGTAGCCCAGTCCGGCGCGACGCACCGTCTTGTCGTCGAGCGAAAACCCCAGCGGCTCCACCAGATGCAGGCGGGCGCCGGTGACCACGCAGGTGCGGCCGATATTGCCCGTATTGGCCGGAATCTCGGGCGCATACAGCACAATGTTGAACATGAATCTCCTTGGCTCAGAACGAAAAACCACCACGAAGTTAACCTTCGTGGTGGTTTGGCGGTTACGTAGACAGAAAAATGCCCGCTTGGATAAACCTAGGCGCGGTGCCAGTCGGTCAGGCAGGCATCGAGGGAGGCGATGAGCGCATCCTTGTCCATGTGACGGCCGATGATGCACAGGCTCGTCATGCGGTCGCCCGTCTCGTCGTCCCAAATTTGCATGATCTCGGGGTTCTCGTCGATGATCTTCTGTTTCTCGCCCTCGGGCGCCGAGTCGACAAACAGGCCGTTCTCCATCAGGCGCATCTGGTGGCCGGCCTGCTCAAACATGTAGCACATGTCCGGATCGCCGGTCTGCCACAGCGGGCCTTTGACGCGAATGACCTCGTCGGGCCACTCCTGCTCAACAAAATCGGTGAACTTCTGCAGGTCAAACGGCTTACGGCGCGAGTACACAAAGGTCTCGATGTCGTACTCGAGCACCTCGGGGTCGTCGTGCTCCTCGGGATGCTCCATGGCCTCGATCCAAGCGGCGGAGTTGTAGGCGCGCATAAAGTCGAAGCGGTCGGTATCGAGCAGCTCCTCCATGGGGACCTCGCCGTTTTGGGCCTCGATGATCACGGCGTCTTTCTGCAGGCTGCGCACGATGGCCTTGAGCTCGGCGATCTGCTCAGGGCTCACGGTATCGGTCTTGTTGAGGATCAGCGTGGAGCAGAACTCGATCTGCTGGATGAGCAGGCTCTCGATGTCGTCCTCGTCGATATCCTCGGCCAGCAGGTCGCGACCGCCGTTGAACTCGTCGTACATGCGGGCGCAGTCGACCACGGCCACGATGTTATCGAGCGCGAGCTTGGGCTCGCCGCCCACCTTGGCCTCGTCGCAGAAGCTCGAGATGGTGTAGGCGATGGGGATAGGCTCACAAATACCCGATGCCTCGATGATGATGTAGTCGAACTTGCCCGAATCGGCGATGCCCTGCAGCTGGTTGGCCAGGTCATCCGAAAGCGTGCAGCAGATGCAGCCGTTGGTGAGCGGGATGAGGTCGTCGGTCTCGGAAAGGCCGCCGTCGGCGATAAGGCTGGCGTCCACATTGATCTCGCCGATATCGTTGACGATTACGGCGGCGCGGATGCCGCCGTCGTTAGCGAGGATGTGGTTGAGCAGTGTGGTCTTGCCGGCACCGAGGTAGCCGGTAAGCATGATGATCTTCACGGGTTTGTTGGGCATGTGCCCTCCTTTGTTAGACATGGCTTACAGTTGAATCTTATGCCAAACGCTCGCTCTTATACCCACGCGCTGGCAAATAACACAGGCTACTCCCAGGCTCCCCATACATCGGGGCAATAACCGACGGTGGCCTTTTTGCCGTTGCGTACGATGGGCTCGGCTAGAACCTGCTGGTTCTCGAGCAGTTTGTCGAAGCGCTGACTGGGGGTAAGGTGCTGAATGAGCGCGAGCGTCTCTTCGTCCTTGGCCTTGGGGTTGAGCAGCTTGTCGATGCCGCCGACCGCCTGCATCACGCTCGTGAGCTCGCCCTTGCTCATCTCCTTTTCCTTAAGGTCGATAAACTGCACCTTAATGCGGCGCTCCTTAAAATAACGCTGCGCCTTCTTGGTGTCGAAAGACTTTTTGGTGCCAAAAATCTGGATATTCATGTTCCGCCGTTCTACCTGATGAAGTTGGTGCGCTCGCGATCGGCTTCGGGGGCTTCGATGCCGACGGCTTTTCCTGCCTCGATGCAACGAAGGAGCCAGGCCATGTTCTTGCCGATGTTTCGCATGGTGGCCAGGCCCTCGGCGTCCTGGGTGGCCTCGCCCGGCATGGCGCCAAACACGTTGTTCCAGTACGTTGAGGCAACCACGGGCATCTGGTTGATGGTGAAGTACTTGTTGAGCACGTCGAAGGTCGTCGACGTACCGCCGCGACGGGCGACGGCGACGGCAGCGCCCGGCTTGTGTGCAAAGGCCTTGCTGCCGGCATAGAAGGCGCGATCGAGGGCCGAAAGGATGCGGCCGCTGGGGTGCGCATAGTAGACGGGCGAGCCAAAAACAAAGCCGTCTGCCTGCTCGGCGGCAGCGATGAGCTCGTTCACCACGTCGTCGTCAAAGGTGCAGCGACCGCCAAGCTTGCCGCACTGGCCGCAACCGATGCAATCGCGAATGGGCTTGGCGCCCAGCTGAAACACCTCGGTATCAATGCCTTCTGCATTAAGTTGCTCTGCGACTTCGGTGAGTGCGCGGGCGGTGTTGCCGTTTGCCTTGGGGCTGCCATTGACCAAAAGAACCTTCATCACAAACTCCCTCTGCTGTCGGTGACTTCTGCGGAGGATTATCGCACGAGAGGGTAGATGACGTGGGGCGCGATGTGAAACGGCTTGTGTTTCACATCGCGCCCCACAACGCTAGTCCAGCTTGGTGCCCGGTACTTGCGGTGCCTCTTTAAGCAACGCTTTGAGCTCGTTCAAAATGGAAACGGGCTGACGGTCGACGCCGTCCAGATGGAGCGTGGCCACGCGAATGGGCGGCTGATATTCAAGCGAGCCGATGAGCACGGGAGAACCCAGGAACCGTTCGATGTCGCTTGCGATCTCGTCGATCGCCTCGGGGCCGAGCTCATCGAAGAGTGCCACGAACATCGGCCCCGTCGAGCGGAACAGGCGGCCCTTGCCGCGCGAACAATCCATGAGGCAGGCGGCGCTTTCGGCGAGCACGCGGTCGCCTGCATCGAATCCAAAGCGGGCTTTGACCTCGGCGATATCGTCGACCTTAATGGCAATAAAGCCTGCCTCGTGCGGCACGTGGCGCATCTCTCCAATAGCGTTGACCAGTGCGTGGACATCGCCCAGGCCCGTTACCGAGTCGGTCGTATCCGCTAGGCTTCGGTTGATGATAATGCCCACATACATGCCGGGCTCGGTATCGGTGCCGTCCAAGCGGTAGCCCGTGCAGTCGCAAAGCACGTATTTTCCGGTGGCATCCATTACGCGATACTGCATGTAGTGGAAGTGCCACGTGCCGTTTATCACCATGTCGAGCTCGGCACGTACGTTGTCGCGGTCCTCGGGATGAACGCGGGCGAGCCACATGTCGAGTGAGTTAAAAGGGTGCTGGGAGGGCAGGTCAAAATCGCGCACGGCGTTAACCGACCATTGCGATTCTCCCGTATCGAGATTGAGAATAAACGGATAGCGCGTCTCGGAGCTCATGGAGATCGCTTGGAACACCCGGTCGTTGCAGGGAAGCTGATCGACGATTGGGCGTTGCGGCGCGTCATCGTCTTTCGGTTGCTGCACACGATGCATAAGCTTATAGCGATACATCTTGCGATCGGCATCCATCGTCATCTGGCGACGCGTGTCGCCAGCAAGTGGATCGACGCGCGAGCAGCCAAAGCTAAAGCTGCCGATCATGGGCGCCTTGCCACCTGAGCTCGCCTCGATCAGCCCGGCACGTACCTGCTCCAAGCGCTGCTCGAGTTCAATCTCGTTTGCGGAGAGCGAGATAAGCACAAACTCGTCTCCACCGATACGGAACAGCATCTCATCGTGCTCCATGGTTTCGGAGAGCGTGCGGCAGATACTCAGAATATAGCGGTTGCCTTCGGCGTGGCCAAACCTATCATTGCAATGTTTGAGATGGTCGATGTCAATATAGGCGCAGGTGAAGGGGTCGCCTTTGCGCCAGAGTTGCTCGACGTGACGGTCGAATCCGTTGCGGTTGCCCAAGTTGGTGAGCGGATCGATATAGGCGTTGCGCTCAAGCAGCTGGCGCTCTTGTTGCAGGATGGCATGCGTCTTTTGCAGTTGCTCGCCAACGGCGCGTAGCCCAGCAGGCAGCGCGGCAACATCGAGTTCGGCGGTCGAGACGCCGTTCGCAAGTCGCTGAAGATAGGCAATAATCGATTGCTCGCCCAGGCGATACGACTCGTTCATGATGGATAACCTCCTTGGGCGGAACAACGGTTTGTATCATATCCCCAATTCGGTTTGAATTGGGGATATAAGTTAGCTAATGGAGACAAATATCCCCTTCGACGGTGGCGTTTTGCGCGCGAGCGTATCAGTTGTTATTGCCGCCATCGAGCAATGCCTCAAAATCCTTCGCCTGCATGGGGCGGTAGTAGAGGAAGCCCTGAGCGTAGCGGGCGCCCATTTGTCGTAGCATGTTCGCCTGCTCATTTGTCTCGACGCCTTCGACCACGACGGGCAGATGGAGCGACTGCGCCATTTCGAGCATCGATGAAATGATTTGCGTGCTGCGGCCTTGATCGCGGTCGGTGGGCACAAAGGTGCGGTCGAGCTTGATGACGTCGACGTTGACGTTCTTGAGCATCGCGAGCGTGGACTGGCCGGTGCCAAAATCGTCCATATAGGTCGAGAAGCCGCGGGTGTGCAGATCTGCGGTCAGCTTATCCACGGCCTCGGATTCTCCCGTATAAGCCGTCTCGGTGATCTCGATACGCATGAGCTCGGGCGGTAGGTTGTACTGGGCGGCGAGCGACCCCATATGCTCGGCGACATCGCAGGCAAGAATGTCTACGCGCGACACATTGAGGGAAATCGGAACCACGCGAAGTCCTCGATTGAGGCGCTCGCGGAGCCACATGGCGACGCCCTGCCAAACATATTTGTCGAGCGTCACTACAAAGCCGCTTTCCTCGAGTGCGGGGATAAACGTTGCGGGCGAAATGAGAGAGCCGTCCTTGTCAATCCAGCGGGTGAGTGCTTCGGCGCCAATAATCTCGCCGGTTTCCATATCGACCTGGGGCTGAAGATAGTACGTGATGCGACCATTTGACAGCGCGTACTGGAATTCGGTCAGCGTGCGGTTGAACACGATTTCGCGCTTGTACTCCTCGGGGCAAAAAATGGCAATGCGCTCCTTAAAGTCGTTTTTTGCGCGCCGATTGGTACACATGGCCTTTGCCTGCGCATCGATGGTGATCTCCTCATTGGAATCGATGGGGTAAACGCCCATGGACGGCCAAAAACCTACGCCGCCATCATACCTGGCTACTGCCTCGCGAACGCGGTTGTAGATTTGATGGACGGTGATGTGCTTAAAGGGGATGAGTACGCAAAAGTCATCTTGGCCCCAGTACCCTGCGACGCCCATGTCGGCATTCTCGATGTCCTTGAGGACCGTGCCCACATCGGCAAGCAGGCGGTCGCCTTCGGCCTGTCCATACCATTCGTTAAACAGGCGCATGTGGCCCATGTCGACCGTGGCGATGCACCAGGCGCCGTCGCGTCTTGCCTCGAGAAAAGCGTTGGCGCGCCGCATAAACTCGCTGGGTCGATAGAGACCCGTGAGCGAGTCGATACGTTCGGCGATGGCGCTTTTGCGCTCAGCCTCGGGTATGGGGAGGCTGTCGTTGGGAACAAGCCCGCCGGCCGTGCGAAGGCGACGGTTGAGTTCGCCTAAAACGGCGGTCGCTTGATGGGTTAAGTGCTCGTAAAAGGCCGGGACGACAAGGCAGACGGGAGTAATGGTGTCGCCTGCGATTCGAACAGGAGCGAAAACGGCCTCTTTAAGGTGGCGGGTCAGTTGCTCGAATGCCTCGTGGTCTAGGTCGTTGCTGAGCACGACGAACTGAACGCTTCGTGAACGGTAGACCCGGCTCCTGCCGCGAGTGATCGACAGCATACGGCCTGCGTATTCGGCAAGCATGTTGTCGACGGCCTCGGCCCCGTAGAGCTCGTTGAGCTTTGTCGTGCCACGAACGCGCACCGCTATAAGCCCTGTCTCGCAACGATCGCGGCGGCAGGCGTCGATAGCGTTGGCCAGCATGCGCTGCGTTCCGAGGCCTGTGGCGGCGTCGACGGTTTCGGCAAGTGAGTGGTTGACGAGCTCGCCGACATAGAGCGAGGGGACATTTCCGTCGCCGTCGATACGAAACCCGCGAGCACGGCAAAGGACGTAGTCGCCGACGGCGTTGCGCACACGATACTGCATGACGCGACGGTGCTTGGTGCCGTTGTAGACTTGGTCGATGTCGTTGATGCAGGCCTCAAGGTCGTCGGGATGGACGCGCGTTTTCCAGTAATCGCGACAGTTGTCTATGTGCTCCGAGGGAAGGCCAAGATCGCGCAAGGCACCTTGTGACCAAAGGGTGCGATGTTTGTCCAAGTTCTCGATAAAGAAATATCGGCCCTCATTGAGCATCGAAAAGGCGTCAAAAATTCGATCGCTTATTTCGAAGTCGTCGGCGTGAACTTGCGTGATATTGCGTCGATCGAGGTGCATGGCATGACGTAGCTTGTAGTCGTACATGCGATGGTCGGCATCGAGCGTCATGCGATTGGAAGCTTCGCCCAGGGCGGGGTCGGCATGTGACACTCCGTAGCTAAACGAGTGGGGCATCTCGGAATCGTTGTTTTTGAGCAGAACCGTTCGGCAGTGTTTCAGACGTTCGGCGAGATCGTCCTCGGTTGCAATCGTAGATAGGATGGCAAACTCGTCGCCGCCTATGCGAAACGCCGCTTCGCCCACCTTCATATACAGATTAAGATAGAGACTTACCTGCAAGATATAGCGGTTGCCCTCGTCATGTCCAAAGACGTCGTTGCAGTGCTTGAGATTGTCGATATCGATGAACGCCATGGTAACGGGGGCGTCCTGCTCCCAGAGCTCCTCGAGGGAACGGGCAAAGCCGCCACGGTTGCCAAGCCCGGTAAGCTGGTCGGTAAAGGCGGTCCTGATCAGATCCTCCTGCCGCTCGAGAAGGTCGCGGACGGTCTTTTCGAGCGTTTCGGTGTAATTGCTGACAGTTTCCATGTTCTAAGTGGCTTTCTGAGGTCGGGGCGGATTGCGTCGGGCGAGCTCGTTGTGTACACGCGTCGTTGCTCAGCGCTTTGCATGTATCCAGGCCCCCGCCTTGCCGCGTTGTTGAGTTAATTTGCCGGCTAATGTTCGCTGTTGATAACAGCTGAGTAGTGTAAACAATAGTGCACAATTATATATGGGTGCACATGCTGTGGGCGGCTATTGTTCGACAAGCGGTAGCGCGACGATGCGATGTTCGATAAAAATGCGACTGGGACGATATATGTTGACGGGTATACTTGTCCCGTTTGAATTTGTGGGGACGGAGATGGTCGCATGGCACAGTCAAATACGACGCGCACGGTGGGGCTGGCACTCGAGGGAGGCGGCTACCGCGGTATGTATACGGCGGGCGTGCTCGACGTTTGGATGGAGCACGGCTTAACTTGCGACCATATGGTGGGTGTCTCGGCGGGCGCGGCGTTTGGCTACAACTTTAAATCGCGCCAGATCGGCCGCGCCATTCGCTATAACAAGGCCTATTGTGCCGATAAGCGCTATGCGGGTGTAGCAAGCTGGCTGCGGACCGGCGATATGTTCAATGCCGATTTTGCCTATCACGAGGTGCCCATCGAGCGCGATCCCATCGATTTGGAGACATATCGCGCCTGCCCCATGCGGTTTACGTGCGTGTGTACCGATATCGAGACGGGCAAGGCCGTCTACCACGACCTGCCCTATGGCGATGAGCACGATATCGAGTGGATCCGGGCGTCATCGGCGATTCCCGTGGCGACGCGCCCTGTCGCCATTGAGGGCCGTAAGTACCTGGATGGCGGCGTGGCTGATTCTATTCCCAGCGCATGGCTGTTTGCGCAGGGGTATGACCGTAATATCGTGGTGCTCACGCAGCCGGCGGGCTTTGTAAAGCAGCCCAACAGCGTGATGCCCATGCTGCGTCGCGTGTTCCGTCACTATCCGGAGTTTGTCGCAGCGCTCGAGCATCGGCATGAGGTCTACAATGCCACGCTCGATGACCTGGCACGTCGCGAGGCCGCCGGCGAAATCTTTGTGGTGCGGCCGAGCGAATCGGTGAAGGTGCCGTCGCTGTGTCGCGAGCCCGATGAGCTCGAGCGCATCTATCAGATTGGTCGTCGCGATGCTGAGGCGACCTTGCCGGCACTGGAGACATATCTGGCAGGGTAGAGGCCGCTGCCGCCATCTCGGCGGAAAGCGCATCCCGGAATGGAGGTCCAAACTGGGATGTGCTTTCCATTGCTGAAGATGTGAGGCTGCGGATCAGCTGCTCGGCTTATGCCTATGCCTGCTGCCAAGTGTCGACGAGCTCCTTGGCCGCGGCGTAGGGGTCATCGGCGCTGCAGACGGCACTCACCACAAAGAAGCCGTCGACGCCGGTGGCCTTGAGCTGCGGCAGGTCGGCCGTCTTGACGCCGCCGCCCACCACGATGGGCACGGGGCTTGCCGCGTGGAGTGCGGCCAGGTCCTCAAAGCTCTTGGTGATGATAGAGCCGTCGGCCGCGCGTCCGCAGTCGCGCTTGGTCTCGGTCTCGTGGAGCGGGCCGATGCCCAGGTAGTCGACCAGGCTCATGTCGGCGGTCTTGACGTACTCGAGCATCTCCTCGCAACGGGCCGAAAGGCCCACAATGGCATCGGGGCCCAGCAGCTTGCGGCAGACCTCGACGGGAATGTCGCTCTGGCCTACGTGCACGCCGTCGACGGCAATGCCCTGCTCGCGCGCGGCGAGTACACAGTCCAGACGGTCGTCGATTAACAGGGCGACCTGACCGGTCTTGCCAGCCTGTGCGATTGCCTGCGCGGCATCGCCGGTCAGTGAAATGATCTCGCGGGCACTTGCCACCTTAGAGCGCACCTGGATGCAGGTAAAGCTGGCGTCGAGTGCCTGGGCCACCACATCGCCCACGGGGCGTCCCAGCGTGTTTTCGGGGCCGAGTACCAGATAAGCCGAGATATCAAGGTTGTCGCGGATGCTCATCGTGCTTCCTCCTGCTTTTTGATCTGTGCTTCCATGCGCTCGAGCTTGCCGGTCATGGTGTCGGTAAATCCGGGCCGAATATCGGCTTTGAGCACGACTTCGGTGCGGATGCCCTTGCTCGCCAACACAAAGGTTGCGTCGCGCACGACCTGCATGACCTCGTCCCAGTCGCCCTCGATCTCGGTGAACATCGAGGTGGTGCGGTTGGGAAGGCCGCTCTCGCGTATGACGCGCACGACCTCGGCGACCTCGGCGGACAGCTCGTCGCCGGTGCCGCACGGGGCGATGGCCACGGCGATGAGCGTGTTCATTCCGGCATTGGTTGCGGGCTCGGACATGGCTTACGCCTCCTCGAGTTCGAGCTGGTTGTTGGCGATGTCCTGGGCGCTCGCGCGGTAGAGCTCGTCGATAAAGGCGACCTTAAAGCTCGCCGGGGCATCGGCGACGGCGGCAGCACGCGTGCCAGCGACGTTGTAGACGGCGGTACCGCAGACTGCCGCCGTAAACGGATCGGCAGCACAGGCGTACACGGCCAGTACGCCGCCTTGCGAGCAACCGCAACCGGTGATCTTGGACATGAGCGGGCTGCCGCCGTGGGACTTGGCCACGGTCGTGCCGTCGGTAATCAGGTCGACTTCGCCCGAGACCACTACGGCGCCGCCGGTGTAGCGGGCGAGCGCCACGGCGGCACCACGGGCGGCGTCGACCGTGTCGGTGGTATCGACACCGCGCACGCGGCTCAGATCGGCCGCCTCGCCCTCAAGACCCCACAGGCCGGCGAGCGCGATAATCTCGGAGGCGTTGCCGCGTACGATGGCGGGCTTGTACTGCTTGAGCTCGTTTACCAGCTGGGTGCGCAGGCTGCCGATACCCAGGCCCACCGGATCGAGCACCCAGGGCTTGCCGGCGTCGTGTGCCGCCTTCGCCGCGCGGGGAATCGTCTGCTCGTAGATAGGGAAGAGCGTGCCCATGTTGAGATAGATGGCGCCGCCGCCGGCAACGAGCGCTTCGCCCTCGTCGGGCAGATAGACCATGGCGGCCGATCCGCCCACGGCGAGCTGTGCGTTGGCGACAAAGTCGATCGTCACCGTGTTGGTGATGGAGCCGGCCATCGGATTGGTGGCGCGAATTTCCTCTACGGCCTTGACCATATGTTGCTTAAGCTGTTCCGAATCAATCACTGCACATGCCTCCTTGGCATAGAAAAGGGGCGCTGTGCATAGACAGCGCCCCTGTAAAGGCGGCATGCTCCCTACGCCAGCATTAACTGACAGGTTCAAAGGATTGGGCCCCATGCCCTCTCAGCCTTGTGGTTTGCACCGCCGGCACTCCCGCATCGAATCTGTTGTTCCCTATACTAGCGCACCGTTACAATGGTTGCGGTGAAAATGACTGGGGGACTCTATGATCAAACTTGTGCTGACCGATATGGACGATACGCTGATTCCAGCCGGGCATGACGGCGCCAGCGACTACGCCATTGAGGGTATTCATGCCATGCAGGCGGCGGGTCTGCACTTTGGGCCGGTTTCGGGTCGTCAGCCGTCCGCGATGGGCTGGATGTTCAAAAACCGTTCCGAGTGTTTTTCGACCGGTGCGTTCTGTAACGGCCAGGTGATGTTTGTCGACGGCGAAGTAGTCGCTTCGCGCGCAATCGACAACGATGCTCTGATACGTTTGGCTGACTATCTGGAGCAAGAAACCGACGATACATTTCTAAAAGTCTACAGCCTGGGCGATGACTTTTGGGGTAACGATGCCTATTGCGTGACGAGCAATCCCGAGCGTGTACGTCGTGCTATGGAGTCGGGCGGCAATGCGTGGCTCAAAGGCGAAGAGGCCCCGTGTCGTCCCGTCGTCGATGGCGCGCCGGTGTTTAAGGCGAATATCTGGAGTGCCCGTTCGCGTGAGGAGCTCGCGGAGCTACGCGAGCGCGTTGCCGTTGAGGTGCCGGAACTCTCGCTTGTGTTTCCCAACAACCGAGTGCGCCTGTTCGACATCCTTCCGGATGGTTGGGACAAGGGCTGCGCTGCGCTGGAGCTGGCGCGCGCCTTGGGCCTGACGCCCGACGAGGTGGCCGTATTTGGCGATTCCGATAACGATCTGCCCATGATCGATGCCGTTCCCAACTCCGTTGCAGTCGCCAATGCCAATGAGGCCGTCACGGCTGCCGCGCGCTGGCATATCGGCGCCGCGGCAGATGATGCGGTCGCCGGGGCTCTGCATCAGATTGCCGCCTGCGCCGCGACGGGGGAGATGCCGCCGTTTATGCGTCAGGAGGGTGCAGCCGACGCGAATTTCGCGAACAGCTAAGGAGACAGCCATGAAGCTCCAACAGCTCAGATATGTCGTCAAAGTTGCCGAATGCGGCAGCATTACCGAGGCCTCGCGCCGTCTCTTTGTGTCGCAGCCTTCGATTACCGCGTCGATTCGCGATCTCGAAAACGAGATGGGTGTGCACATCTTTGAGCGCACCAACAAGGGCGTCATTGTGTCCGAGGAAGGCGAGACCTTCTTGGGCTATGCGCGCCAGGTACTCGACCAGGCCGACCTGCTCGAGGGCAAGTACAAGGGCGCATCCGAGCAGGTGCCGCACTTTAGTGTGAGCTGCCAGCATTATTCCTTTGCCGTCAACGCGTTTGTCGACGTGATCCGCGAGTTCGATGCCGCGCGTTACGACTTCACCCTGCGCGAGGAGCAGACTCACGAGATTATCGAGGATGTCGCGCATATGAAAAGCGAACTGGGCATCCTGTACTTATCCGAGCATAACCGCGAGGTCATCGAGCGCATGCTGGTGGCCAACGAGCTCGTGTTCGAAGGACTCTTCTGCGCCACGCCGCATGTCTTCGTCTGCGCCGACCATCCGCTGGCGGACCGCTCCAGCGTGACGCTCGAGGATCTGGAAGACTACCCGTTCCTGTCCTACGAGCAGGGCAGCTACAACTCGTTTTACTATTCCGAGGAGCTGACCTCGACGTTCGAGCGTCGCAAAAATATCCGCGTGCGCGACCGTGCGACGTTGTTCAATTTGGCCATGGGCCTCAACGGCTACACGGTATGCTCGGGCGTGATCAGCCACGAGCTCAACGGCCCCGGCATTATCTCGATTCCGCTCGACGTGGACGAGTACATGGAGATTGGCATCATCACGCGCAAGAACACGACGCTTACGCGCTACGGTCGGGCCTATATCGACGCGATTCGTCAGCATATCTAGGCTGCTGTGCTCCGCACGGTTCAAGTCTCTTTATGACAGTCCAGACTGATATAGGAAACATCTATATCAAACTGTTATAAACGTATATTTTACGATGGTCATATGAGCGCTCATACTCTGTCCCAGTAAAGCAACCAATGCAAAGGGAGATATCTATGAGCACTTCGATTCAACCGAACGCGCCGTTTCGCGCCGATATCGTCGGCAGCTTTCTTCGTCCGCAGGCTGTAAAGGACGCCCGTGCCGCCTATGTCGCGGGTAAACTCGACGCTTCCGGCCTTAAGGCCGTCGAGGACGATGCCATTCGCGATTTGGTGGCCAAGCAGAAGGCCGCCGGCCTGCAGGTGATCACCGATGGCGAGTTCCGCCGCAGCTACTGGCACCTCGATTTTATGTGGGGCCTTAACGGCATTGAGCGCCGCACCTCACGCACGGGTTATATGTTCCATGACGAGGAGACGACGGCCGACACCGCCGTGGTTACCGGTCCCATTAGCGGCGAGAACCACCCGTTCGTCGAGCATTTTAAGTTCGTCAAGGCGCTTGAGGAGGAGGACCAGGTCGCACGCCAGACCATTCCGGCGCCGATCCAGACGTTCTCTGAGGTCACGCTCGATCGCTGCGATGGCCAGCAGGAGAGCCTGCGCGCTGTCTATAAGACCGATGAGGAACTTGCCGACGCCATTGCAGCCGCTTATCGCACGGTGATCGCCGACCTGTACGCAGCAGGCTGCCGCAACATCCAGTTTGATGACTGCACCTGGGGCATCTACTGCGATACCGATTTTGTCGCCAAAACCGGCATGAGCCCGGTCGACCTGCAAAAGGTAAGCGAGCTGGGCGTGGCGCTCAACAACGCCGCCATCGAGGGCAAGCCCGACGATTTGGTCATCAACACGCACGTGTGCCGCGGCAACTACCACTCCACCTACGCTTTTGAAGGCGGCTACGACCCTATCGCTCCGTATCTGTTCGCACATGAGAATGTCGATGCGTTCTATCTGGAGTTCGACACGCCGCGCGCCGGCGGCTTTGAGCCGCTCAAGTACGTCGCTCCCGGCAAGAAGGTCGTGCTGGGCTTGGTAACCACCAAGGCGGCAGAGCTCGAGAACGAGGATGTTATCGTCGAGCGCATCCGCGAAGCCGCTAAGTACGTGCCGCTCGAGAACCTGTACCTGTCGCCCCAGTGCGGCTTTGCCAGCTGTGAGATTGGCAACAAACTGACCGAGGACGAACAGTGGGCAAAGATCGCGCTGGTCAAGCGCATTGCCGAGCGCGTTTGGAAGTAACGCTACCGTTTGCAGGTGGCGGCGCGTGCGAGACATGGCGTATCACGTACAATGGTTCGGATCGTATCGTTCGGGCAGGTTATCCGATATGCCTGAACGCCCTTCCATCATGAAAGGACTTCCATGTCCCAATCCTCGACGCCCGCCGTATCTAAACTCGAGGAGACTGTCGAATAGTAGTTGTGTTCAGCTAAATCAAAAAATGGCGTCCATGCGCATGTACGCGTGGACGCCATTTTTAATGCGTCAGTATCCAGTGGATGCCGCGCGCCATGCGCAGGTCAGTTTGGGCAAAATGATTGCCGGGGTTGAGTTCCAGCGTTGTTGGAATGTCACGCTCGATAAGCAGCTCTTCCATCGCGTGCGTATCATCGAGTACGTGCCGCATCATGCGGTTGGGCGTCTTGGTTTCCTTTTTACCGAGCGACAGATAGGCGGCGTCGGGCGTAGCCGTCATCGTACGCTCGCGCGCGTAGTCGATAAAGCCGGGGAACCACAGCGACCCCGATGCGCTCGCCACGCGCTCAAAGACATCTGTTTGCCAAAGTGCCCACAGTGCAAAAAGACCCGCCAACGAGTAGCCTGCAACGCCGCGCCAGGCGGGCGGTTGCGGGAGCGATGATTCGGCCTGGGGGATTATCTGCTTCAACAGCTCGTCAAGAAAACCAGCAGCCTGTCCGCCAAAGGGCTCGGCATCTCGTATAGTTCCGTCGCATTCCCAGGGGCTCAGCTCGCGATTCCAATCGAGCCCTCCAATGGCGACAAGGGTGAACGGCGGGCAGTCGAGCTCTCGGCAGCGCTCGTAGACTTCACCACCGTCGCCCATAACCACGGGGAGGTAGATGACGGGCGCGCCTTCCACACACTCTGAATAAACGGTTATCTGCTTATGATGCGCTTCCAAGGCAGGCTTCTCTCGGTGTTGTGATATTGACAGCCTCAATTGTCGCACGCTGGCACGGGGGCAGACGCTAAAAGAAAGGCGCGGAGCCGTTCGATGCGACTCCGCGCCTTGTTGTTTTGTTTTAGCAGACTATGCCGTTACGCCACGAAGAAGTAGACGAGGAAGGCAAGGGCTGCGATCCACATGAGCGGCTTGATCTCGGAGGCCTCGCCCTTAAAGAGCGCGACGACCACGTAAGCGATAAAGCCCAGGCCGATGCCGGCAGAGATGGAGTAGGTGAAGGGCACGCCGGCGACAATCATGAACGCCGGGAAACCCTGCGACACGTCGGACCAGTCGATCTCGGAGGCCTCGCTCATCATGAGGTAGCCGACGTAGACCAGAGCACCGCAGGTGGCGGCGCTGGAAACGATGGTGACGATGGGGGAGAAGAACGCAGCGAGAATGAACAGCACGCCGGTGGTGACGGAGGTGAGGCCCGTGCGGCCACCGTCGGCGGCGCCGGAAGTGGACTCGACGAAGGTGGTGATGGAGGAGACACCCATGAAACCGCCCACAGCAGCGGCGGCGGAGTCGACGATCAGGATCTCCTTGATATTCTCGACGTTGCCGTCGTCGGTGAGGAACTCGCCCTGCTTGGCCACGGCCATCGCGGTGCCCATGGTGTCGAAGAAGTCACTCATGAGCAGCGAGAACGAGATGACGAGGAGCGCGGGGTCGGTAAGGACCTTGACGATGGCAGGCACGCCGCCGGCGTCGGCGATGGGGCCACCGATGCTCGAGAAGTCGAGCGGGGCGATGATACCGGTCGGAGCCTGGGTCACGCCTAGGGGGATACCGGCGATGACGGCGACGACGATGCCGATGAGCAGCGAGCCGGGGACGTTGCGGCAGGCGAGGGCGACTGTCACCAGGATGGAGATGATGCCGACGATGAAGGTGGGGGAGGTGATGTCGCCCAGACCGACGAGTGTACCGGCGCCAGCGGTGATAATGCCGGCATCGCACAGGCCAATCATGGCGATGAACAGGCCCAGACCCACCGAGATGGCGTGACGCAGGACAACCGGGATGGCGTCCATGATGGCCTCGCGCAGGCCACAAAGCACGAGCAGCAAGATGACGACGCCCTCAAGGAAGATGACGCTCATGGCCACGTGCCAGTCACCGCCGCAGACGGTGGTGGTGATTCCAGCGATCATCGCATTGACGCCTAAGCCCGACGCGCAGGCGAGCGGGCGGTTGGCGAAGATGCCCATGCAGATGGTCATGATGCCGGCGCCCAGGCAGGTGGCGCAGGCGAGCGCTCCCGCATCGATGCCGGCGCCCGAGAGCACCGCAGGGTTGACGGCGATGATGTAGGCCATCGCCAGGAATGTTGTCAGTCCAGCGCGAAGTTCGGTCCCGATTGTGGACTTGCGCTCACTGACGTGAAAAAGTTCGTCCATGCATACCCTTTCCTTGTTCGGCCCCGAGTTTAGGCCGATTGACACGAACTCAACTACTATATCGCCTTTGAAAGGCTGATGTTCCTCGCATGTTGATGTTCGGCGCTTTGTAGCAGACAGACGGTATTTTTCGCATGAAAATGTGTGGGTACCGTATACTTAAGCAGTTACAACGACCCCTATGGAGGAACGTATGATTAAAGAGCTCTGCCACGACGAGGCTATTCTGTCCCAGCGTTGCGAGGTTGCGACCGTCGAGGACGAGTCGGTGGCAAAGGACCTGATCGATACCATCAAGTCGCTCGACGATGCCGGCTGCCTTGCCGCCAACCAGATCGGCGTCACCAAGAAGGTCTGCGTCTATCTGGACGACGCCGGCGAGCCCCATGTGCTCTACAACCCCCGTCTGGTGTTTGGCCTGGGTGCCAGCAAGATGGAGGAGAGCTGCCTGACGCACGAGGAGATCACCAAGTCCACGCGCTATATCAAGTGCAAGGTCGCCTTTGACCAGATCGTCGACGGCAAGATGCGCGAGCGCAAGCAGGACTTCGTCGGCTTTGAGGCGCAGATGGTTCAACACATGATTGATCACTGTCTCGGTAAACTCGTCTAGAACGATTTGATCGGGGATTGAACCGGTGCTTTGGTCCGGACATGACATTGTTGTCATGTCCGGGCTTTTTTGTTTAGCGCCCCTTTGTTTGGAGACAATGAAATTAGCAAGAACGTAAAGCTAGGAGGCGCTATGTGTACGAGCATTCGATTTACCGATAATTCTGGTCACATGTATCTGGGCCGCAATCTCGACTGGAGCTTTGACTACGGCCAACAGGTTCGCGTGATGCCGCGCGGGTTTAACATTCCGTATTCGTTTATCGACGACGCGACAGCGGCACACGCGGTGATCGGTATGTGCATCGATTACAAGAACTACCCTATGTTCTTCGATTGCGGCAACGATGCGGGCCTCGCCGTGGCGGGCCTCAATTTCCCGGGTTATGCCGAGTATGCCGAGGGGCCGGTTGATGGAAAGACCAATATCGCGGCCTATGAGTTTCCCCTGTGGGTGGCAGCGACGTTCTCGACGGTCGATGAGGCCGAGGCCGCGCTGCGCGACACGGTGATTGTCGCCAAATCTGCCGGAGAGGGGCTGGGTGTGTCGCTGCTCCATTGGATTATCGGCGACAGCCAGCGCAGCATCGTGGTCGAGATGATGGCTGACGGCCTGCATGTATACGACGATCCGGTCGACACCCTTGCCAATCAGCCCACCTTCCCGTGGCACATGGAAAACCTGCGCACCTATATCACCGCCACAAGCGATTTTCCGCAGACGGCGAAGTGGCGTGGCGCCGAGCTTAAGCCCTATGGAGCCGGTGCCGGCATGCGCGGTATTCCGGGTGACTGCTATTCGCCGAGCCGTTTTGTAAAGGCGGCGTACCTCAATGCCAATTACCCGCAAAAGGAGAGCGAGACCGAAAACGTCGTCCGCATGTTCCGCTCGCTCGAGGGCGTGGTGATGATCGAGGGGGCGTCCAGGATGGGCGATGGCAAGTTCGAGAAGACTATCTACACCGGATGCTTTAGCGCGCGCACGGGCAATTATTACTACGCGATGTATGGGGATCCGTCGATTCGCTACGTGAGCCTGATGGATGCCGAGGGCGCAAGCCCCGATAGGCTCGTGGCTCCCGAGCCGCGTCGTTCGTAGCCGTTAGCTTTACTGCAATGCAAAGCGGCCCTGCGTCTCTCGTGA
>CABRZT010000026.1:0-29843 GCA_902475595.1 uncultured Collinsella sp. | reverse complement strand
CGAAGTCGGCGTGGCCCGGGGTGTCGATGACGTTGATCTTAACGTCTTTGTACTCGATAGAGATGTTCTTGGCGAGAATCGTAATGCCGCGCTCGCGCTCCTGGTCGTTAGAGTCCAGGACGCGGTCCTCGACCTGCTGGTTGGCACGGAAGGCGTCCGTGGCACGCAGGAGCTTGTCGACCATCGTCGTCTTGCCGTGGTCGACGTGAGCGATGATGGCGATGTTCCTCAGATTGTCTACGCGCATGTAGTTCCCCTATCTTCTATCCATATACAAACGGCACGCGTATGCGGCCCGCCCAGCGATACAACGCTCAGCGGGAATATTGAGCCTTTTACCGAAAACTCGTTTATTTTAGCGATTTTAGATGAGAGGGGTTTCCTCACCTGCAGGTTCAGGGTCGCTCCACATAAAACCATCGCCGGCGCCCATGCCCTCATACAGCACATATGCCGAAAAACCACTCTCGAGCGTGGTTTCGAAGAAGCTCACGAGCAGAGCATCGTGATAGCCGCCGTCAATCTCGACGCAGCCGGTATAGCCGATGGCATAGCGGGCGATACGGCCCAGGCCCTCGTCCTTAAGACCCATCTTGTGCTCGGAGATAAAGTTGGTGGCCGCCTCGAGGCACGCCTCCTCGCCATCCTCGTCGAGCGCCGCCAGATAGCGGTTGGAAGCAGCGTCCTCGATCGCCACGACCACGCCCGGGTTCTCGCCCGCGGCCAGGTCGTCCAAGAAGGCGCCGATCAGATCGCACACCATGGCGTCGAGCTCGGCGGAGACGTTACCGGCGTCCTGCATATCCTGTGCCATCTTTAGACCTTCCCATCGAGTCCGGCGTCGTTACAGTTCCTGTGCCTCGGCGGCGATCCTGGCGGCAGCGTCGCGGGCGCGCATCATATCCATCGCGCGCTTGTCGAGCACCTTGATCTGACTGGTCAGCATTACCGCGTCGACCACACCCCAGATCACCAGGCCCGTAGAGATCGAAAACCCAAGCGCACCAACTGTACCACGAAGGCGCGAGCAGATTGCCGCGACAAGGGCGGAGATGACAACCATCTTGATAAACGAGCCACGGCGTTCGCGAAGCGTGCGGGCCTGCGTCACATAGGCAATGCGAGCCGCCTCGGATGCCTCCGAGCGCATCTGGGCTTCACGCGCGATAGCCGCCGCCTCGGCAGACATGCCGCCGGCCATCAGCGAACGCTCCGCAACCTGGCCGCCCCGCATTTAGAAATCATCGGGGGAAAGCGTATGGACGAACTCGTCGAACTTCTCGAACTCTTGCTCGTCGTCGACTTCCTCGGCATGGGTAGAAACAGTGCCCAGGCGATTCATGATGTCGTCTTCCACAAACATGGGGGCATTGCTGCGCACGGCAAGGGCAATGGCATCACTGGGACGCGCATCGATCTTATGCTCGTTGCCATCGGCCAACACGACAACCGTCGCGTAAAACACGGGCGGCTCGGCGCGAACGATTTCGATGCGTTCGAGCTTGGCACCCAGGGCGCCAACAGTATCGAGCAGCAGGTCATGGGTAATCGGGCGCTCGGCGCGGCCGCTATCGATGCCGCGGCTAATGGCAGCAGCTTCAAACGAACCAGTCTGAATGGAAAGGGAACGCAACGGCGCGGGCGAGTCCGATTTGCTGCTGCGCTCGCGAAGCACGATAAGCGATGGCACGGGACCGGCGGCCATGACGATGGTCTCTATGTCGACACGAACCATGGAACACCTCCGGTACGTAGCGGTTAACACGCGGCAGGGTCGCCGCATTGAATAGCTATACTACCCAATCTTTCGCACAGCACACAAAACCAAAATGAGATTTATCGCAGACAAGAAAAAAGCCCCGAGGCAACGCCTCAGGGCTCTTCACAGTTTTGATGGTGGACCTGACAAGATTCGAACTTGTGACCTCCCGGTTATCAGCCGGACGCTCTAACCAACTGAGCTACAGGTCCATCATGGTGGAGGTTAGGGGGATCGAACCCCTGACCTCAGGCTTGCAAAGCCCGCGCTCTCCCAGCTGAGCTAAACCCCCACGGAGACAGTAATAAACACCCCAGCGGCGACTCGGCTCTCGCTGGGGTGTTTATTGCGAAAGAAAGTGGTGGACCTGACAAGATTCGAACTTGTGACCTCCCGGTTATCAGCCGGACGCTCTAACCAACTGAGCTACAGGTCCATCGCGCAAGGGATATATTAGACGAGTCGTTACGCGCGCGTCAACAACTTTTTTGAAAATCTTTGGGAGGGGTGGTCGCTGGGCTGGCGAGATGGTTTTGGTTTGCTGCTCGGACAATCCTGCGCAAGACGAAGGCCACATTAAGTGGCCTTCTTTGCGTGCGGAACTCGCGACAAACCAAAACCATCTCGCCAGCCCAGCGACCATGGAGTCCCAAGGTTTTCAAAAAAGCGGTCGGCGCGCAGTGCGCCGACCGCCGATATATGGGGTCTGATATTTTCTACCAGCTAGGGCCTCTTACTCGTCGAGGAGATCCTCTGGCATGTCGTTGCCGTCGCCTAGATCGACAGGGGTTTCTTCGGGGGCAGAGCCGTTTTCCGTGGCTTCGCCTTCGGGCTTCTCTTTGGCGGCTGTCATGCGGGCTACGGCGCAGATGCGGTCGTTGTCGTCGACGGTCATCATCTTGACGCCCTGGGTGGCGCGGCCAGTCTGGCTGATCTCGTCGGTCTTAACGCGAATGACCGTCGCGCCCTCCGTCACGATGAACAGCTCGTGCTGCGGGCCCACCGTCTTCATGGCCGCAAGGTTACCCTTACGCTCGGTCATTTGGATGGTGTAGACACCCTGGCCGCCGCGATTCTGCTCCGGGTAGTCCGCGACCGGCGTGCGCTTGCCGTAGCCGCGCTCGGTGATGACGAACAGATCGCCGTTGCCGTTAGTGACTTCCATGCCCAGAACGCTCACGCCGTCCTTCATACCGATACCGCGAACGCCGCTGGTATCGCGACCGGTAGCGCGTACCTGCTCCTCGGAGAACATGATCGCCTTGCCCGCGGTGGTGGCCAGGATAATCTTGTCGCCCTCGCGCACGCGGCGCACGCTCAGCAGCGCGTCGTCGTCACGCAGGTTGATAGCGATCAGGCCGTCGCGACGGCTGCGGTCATATGCGCTCATCACGGTCTTCTTGACCATGCCGCTCTTAGTGGCAAACATCAGGTACTCGTTGGCCGGGAACTCGCGGCAGCTGATGACGCTCGCGATCTTCTCGCCCTCCTCGAAGGGCAGCAGGTTGACGATCGCGGTACCGCGCGCCTGGCGCGTACCCACCGGCAGCTCGTGCACCTTCAGACGATAGACCTTGCCCTTGCTCGAGAAGAACAGCACGTACTCGTGCGTGGACGCGATGAACATCTCATCGATAACGTCGTCCTCTTTGAGGTTGACGCCCGACACGCCCTTGCCGCCGCGCTTCTGGGCGCGGTAGGCAGCCACCGGGATGCGCTTAACGTAGCCGGTGTGGGTGATGGTCACGACCATGTCCTCGTCGGCGATGAGGTCCTCGACATCCAGGTCCTTCTCAACCTGGCTGATCTCGGTGCGGCGCTTGTCGCCAAACTTCTTGGAGATCTCGCGCATCTCTTCCTTGATGACGCCCAGGATCTTCTCCTCATGCGCCAGCAGGTCCTCGTAGTAGGCGATGGCGCGGCGCAGGCCGTCCAGTTCCTCCTGAATTTTGTCGCGCTCCAGGCCGGTCAGGCGGCGCAGCTTCATCTCGAGGATGGCCGTAGTCTGCTCGGGCGTAAAGCCAAAGCGGTCGATCAAGCGGCTGCTGGCCTCGGAGTCGGTCTGCGAGGAGCGGATGATGCTAATGACCTCGTCGATATGGTCAAGGGCCATCAGGTAGCCCTCGAGGATATGGGCACGCGCCTGGGCCTTCTTAAGGTCGAAGCGGGTGCGGCGGGTAACGACGTCGACCTGGTGGTCAATGTAGTGCTGCAGCATCTCGCGCAGGCTCAGGCATTTGGGAACGCCGTTGACGAGCGCCAGGTTGTTGGCGCCGAAGGTCGTCTGCAGCGAGGTGTACTTATACAGGTTGTTGAGCACGACCTGCGGAATGACGCCCTTCTTGAGCTCGATGACCAGACGGATGCCCTTCTGGTTGGACTCATCGCGCATATCCGAGATGCCCTCGATGCGCTTGTCGTTGACGAGCTGGGCAATCTTCTCCTGCAGGGTGCCCTTGTTGACCATGTAGGGAATCTCGGTGAAGACCAGGCGACTGCGACCGGTCTTGGTGGACTCAACGTGTGCCTTGGCGCGCACGGTAATGGAGCCGCGGCCGGTCTCGTAGCTCTGCTTAATGCCGGCGCTGCCCATGATGATGGCGCCGGTGGGGAAGTCCGGACCGGGCATGATCTGCATGAGCTCGTCGACGGTGGCGTCGGGGTTGTCGATCAGGTAGCAGGTGGCCTCAATCGCCTCGGTGAGGTTATGCGGGGCGATGTTGGTGGCCATGCCGACGGCGATGCCCTGGCTGCCGTTGACCAGCAGGTTGGGGAAGCGCGCAGGCAGCGCCACGGGCTCGGCGAGCGATTCGTCGTAGTTGGGCTGCCAGTCGACGGTATCCTTCTGCAAGTCACGCAGCAGTTCCATGGCGGGCTTGGCCAGGCGGCTCTCGGTGTAACGCATGGCCGCCGCGCCGTCGCCGTCGATGTTGCCGAAGTTGCCGTGACCGTCGATGAGCGGCGTGCGCATGGAGAACCACTGCGCCAGGCGGACCATGGCCTCATAGACCGCGAAATCGCCGTGCGGGTGGTACTTACCGATAACTTCGCCGACCGTCCAGGCCGACTTCTTGTGCGGTCGGTTGGGGTAGATGCCGCTCTCGTTCATCGCGTACAGGATGCGGCGGTGCACCGGCTTTAAGCCGTCGCGCACGTCCGGCAGGGCGCGCGCCGTGATGACCGACATCGAATACTCGATGAACGACTGCTTCATCTCGCGGCCAAACTCCGAAATCTGGAGCTGGCCGCCGTTGATATCCTCGCCGGCCGAGGCGCCGCGATCGACTTCGCCAAAGCTCTCCTCGAGCTCGGCGTCGTCGTCTTCTTCCTCATCATCATCGGCATCGGGGTTATAGGCGTCCGGATCGCCGTCCTCGCCCTGCTCAGCACGGGCAAGCAGGCGCTTCAGATCATCGGGCATACCGGCATCGCCGGCCTCGTCCATACCCTCGTTATTGTTGATATCGTCTGCCACGTTACCTCCTCATGGTTTGCGTGGTCCATTAGTTCCCAACCACGGAGACGGCTTTTCCAGGTGCCGCAGATTCGCCCGAAAGAGGAGGGAAGCGTACTTGGGTACGCGACCGACGATTGAGGGCGAAGGTGCGGTGGCTGGGAAAGCCGCAGGGATTAGGCGTCTAAGAATCGTGCGTCATGTGCATGCTTCTCGATGTACTCGCGGCGATAGCCGACCTCGGAACCCATCAGCTCGCGCACGGCGCGGTCCGCCACCACGGCGTCCTCGATCGACACGCGCTGCAGAATGCGGGTCTTGGGGTCCATCGTCGTCGAGGCAAGCTGCTTGGGGTCCATCTCGCCCAGGCCCTTGTAGCGCTGGACGGTATAGCCCTTGCGCTTTTTGGTGATTTTGCCGTCCTTGGCCTTGCCGTCCTCGTCGTTATCGTCGGGGTTCAGGCCAAGGCTCTGGATGGTGTCGCGCAGGATCTCGTCTTCGGGCTGGCGGCCGTTGGGATACACGTAGTGGATCTTGTTGCGCACCTTAATGCCAAAGATGGGCGGGCAGGCAACATAGACGTAGCCGGCATCGATCAGCGGACGCATGTACTTGTAGAAGAACGTCAGCAGCAGAATGCGGATATGCGCACCGTCGACGTCTGCATCGGTCATGATGATGATCTTGTGGTAGCGCGCCTTGGTGATATCGAAATCGCCGCCGTCGCCGGCACTCGTCGTGACGCCGCAGCCGATCGCGGTAATCAGCGACTGGATGGTGTCACTCGAGAACGCGCGATGGTCACCAACGCGTTCGACGTTCAAAATCTTGCCGCGCAGGGGCAGAATCGCCTGGATGTCTCGGCGACGGCCGTCCTTGGCCGAACCGCCTGCCGAGTCGCCCTCTACGATGAAGAGCTCGGTCAGCTCGGCATCGCGCACCGAGCAGTCAGCGAGCTTACCGGGCAGGGACGCCGTCTCGAGCAGGCTCTTGCGGCGGGTCGCCTCGCGCGCCTTGCGGGCGGCATTGCGCGCCTTGCAGGCCTGCTGCGCCTTCTTGACGATCTCGCGAGCGGGCTTAGGGTGCTCCTCGAGGTAATCGGCAAGGCCGTCGGTCACGATCTTGAGCGTCAGCGCGCGCATATAGGAGCTGCCGAGCTTGGCCTTGGTCTGGCCCTCAAACTGCGGATCGGGCAGCTTGACCGAGATAACGGCCGAAAGGCCCTCGCGCACATCGTCGCCGGTCAGATTGGCGTCTTTTTCCTTGAGCAGGTTCTGCTTGCGCGCATAGTCGTTGATCACGCGGGTGAGCGCGGTGCGGAAGCCCTCAAGGTGCATGCCGCCTTCGGGGGTGTAGATGTCGTTGGCAAACGACATGACGTTCTCGCCGTAGCCGCTATTCCACTGCAGGGAAACCTCGACCTCGCCCATCTTGGCCACAGGCGCGTCCGGGTCCGATTTGCCCTCGATGTAGATGGGCTCCTTAAAGGCCTCGGGGACGTCCTTGCCCTCGTTGAGGAACTTGACGAAGTCGATGATGCCGCCCTCGTAGCAAAACTCCTCCACGTGGGGAGTCGCTTCGCGCTCGTCGGTCAGCACGATTTTGAGGTTCTTATTGAGGAACGCCGTCTCCTGCAGACGGTTATGCAGCGTATCGAAATCGTAGATGCAGGTCTCGAAGATCTCATCGTCGGGCCAGAAGGTGACGGTGGTGCCCGTCGAATCCGAGGTGCCCACGACCTCCATCTTCTTGACGGTCCTGCCGCGCGAGAACTCCATCTCGTAGGTGTTGCCGTCGCGACGAACCTGAACGATCACGCGCTTGGACAGTGCGTTGACGACGGAGATGCCAACGCCGTGCAGGCCGCCCGAGACCTTATAGGCCGAGTTATCGAACTTACCGCCGGCGTGCAAGATCGTCATGACGACCTCGAGCGTCGGGATCTTTTTAACAGGGTGCTCGTCGACGGGGATGCCGCGCCCGTTGTCGACGACCGTGATGGAGTTGTCGGCGTGGACCGTCACCTGGATCTCGGTGCAGAAACCGGCCATGGCCTCGTCGACGGAGTTGTCAACGATCTCCCACACCAGGTGATGCAGACCGCTGGCGCTCGTCGAGCCGATATACATGCCCGGGCGCTTACGAACGGCCTCGAGACCTTCGAGAATCTTAATCTCGCCGCCATCGTAATCGTTTTCGTTTGCCACACGTCCTCCTTCAGTCAAGAAAATGTGTATATCCTTACTAGTTTATCGTAAAAAAATACCCTCGGGAACGAGGGTATTTGGCTCTACAAGGCCACCAGATGCGATTTAAGGCTCTTTTTTGCTTTGCACGCCCTTGGCCCACTCGGCGCTGGCTCTCATGGCGTTCTCGAGGGCCTCGCGCAGTTTTTGGTCCTCGATGGGCGCCACTTGGCACTCAATCTCGGTGCGCTCGGCCTCACTTAGGTCAGCATGCGGAGCCGGCGGGCGCTCGGCCACGGCAGGACGCAGACGCTCTTTGGCAGCGGGCGGCGTGTGACCGGGCGCGGTGGTTTTGAACACCAGGCCGTCCACATGTGCACCGGCGCGCTCCATACGTGCGCGGATGATCTCGCGCAACAGCGTCATTTCCTGCGTCCACGAGGGCGAGTCGAGGTACACCAGCAGCTCATTGGACTCGGGCAGGTAGCGCAGGCCCGTCACATGGCGCCCCTCGCGCGTGCCCGAGCACACCGCATTCCAGGCGCGATAGACCGCACGAGATTCCTCTGCAGCCTCCATCTGCGCGCGGCGCTCAGGCGTCGCGGCCGCCAGGATGCGCTGACGCTCTGCGTTCAAAAATCCACTGAAGGCGACCGTTTCGCTCTCGCGCTCGTAATTAGCACGTCTCACCCATGCTCACCACCTTGGCTCGATCAAGCAGGTCATCGGTAAAATACCCCAGGTTGGTCGTGGTTATGACCGTCTGGATATCATCGCCGATCAGCCGCAGAAAAGCACCGCGGCGCTCGCCGTCGAGTTCGCTCATCACGTCATCCAAAAGCAGCAGCGGAGCGGTGCCCAGGACATCGCGAGCCACGGCCACCTCCGCCACCTTCCAGGCCAAAACCAACGTTCGCTGCTGACCTTGGCTGGCAAATGAACGGGCGGAGCGGCCCGCCACGGCAAACTCAATCTCATCGCGATGCGGTCCCACCAACGTCACGCCGCGGCGAATTTCCTCGTCGGCGCGCTCATCAAGGGCAGCCAGCATGCGCTCGTACGCCCAGCCCTTCAGCTCTTCGCGATCCTCGACCTGGGGCAAATCCCCCAGCGTGGACGTATAGGTCACGTTGGCGGCCTCGCCGGACGCCACTTGACCGTAGGCAGTGTGCACATGGCCCGCCAGCCGGTCGAGTAGGGCCAACCGGTGCACGAGCAGGGCCGAGCCCGCGCGGGCAATCGAATCGTTCCACGCGCCGAGCATCTCGCGGCAGCACCAGGTCTCCTTAAGCAGGGCGTTACGCTGGGTCACGCAGCGCCCATAGGTGCTCGCAAGATCGGCATAGCGTGCGCTCAGTTGCATGCCAAAGTCATCGAGGGCGGCGCGGCGCACACTGGCGCCTCTCTTAACCATGTCCAGATGGTCGGGGCAAAACAGTACGCTCGGCAGAGCCCCGCGCACACCGGCGGCAGAGCACCTCTTGCCGTTGCGGCTAAACGAGCGCTTACCGTCCTCCACGCTCAATCCCATATCAAGCACGCGGCCGTCGCCCTCGAGCCTCAGCTCGACCTTGCACGAGCCCACGCCGTCATGGACGAGCTCGGCTGCGGTCGGATGCCTAAACGAGGCGCCGCTCGTCAGCAGCTGCAGCGCCTCTATGAGATTGGTCTTTCCCGCCGCGTTGGGTCCCGCAAGTATCGTCACGCCCTCGTCCAGGGCAAGGCGATAGCTATCGAAGCTGCGGTAGTGCGCGACGGAAAGATCGCGGGCGAACATGGTCATGGCGCAGCGCTAGATGCGGACCGGCATGACCAGGTACAGGTAGTTGATCTTGTCGTAGGACTTGAAGATACCCGCCTGCGAGTAGCTCTTGAGCTCCAGCGTGATCTCCTTCTCCTTGGACAGGGCGTTGAGGCAGCCGAAGATGTAGTGGTAGTTGAAGGCGATGGTACCCGACTCGCCCTCGGCCTCGACATCGATCGTCTCCTGCGCAAGGTCCTGGTCATTGGAAATGGAGGACAGGCCCATCTGCCCGTTCTCGACATCGATCTCGAACTTGACGGCGGGGTTGGCGCTCGCGATAACGGCCACGCGCTTGAGGGCGGCGTTAAAAGCGGCGACATCGATCTTGACGCTCGTCACGCACGAATCGGGGATGAGCTGCTTGTAGTTGGGATACATGCCCTCGATGCGGCGCGACACGTAGGTGGTGTTGCCGGCCTCGAAGACGACCTGGGTGTCGGTAGCCCCGATCATGATGGTCGCCTGGCTGGCCATGATGTTCAGCGCGTCGTTAAAGGCGTCAGCCGGAACGTTGAGCTCAAAGGAGCCCTCGAGGGTCGAGGTCTCGACCTGCGTATCGCACACGGCCAAGCGGAAGGAATCGGTCGCCACCAGGCGCACGGTATTGTTCTCGACCTTCATGTGCACGCCGCCCAGGATGGGGCGGGCCTTGTCGGTCGAGGTGACGCGCCACACGCGACCGACCATTTCGGACAAGATATCGGTCGGCAGCTCCACGGCGCTCTCGATGGCATAGGCCGGAAACTCGGGGAAGTCATTGGCATCGAGCGTGTTCAGCCTAAAAGAGCTCTTCTCGCAACCAATCAGCACCTGGCGCTCGGACAGCTCAAAGGTGACCGGGGCATCGGGGAGGGTCTTGGTGATATTGGAGAGCATCTTACAGGGGATAACCATCTCGCCCTCTTCTTCGACATGCGCCGCGATGCGATGACGGATCGAGATGGTGTAGTTAGAGGTCTGGAATTCCAAGATGCCGTCTTGGGCCTTGACGAGCACGCCCGACAGGATGGGAAGGGTGGATGCCGAAGCGACACCCTTCATAACGACGCCGATGGCTTGTGTAAGCGAGCTCTGGCTGACGGTGAACTTCATCTTTTAATACCTTTCTATAGATATAAATATCTTAATAATAGTAATAGCACTGACGAAACTGTTGATTACTCCCAAAGACGCAGGTCAGACCCAGAAAGAGAATCGACAGCAACCTGTGTGCAACAGGGGTGGTTTTCCACGTTCAAAACCTGCGCAAAACTTTTCATCACCGCGGGTTGGGTTTTAGACACCTTATGCCCGTGGTTTCGACAAGTTTTCAACAGGTGTCTCTATTTCCCTACGAGCGCAGTGTAATTTTATCGCGCAGCGACTTGAGGTCTTCGGTGACGGTGCGGTCTTCCTGGATCATCTTCTGGACCTTTTTGTAGCTCGTGCTGACGGTCGAGTGGTTGCGGTTGCCAAATTCGGCGCCCACCGCCGTGGTCGTCATCTCGCACATCTCTATGGCCAGGTAGATAGCGATATGGCGTGCTTTGGCGATATTGGCGTTGCGACGCGGGCCGATGAGCTCCTCGTGCGTCACGCCGTACTGCTCTTCGATGACGGACTGAACCGTCTGGACGTTGATCTTTTTTGCCGATGTGTCGAAGTACTGGCTGGCGATGGCGTCGATATCGTCAAAGGTGAGCTCCCCGCCCTCGCGCTCGCGGTCCCCCGCCTCGCCGGCACAGCGCTCGCAAAAGCTCTCGAGTTCGCGGATGTTGGTGCCCGAGACTTCGGCCATGTGTTTAAAGTGCTCGTCGGTCAGGTGCCCGCCGTCGCCCCCATAGGCCGCCAGCAGCGAGTCGTCGCCTGCCTCGGGAGCGGCGACGATGGTGTTCTCGTAATAGCGCTGCAAGATCTTGTATTTCATCTCGTAGCTGGGCTCTGCGACCAGGCAGAGCATGCCGGCGTTGAAGCGGCTGGTCAGACGCTCATCCATGCTCAGGTCCTTGGGGGCGCGGTCTGCCGCGATGACGACCTTCTTGTTGTTGCGGATGAACTCGTCCATGAGTTGGAAGAAGTAGTCCACGCTCGCGCGCTTGCCGATGATGTTTTGGATGTCATCGATGATGAGCACGTCCACGCCGTGGTACGCCTGCATGATGGGGGCGTTGCTCTTCTTTTGGCGGTCGAACTCGGTCATCAGGTCGTCCAGATATGCCTGGGAGTTGGCATACTTGACCTTGATCTCGGGCGACTTCTCGGCGAGCTCGTTTTTGATGGCAAGCAGCAGGTGCGTCTTGCCCAGGCCCGATTTGCCGTAGATGAACAGCGATGTGCACGTGCCGCGCTCGTCCGCGAGGGCGGCAAACTTGAGTGCCGAGCGATAGGCATGGCTGTTCTCGGGGCCGTAGACAAAGTTCTCAAAGGTGAATTTTGAGTTCGCGGCGAGTGGGGCTCCATCCGTATTCTGCTCGGCCGGCACGGTCGGCGCTGGCATGGGTGAAGCGGGGGCCGCAGCTTGCGTGGATTTAGTCGGCGCTCCGCCCTTCATCTGGTTCATCATGCGACGAAAATCATCGGCCGAGAGCGTGTTCTTGATTGCAATGCCCGAATCCGCGCCCGCCGCTGCGTCGTGAGCGATGGGCATGTGCGTGACGGGTGCATTCGTTGACGTCGCTGCCGCGGTCGGCAACGGTGCCATGGTTTCACGGGAAACATCGCTGTGCTGGTGCTCGATTGTCGGCACGTCGCCTGCGGAGGCCGGCACCGCCGGGGAAGCAGCGGGAGCCGTGGCGGGCGCCGTCGCGGCAGCGGATTCCGTCGCGGCGCCTTGCGGTGCCACGATGTCGAGCGCAATCGGTGCAAAGGCGATTTCTTCCAGATAGGCCTCAATAGTCGGCTGATGCTTTTTGAGCTGCGCGATGGCAAAGCGCGAGGGGGCCTCGATCGTGAGCGTATCTTCGGTCAGGCTTATGGCGCGCGATTGCCCCAGCATGTTGATGAGGCGTGCATCTTGGCCGTCGCGCTGGCAAAAGGCGATGGCATCCCCCAGGATGATGCTTGCTTCCTCGTCCACTGTCTCTCCCGTTCTTTAGCTCTGAGCTCGCACGCGAGCGGCGCCGAGTTCGGTCAGATGGTATTTCTGGCCATGCTTGATGACCAAGCCGGCCTGCGCCAAGTCATTGAGCGTGCGTGACCAAGTGGGGGCCGAGTTTCCAAACGTCCTCGCCAGATCGGTTGCACCGCACGCTTGATTTTGCGCCAGATAGCCCAGCGCGGCGTTGCCGCGATCGCTTACGAACACGTCCGGTTGTGGCTGCGCATACTGATTTGCTGCATTAGGATACATCATTTGAGCTGCTGGTTGTTGAGAACTCTGCATCGGCGGCATTTGCTGTTGAAAACTTTGAGGCCACTGTTGGTAAGGCTGTGGAGGCATCTGCTGGGTCCAAGGGTTGTACTGCTGCTGCGGCATCTGCTGGTACGGCTGCTGATATCCCTGCTGGTACTGCTGCGGGAACTGCTGGCCATACCCCAGTGGCGGCATCTGCTGATATGGATATCCCTGTTGGTACGGCTGATAGCCCATTTGCTGGCCACCCGGCGCCCCCGTCGCCTGCTGCATTGCTGCTGCATCCTGATCAGCCAGCGGCATGGCCTCTGGCATGTTTGGCGGCATCGACATAGATGCCGCCTGGGGTTCTTGTGTGGGAAGCATTCCGGGCTGCTGCATCTGTCCCACGGGGGGCTGCATCTGCTGCGTTGCCACAGGCTGCTGCGCAAAAGCTCCCGGCAGGGGATATGTGGGCTGCTCCGTCTCGGGCCGCACGGCAGCGCCGCGTCCGCCGGCACGCTCGATTTCCTGCACGCGTTTAGGGTTCAGGCTTACCGTAACCACGGTGCCGTTGCCCATGTTGTCCTCGATGGATACGGCACCGCCGGCGTTTTCCAAATACTCCTGCACCATGGGAAACCCTGCTCCGGTTCCACGGATATAGCGCTTCATCTTGCTGTTTGCACTGGTAACGCCAAAGTCGAAAGCGCGCTCCTTGTCGTCGATGCCGGGTCCTTGATCGGCAAAGCGGATGGTGTCTCCGCCGTCCAGAATCGAGATGATGGGCTCGGCAAAGTGCGCGTGGATAAAGTTTTCGACAATCTCGCGGATGACCATGAGCGAGATATGGCCACCTTGTTCTTTCATGCACTGGTAGACGGTGTTGGTGGTCTCTTCCAAATACGTGCGGACATCTTGCGGATCAATGACGATCACACGCGGTGTCGACAACATGTCGTCATAGACGGCGATGCGCGCAGCGTACATGGCTTTCGGCCCCTGCGTGGTCGTCTGTTCACCTTCGTCACGCTCTTCGCGCACGCCGGTGATGTGCTCGTTGTCGGGTGCCGGGTCTCCGGAATCGACCATGGTGTAAAAGTCGTCAGACATGCCACTCGCAATCTTCCAAAAGGTTTCGAACAAATAGTAGCTCACCGTGCAATGTTTCTCATCTTTCGACAACTTTCCAAAACCTGTTGAAAACTTTGGAAAACGGACGAAAAGTTCTCAACATTGCCAACATGACCTGTTGAAAACTCGATGAAATATCGTGAAAAGTTGCCATGCGCCGCTAAATCGAGCTTGGCTTATGGGGGAACCGTGTGAACTGCGCAACCTTTTACCTTTGATTTCTTGACATTTGAACATTGATTTCCCTACAATCTTCAAGCTCACGTGTCTATATCTGCGTCCGCGTCCCCGCGGACACTCGAAATGCAGCAGGAGGAACTTAAGATGAAGCGTACGTATCAGCCTAATAAGCGTAAGCGTGCCAAGACCCATGGCTTCCGTGCCCGTATGGCCACTAAGGGTGGTCGTGCCGTGCTCGCCCGTCGTCGCGCCAAGGGCCGCAAGCGTCTCACTGTCTAGCAGCGATACACACATCTCGCATGAAGACTATTAAGTCTCGGCAAGATTTCGAGCATGTGTTCAGTCAGGGGCGTCGTTTCAATCACCCTCTGATTCGAATGACCATATGTGAATCGGTTGGCGAAGGCGACTCCGGAAGGGTCGCCTTCGTTGGTGCTAAGCGACTCGGTTGTGCCGTCGTGCGCAACCGATCTAAGCGTGTGATGCGCGAGGCCGCCCGCAGCTGCGGATTTCCCGTTGCGGGTTATGACATCATCTTGTTTGCAACTCCCAAGACGAGGGTTTCCTCGCCGCAGGAGATGGACAAGGCGTTGCGTTCGCTTATGAAGCGCGCCGGCGTTGCCGGGGAGGAGCGATGAGCAATCACGTTTTGCGACGTGTTGCCATCGCTCCTATTCGCATATATCAACAGGTTATTTCGCCCTTATTGCCTGACGCCTGCATTTATTACCCAACGTGCTCGCAATACGCCGTCCAGGCGATTGAGAAGCACGGTGTTTTGAGAGGCTGCTGGCTTGCCGTGAGGCGCATCGCTCGCTGCAATCCCCTGCACGTCGGCGGTTATGACCCTGTGCCCTAGCGGGCACTCGCTATCGGAGGAAAACTTACATGTGGGATTGGATCGTTAACATCCTTTTCGAGCTGCTCAAGCTCATCCAGACCTTTGCGGTCGACTGGGGCCTGTCCATCATCATCCTGGTGGTCATCATCCGTCTGCTGCTGACGCCGCTCATGCTCAAGTCGACCAAGTCGACGGCTCGCATGCAGGTGCTGCAGCCCAAGATGCTCGAGATCCAGGAGCGCTATGCCGACGATCCTCAGCGCCAGGCCGAGGAGATGCAGAAGTTCTACAGCGAGAACAAGTTCAACCCGATGGCTGGTTGTTTGCCGCTGTTGATCCAGATGCCTGTCCTGTTCGCCCTGTTTACGTTGCTGCGCAACCTGCCGCAGTACTTTAACGACGGCACGTTCTCGTTCTTCAACATCCTGCCCGACCTGACCACCACGCCGAGCGCTTCCTTTGCCGATGGCTTTATGGTTGCGCTGCCTGCGCTGGTCTGCCTGATTCTGTTCGCCGTCCTGACCCTGATTCCGCAGCTCTATATGTCGCGCAACCAGACCGGCCAGCAGGCTCAGAGCATGCGTATGATGGCTGTTGTCATGACGGTCATGATGCTTTGGATGGGCTGGAGCCTTCCCGTTGGTGTTCTGCTGTACTACGACGTCTCGTCTGCTTGGCAGGTTATCCAGCAGATTTTTGTGACGCAGAAGGTTATCGAGAAGGCCAAGGCCGATGAGGAGGAGCGTCTTAAGAACGCGCCGCTGCAGGTTGAGGTCACTCGTCGAGAGAAGAAGCCGCGCCCGCACAAGAAGAAGTAGTGGGATATCAATCTTATTTAGGTACCTAACTTTTGGAGTACGTTATGTCTGAAGAGATCATCGAGGATATGCTTGAGGAGGTTGCCCCGCAGGTCGCGGGCGATTATCCCGAGATTGCACAGCGCTACAAGGCTGGTGAAGAGCTGACCGATGAGGAGCTCGACACCATTGCCGATGTTGCGATTTCCATCCTGCGTTCCATCCTTTCGCACTTCGATGCCGCCAACTCTCCTATCGATGAGTATGAGGGTGACGAGGGTGAGCTGATTCTGGATGTAACGGCTCCCGATCTTGCTGTTCTCATTGGCCGTCATGGTCGCACCCTTGATGCCCTTCAGGTTATGTTCTCTTTGCTGGTGAGCCGCAAGCTTGGCTTTAGGTATCCGGTTGTAGTGGACGTCGAGGGATACAAGAGCCGCCGTCAGGACAAGGTTGCCTCCATGGCTCAGTCTGCTGCCGAGCGCGCCATCCGCACTCACAAGAGTGTTTCGCTTCCGCCCATGAATGCCTACGAGCGCCGACTGGTTCACATTGCACTTCGTGGCAATGATGCGGTCGATACTCATTCTGAGGGTTCTGACCCTGATCGCCATGTAGTGATTGTTGCTCGATAATCTACTCGAGCTTATGCTAAGGGGACGTGGTTTCCACGTCCCCTTTTTTTGTCAAAAGTTCTCGATACACTGATTTTTGTCAGAAAGGAGCTTTCGTTGTTAATACTTACTGATCAGCAGGCTGACGAGATGTTGTGTCGTCTAACTTCCTATTGCAAAGAGTATTCCTTGAGCGTAACTGATGTTGAGCTGAGGAAATGTATTCAGCATTTGGATTTGGTTCTGGAAATAAATAAGACAACCAATCTCACCCGTATTCTTAACGTAGAAGATGCTGCAGTACTTCATATCCTTGACTCACTTGTTTTGCTCCCTTATATCAATAAGGCTCCTGAGGGAGCTTTGCTCGATATGGGAACAGGTGCGGGCTTCCCTGGTATTCCATTAACCATAACCACGCATCGTAAAGCAACTTATATTGACTCTGTTGGCAAGAAGGTTGATGCAGTCAATTCCTTTGTCCATGCTCTTGGATTGAAACATGCTCATGCGGTCCATGATCGTCTTGAAGAATATGCTCGAAGCCATAAGAAGCAGTTCTCTGTCGTAACCGCCCGCGCACTGGCCCCTTTACCGATTCTTGTTGAGTATGCGGCTCCGTATCTGAAGGATGGAGGGCTATTTGTTATAACCAAGGGCAATCCTTCGGATGAGGAGCTTGCTTCCGGCATGTCAGCAGCTAAGATTTGCGGCTTCACTTTGCTTCTGAATGACGCAATTGATTTGCCTGAAGGCTTGGGTCACAGGGAGTTCATTGTTCTTAAGAAGAGTCATCCAGCATCCGTCTCATTGCCTCGTGCAAATGGCGTGGCAAAGAAGAATCCGCTTGCCTAGATGTTTCACGTGAAACATAATGGATACTAACAACTTGCAGTGTTTCACGTGAAACATAGCGGTTGATATCGATTCGGAATGTTTCACGTGAAACATCCTCCGTTTGACAGCTTTAATACACACCAGGAGGGACCGTGGGATTTCGCGACGTTAAGCGTTCTAAGAGCGCAAAAGACACGCGTATCATTGCAATCATCAATCAAAAAGGCGGCGTCGGTAAGTCAACGACGGCTGTAAACCTTGCAGCAGCACTGGGTGAGCAGGGTCGTAAGACACTGATAGTCGATTTTGATCCGCAGGGAAACAGCACCAGTGGATTCGGAATTGAAAAAGAAGACCTTGATCACTGCATCTATGATGCATTGTTGAATGATGTGCCGGCAGAATCGCTTGTTCTTGATACAAATTGTAAAAAGGTATTCGTTATTCCGGCTACAATTCAACTTGCAGGCGCGGAAATTGAGCTCGTAAGCGCAATTGCTCGTGAAACCCGCCTTAAAGATTTGCTTGAGCCGATTCAGGACGAGTTTGACTTTATTTTCATTGACTGTCCTCCTTCGCTCGGCCTGCTTACTATCAACGCTTTGACCGCAGCAGACAGCGTTTTGATTCCGATCCAGTGCGAATATTACGCACTCGAGGGCGTTACGAAGCTGCTTGAGTCAATGAAGATGGTCAAATCACGGCTGAACAAGGGTTTAGACACCTATGGTGTGCTTATGACCATGTATGACTCGCGTACTTCACTATCGAATCAGGTTGTTGAGGAGGTTCAATCGTACTTTGGTGATAAGGCGTTTAAGACGCTAATCCCCCGTACGGTTAAAATCTCCGAAGCTCCGTCTTTTGGAGAACCGGTAATTACCTATGCACCTCAAAATAAGGGTGCAAAAGCATATATGAACCTTGCAAAAGAGGTGATCAAGCGTGCCTAGTGTAAAGAAACGTGGCGGATTAGGACGTGGACTCAATGCTTTGGTCTCAGAGGCCGAGTATGAGACCGGCGGTTCGGCTGCATCGGCTTCAAATGCCGCATCTGAAACAAAACTACCTATTGAGGATATCGTTCCCAACCCTAATCAGCCGCGAATTCACTTTAACGAAACTGAACTTCGCGAGTTGAGCGAGTCAATCCAAGAACATGGCGTTTTGCAGCCGCTTTTGGTTCGCAAGCATGGAAACGGCTATGAGATCATCGCTGGTGAGCGTCGTTACCAGGCGTCAAAGCTTGCTGGCCTTGAAGAATTGCCAGTCATCATTAAAGAGGTAAATGATGAAGAGATGCTGGCTCTTGCTCTTATCGAAAACCTTCAGCGTTCTGATCTGAATCCCGTCGAAGAGGCTAAGGGCTATCGCCAACTCATTGATGCCAGCGGGATGACCCAGGAGGCATTGTCGAAGGCAGTAAGCAAGTCACGCTCTGCAATTACAAACTCGCTGCGTCTTCTCGATCTCCCTGAAGTAGTTCAGCAGATGATTTTTGAGGGCAAACTTACTGCTGGTCATGCACGTGCGATTCTTGCAGTTCCCTATGAGGACGCGCGTATTCGACTTGCAGAGAAAGTTGTTACAGAGGGCCTTTCCGTAAGAGCGGCAGAAAATCTTGCTCCGTTGTTTTCTGCCGGAGAGACACCTAAGACGCCGAGGCCTGCAACCCCTCAGTCTTTTAAAAAGGCAGCACGCGTGCTTCGTCAGGTTTTTAATACCAACGTGCGTGTGAAGAGCTCGCGTGGAAAGAATAAGATTGAGATTGAGTTTAAAGACGAGGAAGAGCTCTCTCGTATTCTTGGCGAAATGATTCAGTTTGATCAAGGAGGCCAAGATGAGGAATAGGATTTTAACTGCGATTGCATTGGCGACGACTGTCGCGGTTGGTGCCTTTGCTGGCTATAAGATCGCGACAGACGATGAGTTTCGAGGTCGTTTGCTTCGTAGCGCGCAAGATATTGTCGATACATCCAAGAAGAAAATGGATGTTATGACAGAAGATGTTGCCATGCGCACTGCTCAGGTAACGAAGAATCCCAAGATTAATCAAGGTTGGGTTAGCAACCAATGGGAAAATGTAGGCTATTAGGTACCTAACAATTACTTAGCATATTTTGAGGGGTTCTTGTCTGATTCACGAGGCAAGGACCCCTTATTTTGGCCGTAAAAATGGGACCAGTAGCAGCTGATTCAAAATTAAGGTCAATAAATGAAACGACCCCGGTTGCATATCCTGCAACCGGGGTCGTTCGATGTTTCACATGAAACGTTTTGGGGTGCGACTCCCCTATGCGTTCTTCTGAACTTTGAAGCGCTGCTTCAGCTGTCCGCAAGCGGCGTCAATATCGTTACCACGGGAGTTACGAATCGTTGTCTCGATGCCACGGGACTCAAGGCGACGCTGAAGATCCTCAACCTTATGAATCGGCGACGGCTTGAGCGGGCTACCCTCGATGTCGTTAAGCTGAATGAGGTTAACGTGGCACAGCGTTCCCTCGCAGAAGTCGCAGAGCGCCTGCATTTCCGGATTCGTATCGTTGACGCCTTCGATCATGGCATACTCATAGGTTGGGCGGCGGCCGGTCTTCTCGGTGTAGAGCTGAAGCGCTTCGTGAAGGCGAAGCAGCGTGTACTTCTTAACACCGGGCATGAGCTTATTGCGCGTCGACTGGATGGCGGAATGCAGGGAAACGGCAAGCGTGAACTGCTCGGGGATGTCGGCAAATTTGCGAATACCGGGAATAACGCCGCTGGTAGAGACGGTGAGGTGACGAGCGCCGATACCGATGCCATCGGGGTCGTTGAGGATTCGCAGCGCCTTGAGAACCTCGTCGTAGTTGGCAAACGGCTCGCCCTGGCCCATGAAGACAACGCTCGTGGCGCGCTCGCCAAAGTCGTTGGATACATGAAGTACCTGGTCGACGATCTCTTGAGCGGTCAGAGAGCGCTTGAGGCCGTTGAGACCGGTAGCGCAAAAGGCACAGCCCATGCCACAGCCTGCCTGGGTGGAAACGCAGACGGAAAGCTTGTTACGACGGGGCATGCCGACGGTCTCGACGGAAACGCCGTCGTGGTACTCGAGCAGATACTTGCGAGAGCCATCTTTGGAAACCTGCTTGGTGAGTTCAGTTGGCGTGTCAAAGGCAAAGGCCTCTTTAAGCTGCTCGCGGAAAGCCTTGGGAAGGTTGGTCATATCGTCAAACGAACAAACGTTCTTCTCAAAGACCCATTCGATGAGCTGCTTCGCGCGGAAGGCGGGCTGGCCAAGCTCGGCCACGAGCTCGCGAATATCGTTTTGGCTCAAGTCGCGAATGTCCTGAGATTTAGTCCTGGGATTCATGGAAGCCTTTCGATTTTGGGGAAACGTAGAGGGTATCGCTACAATATGGTATCAGCTGCAGAAATTATAGAGGAGGAGTCTGCCCATGCCGGGTAAAAGCCTAGAGAACATGCACGTAGCGGTCTTGGCGGGCGGTCATTCCGCTGAGCGCGAGATCTCGCTCAATTCGGGAAAGAACGTCGTGGTTGCCTTGAAGGAGGCCGGCTACACTTCGGTGGAGCTGCTCGATACGGCCGCTGATGACTTTATGGTAACCATGGCAACCGGGGGCTTTGACGTGGCGTTTATCGCCATGCACGGTGCCGGCGGCGAGGATGGTGCCATGCAGGGCGCCATGGAGACCCTGGGTATCCCCTACACGGCCTCGGGCGTGCTTGCTAGCGCCTGCGGTGCCGACAAAGAGGTCTCTAAGCTCCTGTACGCCAAGGCGGGCATTCCCATTGCCCCCGGCCTTGCGCTCGAGGTGGGCGATGAAGTCGATATCGATCATATCGTCGAGGTTTGTGGCGAGCGCAGCTTTGTGAAGCCGGCCGTCAACGGTTCCAGCTATGGCATTTCCCTGGTCCATGAGCCCTCCGAGCTGCCCGCGGCAATTGCCAAGGCGTTTGAGTACGGCGACAAAGTGCTGGTCGAGAAGTGCATCGAGGGTACCGAGATCACCGTCGGTGTATACGGTGAAGATGACGTGCGCGCCCTGCCGATTGTCGAGATTCGTAAGCCCGAGGACTGCGAGTTCTACGATCTGGACGTGAAATATGTCGACCCTACGGACATCCATCGCATTCCGGCGCAGATTTCACCCGAGAACTACGCTCGTGCCCAGGAGCTTGCCTGTGCCGCTCACAAGGCTCTCGGTTGCCTGGGTATCTCGCGCAGCGACTTTATCGTGAGTGAGGACGGCCCCGTCATCCTCGAGACCAATACCATTCCCGGCATGACCGATACGTCGCTGTATCCGGATGAGATCCGCCACACCGACGACATAACGTTCCCGCAGGTCTGTGACAGCCTAATCCGTATGGGCCTTCGTCGAGCGGGCATTGCATGCTAATCGAGGACGCGGTTTCGTCAGGAACGCCGCAGTTTGTCATCGACTCCTATGCCACGCTAGCCGAACGCGCCAAAACGCAGTCCTTTGGCCTTATCGAGGAAGATGTGATTGTCCTCGATACCGAGACCACAGGTCTTTCGGTGCAGGACAATGAGCTGATCGAGATCTCGGCAGCCCGTCTTTCGGGCCGCGAGATCGTCGACCGTTTCGATACCTTCGTGCATCCCAAGCAGCTGATTCCCGCCGAGATTACCGAGCTCACGAGCATTACAAATGCCGATGTGGCAGATGCCCCGTCGGCCGTTGAGGCCGTCGCCGCTCTCGCCGATTTTGTCGGTGGTTGCCCGGTGATCGCACATAACGCCACGTTCGACCGCTCGTTTATCGAGTCGGTCAAAGGCGGCGTCAACGTGAGCGATATTTGGATCGATTCGCTGGCGCTGTCGCGCATCGCGCTTCCGCGCCTGGCCTCGCACAAGCTGTCTTTTATGGCCGATCTGTTTGGCTGTGACTCGGTATCACACCGTGCCAATGCCGACGTCGACGCCCTGTGTGGCGTATGGCGCGTGTTGCTCGTGGCGCTCACCGACTTGCCCCAGGGCCTCATGGCGCGCCTAGCCGACATGCATCCGGATGTGCCTTGGTCCTATCGTCCTGTCTTCTCATTCTTGGCAGGGCAGAACCCTGGTTCTATCTTCTCTCTCAGCGCCGCTCGTACTGACGTTCTCAAGGCCGATCGCGCCGACGATCGGGTGGACGCCGACGAACTGCCGGTCCTCAAGATGCCGAGTCGTGAGGAGATTGAGGCAGACTATGCGCCAGGTGGCCTGGTCAATCGCATGTATCCCACTTACGAGCCGCGTGATGAGCAGATCGCGATGGCGCTCGAGGTCCGCGATGCGCTGGTCACGGGCACTCATCGTGTAATTGAGGCGGGCACAGGCGTCGGCAAATCGATGGCCTATCTGGTGCCTTTTGCCGAGGCGGCACGCCGTAACAACATCACGGTTGGTATTGCGACCAAATCGAACAATCTTGCAGACCAGCTCATGTACCATGAGCTGCCAAAACTTGCCGAGCAACTGGACGGTGGCCTGTCATTTTGCGCTCTCAAGGGCTATGACCACTATCCGTGCCTGCGTAAGCTTGAGCGCATGAGCCGCGGCCAGGTCGAGATTACCACCAAGCGCGATCCGGCGGACACGCTCACGGCGGTCGCGGTCATTATGGCGTACGTCTGCCAATCAGCCGATGGCGACCTCGACTCGCTTGGCATTCGGTGGCGCAGCGTCAACCGTCCCGACTTTACGACGGCCTCGCGCGAGTGTGCTCGCCGCCTCTGCCCGTTTTTCCCTGATAAATGTTTGGTCCACGGCGCTCGCCGTCGTGCGGCGCATGCCGATGTGGTGGTCACCAACCATTCCCTGCTGTTCCGCAATGTTGCGGCCGAGGGCAGGATTTTGCCTCCGATTCGTCATTGGGTAATCGACGAGGCTCATTCTATCGAGCGCGAGGCGCGCCGTCAGTGGGCGCGCGTGGTGTCGGCGGACGAATCACGCGTTCTGTTTGAGCGCCTGGGTGGCTCGAGCACCGGTGCGCTAAGCCAGGTCTCCCGTGATTTGGCAACCTCCGAGGGCTCTACGCTCTATTTGGGCCTTACTGCCAAGGCGACGTCGACGGTTGCGCGCGCGAGCATGGCAATCGCCGACGTGTTCGATGGCGTTCGCGAGCTCGGCCGCCGTGCCCGTGGGGGTTATGACAATGCTAATCTATGGATTGGCCCCGAGCTGCGCGAATCTGACGACTGGCATGATTTCTTACAGTCGGCCTACACTGCCATCGACGCATTGGAACAAGCTGACAAGAGCGTCGACGCGCTGGTGCAAGCCGTCGCCGCCGACAAGCCCGAGGTTGTTGTCGACCTGGGCGATATTTCGCGCCGCCTGCACGAGCTGGCCGAGAACCTCAAACTCATCATTGACGGCACCGATGAACACTACGTGTATTCGCTGCAGGTCAATCGCAGGCTGCGTGCCGGCGGAGAGTCAATGACCGCAGAGCGCATCGACATTGGCGAGGCCTTGGCAACCGAGTGGCTGCCCGAGGTTCACACGGCTATCTTTGCCTCGGCGACCATGACGGTGTCCAAAAGCTTTGAACACTTTAACCACGCGGTCGGTCTCGATCGCATCGGTGCTTCAACATCCTCATCGTTGCACTTGGACTCGAGCTACGACTTCGATTCGAACATGGCTGTAGTCGTTGCGGGCGATATTCCCGATCCGCGCGATCGTGAGAGCTATCTTACGGCGCTCGAGCGCGTGCTGGTCGACGCCCATCTTGCCATGGGCGGATCGGTGCTCACACTGTTCACCAATCGGCGCGACATGGAAGACCTGTACGCCCGCGTTGAGCCCAAGATGGCCCGTGCGGGTCTGGAGCTCAACTGCCAGCAGCGCAACTCATCTCCTCGTCGCCTGCGCGACCGGTTTATCAACGAGCCGACCTCGTCGCTTTTTGCGCTTAAGGCCTTCTGGGAGGGATTCGACGCCAGCGGCGAGACGCTGCGCTGCGTCATCATTCCCAAGCTGCCGTTCTCGAGCCCCACGGACCCGCTCTCGTGCGAGCGTAACCTGCGCGAAGACCGCGCTTGGGCGCGCTATTCGCTGCCCGAGGCGGTGCTCGAGGTCAAGCAGGCGGCCGGCCGCCTTATCCGCTCGTCGACCGATTGCGGCGTGCTGATTCTGGCCGACCCGCGCCTGGTGACGAAGGGCTACGGAAAGAAGTTCTTAACGTCGCTGCCCACGAGCTCCTACCAGCGCATCGAATCGGCGCAGATCGGGCACTATCTGCAACTGTGGCGTGCACGCCACGAGCGGCGGCGCTAAAGCGGACAGACGAGGGTTTTTGCCATATCGCACAGACGCTTTGACAGGGCGGGGTCATCCAAGATGTGGATGGCTCCGCCCGCTGCAATTATCTGGCTCAGTAGCCAACGCTCGGAGCCGTAATGCACGGTTACCGTTGCCATGTCTGCTCCGCTGCGCTCGATTAGGGTGATGCCGGCCCAGTCCAGATGCTCCGCCATATCGAATGGCATCAAGAGCTTTGCACTACGCTGCGTCCGGGCAAGGGAATCGTGGAGGGATGCGACGTCCGGTGCATGAGGCACGACGGAGTCTTCCGTCAAGGCGAGTCCCTCGATTTTATCCATGCGATAGGTGCGCTGCTCATCGACCGCGATGTCCCAGGCAATCAGGTATGTTTGGTCGCCGTTTGCCGTAATGCGCAAGGGGTCGACCAGACGCTCGCGTGGCCGCGCATCGTCCATCGAGCGATACGAGATGCGGCAACGAACACCGTCCTGAATGGCGCAGCTCAGCTGCTGCCAGTGCGACCCGTGGTTGACGGTGTCAAAGACGCGCTGGTTATAGCCGAGCTCTTCGGGCAGAAGGGCATGTCGAATCCGAGCTGCCGTCTGCGGCTCGATCCCCAACGATTCAAGTTCATGGTTGAGCACGGCACCCTCGGCGGCACTCAGGCGCAACGGTAGCACGCGCCCGGCGTCACCAGTGAGGGCCACGCGCTCGCCGCGGCATTCGCAGATGATGCGCGCGCCCGATTCTCGGTCCGCGAGCGTCGAGACGATCTCGAGAATCTCGTCGAGCGACGCCCCCGTGATGTCAAAGCGGCTGCAAATCTCGGTTCGTGTCATGCCGCCATCGCCGGCGGCGTAGAGGGCCTCCATGATGTCGATGGCGCGCGAGAGTCTCTGCTCGCTGGTGAGTTTACGCACGGGCATGCTCGTGCACCGTCCTTTCTATGAGGTGGTTCCACGCCTGCTTGAGCGATTTGGGGGCCATGGGCCTCATGCCGTCCATGGCGTGGGCCATGCAAAATGAGGCGGCGGCTTCAAGGTCACGCACGTCAACGGTCCAGGTCCATCCCGCATCGGTGTGTGCGAGCTCACCTCGCCCGCGCGTGAGGCCGTTGATCATATCGATCTGCGTCTGAGGACCGAACGAGAACGTGGCTGCAACGGGCGGTCGGTCGGCAAAATCGAATTCAAAGAACAGATAGTCGTTGAGATTGAAGTCTGCAGGGATGGCGTAGGCCTTCGAAGGACGCCAAGCGCGAACGATACGGTCGCAGCGGAATGTCCTGATGTCGTCGGTGGCATTGTCGAGGCCGCAGAAGTACGCCACGCCCTCGCGCTCGAACATGCCGTAGACGCAGACGGTACGTTCTTTCTGCTCGCCGCGTCCGTTCTGATATAAAAATCGCAGCGCGCATCGCTCGGCAAAGGCGCTCCATACCGCATGGACGGTGGGAGAGCGGCTGATCGGTGCTTCGTCCACTGCCGACATGCCGGTGAGGTAGGCAATTTTGGAGCGAATATCGGCAAGCGGCGCGGCAAAGGTGGAAGAGCCGGCCGCTAGCGTCTGGTCGATGGCGTTGAGTAGGATGTCGGCGTCGTCTGCGGTGATGAGGCCACCTGCTGCAAACGTGTGCTCGCGGTCGATTGTCCACGAGCTTTCCTCGGTCTCCTGCGCACCGGCGGGGCGAACTTCCTTGATTAAGATGCCACGCTCGAGCAGTTTGTCACGATCGCGCCGAAACTTGCGCTTATCCGAGTCGATGTTGCCCGAGCCATATCCCAGGTCAGAATCCAAGACGATCTGCTCGGTCGTCAGCGGTTCGGGGGAGCTGTTGAGCACAAAGAAAAGATTGAGGATGCGCTGAGCCGTTTTATCGAAACCGGGCTCCGAACTTCCCTTTTTAATTGTCGCGGTCGCGTCGCTTGCCGTCATAGAGTCCTCGCATGAGAAGGTGGTTTGCTGCCATGATTTTAGTCCGATATGGAGATTAGGCTATATCCTTGTCCGCTCGGGGCGTTAAGATGGCCCGAATTCGGTCGTTTGCGCTCGCTCGGGGTATACTTTCGACTATATACGGTTCTAATGTGCATGCATTGGGCCTATTTGTCGGATTATGGATGTGGAGCGCACATGGCGAACACCCAGAACTATATTAACCACCTGCTGCAGAACGCCGGCATTACGCCGGCATGCAGCGAAGAAGAGCGCTTGGCTGCCGAGGATATCGCTCAGATCTTCCGCAACCACGGCTTTGATCCCGAGGTTCAGGAGTTCAATGCCCCGGCGCCCGGTAGGTTGGCATTTGCCGTTACCGGTATTCTTGCGTTTGCCGGCGCCCTGCTGATGGGCATCGGCGGCGGTATCGGCTTGGTCGGCACCTTGCTGGCCGTTGTCGGCGCCGTTCTTTACGTGCTCGAGCGCACGGGCCACCCCGTGGTTTCGCGCCTGGGCAAGACGGGCGTGAGCCAAAATGTCATCGCCTACCACAAGGCCTCGGGCCCGCTCGCGTCTCCGCGCAACCGCCCGGTGGTCGTTGTCGCACACTACGACTCTCCCCGTGCTGAGCTGCTCGCCCGCGAGCCCTATGCTTCGTATCGTGCGCTCATCGCCAAGCTGTTGCCCGTTGCCACGGTTGCCCCTGCTGCCGTTGCCATCCTGCGTATCCTGCCGCTCCCCGGCGCGCTCAAGGTTCTGCTGTGGATTGTCGCGATCCTCGCTTCCCTCGTTGCACTTGCCAACGCGGCAAACATCATCTCTAACCGCCACATTCTTCCCTATACGTCCGGCGCGGTGTGCAACAAGTCTTCTGTCGCCGCTATGCTCGGTGTTATGGACAACGTTGCTCCCTTCCAGGGCGAGAACGAGTTTCCCGACGATGTTCCGTTCGATACCTATTTTGGGGAGCAGAAACGTCGTGCCGAGGAAATGGCGCGCGCGGCGGCGGAGTATGCCGCGGCCCAGCAGCAAAACGACTACGGCAACACCATCGAGTACGAAGAGCCTACCTACGCCGAGGACGAGTTCGGTCAGCCGATTGCTCCCGACGCTCAAACCGAGCCCGAACAGGGCGAGGCTTTTGACGAGCAGATCGAGGGCTTTGAGGGTGCGTCTGCCGACGAGACGCTGATTGGCGCCATCGTGCCCGAGGATCAGAATCAGGCTGTCCAGGCCGAAGAGTTCAATGACGAGGTTCCCGCTGCTGAGCCGGCGGAGGAGCCTGCCGCGGCCGAGCCCGAGCCCAAGCTCTATCGCAACGCCGCCGGCAACATCCGCTTTGGTTCGGATGCCATCCGTGCGCTCGGAATGCTTCCCGAGTCCTGCACGCTCGATTACGAGGAGGGCGAGGAGCCGACGTTTGAGCCCGAGCCTGCGCCCGTTGTCACTGCGGATGATGAGTCTGCCGCGGTTACCGCTGCCGTTGCCGAGCCCGAGGCGGTGTCCGCGATCGATCCCGCGGCAGGACTGGACATTTTGGCTCCCGCCGCGCCGGCGCAAGACGTTGCGGACGAGTCTGACGACGATTACGTTGAACAGCCGAGGCGCGTGTCTTACGAGAGCGATACTGATTTCTCTGCCGAGATTCCCGCGGCAACGCCCCATGCCGATATTGCATCCGCGTTCTCTTCGATTGGCGCCAGCGCTTCCAGCTTCTTTAAGGGTGCGCTTGCAAAGGGCAGGAAATTTGTCGACGATTTCGAGGAGAAGCGCGCTGCCGCACGCGAGGCTGCCGAGCAGGAGGCTATCGCTCAGCAGCAGGCAGCCGAGGCGGCACGTGAGCGCGCGGCGCAAGAGTTTGAGCAGAACGAGGCTATGCAGTCCGGGCCCGTCGACGCTGCCGAAGCTACGACGTCCTTTGAGTCCCAGCAACCGACGTCAGCGGATGTTGTTGAGGCAACAACGTCTTTCGAGGCTCAGCAGCACGTCGATAGCACCATGTCGTTTGATGCCGCGCAGTTCGATTCCACGATAACGTTTGAAAAGCAAGGCACCGCAATTGCCGAGCCCCTTCCTGTTTCCGATGAGCAGGGCGACGCGGCAGACGATGACGAGCCCATTGATGCTGCCGAAATCCAAGATGCCGCCGAGGACGAGTCCGTCGAGGCCAACTCTGACGAAGAGCAATACGCGGCAGCCGATCAAGGTGATTCGACCGAGGTCGAGCAGGAGGAAGTGCCTGCGGTTTCCGAGACTCCCGAGACGGATGAGTCGAGGCCTTACTCCACGCAGATTTTCACCATGCCAACGCCGAGTGGTTCCGGTGCCACGGTTGCCAATGTCGTTCCCACCCAGGACGAAACGGTCGATTCCCTTATGGCCCAGATTTCCTCCCAAGCATCGCCGCGTCCGCAGATGAATGTTCCCGATCCGGCGTCGGCACCGTCGCCTGCACCTTCCTCGTCTCCGCTGGCTTCGGTCCCCGATCCGTCGCTGCCGTCTATGAAGCAGGCAAACGTTGCGTCTCGCACGTCGCTGTTCGACCTTCCCGATCCCTCTGCCCAGGTCAACGACCCCTTTGCTACCGCCCAAGGTCCCGAACCCACATCGGCACCCGTTGCGCCTCCTATGCCCGTTGCGTCGGGCGCGCAGCCGATCGAGACCATTTCGGCTCCCGCCCCGGCGGCACCCAAGTCTCGTAAGCGCGGCCTGGGTGGCCTGTTCGGTCGTAAAAAGAAAAACGAGCAGGACAGCATGAGTGACTGGCTGGGCGTCGAAGACGATTACGATGCCAAGAAGTCCGGTCGCGGTATCGGTTCGTGGGATAATTTCGAGGACGATAATGATGGCTGGAAGGGTGGCGCTACGTCTTCCGATGGCGCTTCTTCCGAAGATATGCTCTCGGCTGTCGCCTCTATGGGCGACGATGAGCTGCTTGGTCACGATATCTGGTTTGTGGCAACGGGCGCCTCGGACTGTGATGGCGCCGGCATGAAGGCCTTCTTGGCTTCGCATCGCGATAAGCTCCGCGGCGTATTCTTTATCAATCTTGAATCCGTCGGCGCCGGTAGGCTTTCGGTTGTGACGGTCGAGGGCGAACAACAGCTGCTCAAGGGCGATCGCCGCATCATGAACCTGGTCAGCAAGGTCTGCAAGTCGTTCCATGTCGATTGTGGCGCGCTCGAGATGCCCTATGCCAAGACCGATGCCTATGCCGCGCTCGAGGCGAGCCGCCGAGCCCTCACCATCGCCGGCGTGGACGGCACGCGTCTGGCTTGCGCTCGTACCGAGGACGACCTGCCTCACAATGTCAACCCGACGAACATTGCCACGGTATCCGAGGTCGTGACCGAGGTTATCCGCCGTTCGTAGACGGAGCTCTAAGGAGTCAACGTGTTTTCGTATATTAAGCGCCATTGGCCTGTCTACGTGATTTTGACCTTGATTGCCATTGCGTTAGGATTTGGGGCTGCCTACATCGTGGGTGCAAAGGGCTCGACCCCCGCCTCCGCAATCAGCGAAGAGGTGGAGCAAGAACAGAGCACGGGTGCCGATGGGATTCCTGAGTCCGAGCAGGCAATCGTTGATGGTGGATCTTCGTCTGCAGAGTAGATACGGCGATTTACATGATTGAAAGCGGGCGAGCCAGGGGACTGGCTTGCCCGCTTTTTCATTTACGGGCTTTAGCCTGTGCGGGGCGCGCAGCGCGCCGCATC
>CABRZT010000025.1:0-29910 GCA_902475595.1 uncultured Collinsella sp. | reverse complement strand
GCTCTCCGTGCGAGCAGGACTGTCCGAGCAGGCAACCTTATGCCTCTCGGACTGTCCCGGCCCAACTTATCGTTACGACAGCGCAATACCGCCAAGCCAGCCCCAGCGCACGCCAGAGCCAGTGCCGTAGAACCCAATGAACGAGTCAAGCGACCTCGACGTGATGGCGCCCTCGTTACTCATAACGATGCCGCCGCCAACGTAGATGCCCACGTGGCCATAGATCAGACCCGGCATGCCGGTACCGCTATGCGAGGAGTCGGCAACAATCATGCCCACCTGCAGCGCCGAGCGGTCGGAGCTATAGCACCAAGCGTTAAACATGTCGCACGCGTTACCGCCAAAGTAACCAACGCCGGCGTTGCGGAAGACGTTGGAGACCCACGCCGCGCACCAGTTCTGGCCAGGCGAGGGCGTGGAGTAGCAAGCGTTGACGACGGCCTGCTGCTTGCCCGAGCCGGCATTCTGCTGCGGGGTACCGCCGGCATACGATCCGCCACCCGAGCTTGAACCACCCGAGTAGGAATTGTTCTTGTTCGCGGCAGCTGCGGCGGCGGCAGCCTTCTTGGCAGCCTCCTCGGCCTGAGCGGCAGCGAGAATCTCGGAATCGCGCTGGGCCATGAGCTCCTTGACATCGTCGGAGAGGCCGTTCAGAACCGTCTGGACCTCCTGCTGCTTGGCCTGCATGTCCTGCATCTGAGCAGTCTGCTGGTCCTTGAGCTTCTCCAAGTCGGCTTTTTGCGACTCGAGCTCGGACTTCTGCGTATCGAGCTCTTTCTGGATGGTCTGGATGTCCTCGATAGCGTCACGGTCGCTCTTGTTGATCTTCTCGACGTAATGCGCGTTGGCGACGAGCTCCTCAAACGAGCCAGAAGCAAGCAGCAACGACAGGATGTTCGTGCCGCCGGACTTGTAGCTGGCGGCCACGCGATCGGAAAGGTCGTTGCGCTTCTTCTTGAGCTCGGCCTTCTTTTCATCGATCTGGGCCTGCGTGTCGTCAATCTTGCCCTGGACATTCTCGATGTCGTTGAGGGTCTGGGCATTCTTGTTGGCCAGCGCCGCATACTCATTTGCGATGCTGTCGAGCTGGGCCTGAACCTCGTCGAGCTGGGCCTGGGCGGCATTCAGTTTATCGGTGGTTTCTTTGGAAGCCTCCGCCGCATGGGCGCGAGCGGGCAGGCCAAAAAGAACTGCCGCAGAAGCGGCGCCGAACAGGGCCTTGAGGGCAGTGCGGCGCGAGAGCTCCTGGGAAAGGATGGAATCGCTGTTTGGTGACATATGTACTCCGTTACATGCTTATTTATATGTCGCTCAACTCATACATATTAGCGTACATATGGCGCGTCCCAACGATTTCCACGAACGGCAGGAAACTGCAAGGTCAGCGGCTCGTAAGCAAATGCCAAAGATCAGGTTATGCGTACGCAAGCTCTTCTATGAGTACGTTAGCACAATCCTCTGCTTTTCCTACAGCGCACGATTTGGGCGTCCCTGCCTGCGCTATACTCCCCTGAAGAAGTGTTCCTGATTCGATAGGAGACTACATGTCCAAAGCACTCGACCCCAAAGACACCTGTGTCCTCGTTACCGGTGGCGCCGGCTTTATCGGCTCGCACACCGTCGTTCAGCTGCTCGAGGGTGGCTACCAGGTCGTCATCGTCGATGATCTCTCCAACTCCAGCGCCGTCGCCGTCGACCGCGTCAAGACCATCGTGGGCGACGAGGCCGCCAAGAACCTCACCTTCTACGAGGCCAACGTGCTCGACCGCGATGCGATGAACAAGATCTTCGATACCCATCAGATCGACCGCGTCATCCACTTTGCCGGCTTTAAGGCCGTCGGCGAGTCGGTGAGCAAGCCCGTCGAGTACTACCACAACAACATCGAGAACACCCTGGTGCTCATCGACGTCATGCGCAACCATGGCTGCAAGTCCATCATCTTCTCGAGCTCCTCGACCGTCTACGGCGACCCGGACAACCCGCCCGTCACCGAGGAGGATCCTAAGAAGCCCGCGACCAACCCCTATGGTTGGACCAAGTGGATGATCGAGCAGATCCTTATGGACGTCCACACCGCCGACCCCGAGTGGGACGTCGTGCTGCTCCGTTATTTCAATCCCATCGGCGCCCATCCGTCGGGCCTGATCGGCGAGGATCCCAAGGGCATCCCCAACAACCTGGTGCCCTATGTCGCCCAGGTCGCCGTGGGCAAGCTCGAGGCCGTTCAGGTCTTTGGCAACGACTACCCCACCCCCGACGGCACCGGCGTGCGCGATTACATCCACGTGTGCGATCTGGCATCTGGTCACGTGGCCGCCCTCAACTGGATGAACGGCAAGACCGGCGTCGAGATCTTTAACTTGGGCACCGGCACCGGCACCTCGGTACTCGAGGTCGTCGCCGCCTTCTCCAAGGCTTGTGGCAAGGAGCTGCCCTACGTGATCCGCGAGCGCCGCGCCGGCGACATCGCTGCCAACTGGTGCGATGCCTCCAAGGCCGAGCGCATGATGGGCTGGAAGGCCCAGTACGACATCGCGGACATGTGCCGCGATAGCTGGAACTGGCAGAGCCACAACCCCAACGGCTTCGCCGACGCCGAGTAGCAAAACCTACATACCGCTCTTGCCCCGATCTCACGTTGTGAGGTCGGGGCTTTTTCATGGCATGTAACCATTCGCCGAAAATCGACCAACTTTTTTATCTTGCCTGTACATGTTTAAACAACATGTTTTACAATAGGCGTATCGAATCAGAACATCGGAGGCGGACTGCACACCCATCGGCAGGCCGACCCCACAACAAGAAGGTTGGTGAGCGCATTCATGGAGCGTGCAAGCGGCGTCCTCATGCCCGTCTCATCTCTGCCCGGACCATACGGAATCGGCGGCTTTGGCTGGAATGCCTACGACTTCGTCGATTTTCTCGCCTCGTGCAAACAACATTACTGGCAGATTCTGCCCCTTACGACGACCAGCTATGGCGATTCGCCCTATCAGTCGTTCTCGGCCCGCGCAGGCAACCCCAACTTTATCGACTTTGCCGAGCTTATCGAGGCAGGGTATCTGGAGCAGCGCGATATCGATGGCGTGTATCTGGGATCCGACCCCAGCAATGTCGACTACGGTGCCATCTTTGGTGGCCGCCGTCAGATTCTCGACCGCGCCGCCGAGCGCTTTGCCGCCGACAAGCCGGCCGATTTCGATGACTTTATCCAGGCCAACGAGGACTGGCTCATCCCCTACTGTGAGTTCATGACCGTCAAAGAGGAGTGCGGTCTCAAGGCGTTTTGGGAGTGGCCCGCGGAGCTCCGCACCCGCGGCGAGGCTTCCGCCAAGGTCTGCGCCGACCATCCGGCGCGTATGCTCTACCACCAGATGACGCAGTACTTCTTCGATCGCCAGTGGAGCCGCCTCAAGGCCTATGCCAACGAGCGCGACATTCTCATCATCGGCGACCTGCCCATCTATGTCTCGCGTGACTCCGTCGAGATGTGGGCGACGCCTGAGCTCTTTAAGATCGACGCCGCCGGCAATCCCGTGAGCGTCGCCGGCACGCCGCCCGACCAGTTCTCGGCCACCGGCCAGTACTGGGGCAACCCCATCTACGACTGGGACGCCATGGAGTCCGACGGCTTCTCCTGGTGGGAGGGCCGCATTCGCGCCGCCCTCGACATGTACGACGTCATCCGCCTGGATCACTTCCGCGGCTTCGAAGCCTATTGGGAGGTGCCGTTCTCCTCACCCGATTCGTCCTACGGTTCGTGGACGCAGGGTCCCGGCCTCAAGTTCTTCAAGACGCTCGAGGAAAAGCTCGGCACGCTGCCCATCATCGCCGAGGACCTGGGCTTCCTCACCCCCGGCGTCATCGACATGCGCGACAACTCGGGCTTCCCCGGCATGAAGATCCTGCAGTTTGCCTTTGAGGGCACCAACTCGTACTACCTGCCGCATAACTACATCGCCAACACCGTCGCCTATGTGGGCACCCACGACAACGAGACGGCGCGCGGTTGGTTTGAGGGAACGGCCACCCCGCGTCAGCGCGAGCAGGCAGTCCTGTACACCCATCAGCAGGCCGGCGAACCCATGGCAGATGCACTCAATCGCACCATCGCCGCCAGCGTGAGCGACACGTGCATCTACACCATGCAGGACCTGCTCAACTTGGGCAACGAGGCGCGCATCAACACCCCTGCCACGCTGGGCGGCAACTGGACCTGGCGCATGCTCGACGGCGCCATCACCCGCGAGCTCGAGCACAAACTCACCGACTGGACCGAGACCTACTTCCGCATCCCGTCGGAAGCCGAAATCGAGCTTCCTCAATAGGAGCTACCGCGCCCAACCCCTCCCCACCGTGCGGACGCGCTTGCTTTTCCCGCGCGAGGCCACCCCAATCCCCTCGCGCGGGCTTCTTATGAATTGCAGACATGAAACAACCCATCACAGGAGAAAACATGCCCCAAATTAACCTCATGGAACTCGCCGAGCAGTCTTTTGGCACCTCGCTCGAGCAGCTCGACGACCGTCGCATTTACAAGCTGCTGGTCAAACTCGTGCAGGAGCGCTCCGCCGCCTGCCCGCTCAACAACGGCAAGAAAAAGCTCTATTACATTTCCGCCGAATTTTTGATCGGCAAGCTGCTCATCAACAACATGATCGACCTCGGCATCTACGACGAGGTTAAAGACCAGCTCACCGCCGCAGGCCACGACCTCAACAAAATCGAGGAATTCGAGGTTGAGCCGTCGCTCGGCAACGGCGGCTTGGGCCGCCTGGCCGCGTGCTTCCTGGATTCCATCGCCACGCTAGGCTTGACCGGCGATGGCGTGGGCCTCAACTATCACTACGGTCTGTTCCGTCAGCGCTTTGTCGACAACCAGCAGAAGGCCGTCCCCGACGAGTGGCTCGGTGAGCAGGACATCCTAGTCGACGATGACCGCTCCTACACCGTCGAGTTCGGCGATTTTGCCGTTACCTCCAAGCTCGTCAACATCGATGTGCCCGGTTACGGCCAGCCCACCAAGAATCGCCTGCGCCTGTTCGACCTGGCGAGCGTCGACGACAGCCTGGTCCCCGGCAGTTCCATCGACTTCGACAAGACCGAGATCGCCAAGAACCTCACCTTGTTCCTCTACCCCGACGATTCCGACGAGCAGGGCCGCCTACTTCGCATCTATCAGGAGTACTTCATGGTGAGCAACGCCGCCCAGCTCCTGATCGACGAGGCCGTCGAGCGCGGCAGCAACCTGCACGATCTGGCCGACTACGCCGTGGTCCAAATTAACGACACGCACCCCACCATGGTCATCCCCGAGCTCATCCGCCTGCTCACCACCGAGCACGACATCGAGTTTGACGAGGCCGTTACCATCGTGCGCTCCATGGTCGCCTACACTAACCACACGATTCTTGCCGAGGCGCTCGAGAAGTGGCCGCTCGCCAGCCTGCAGAAGGTCTCCCCTGCCATCGCCGACATTATCGTCAAGCTCGATGAGATCGCGAAGGCCGAGCACGATGACCCGCGCGTCGCCATCATCGACGAGCACGACACCGTCCACATGGCCCACATGGACATCCACTTTGGCTTCTCCATCAACGGCGTAGCCGCCCTCCACACCAAGATCCTGGAGGACACCGAGCTTCATCCGTTCTACGAGATCTATCCCAAGAAGTTCTCCAACAAGACCAACGGCATCACCTTCCGCCGCTGGATCCATGGGGCCAACCCCGCGCTCGCCAGCCTGCTCGACGATGTGATCGGCACCGACTGGCGCAGCACCGGCGATCTGAGCAAACTCGCCAAGTTCGCCGACGACAAGGACGTTCTTGAGCGCCTGGCCGCCACCAAGGTCGAGGCCAAGGCCATCATGCGCCAGTTCATGGCGCTCGAGCAGGGCGTGACCATTCCCTCCAACGCCATCATCGACGTCCAGGTCAAGCGCATCCACGAGTACAAGCGTCAGCAGATGCTCGCGCTCTACATCATCTGGAAGTACCTCGATATCAAGAACGGCAACAGACCTAAGCACCCCGTCACCATCATCTTTGGCGGCAAGGCGGCACCTGCCTACACTATCGCGCAGGACATCATCCATCTGATTCTGACGCTGTCGCAGTGGATTGCAAACGACCCCGACGTGGCTCCCTACCTGCAGGTTGTCATGATCGAGAACTACAACGTCACCGCCGCCGAGCGCGTGATCCCCGCCGCTGATATCTCCGAGCAGATCAGCCTGGCCTCCAAGGAGGCGAGCGGCACCTCCAACATGAAGTTCATGCTCAACGGCGCCCTAACCCTGTGCACGCTTGACGGCGCCAACGTGGAGATTGCCGAGCTCGTGGGCGACGAGAATATCTATACCTTTGGTGCCTCGTCCAAACAGGTCGAGCAGCTCTATGCCGACGGCACCTATGACGCCGGTGTGCTCTACCGCAAGCCCGGCATTAAACTGCTGGTGGACTTCATCACCAACCCGGCCTTTATGGCGACCGGCAACGCCGAGCGCCTGCAGCGCCTGCACGATGACATTAAGGGCAAGGACTGGTTTATGGCCCTGCTCGACATCGAGGAGTACATCCAGACCAAGGAGCGCGTGTTGGCCGACTACGAGGACCAGGACGCCTGGATGCGCAAGACGCTCATCAATATCGCCAACGCCGGCACCTTCTCGTCTGACCGCACGATCTCCCAGTACAACGACGAGATTTGGCACCTGAGCTAATTTCGTTTCCCTTACCCATCCTCTTGAGAAACGGAGTCGTGGCAACACGGCTCCGTTTTTTGTGCCCGCACGTTACCCCGTGACCCGACTCGACCGAAGAATCTCGATCTGTAACAGCTGCTCGGTAAAAACGGCCCCAGCTGTTACAGATTGAGACATACCGCCCCCCCTTGGGTCAATCTCGATCTGTAACATCTAGCAGCTGAAATTCACCTTTGGTGTTACAGATTTAGATGAAATGGTTAGCTCAGCGGAACCGTCTCGATCTGTAACATCTAACGTCCGAAATCAGCCTCACCCGTTACAGATCGAGACAAACGACCGGTCAGACAACCCCAACACAAAGAAAGGCTCCCCTCTCGCCCAGTGGACGGGAGGGGAGCCTTATATGTGACCGCGGCAAAAGGATGGCAATACCGCAGTCGCCCAAAGGGAGGGCCTGGATGCACCGGGCCTAGATAAGGTTCTTGCCAGAGACCTTATCGAAGAGGTGGGTCGCGTTCTTCTCGAACTTGAACCAGATGGTGTCGCCAGCCTTGAGCGCGCCCTTGGCCTCGAGGTCGACGACGGGGATAATCAGGACAAACTGGCCGTCGGGAGCGGTCACGTGGACATGCTCGGTCGAGCCCATGAGCTCGGTCACCTCGACGGTACCCTGGAGCGCGCCCTCCTCGCCCTTGTCGGCAAGCAGGATCTGCTCGGGACGCACGCCGGCCGTAATCTCCTTCACGTCGCCGCCGTCCCAGTTGAGGGCAAGTTGAGCGCAAGTCTCGGGGGCGAGTGCCACGTTCATATCCTCGGTCTTGACGGTAAAGCCGTTGCCCGAGCGCACCAGCTGGGCATCGAAGAAGTTCATCTGCGGCACGCCGATGAAGCCGGCGACGAAGATGTTCGCGGGATGGTTGAAGACCTCCTGCGGCGTGGCGATCTGCTGGACGACGCCGTCCTTCATGACCACGATACGGTCGCCAAGGGTCATGGCCTCGGTCTGGTCGTGAGTAACATAAATGAACGTGCCCTTGATCTCGTGGCGCAGCTTAATGAGCTCGGCACGCATCTGGTTACGCAGCTTGGCGTCCAGGTTGGACAGCGGCTCGTCCATCAGGAAGACCTTGGGGTCTCGCACGATGGCGCGGCCGATAGCGACACGCTGGCGCTGGCCGCCCGAAAGCGCCTTGGGCTTACGGTCTAGGTACTCGGTGATACCCAAGATCTCGGCAGCGGAGCGAACCTTGCGGTCGATCTCGTCCTTGGGGACCTTCTTGAGCTCAAGCGTAAACGCCATGTTCTCGTACACCGTCATATTGGGGTACAGAGCATAGCTCTGGAACACCATGGCAATGTCGCGGTCCTTGGGTGCCACGTCGTTGACGCGCTTGCCATCGATGAGCACATCGCCCGAGGTGATGTCCTCCAGGCCGGCGACCATGCGCATCGTCGTGGACTTGCCGCAGCCAGAGGGGCCAACGAGGACGACGAACTCCTGGTCGTGAACGGTGAGGTTGAAGTCCTCTACAGCGAGCACACCGTCCTCGGTAACCTTGAGGTTGTGCTTCTTCTCCTCGGTCTTCTTCTTTTTGCCAAAGAAGCCCTTCTTTTTTGACTCGTTGTTGGGATACACCTTCTGAACATGTTTGAGAACGATCTCGGCCATGTCTCTACCTTTCGATATGCGGCGCCGCGCTGAGGGGTGCCGCAGAAACTTGCAAAACAGTTACGGCATCAGCCCTTGACGGCACCTGCCACCACGCCGTCGATGATGTACTTCTGACAGAGGATGTACATGATAACGATGGGGATAACGACCATCATGATGCAGGCCATCATGGGGCCGAGCTCGACGTGGCCGTAGCCGCCGCGGAAGTACTGGATCAAGATAGGAATGGTCTTGTACTTGGTGGAGTCGAGCGTAAGGTAGGGCAGCAGATAGTCGTTCCAGACCCACATGGTCTCGAGGATGCCGACCGAAAGATAGGTGGGCTTCATGATGGGAAGGACAATCTTAAAGAACACCTGGACCGGGTTGCAGCCATCAATCATGGCCGCCTCCTCGATCTCGAGCGGGATGTTCTTTACAAAACCGGCGAACATAAAGACCGCCAGGCCCGCGCCAAAGCCGAGGTAGATAAAGCAGATGTTGAACGGCGTGTTGAAGCCGATGCGGTCCGCCAAATTGGACAGCGTGAACATGAGCATCTGGAACGGCACGACCATCGAGAACACGAACAGGTAATAGAAGAAGTTCGAGATCTTGTTGTTGACACGAACCACGTACCAAGCGCACATGGAGCAGCACACCAAAATCAGCACGACCGACGTGACCGTGATGATGAGCGAGTACATAAATGCCGAGGCAAAGCCCTGCTCGTTAAGGGCGTGCATGTAGTTTGCGAGGCCGTTGAACGTCTCGGGCGTGAGCAGATCGAATGCCGTGGTGGTGCTGATTGCGGTCGCTTTCTTAAAAGAATTAAGCGCAATCATGAACACGGGGTAGATCCACGCGAGCGACAGGATCGTAAAGAAAATCGAGAGCGCGCGGTTGATAACCTTATCGCGTTTCATTACTGCTGCACCTCCTTGGACCTCGTGGCCTTAAGCTGGATCATGGAGATGGCCACGACCAGGATGCAGAAGATAACCGCCTTGGCCTGACCGATGCCCTGCCATGCGATACCGGCACGCGAATAGAACGTGTTGTAGATGTTCAGGGCGAGCATCTCGGTGGAGTGCGCGGGGGCGCCGCCGGTAAGGGCGAGGTTCTGGTCGAACAGCTTAAAGCCGTTGGTGATGGACAGGAACAGGCAGATGGTGATGGTCGGCATCAGGTTAGGGATCTTAACCTTCCAAAACGTCTGCCATGCCGTGGCACCGTCGACCTTGGCGGCCTCGATGTAGTCGGACGGAATGGACTGCAGACCAGCGATGTAGATGATCATCATGTAGCCGACCTGCTGCCACAGGGTCAGGATGATAAGGCCCCAGAAGCCAGCAGCAGAGTTAAGGGCGATGAGCTGGGCGCCCACGTTGGAGAGCAGGCAGTTGATCAGAATCTGCCAGATGTAGCCCAGCACGATGCCGCCGATCAGGTTAGGCATAAAGAAGATCGTACGGAAGATGTTGGTGCCCTTGAGCGCTTTGCGGGTGAGCGCCTGCGCGATGGCGAGGGCGATCACGTTGATGAGCACCGTCGACAGGAAGGCAAACGCCACGGTAAAGAAGAACGACGTGGCAAACTGCGGATCGAACAGTGCGCGCACGTAGTTCTCGATACCGACAAAGTGCGTGTTGTTGATGGTAATAAACTGGCAGAACGAGAGATAGAAACCCTGGATAAAGGGGATCACGAACCCGATCATAAACGCCAGACACGTGGGCAGCATAAAGAGCGGCCACCAGCGCTTGAGTGCTTTGCCCATAGAAGGGTCCTTTCAATATGCAGGGGGCGGGCAAACCAACGTCTGCCCGCCCCCTGTCGCTAATCAGATAGCTTGGGCAGCAACTGCTTACTCGGAAGCAGCCTTCTCGGTCTTCCAGCCATCGACGAAGGCGTTCTTGACGCCGTCCCACTTGCTGTTGTCGGCAGCATAGGCAATCAGAGCCTGCTTGAGGTTCTTCTTCCACTCCTCAGAGGGGATGTAAACGAAGTCCCAAGCGACGGTCTTCTTGCCGTCCTTGGCCATGGCAACGGCCTGCTGCGAGAAGACGTTGGTGGTCTCCTTAGCGCTCTTGAACGGGGCAGTCAGACCCATCTTGTCAGCGATGATGCTGGTGGCAGTGTCAGAAGTGACGCACCAATACATGAAGTCCTCGGTGGCCTTCTGGGCATCCTCGGAAGCCTGGGAGCTGACGCACCAGTAGTTCTCGCCGCCGGAGCACAGGCCCTGGTTCTCCTCGCCGTCGACACCGATGTAGATGGGCATCATGCCAATCTGATCGTCGGTCATGCCGGCCTTGGTGAGGTCAGCGTAGGCCCAAGAACCGTTCTGGTAGAAGACGGCCTTGCCGGTTGCGAACTCGTTGGTGGCGTCGTCGCCGGTCTTGGAGGCAAGCTGCGAAGGATCGCAGGTGGAGTCGGTGATGTACAGGTCGAAAATCTGCTTGAAGTTGTCGAGATACTCGCCCTTGATCTCGTCGTCCTCCTGATTGTGCTCCTTCTCGAACTCGTAGTAGAGCGGGAGGTTGGCAAGGTGGGTGGTGTAGCGCCAGCTGGAGGAGTCGTCCATGCCAGCGGAAGTGAAGGCGCCCTCAACACCAAGCTCGTCCTTGCGGGCCTGGATGTCGTCGGCACAAGCCTTCAGCTTGTCGAAGGAGTTGATGTCCTCGGCCTTGTAACCAGCCTTCTCGAGCAGCTGCTTGTTGTAGATGATGCCGTAGCTCTCCTGGACCCAGTCGATACCCAGATCCTTGCCGTCGGACTGCAGAGCCAGGGAGTCGTCAATGAGCTCACCGCGGAGCTTGGTATCGGACAGGTCGGCGCAGTAATCCTTCCAGTTCTTAAGACCGGTGGGGCCGTTGACCTGGAACAGGGTCGGAGCGGAGCTCTTGGACATCTCGGACTTGAGCTTCTCCTCGTAGGTGTTGGAGGCGGCGGTCACGATCTTGACCTCGACGCCCTTCTCCTTCTTATAGGCCTTGGCGATCTCCTTCCACTCCTTGTCGACCTCGGGCTTGAATTGGAGGAAGTAGACCTCGGCAGCGTCACCAGAAGCAGAGGAGCCGGAGCCGGCAGAACCACCGCAGCCCACGAGACCCAGACCAAGAACCGCAGCCGCGGAACCAGCAAAGCCCAGGAACTGCCTTCTGCTCATTTCGTTCTTCATTACAATCCACCCTTTCACACCGTGGCGGCACCCTTTGCCGCCGCCTTCGGAGATTGGCTCGGGGACTTTGCCCCTTTTGCTGATTTGTACGATACGCTATTTGGCTAGTTGTTTGAACAAGTATTACTAGAGCGGTAGAAAAACTTCGGTGAACGGTAATTTCAACTTGATACTTGACAAGTTTTGTATAAACAATTATTTGTTGTCGAATGCAGAGAAAACGCCCGGTCAAGCCGATGTACCGTCGGTTTGACCGGGCGTTTTCTCTTTGAGGCCATGAGTCTCGTCAGGCTGCGAGCTAGCCGGCTATCGCTTGGAATTGACACGGTAATGGAAGATCTCGGGGTGTGTGCGAGTGTGCGTCACCTCAAACAAGATGCCGTCCGAGGTGTACGACTGGCTCTCCATGACGGCAACGCAGTTGTATTTGCCGAGGTCAAGATAGCTGCAGTCCTCATCGTTGGCGAGCTCGACACTCACCGTACGACGGCTCGCCATCACTTTGACACCGCGCTTGTGCTCCAGATAGCCGTAAATAGAATCTGCCGCGATCTCGGGAGTCAGGCCCTTGGCGATCGACGCCAAAAAATAGCCATGGTCCACTTGGCGCGCGTTGCCGTTGAGGCTTCGGACACGCACTACGCGAATCAACTCCTCGCCCACCTTAAAGCCCAGGTGACGAGAGAGTTGCTCGGTGCAAACCAGATGTTCGAAAGACTTAACGTCCGTAGATGCAACGGCATTGTTGCGCTTTGCAAACTCGCCAAACGACTCAACCTCTTCGAGTGCGCCCAACATGTCGGTTTCGCCCTTAAGCCAAATAACGCGCACGCCCTTGCCGTGTATGGGCTGCACAAACATCCCGTCGGCCAGCATACCCAAGGCGCGACGGACGGTATTGCGAGTGCATCCGAACTCCGCGGTCAGCTCGGCTTCGGTTGGCAGCATCTCCTGAAACGCATAGGTCCCATTAATGATGCGCGAGCGTATTTCTCGGTAGATTCCTTCGTATATCGCTTTTGGCATTGTTTCACCTCTACATTATTCATTTCCGGCTAGGCACGATAGCATTTCTTAAAGTTGTTTAAACCGAATATCGGTAAAGCGACAGGATTTAACCGTTGACGGTTTCTGTCATGCCCAAATCGGTTTCGCTCAAAACTGCCGGTACGACAATCGTCTGGTCCTCTACAATGAATCCATTGTTTAAACGTTTCCCCACGCGCAACGCGCCTCGATATTCGGAAGGCAGAACATGCTGCAAAAAATCCAACGCTTTGGCGGGGCAATGTTCGCGCCCGCCATGCTGTTTTCTATATCAGGCCTCATGGTCGGCGTCTCCGCTCTCGCAACGACTGCGGACATCGTCGGCGATCTCGCCGTATACGGAACCCCTTGGTACGCTTTTTGGACCATCATCCAGCGCGGCTCGTGGACGGTCTTTAAACGCCTCCCGCTCCTTTTTGCCGTAGCGCTGCCCATCGGTCTTGCCCAAAAACAACCGGCTCGTTGCTGCCTCGAGGCTCTCGTCGCCTATTTTGCCTACTGCTTCTTTTTGAGCGAGATCATTAAGCTGAGCGGAGACAATCTTGGACTTAAGTACCCGTCGTCTTTGACCTCCGCTAGCGGCATCACCATCATCGACGGCATCAAGACGCTCGACACCGGCATTATCGGCCCGCTGGCGGTATCGGCAACCGTCGTCGCCATCCATGACCGCTTCTACGATGCCAAGGTTCCCGATTGGCTCGGCACCTTCTCGGGCTCCTCGCTGGTCTACCTCATCAGCTTTTTTGCCGTGTTTGCCCTTGCCGCTATCTCGGCCGCCATCGTGCCCTCCGTATACGATGTAACTGATACGCTGCGTCACGCGCTTGCAGGCATCGGTCCCTTTGGCGTGGGCATCTTTGTCTTTTTAGAACGAGCACTCGAGCCCATGGGGCTGCACCACCTGCTCTACATGCCGATCTACTACGACAACCTGGTCATTAACGACGGCATCTACGCCACGTGGAGCAGTTTGCTCCCCATCCTCTCCCATAGCACGCGCCCCCTTAATGAACTTGCGCCGTGGGCCGGTTTTACCGCCACCGGCTGGGTCAAGCTCTTTGGCCTTCCTGCCATCGCAGCTGCGTTCTACTCCACCGCAAAACCCGAGCGCCGCGCCGGCCTCAGGGTCATCCTTGCTCCCGCCATCATCGCCTCGGCGGTTTGCGGCGTTACCGAGCCACTCGAGTTTCTCTTTATGTTCACCCACCCCGGGCTCTTTTTGCTCTACGCCGTCTTATCGTCTTGCCTTGCCACAACCATGAATCTCTTTGGCATCGTCGGCATCTTCTCGGGCGGCCTGATGGAGATGGCAGCCTTCAACTTTATTCCGCTCATGCGCACGCATGCCGGTGCCTATCTTTTGGCGCTCGGTATCGGCCTTGCCTTTAGCCTCATCTTTTTTGTTAGTTTTCGAGCACTCATCTTGGTCTATGACCTTAAGACACCGGGCCGCGAGGATCATGTTGCCAATCGCGCGGCAATCGATTGTTTAACGGGAAGCGACTTTGTCAAAGAGCAATCCCCCAATGACGAGGTCGATAGTCGATCCGATCAAGATCACGTCCTCGCTGAGCGGGTAATTCAGCTTTTAGGTGGCGTTGGCAATATCGTGGGCGCAACCAACTGCGCCACGCGCCTGCGCGTCGAGGTCGCAGACCCTTCCATCGTTGCAGATAACGCGTCGTTTGTCGCGGTGGGCGCCAAGGGCCTCATCATTACGGGCAAGACCGCCCAGGTGGTCATCGGCATCTCCGTTCCCCGCGTTAAAGAGCATTTTGACCAGATCATGGGCCTCGAGCCGGAATTTGTGCCCACCACCTCGGCCTCCCCTGCCGCCAGCGCAGCCCATAAGCGCGGCTCTATTTGCTTCTTCGATATCGACGGAACGCTCGCCTGGCAAGACCCCAGGCTCGCCCAAGACCTTCCCGAAGACGAGCGGGACCTCTCCCCCTATCCCAACGAGGCGGTTTCGCAGGCAATCCGCGAGTTTGTCGCCAACGGCAACATGGCCTTTATCTGCACGGGACGCACCCTGAGCTGCATCCACCCCAAACTTCTTGAGCTGCCTTGGACCGGCATCGTCTGTCTTGCGGGCGGTTACGCCGAGATCAACGGACACGCAATTCGCGATCTGTCGATGACGCCCAGTATGCTGCAGCGTCTTGCCCCCTACCTTGAGCAATCGGGCGAGGTCATCCGCTTTGAGGGCCTCAACGGCATCGTGCGCATGAGTGCCGATGCGCCCGATGCTCCCGGATACGCGCGCACCCTGGGCGACGCAGTCACGCAGCTGCAACATTACAGTGTCTACAAGATCTTGATGTCTACATCGCTCGCCAACCACATCGCTCAAGATAAGGCACTTGAGCCGCTGCTGTGCTTTAATGAGCTCGAACTCGAGGTAACCGAAATCTCGCCCCGCGAATGCACGAAGCGCGGGGGCATCCAGTCTGTACTCGACGCCCTCGACCCCCACCACGGAACCGTATACGGCATTGGCGACGCCAGCAATGACGTCTCGCTGATGAACGCCGTCGATGTCGGTATCGCCATGGGCAATGCGCCGGACTATCTCAAGGATAAGGCCGATTACGTGACCGACACCGTCGATCACGACGGTGTCGTTGCGGCGCTCGAGCATTTTGGGCTGATTTAGGCGCGCTCCATCAAACGCACGCCCGTTGTCCCAAATCGCCAAAACTGCCGCGCCAAACGCCCTAATGTGGCAATATGTTGTCTGCATATTGCATCAACGCAACCTCAGAAAGAATGCGAGAACCCGTGTCCAGTCCGTTTACCAGCTTTTTAGCCCAGCACTTTGACCAGATTAACGACTATCTGGCCACGTTCTTTGACGGACAGGCGACCTCTGCCGATATCGAGCGCTACCTGTATGCGCCGCTCTCGGCTTTTACGGCCAACGCCGGCAAGCGCCACCGCCCGCTTATCTGTATGCTCGCCGCAACCGCAGTGGGCGGTAGCTTTGAGAGCGCCCGCAGCGCCGCGGCAGCCATCGAGCATTTCCAGTCGGGCGCGCTGATCCACGACGACATCGCCGACAACGGACAGCTTCGTCGAGGCAAGCCCTGCATGCACCTTACCGAGGGCACGGGCCTTGCCATCAATTGCGGCGACCTGGCGCTCACCATGGTCACCAAGACGGTTCTCGACGACCCCACGCTGGAGTCCGACGTGAAGCTGCGCGTGCTCCACGAGCTTACCGAGATGATCGTCCGCACCATCGAGGGTCAAGCGCTCGACCTGGGTTGGGTCCGTGACGGGCGCTTTGATATCTCGGTTGATGACTACCTGGACATGGCGACGCACAAGACCGCGTTTTACAGCGGAGCCACGCCGCTTGCCGCCGGAGCCATTATCGGCGGCGGCAGCGATGAGCAAATCGAAGCGCTGCGCGCCTTTGGCCTACACACAGGCCTCGCCTTTCAGATTCAGGACGACCTGCTCAACCTTGTCGGCACTAAGGAAGCCGCCAACAAGGACTTCCGCACCGACATCACCGAGGGCAAGCGCACGCTTGTCGCCGTACACGCCCTCTCTGATGAGCGCCACCACGACGAGGTCGAGGCGATTCTTTCCTCGGGCACCGATGATCCCGCGCAGCTCGCACGCGCCGTGGAGATCTTCCAGGAGACCGGCTCCATCGATTACGCCCACACTTACGCGCTCGACCTGACCGCTAAGGCCAAAGCGGCCATCGAGAACGTTGAGCTTGATCCGCACGCACGCGAGCTGTTCCTCTCCATGGCAGATTTCTTTGTGGAGCGCCTTAACTAACGGGGGTTATAAAACCTGTCAGCAGCGTATTTAGGCACAACTTGCTACACTGTTGAGTGCATGTTTATGCATCCCTTTGCGTTGTCTATCCGACAGACGCTCAAATAGTACGAATGGTACGCCGAAAGGGGTTCGTTCATGGAACCTATTACAACGGGCATGCAAGGAGCAGCCGTCGAAGACGTGCAGTCTCGTCTCCTACAGCTCGGCTACACGATTGATGCCGCCGAAGTCACCGACAAGTACTTTGGAGCCACCACTGAGCAGGCCGTCAGCACCTTCAGGCTCGACAGCGGCCTTGCTGCCGGTCATGCCGTCGATATCCCCTGCTGGAGCGCCCTTGTAGACGCTTCGTATAAGCTGGGCGACCGCACTCTCTATCTGCGCATGCCCAATTTCCATGGCGCCGATGTGCAGGCCCTGCAGCGCGCTCTCAACGTTTTGGGCTTTGCCTGTGGCGAAGACGACGGCTACTTTGGTCCGCATACCGAGGCCGCCCTGCAGCAGTTCCAGGAAAATGTCGGCCTGTTTGCCGACGGCATGGCCTTCCAGGACACCTACGCCTACATCAACCGCCTGCACCATGTGTGGGAGGGCAAGCCCTCGGTCACCGAAGCCGAGTCCCGTATCGGTTTTGCTCGCGCCGCCAACGTGCTCGAGCGCTTCCAGATTGCCGTTATCGGCGAGGACCCCATCGCACGCAGCGTTGCGTCGCGCATGTGGAATATCGCCACGGCAACGACCGACAACAGCGGCATGATGCTCTGCGACTCCGAGGTCCCAACCGACGTTGACCTAGTGCTCGAGATCGCAAGCGATGAGCTGCCCGCAGATGCAGCGCCGCGCGCCACGATCGCCCTCGCCGAGTGCCACAACCTGGCCCAGCGCATCCGCACTGCCAATGTCGCCGCGCAGCAGAAGCCGGCACGCATTCGCATTGAGCTCACGGGCATGACGCGCTACAACGGCACCTTCACGGCCAGCGACGCGCAGACACTCGCCGTACGCCTGCTCGACGGCGTTTGCGATGCCCTCGCAGATTAGGTAAACTAAACGAGTTGTTTTTGGGCAACACCACACATTGGGACGTAGTTCAACGGTAGAACTCCGGTTTTTGGTGCCGGCTGTTGGGGGTTCGAATCCCTCCGTCCCAGCCATTAAAATTGAGCGCCCTGAGCCCATAACGGCCCAGGGCGCTTTCTTGTGGGCAAGCGGAGGGATTCGAACCCGCAAGGGTGCGGAGCTGAGGAAACGCGAAGGCGCCCCAAGCCCATTAGGACCAAGAGCGCCCAACATCAAGAAAATATCAGCCCAGTTCCGAAAAGCGAGCCGCATGCAACAACCAGGTAACCACAGGCCCCGGGAGAGCGGGGACACCGGCTTAGGTTTATCGCGAGTTCCGCACGAACAGGAGGCCACTTAATGTGGCCTCCGTCGTGAGCAGGACTGTAGAGCAGGAAACCTAAGCCGGTGTCTCCGCTCTCCCGGGGCCGAACGCCCTAGTTGTTGAGCATGCGGTCGAAGCTTCCCGAGTCGCCATCCCGATAGTCGGCGGTCATCAGGATCTCCTGCGGAATGCGCCCGCCCTCGCGCAGCACGTTGCGGAACTGCACGCGCGTGACCATGGGCAGATCCTTGATCGTCGCTGCCAGGTTCTGCGGCACACCCTGGTTGGCAGCCGCGGGCTCGCACTCTCCGCCGGCCTTCACGCGACGCTTATGCTCGGCGAGCATAGCGCGATACATGCCGGCATGCAGGCGAATCTCAACCACATTGGCATTGCGAGTCTGCTCGACGATACGCGCGCCCTCGCGATCGATATCGCCCACGTAGTAGACGTAGTTAAAGCGATAGCCAATCTCGGCCAGATAATCGTCCAGGGCATGCGAGACGCTCGCCTTGCATCCGCCGCCAAAAATCACGCCGCCCACCTTGATGCCAAAGAGCTTGGCGTGCTTGCGGCCACGCAGCAGCTTGACGATCTCGTCGTAGGTGTCCAGGTTCTCGACCATAATGAACGGCTTGTCGGCTCCCAGCGTAAAAAAGCCCGTAAAGTGCACGGGGCGATTGGGGGCGACCTTGATCGCCTGCATGCTGATGCCCTTTTCGGTCATACGCCTGATCAGGCGCTCACCGTGCTTGCCGTCAAAAGCCTTCTCGTCGTTAAAGATCTGGTAGGCACGCTGGCGGCGCGAGGCAACCGGCGTATCGGCACCTCGGTTCTGCTCGATCCAAGCCTGGATGATTGCGATTTCCTCGGCAATCTTGCGGTTGGACATCTCGTTGTGCTGAGTGCGCTGCGGAGCCTTTTTGCCGTCCTTGCCCTCGACCTTTACGATCTGTGTCTGCTGCTCCTTGATCTTGGAGAGCGCCATAGGCGTGGGGACAACCTTGAGCAGCTGCCTGCCTAAAACGCGGGCAAGGGCAAACGCCGAGACCTCGCCGTGGACGGACGACTTGGGCTGCTGGGCAGCAGTATCTGCTGCGGCAGACTCCGGCTTCTTCTGAGACTTGCGCTTAGAATCGCCCTGGGAATTGCGCTCGTGCTTCGGCATAGACGCCTGCTTCTGCGGACGATCGAACTTGCTCTCCTTCGCCGGCTGGCGCTTAGGCTGCCCCGAAGAAACCTCGGCCTTCGCATCCTCGTTCTGCGGCGTGGTCTTCTCGGTTGCAGTCTCGGCATGGGAACTGCGGCCCCCACGATGGCGACGGCGGCGAGGCTTGCTCGACGCGCCCTGCTCCGCCTGCTCATCAGTAGGCTGCTGGCCCTTGGCCTCGGCATCAACCTCAAGCCGCGGCTCAACAGGCTTTTGCTCGCGAGCCACCGGCTCAACGGCCTTCTCGTCCTGGGTGGTCGAAACCGACTCGCCCTTCTCCTGACGCTTTACGGGATACGCACGTCCCGCAAAACCGCGGCCGGGACGACACGAACCCGGAGCCTTCTTGGCAGACTCCTCAACATCGTCTGCAACCTCAGAAGACTCTTCAACCTCACGCGCGGCATCCTGCTGTGCAGTCTTAAAGTGAGCACCGCGACGACGCTTGGGCTCTTGGGCCTCCACGGGCTTTTGCTCCCTCGCGGGCTTCTGCGACTCGGCAGCAACCTCGGTCTCAAGAGCCTCAGCATCCGTCTCACCCTTTCGAGCAACGGCGCGACGGAAGCGCTCCTGCTGGGCGCGGCGCTGCGCATCGCGCTTGCCACCCCCGCCAAAACCGCCGCGTCCTGCCTTGGCCGTAAAGGCACGAACGACGCTCTCGTCAAGCAGCTCGTCGGTATCGACATGCTCGCGCGGAGCCGTTTCCACCGAAGCGGGCGCCTCGACAACGTCCTCGACGGCCTCTTCGGCAACCTCGACGGGCCGCTCCTGGGCATCGTTAATCTCGGCATTGATGGTATAGAACGCCGGGCGCCCGTTAATGCCGCTACCCTCGATCTTTGTCACGATATTTGCCGCGATAAGCTCATCGCGCATCGCCTTGGTGTCACATTCCTTATCGACGGAGCGGAAAATCTGCGCCAGCGCACTCGACTTAATCTTGAGCGCCTTGCGGCAAAGCAGGTCGTAGGCAACCAGCTTGGCACGCTCAGCAGAAAGCGATGTCTGGCTGCTCAGACGCTCAGCCAGGGCATCGACATTATTTTGGTTATCGGAATATACCGTCTTGGCCACGGGGCCCCTTTCATATGTACACATATACGTCTATATGGTACAACGCGCGCCCTTATCCACGCAAAACATCTGCGAGCACACTCGAGCGTCACCCGCTTTTGCATGAAAAAAGACCGAGCCCGCGAAGTCGCGGACCCGGTTTTTCCGAGTCAAATGGATGGGAGATTCAACCCGTCCGACCGACTAGGCCTTGGCGGCCTCGGCGTCGGCAGGAGCCTCAGCGGCAGCGGCGCGACCGTACTCGGCCTTGCCCATATCGGACCACTCGGGCTCCTCGTCGGGCATGGAACCGGCCTCCTTGCCGAAGAACTCCTTGAGGCAGTTGACGGCAACGATGAGGCCCAGGACCATCAGCAGGACGGCAAAGACGAGCTGCAGGCCCTTGGTGGCGGCGACGGAGACGGCGGCCGTGGTGGCGGTAGCCGGGATGGTACCGAAGAAACCGTAGGCCTGGACGGCGGTCATGCAGCCCATGGCGCTCTGGACCAGCGAGGTGAAGGTGCAGCAGAGCAGGAAGGCGACGGGCACGTAGAGCATCCAGCCCTTGCGACCGGTGCACTTGCAGAACACGGCGAGGGTGATCATGGTCATGCCGCCGAGCAGCTGGTTGGAAGCACCAAAGAGCGGCCAGATGTTGGCATAGCCACCAAAAGCGAGGGCGAGACCAGGAAGCAGGGTGACGACCGTGGCGAACCAGGGGTTGCCGAGGACCTTCATGTAGCCGGCCTTGGACTCGATGGCCAGGGCGTCGTTGGTCTGGGCAAAGAACTCGGAGAACGAGGTGCGGGCGATGCGGGCGACGGCGTCGAGCGAGGTCAGGGCCAGAGCGGAGACGTTCATGGTCATGAAGACGGTAGCGAGCGTGCCGTCAACACCGAAGGCCTGCATACCGCGGGAGATGCCGGCGGCGAAGATCTGGAACGGGGTGGAAGCGACACCGGCGTTGAGAGCGCCAGTACCGGCGGTGTTCATATCGGAGAACATGATGCCGGCGACGATGATGGCAAGGATGCCAACGAAGGACTCGACGATCATTGCACCGTAACCGACCTTGACGGCGTCCTGCTCCTTCTCGACCTGCTTGGAAGAGGTGCCGGAAGAAACGAGGCTGTGGAAACCGGAGAGAGCACCGCATGCGACGGAGACGAACAGGACCGGGAACATCATGCCGGAGGCAGTGGAGAAGCCGGTGAAGACCGGAGCGGTGATAGTGGCCTGACCGTTGACGCCCAGGACGACGATGCCGAGGACAGCGCAGACGATCATGACGATCATCATGATGGAAGTGAGGTAGTCACGCGGGGTCTTGAGCATCTGGATGGGCATAGCGCCAGCGAAGACCAGGTAGACCATGACGACGGCGAACCACTGGAACTTATCCAGGTAGACCGGGAACTGCATACCGACGGCGAACATGAGAACCATGAGGACCACGCCGGTGACGAACTCGGCAGCGCCGGTGAGGTTGAACTTCTTCTGGGCCCAACCAAAGGCGATAGCGACGAAGGTGAACAGGATGGAGATGGTACCAGCGCAGCCGGCGGCATAGGACTTGGTGAAGTCGATGGCACCGGTAGCAGCACCAGAAGCGTCAACGGCCGGGGTGAACATGAACGTCTTGCAGACCATGTCGGTGAAGGCGGCGATGACGATGATGCAGAACAGCCAGCAGAACAGCAGGAACAGGCGACGGCCGGTCTTGCCGATATACTTCTCGATGAGCTGAGCGAGTGACTTGCCGTTGTTCTTCATCGAAGCGTACAGGGCACCAAAGTCGTGGACGGCGCCAAAGAAGATGCCGCCGACGAGGACCCAGAGCACGACGGGCAGCCAGCCAAAGGCCATGGCGACGATCGTACCCGTGACAGGACCAGCACCGCAGATCGAGCTGAACTGGTGCGAAAACGCGGTGAAGGCGGAGACGGGCGAGAAGCTGTTGCCGTCCTTCATGCGCTTGGCCGGCGTGAGGGCCTCTTTGTCAACGCCCCACTTGTTGGCCAGCCAGCGGCCGTAGCCCAGATAGCCGCAGGCGAGCACCGCCGCAGCCACAACCATGAGCAAAACTCCGTTCATTACATTTCCTCCTCTAAAAAGAACTTCCTAGACATAAAAAATGAGGGCCGTCGGTTGCGCTCGACGGCCCTCATCTTCATCAGCCGCCCGTTATCGTACGGGCTAGCTGTATGTGCTAACCCGCATCAGATAATTACTACGCTGATAATGTTTAGCTGATGCGTGAACATGCCTAAGAAATCCTCTTCAATCATGATGCGAACGATCCGTGCGTGTTCACATCCCCTAGTGGTTGAAAAGGAGTATGAAACTTTAGTTACCTAAAGTCAACGCAAATTTGTAATGAATTTTCAACTTTTTTGGATTTCTCGGTATAAAACGCCACTGACCTCGGACTTTACCCGACAAAAGTTTTTGCATGAGAGATGCCCCTCGGGAGCGGGCGGGCGTATACAAGGTTTCCTGCTCTACAGTCCTGCTCGCACGGAGAGCACATTAAGTGCTCTCCGGCTCGTGCGGAACTCGCGATAAACCTTGTATACGCCCGCCCGCTCCCGAGGGGCTCCCATCCCAAATGCGGAGCAAAGCTCCGCACACCATCTTTTTCTTTCAGCTAAAGCACGCCGGAAATTCGACGCAGCTGGCTAACCTTGCCGGACGTTGTCGACGCCAAACCAGCCCAGAAGTTATATCGATACAGAAAGGTCCCCGGACGGAGGGGCCGGATATAAGGTTTATCGCGAGTTCCGCACGCAAAGAAGGCCACTTAATGTGGCCTTCGTCTTGCGCAGGACTGTAGAGCAGGAAACGTTATATCCGGCCCCTCCGTCCGGGGACCGCGCCGTACCAGCTACAGCGTCATGTTTGGATCGGCGTCGACGTCGAACGGCGAGATTTCACCTCGGTCGAATTTACGGCGAGCGACCTCCGCGATCATGGCTGCGTTATCGGTACAGGCAGACAAGGGCGGCACCGTCACGCGGATGCCCTGGCGCCCGAGCTTCTTGATCATCATCTCGCGCAGATGCGGGTTGGCCGAGACGCCGCCACCGATGCAGTATTCCTTGCATCCGGTAGCGTGCAGTGCGTTTTTGGCCTTCTTGTACTGCACGTCAAAGACAGCTGCCTCAAACGAAGCCGCCAGATCGGGAAGGTGAATCGTGCGCCCGGCCTTGGTCTCTTGCTCGATGTAGAGCGTCACCGCCGTCTTGAGGCCCGAAAGCGAGAAGCGGTAGTCCCCCCTGCTGTTAAGCGCACGGGGGAAATCGATCGCCTTGGGGTTGCCCGTCTCGGCCAGCTTGGAAATGATGGGGCCACCGGGATAGCCCAGACCCAACGCCTTGGCTACCTTGTCGAAGGCCTCGCCCACAGCGTCGTCGAGCGTCTCACCGAGCACCTCGTAGTCGCCCCACGCCTTCACGTGCACGAGCATGGTGTGCCCACCCGAGACAAGCGTGAAGATAAACGGCGGTTTGAGGTCAGGTTGCGCCAGCAGGTTGGCAAACAGGTGCCCCTCCAGATGGTTGACGCATACGAGCGGCTTACCGGCAGCGTAGGCAAAGCCTTTGGCAAAGGCAACGCCCACCACGAGGGCGCCCACCAGGCCCGGACCCTGTGTCACGCCCACGGCGGCAAGCTCGCTGGGAGCAATGGCTCCACCCTCAAGACCAAGCGATGCTGCGGCATCCTCGAGCGCCGCATCCACGACACTCACAATCACCTCAACGTGTTTGCGCGAGGCGATCTCGGGCACCACGCCGCCAAAGCGGGCATGGAAATCAATCTGTGTCGACACCTGGTTGGCCAGCATATTGCCATCCGCATCGATAATCGCCACGGCCGTCTCGTCGCAGGAACTCTCGATAGCGAGCACCAGGCGGCGGCGCTCAATTTCGGCGCGCTCCCCCTCGGAGCGCCCAGGCGCAGGCAGCGGCCATACGCGTTGCTCGGCTGCCGTCGGCTCGGGCGAGGCGTTATCGACCGGAAGTACGAGGGGAAGTGGGGCCGTCATGACGATGGCGTCTTTGCCGACACCGTAGTAGCCACGACGACGACCCACCTCGGTAAAGCCCAGAGCGGCATAGAGCGCAATCGCGCCCTCGTTGCCGTCCTCGACCTCGAGCGAAGCCGTGGTGCAGCCGAGCATCTGGGCATCATAGCTCACATGCGACAGCAGCTTGCGGGCAATGCCCTCACGGCGATGTGCCGAGTCGACGGCGACATCCAGAATCTGCACATCACCGTCCACGACCATACCGCCGGCAAGGCCCAGCAGCTTGCCGTCGTCGTGTGCCACCCACCAACTACGCGGCGCAGCGACGTCCTCGCCCAGTTCGGACAGGAACATGCCCGGCGTCCACGCCTCGTGTCCGGCACCTTCAAAGCAGGCAGCCTCTAGCGCGCTCGCGCCCTCGGCATCCGCCGCGCCCATGGGACGGAACTGCAGATGACGACCGGCGAGCTCATCGGCAACGCCCGTAATTTCGCTCTGCGCACTCTCGGCAAGACCAAGACGCTTGCGCTCGTTTTCCTCGGCATCCGAAAGGCGCGTGTAAATCGGCAAGACGCGGGCCGGATCGCCGTCACCCGCAGCGTGCGCGAGCAGCAAGCCCTCGCCCGAAGGCCACCACAGGTCGCGCTCCACGCAGCGGGCGGTCTCGTCCTCACCCAGCAGCTTGCCATAGCGCACGAGACCGTCACCGGTCAGCTGAACCTGGTCCCAGTCCGCTGCTCGGCGCCACTCATCGAGCGCCACGGCGGCCTTGACCACGTGTTCGCGCTCAAATTGACGCTCGGGACCCTCATCGCCCAGCATATATAGTGCCGGATATACCTCACCGCGCATGGCATCGGCCAAGATACCAAGCTTGCCGCGCACGCCAGCCTTCCACGCCGTCCAAGCGCAAGCGTCGAGCGTCGACACGCCCAGCAGCGGAACATTGGCACCGCGCGCGAGGCCCTTGGCAGTGGAGATGCCGATGCGCACACCCGTAAACGACCCCGGGCCGCGGCCGACCACGTAGCAACCAACATCGCTGCGATCCAGACCGACTTGAGCCAGCACGCCATCAACGGTATTCACGAGCTCAACGTTGGCGTGACGGCGACACATGTGGTCGCCACTCACGAGCTTCGTCTCGCCCGTCTGCCAATCAATCCAGCTTGCCGCACAGGCAAGCATGTCGGTCGAGGTATCGAGCGCCACCACCAGCGCGTTGTCGTTATGCAAGCTCATCTTGTACAGCCTTATCAATCAAATGGGAAAGCTCCATTGCGCGGTCACCGTGCGCCTCGAGCGTTATCGTTCGCACATCACTGTCGCCCTCATCACGCTTGAGCGTCACCGAAAGATACTCATCCGTCAGCTCGTCCTGGAATTGTTCGCCCCATTCCAGCAGGCAAGCACCCTCATAGCCCAGCACATCGAAAATGCCCGTATCCTCGAGCTCGTAGGCATGCTCCAGGCGGTATAGATCAAAGTGAAACAGCGGAATACGACCTTGATCGTGGACGGCCATGAGCGCAAACGTAGGGCTCGTAACCATATGCCCATCGCCCAGCCCGCGCGAGACGCCCTTGGTAAAGTGAGTTTTGCCCACTCCCAGGCCACCGGTCAGGATGAGCACATCGCCGTCCTCAAGGCACGGTGCAATTAGCTCACCAAAGTACTCCGTATCGGCAGCGCAAGTCGTTTTGTAAGTACCTACCCCCAGGCGCTCCAGGGACATATATGCTCCTTATTATTCCGAGGCGTCCTCTGGTGCGGGATGTCGCTCCAGATAGTCGCCCAGCATCTTAAAGTCTTCCTCCAGCAGCTCCTGCCATGCCGGATTGCGCAGCGCTGCTGCCGGATGGAAAGTGGGCATTACTACAAAATGCCCCATCTGGTGGAACCTGCCGCGCAGCTTAGTAATGCCAATCTCGGTCTTAAGCACAAAGTGCGTCGCGGGGTTGCCGAGCGTCACGATAATATCGGGCCAGATGCTTCGAATCTGCTCACGCAAAAACGGCGAGCATGCCAGCACTTCCTCGGGACGCGGATTGCGGTTTCCCGGCGGGCGGCACTTAAGCACGTTGGCAATGTAGACGTCTTCGCGTTTGAGCCCCGCCAGCGACAAAATGCCGTTAAGGTCTTCACCCGCCGCCCCCACAAAGGGTTCGCCCTGCAAATCCTCGTTGCGACCCGGCGCCTCACCAATAAACATCACACGAGCGCGGGGGTTTCCCACGCCAAACACGATATTGTGACGCGACTGGTAGAGCTGGCAGAGGTGACAATCACCCAGAACGGCCTCGATCTCCTCGAGTGCGACCTCACGTGGTGCCTGATGGGTATGGCCGGGGATGTGCATGACGCCCATGGCGACTCCTACACGTAGACCTTGTCGAGGCGCATGCCAAAGCCGCAGGCGACCTCGTAGTTAATCGTGCCGCGTAGGCGCGCCATCTCGTCCATAGTGATCTCGGCATCGCCATCGCGGCCGACAATAATCATCTCGTCACCATATTCGGCCTCGGGAATCTCGTGTGCCGGGTTGGACTGAATGGCGACCATAAACTGATCCATGCAGATATTGCCAACCTGATGCACGCGCTCGCCGCGATACAGCACATCCATACGATTGGAAAGCGTACGCGATAGGCCGTCGGCATAACCGATCGGCAGCGTGCAGATCTGAACGCGCGTACGCGGTACGCGGTAGGTAAAACCGTAACCCACGCCCTCACCCATCGCAGGGTGTGCCACGCGCGTCACGCGCGCATGGACGCTCATAACGGGATCAAGCTGCATCACGCGGCCACTCAGCTCGCACGGCTGCATGCCATACAAGCCAACGCCGGCGCGGATCATATCAAAATGCATCGAGGGGTCGAGCATCGAGGACGGCGTGTTGGCGCAGTGCACGATACCGCACTCAAAACCCGCATCCTTAATGGCCTGAACGGCCTCGGTAAAGCGCTGACACTGCAGCTTGTAGTCCCAGCCCGAAGGTTCATCGGCCGTGGCGAAGTGCGTAAATACGCCGTCGCACTGAATACCGCGATGGAAATTAATACCGCGGACAAAGTCGAGCACCTGCGTGTAATGTACGCCAATGCGGTTCATGCCCGTCTCGATGGCGAGATGATACTTGCCCACCTTGCCCGCCGCGACGGCACATTCGCCATACGCAAGAGCAAAGTCAGACGTATAGACCGAAGGCATGATATCAAACTCGAGCAACGTCGGAATGGCCTCGATAGGCGGCTCGCTTAGGATGAGGATGGGTTTCGTAATCCCGCCCTGTCGGAGCTCAACGCCCTCGTTAACTGTCGCCACGGCAAACATGTCGGCACCGGCCGAATACATGATCTTGGCGCACTCAACAGCTCCATGACCATAAGCATCGGCCTTGACCACGCAGCACAGGCGCTGACGTGGATTCAGCAAGTTCTTATAGGCCCTCGTGTTGCGACGGAGCGCCCCGCGGTCGATCTCGACCCAGGACCAGCGCGTCAAATCGGCTTTATTCATGATTAGTCATCCGACCCTTCGTCCATGATTCCCAGATCTTCGAGCGCATCCTTTGCCGCCAGCTCCATGGCAGGACCGATCAAGTCGATAAGATCGGTCGCGATAACGCTCTTCTCACCATACTCCGTCGCCGCGGCAAAACCGGCGTAGCTGTGAAGTGCGACGGCGTACGAATACAGCAACTCCCAACGATCCATCTCGTCGCGCATGGTGGCAAGCGTGCCGGCCAAAATACCCGCGAGAACATCACCCGAACCGGCAGTTGCCAGAGAAGCCGGACCCGAGAGCGGCAGCAGCACACGCTCAACGCCACAGATAGCCGTCGTCGGCCCCTTGGCAATGACCACCAGATTGTCAGAGCCTGCAGCCCAGACAACCTTCTGCGCGGCTGCAATCGCAGTACCAAGGTCGTTCACCTCGTCACCGGCAACCAGACGCGAAAGTTCACGATAGTGCGGCGTCATAACCAACGGCTGCTCGCGACGATACATCTCGGGATTACTATCAATACCGTCAATGGCAATCTTAGCAAGGCAGTTGAGTGCATCGGCGTCCAAGATAAGCGGCACATCAAGCTCGAGCAAGCCCGAAACCACCTGCATAGCGCCGGCAGATGTCGTCATACCGGGACCGCACAGTACACAGCTGTACTTCTTTGCAATCTCGCACACAGTCATGCGCGCAGCGGCGCCAAAGGAGCCGCGGGAATCAGACGGAATAGCAAAGACGGGAATCGAAGGAAGTGCCATGCGAATAAGATTGGCGCAGGCGTCAGGAGCCGCGACTGCCACGTAACCAGCACCCGCGCGAGCTGCAGACTTGGCCGCCATAATGGCAGCACCAGGATATTGCGCAGATCCGGCGACAATAAGCACAGAGCCACGGGAATACTTATCGATATTCGTAGGTAGTGGGGCAAAGTAATCAACTAAGTCACCGGGCTCGACAATCTCGGCGGCGTGGTCGACATCATCGATGACCTCGTCAAGACGGTCGTAAAGATTGCCGCAGATCAAATCGCCAGCATACTCAGGACCATCAGCGCTATACAGACCAATCTTGGGCGCAATCATCGTCACCGTATGCTCGGCACGAATGCAGTCGTCATCAACAACGCCCGTCTCGGCATTCAGGCCCGAGGGGACATCAATGGATACGACACAATCGGCGCATTCATTGACCGTAGGAATCCAGATGGAGAACGGCGCACGCAGATTTCCGTGGAAACCGGTACCAAAAATGGCATCGACAACAACATCGGCCTTATCGATCAAAACCTCGAGTTCGTCACGCGAGGGGCCGACGCAAACGTGCACATCGCGGCCGGCAGTACGACGAGCAACATGACGTGCCAGAGCAGCAGGAATCTCATCCGGCTCAACCGGAGAAACGATATCCACGTCCACACCCTTATGGCTCAGGATATCGGCGGCAACCCAACCGTCGCCGCCATTATTACCAAAACCGACCAGAACGAGAACCCGATCGGGATTGAGCTTCAAGACCTCGTTGGCGGCAAACTCACCCGCCAGCTCCATAAGCTCGGCCTTCGAAGTCCCTTCGCGTTCGATGATATCCTCGAGACGAACGACTTCTTCGGTACTCAAAACCGGTTTCATCTATGCTCCTAGCGTATCTTGCGAAGCATCGCCCAGGTGCTCCGTCAATGCTGAATTCTGCAGCTGCTCAAGCTCATCTAAAACAGAGCGAGCCTCTTTAAATGTCTGCGCTACGCGTTTCTTGGTGCTCACCCTTTCCTCTTTTGGCTTAGGCCGAGCATCTTCGGTAATCGCGATGGCATTCGCAACGGCCAAGTCTCCTGTAAGCGTAATGGAAAGAGCGACTTCAACAACACCCAGTTCTTGAGCGATCTCGAGAGCACGGCCCGAAAGCAGCGCCTTCGGTTTGCCGAGTTTATCACGCGTAACCGAAACATCCTTGCGAGCCACGCCTTGACTAAAACCCGTGCCGAGAGCTTTAAGTACCGCCTCGCGCGAAGCAAAGCGGCTCGCATAGTGAGCAGCGGGACGCGATGATGCATCGCAATACGCACGCTCTTCTTCGGTAAACACACGCCGAGCAAACGACGGCGTCTTTTCAAGAATTGATTTCATGCGGGAAATCTCGACGATATCAACGCCGATACCAGCTTCAGCCATGTTCACCTCCATATTGCACAGACTAAGTTATTGTAGCCCGTTAACGGAAGATGCGACAAACGAGGGTCATAAAACACAGCGAGTTTGTTAGATCTGACTTAAACAAAAAAAGGGGGAGGCCGCGAGGCCTCCCCCTTCTCAGTTCAAGCGTACGGCTCGG
>CABRZT010000024.1:0-30686 GCA_902475595.1 uncultured Collinsella sp. | reverse complement strand
TTAGTTTGAGAAGAAGTCGACAGTACATTTGGAAGCACCTACGTTCCTCAAAGAACTGTTAGATTAAAAGTAACAGACCGGATGAAGATGCGTGCGACGGGGGCGAGGCGAATGGCTGAGCGGTATCGATATGCGGGTTCAACGGTATTATATTGACCACATAGCTCCTGAATCCGCAGTTGATTAGAAACAGAAGGGCCCACCTGCGGGAACCCAGAGAGACGACGATTCGGGGCTCCCACCCCCGTTGATTAAGTCATTGGCTGCACCGCGCTCCTCGAAGCCGAAAATATGCTATCTGGACAAACCGCGCTGAGCTGGTAAAATTAACATACGCGGAAATGCGCTACTTGCGCTATTTGCGCGTGTTTTAACAAAATTAGCACAGGTCAGGGTCATTCTGACCCCGCTGGGGGTCAAGGGGTCGCTGGTTCGAATCCAGTCGTCCCGACCAGAAGTTTGCAGGTCAGGCACCTAGTGCCTGGCTTTTTTATTTAATTGCTTAAAGCAACAAAGAATCAACGACTGCACCGCTCGATACGTATGCGAATCAAAACGTGAACGTCAGCCTCCAAAATCGAAAATTTTCGAAATGTTTGGAGGCTGATGTACACAAATGCATGGTCTCGCCCCGCCCACAACACCCTCCACATGTCTGGACTCTCTATGGCTTGGCTGGATAGACATCGCCGGAACGGGTATAGTATCGAAAGTTTTGTCGTTAACCAGCGGGGGAGTCCTGTGGGCATCAAAAAGAAGATCAAAAAGGAGCTTATCGGCACTTCCGATTACCCGTCGAATAAGATCTTTACGATCTCCAATTTCATCACCTTTACGCGCCTGATCCTCACCCTGGTATTTCTGTACCTATTTGTGACGGATAACAACCGCGTCATCGCCATCGTTATCTACGCCGTTGCCGCCTCCACCGACTGGATGGACGGCCAGATCGCCCGCATGACTAAGACGGTCTCATGGCTCGGCAAGGTCATGGATCCCATCTGCGACCGTGCGCTGCTGTTCACCGGCGTGCTGGGACTGGTGGTTCGCGGAGAGCTGCCAATCTGGGTCTGCGTGCTCATTATTGGCCGCGACATCTATCTGGGCATCGGCACGCTTATCGTTCGTCATTATCACCGTCGCCCCATCGATGTCGTCTTCCCCGGAAAGATTGCCACAGCGCTGCTCATGACCGGATTCTCGCTCATGCTGCTCGGTTTCCCCGTTGTTGACGGCCTGCAACTTTTACCTTCAACCCTCACGGCCTTCCCGGGCCTCAACGGAAGCTCGGTGCCCCTCGGCATCTTCTTTGTGTACGGCGGCGTGATCTTCTCCATGCTCACGGCTGTCATCTACTCCATTAAGGGCGGAGCGGCCATTAAACAGGCTCTCACGCATCCCGAGGACGAGGACATCGACTTTCTGAACCCTGAAATCGAAGACTGATTCGTTGGGGTATGATTACGTACGGTTCATTATTTGCGGCACGTCCGCGATAAGTTAGGGGTTGTCATGGACAACATGGTTAACAATATGCCTCAGAATGATAAGACTGCTGACGCTACCTGCGTATTCCGCGTGCCTTCAAGCGACGTCACCGTTCCCGACCTCATGGCCAACGTGCGCATCACCGCCCCCGTTCTGTCCATCGTCAAGGGTCCGCAGACTGGTGCCGCCTTTGAGCTCGAGGACGACGTGACCACCATCGGCCGCGATCCCGCGAACGGCATCTTCCTCAACGACATGACTGTTTCGCGCAGCCACGCGCGCATTATTCGCGAGGGCCTCGGCGCTCGCATCGAGGACCTGGGCTCGCTCAATGGTACCTGGGTCGACGGTGCCATTGTCAATGCAGCCCCGCTGCACGACGGTTCTTCCGTTCAGATCGGTACGTTTACGCTCATCTACCACGAGAGCACGCCGGAGCGCATCGAAACCGGTGAGTAGGGCATGGCCGAACGCAACTATCTGAGTATCGGCCAAGTCGTCAACCTACTTCGAGGCGCATACCCCGATCTTTCGAACTCAAAAATTAGATTTCTAGAGGATGAGGGGCTCATTACCCCTCATCGTACGCCTAAGGGATACCGTCAGTACTCTAAGGAGGACGTTGATCGCCTGGAGGTCATCCTGCACTTGCAGAAGACCCGCTACATGCCGCTCAACGTGATTAAGCAGCGCTTGGAAAACGCCACGGACTTGTCAACGCTCGCCTACGAGGTGGGCTTGCTGTCCGATGTTCCGCTCAAGACGGAGCCCAAGGAGACTAAGCAAAAGCTGCATCCCATCGAGACCATTCCCGATATGCTGGGCGTCGAGATTTCGTTTATCCGTTCGCTCGCCGAGAACGACCTCATTCGCATCATCAAGAGCCCGCAAAATCGTGAGCTCGTCGATGGTCGCGATTTTCCGATCATCCGCTACTGCTCCGAGCTGTCGCGCTTCCATATCGAGCCGCGCAACCTGCGTCAGTACGTGTCTTCCGCCAACCGCGAGTCCTCGATGTTTGAGCAGGTGCTCGTGAGCATGCTCGGCATGGATACCTCCGATGACGAGCGCGACGCCAAGCTCGAGCGTGCGTTTAAGAAGCTTCACGACCTGACGGAAGGTGTGCACACCGCGCTGCTCAAGAACCGCGTTTTTGAGTCGCTCAACGCCGTGGTCGAGGACGCCGACATCGATGCACTCGATGAGGAAATCACTCGCTCCGAGTCCACCAAGGCCAAAAACGAAGAGACAGCCATGCCGGCTTCGCACGAGGATTCTCTCGTAAAGCCGCTCAAGGTCGTCGCCCCTTCGCAATCCGGCACCGCCACCGCAGGCAAATAACCTCAGCTGAAATTTCGGCAACCCATTGAAAGGTCATGCAATGTACGACTTCGAATCTCAAATCGTCGACATCCCCGACTATCCCGAGCCCGGAGTCATCTTTAAAGACATCACGCCGCTCTTTGGCAATCCCGAGGCGCTCAAAGCCATGACCGATGCCCTCGCCGAACACTTTGCCGGCATGGGAATCACCAAGGTCGTGGGTCCCGAGGCTCGCGGCTTTATGGTTGGCGTACCGGTGGCTGTAGCCCTTGGCGCCGGCTTTGTTCCCGCACGTAAACCGGGCAAGCTGCCGCGCGAGACCGTGAGCCAGAGCTACGAGCTCGAGTACGGCACCGATTCAATTGAGATCCATGCCGACGCTATCAGCTCTAAAGATACCGTGTTGATTCTGGACGACTTGGTCGCGACGGGCGGAACCGTCGAGGCAACAGGTAAACTGGTGCGAGATATGGGCGCAAAGCTTGTCGGTTACGGTTGTATCCTTGAGCTTGCGTTTCTCAACCCGCGCGAGAAGCTCACGCCGTCTAATGACGATGTGGAGCTCTTTAGTCTGGTGACGGTGGACTAGCCGTTACCCTTAGTTACTGGAAAGGAAGCTACATGCGCACAGCAAACACGCACAAAAACATGGCACGCTGCGCTGCTACGGCAACCCTCGCTTGTGTTTTGGGCTTGGGCCTCGCGGCTCCTGCCTACGCCGATACCGCATCCGACCTTGCCGCCGCTCGTACGAAGCTCGAGCAGATTGGCACCCAAACCCAGCAAATTCATGAAGAACTCTCCGCACAGACGCAGGAGCTTGATCAGACTGCAGGCGAGATCACGCAAAAGCAGCAAGAGATTGCCGAGGGTCAGGCAAAGCTTTCGAGCTACGTTGCCGGTGAGTACAAGACTGGCGGTCTGAGTCTCCTTCAGGTTCTGACGGGCGTCGACGATCTGGGCGACATGCTCAACCGTCTGTTCTACTACGGCAAGGTTTCCGACAAGCAGGCCCAGACCATTCAGGAGGTCAAGGACCTTAAGCAGCAGCTCACCGATAAGCAGACCGAGCAGGAGAAGAACGTCGCCGCGACGCAGAAGAAGGTCGACGAGCTCAATGCCCAGCAGGCTGAGGCCCAGAGTGTCGTGAACTCCCTGGATTCACAGCTGCAGGCCGAGCTTGCTGCCGAGGCCGAGGCCAACGACGCGCTTCAGGCTGGCATCAATGCCAGCACCGCCGAAAAGGCCACGGTGAGCAACGACACTGCCGGTACGACCGAGAACACCAACAATGGTGGCGGTACGACCAACAACGGCGGCGGCAACACGCCCGCGCCCGCGCCCGCTCCTGCCCCCACGCCGCAGCCCGTGACGCCCGCTCCGACTCCGACGCCTTCCGCACCGAGCCAGTCCGTTGACGGCGGTACCGTTGTTTCGCGCGCCTACAGCAAGCTCGGATACGCTTATTCCTGGGGCGGCATTGGACCGAACAGCTTTGACTGCTCCGGTTTTGTAAGCTATTGCCTCACGGGCCGCTATTGCCGCCTGGGCACCACCGGCACCTTCATGGGTTGGACCCGCGTGTCCGATCCGCAACCCGGCGATGTTGTGGTTAACTCCTACCATACAGGCATCTATATCGGTAATGGTCAGATGATCCATGCTTCCGACTACAAAACGGGCGTCATCATCAGCTCCGTCGCTGCTGGCATGAACAACAATTACATTTTCGTGCGCTACTAATTTATTACTGCAGCGAACGAACGTGGGCCTCGCGATCTTGAGTCACGAGGCCCATTCTTTTTTTTCCCTTACCGTTTGGCATATGATCAGTACGGCTATCTAGTATTCAAAACTAGATAGCCGTACTGATCAATCAAAAAGATGGCTATAATTGTTGGGGAACAATTAGAAAGGACCCTCAATGAGCTGGGCACTTATCTCCGATTCGAGCTGCAATCTTCGCGATTGGCAACCAACCGCACCTCATACCACCTTTGCATTTGCACCCCTTAAGATCCGAGTGGGGGAGCGTGAATTCGTTGACGACCTCTCGCTCGATGTTCACGAGCTCAATTGCGCCGTGCAGGCGGAGTCGAGCGCTTCTTCGAGCGCCTGTCCAAGCGTAGGGGAGTGGGCCGAACTCTTCAGACTTGCCGACAAGACGATCTGCATGCCCATCTCTGAGGGCGTCTCGGGAAGCTACAATGCTGCTGCTACGGCACGCGATATGGTACTTGCCGAGGAGCCCAACCGCCAGATTCACCTGGTCAATTCGCGGGCAGCGGGCGGCAAGATGGACCTGATCTTCTTACTGTTTGATCGATATCTTGCGTGTAACCCGGATGTTTCCTTTGAGGACGCCTGCGCTTACTTTGATAGCTTGGAGCAGAACAGCAAGATCCTCTTTAGCCTGTGTAATTACGAAAACCTTGCGAAGGCCGGACGCATTCCTAAGGCAGCCGGCGTCATTGCCAACAAGCTCAATATCCGCATTTTGGGCACGGCGAGCGAAGCGGGCAAAATTGAACTCGTTGGGCACACGCGCGGCGAAAAGAAGATGCTCACCAAGATTGTCGACACCATGGAGGCCGAGGGTTTCACGGGCGGCGAGGTCATCATCGATCACGTTGAGAACGAATCTGGAGCCCAGGCGCTTACCAGCCGCATTGTGGAGCGCTGGCCAGGCTCCAAGACTATCATCATGCCCTGTAACGGGTTAGATTCATACTATGCCGAGATGCACGGCCTCATCATCGGCTACGGCATGGACGTGGCTTCGGGCCGATAATGTCCAACTAGACAAACGCACGGGCGGGATAAGGGGCCACTGGCCTCTTATCCCGCCCGTTTTATACCTCGGTTAGCTATTAAACCCATTGAACTTTAGATAGCTCATCAGGTAGGCCTTCGAAACGAAGGACGATACTGCACTGCGTACAAGCAGCGACTCGCGCGTAACCTGATGTGCGGTATCGGGCACGGGAGTCTGCTCGACGGAAAACGCCGCACGAATCGATGCCTCAAGTTGATCGACTACATAATCGAAAGCCGTCGGAGCGTCATAGCTCAAGCGCTGAATATTAAAAAGCGCCTGAACCGCAGCGATAGGCAGCACCTGCTTAAAGATACAAATGGCGATGAGACGCGCAATCTGCTCACGGCCATACTGCTTTTTAACCGGAGCAGGAACGAGGCCGACCTTCACGTAGTTATTGATCATCGATGGCGTGATAACGGGTTGCTCTACGCAAATCGAAAGCGGCTCCATCCACTGCGCAACATATTCAATAACCTGATCGCGATAGAGCGATACGTTGGGCAGCTGGTCATAGCGTGGCAGGCTCAAAGTGTTAAGTTTACCCACCATATCGGACTGAATAAATGCGTCCGGCAGTACCGTCGGTTGAATATCCTCCGGCTTAATGCCGACCGACGTATCGGACATCGGGATAACATGTTTGACGTGGTTCATCAGAGGCCTCCGTTCGTTTGCTATATTGTATTCTAGGTTATCTAGTTTTGCATACCACATAGCCGCTAAGTAAAAGTGGTTGGACTGCACATTGATGCATCGTCCAACCACTTTGTTTAAAGATAGCAACCTTACATAAGATATATTATCGTACTTATCCGCGGAGAAACGCGTATGCGCTCGTTGCTGCTATGGCTCCGTCAGAAACGGCGGTCACAACCTGGCGTAAGCGTTTGGAACGGATGTCGCCAGCAGCGAATAGACCTGGCGTGCGTGTCGCCATGGATTCATCAGTCAGAATGCCGCCATCAGGCGCCAGATCGACTAAATGCTCAACAAGCTCGGTATGGGGTTGCGTGCCGGTAAAGACAAAAATGCCAAACGAGCCAGGTTCAAATGACTCGGTATGAATTTCCCCGGATGCATTGTCCTTAAAGGCAATCATCGTTGGCATCGCTTCACCAGAAAGTTCAACAATACTAGTTTGGTACCTAACTGTAATATTGTCCTTTTCGAGTACTTTCTGAACAGCACCATCAGGCGCACGAAACTGGTCGCGGCGCAGCACGATGGTCACACTGCTGGCAATATCTGACAGGAACAGAGCCTCCTCGCAGGCAGCATTGCCGCCGCCGATGACAAAGACCTGTTTGCCGCGGAAGAACATGCCGTCACATGTTGCGCAATATGAAACGCCACGACCGCGATACGTATCCTCGCCAACAAAACCAGCAGATCGCGGCGTGGCACCCATGCAAGCGATAACGCTCGAGGCCAGCGTATCGCCCATATCGTGATGCACCGTAAACAGCGCTGCATCGGCATCGTAATCGATACCCGTAACCATGCTCCATGCGACCTGAGCTCCCAAGCCCTCTGCATGCTGCTGAAAACGCTCGCCGAGTTCGGCGCCACTCAAGAGCGGAATGCCCGGATAGTTCTCGACTTCATTGGTCGTGGCGATCTGTCCACCCGACATGCCCTGCTCAATCACGGTCGTCGTCAGGTTGGCACGCGCAGCGTAAATGGCGGCAGCATAGCCCGCGGGGCCTCCACCGATAATCGCAACATCAATCGGCTGATCGGTAGTCATGAAGAATCCTCTCGTCGAAACGTTGTCGTTCTTTGCGCTCATACCCAAATTTACGTGAACATGACACTCATGCACTACAATGATAAATCGCGTAACAAAGCTGAAGGGGAGTTATCGATGGATCAAACGCAGACGAGCAATAGCGCTCCCCTGCCCATGCAAGCCACTCCCCAACCGGAGCAAATGACCGTTTCACCTGCACAAAAACCCCTGGTAACCATTGTGCACGCATCGGTTGGATCGGGCCACAAAGCCGCCGCCAACGCGATTGCACAAGCATTTGACCTTATCCGCGGCACCAAGGGAATCCCTAAGGATATTGAGATCGAAGTCCTAGATATCCTCGATTTTGGACGCATTAGGTTCGATGGTAATAAAACAGCAGCGTCGTTTACCGGCGCCACGCGTCCCATTTACGACCTGACCTGGCGATATACGCTTACAGGACATCTGCTCTGGGGCGGCGGCACAGCATGGTCACGAATTATGTTCCCCGCCTTCAACGAATACGTCCGGACCCGCAGGCCCATAGCCGTGGTCGCAACACACATTACGGCGGCCAACGTCGCTGTGGGCGCCCGCGTCATCACGGGTATCGATTACCCGGTCATCTGCGTACCAACAGACTATGAAGTTGAAGGCTTTTGGCCCCACAAGGACACCGACCTATTCTGCGTAGCCAACGAGTTTATGGCCGAAACGCTGCGCCCGCGCAAGGTTCCCGAGTCAAAGATCCGCATAACGGGCATTCCCATTCGTGCCGGTTTCGATTCAGATTACAAACGCGAAGATGAGCTCAGCAAGTTCAATCTCCCCATAGACAAAACCGTCGTATTGGTGATGGCCGGCGCCAGTTTGCCCCAACCATACGTGCGTTTCCGTGCCGCGATGGACCACACGCTCCCCTTCTTACGCAGCTTTGAGGACATGCACTTTGTCTTTTTACCGGGCAAGGATAAGGAATACGCCAACCGACTCAAAACGCTCTTCGACGCCATGAAGCTCGACAACGTGACGGTACTGGACTACGTAGATGACATGGCGGCCCTCATGCACGGCTGCGACCTGGCAATCCTCAAATCGGGCGGGCTCACTGTCACCGAGTGCCTGTGCGCGCATCTGCCGATGATCCTACTGGGCAAATCATACGGTCAGGAAAAGGCCAACACCACGATGCTCACCGGCATGGGCGCCAGCATGCATGTCACCACCGCACGAGAACTCATCGTAACCCTACGTCACTTGCACGACCATCCCGAATCACTCAAAGCCCTACTCATCAACGGCGAAGTACTACGCCGCCCTCACGCTGCCAAAGACATCGCCATCGCAACCATGGAGCTCGTAGGCAAGCCCCAAAAGCGCAAACGAGCCTTCTGCCGCTTCTACTGGGGCGGAAAACCCGCGCATATCCGCTAGTCGAATGTCCGCCGCTCTGTCGGAGCCGCCCTTATATCATTCCATGCTCAAACATTCTCGCTTCGCTGCGAAACTGCGCGTGGAACGATATAAGGGCGGCTCCGACAGAGCGGCTGCGTTTACTTACTAGCAGCTACTTCGGTATCCCCTCCATTAGAACCTGCAAAGGTAAAACAGGAAAATATAAATGCAGTAAGCCGATGCGACAAAGGAACAGTTCCGTTGTCGCATCGGCTTACTAGAAAGATTATTTAATCTCAAGCATGTAGTCCTTTCGCCTGAGCCCCATACATATCGTCCCGCGCGCAGTTTCGCAGCGCAGCGAGAATGTTTGAGCACGGGATGATATGTATGGGGCTCAGGCGAAAGCGGGATACGAGCGCCCCTAGGCGACGCCGCTGGAGCCGAAGCCTCCGTTGCCTCGGTCGGTTTCGTCTAGTTCTTCTACTTCTATGAGGTTGACCGTGGGGACTTCTTGGATGACGAGTTGGGCTATGCGGTCGCCTTTGTTGATTTGGATGTTGTTGGAGGGATCCAGGTTGATGAGGATAACCTTGAGTTCTCCTCGGTAGTGGGCGTCGATGAGGCCCGGCGTATTGACTATAGACAGGCCCTGCTTGATGGCCAAGCCGCTGCGGGGCTGGACGAAGCCGGCGTAGCCATCGGGCAGGGCGATGGCCAGCCCGGTAGAGACCAGACGACGTTCGAAGGGCTTCAGGACGCAGTCCTCGTTGGAGCGCAGATCCAAGCCGGCATCGGTGGGATGGGCGTATTTGGGAAGCTCGACGGTGGGGTCGAGACGCTTTATGTTGACGGTAATGCAGGACATGGAATCACCTTAGCTTGTCGAGCTCTTGCAGAAACTCTTCGACGTCTTTGAAATCGCGGTAGACCGAGGCAAAGCGGATGTACGCCACCTTATCGATCTTGGCCAAGCGCTTGAGCACCATGTCACCCAACTCATGCGACGTGACGGCCGTCAGCGTGCGAGAGCGCAGCTCGACCTCGATATCGTCGATAATCTCATTGAGCTTCTTAGTGTCGATATCGCGCTTGATGGTGGCACGCATCAAGCCGACGAGCAGCTTATTGCGATCGAACCGCTGCTTAGTTCCATCCGACTTAATGACCTCAATTGGGTCTTCGCATCGCTCGAACGTTGTAAAGCGGTAGTTACACGAGCAACATTCGCGACGGCGCTTAATGGTGTTATTTGACTCCTGCATACGGGAATCAACGACGCGGGTATGTGCCTTGCCGCATTTAGGACAGCGCATGGTACCTCCTCTTAAACGATAACAAGAGTACCATGCGCAGCGCGATAATGATTACGAACGAGCAGGAACCTTAAGATGCGCACTGACGGCGAGCGAACCATGCTCCAGATGATTGACGTTACGGATCATGTCGGAAGTCTCTTGCGTGGAAAGGCCTTCGATTGGATATTCCTCGGCAAGCGACCAAAGAGAATCACCAGGCTGAACGCGAATGGTCTCGTAGGTAACGTTGGAAACGGACTCGGCATACGCGGCGTGACGAGCGCTAAAGACCGACGTAGCGAGGACAAAAAAGAGCGTGAGCGCAACAGCGACGGCAACAATCGTCGAGACCTTCAGGGCAGCGGGAGTCGGCGCGGCAACAGCATACTGAGTGCGAGCAGACTTTACGGGCAAAGGCTGATAACCGGAACGTCCACCCTTGACAACAGTAAAAGCGGGCGCGGCAGGCGTCTCGAGCTTAAGGGCGAGGTTTCCCTGGACCATATTCGTTGCGTTCATCATGTTCTCCTCTCGCGTGTTTTGCTGAGAACAGTTTTATCAAGCCGCGCGGACAAAAATGTCTAGCGCGAGAACGAATGTTCGGTTATTATTATCTTCGAACAGTTGTTCCTGTCAAGCAAAATTCGAACATTTGTTTGACATGGGTAGAGAGGATGCCCTGATGGCTCGCAAAATTACCAAGCGTCAGCAGCAAATTTACGACTTCATCAAGGAATATCAGCAGGAGAAGGGTTATCCGCCCAGCGTGCGCGAGATGGCTTCTGCCGTGGGCCTATCCTCTCCCAGCACCGTGCACGCCCATCTCTCTGCCCTGGAGGCGCGCGGGCTACTCAAGCGCGATGCCACCAAACCGCGTGCCCTGGAACTCTTTAACGAGGACGGTTCCTCTGTCTCAATTTCTAAATCTGACGAGCCCACCGCACCTCGCGGAACGGTCTCGCTACCGCTCGTTGGTCGCGTCGCGGCTGGGATTCCCATTCTGGCCGAGCAGAATATCGAAGACACTTTTACTATCCCGACCGAAATCGCCACTGATCAGGGTTCCTTTATCCTTGAGGTGCATGGGAGCTCAATGATCAATGTCGGCATCTTCAATGGCGATTACATCATCGTCCGTGAACAAAAGAGTGCCATGAACGGCGAAATTGTCGTGGCCATGATTGATGGTTCAGCGACTGTCAAGACGTTCTACAAGGAGCAGGGACGCGTACGCCTGCAGCCCGAGAATGACACCATGGAGCCTATCTATGCAACGAATCCCATCATCTTGGGCAAAGTCGTCGGCTTAATGCGCCGGTTCTCGTAATGCAAAAACGCATCACCATCTTTGATACCGTCCGCGGGTTTACGATGATTTCAATGGCAGGTTTTCACGCTTGCTACGATCTCGCCTACCTGTACGACTGGGATATGCCCTGGTTTACCCAGACTGTCTTTCAAGACATCTGGCGCGCCAGCATCAGCTGGGTATTTTTGTTTATCGCGGGTTGGATGTGCACGCTCTCACGCAACAATGCTAAACGAGCGGCCAAGTACGCTGCCGCAGCTTTGGTCGTCTGGATTGCAACAACGCTCGTATCAGTCGACGATTCAGTGAACTTTGGCATCATTTATTGCATGGCGGCGTGCACTGCCATTATTGCGCTCGCGCGCACGGTTCTCGATAGGGTGCCGACAGTATGGGGTATAACGATTTGCCTCATACTCTTTGCCTGTACCTGGAGCATTCCTAAAGCGGTCTACCCTATCCCCTATCTAGCTTGGCTGGGGTTCCCAAGTCCAGACTTTGTCTCCGGTGATTACTATCCACTCATCCCATTCTTTTTTATGTACCTCACAGGCTTCTTTGCCGCCCACGCCGCACAGAAATCAAGCCGCGAGGCGCCAGCATGGTCCTATGAGAATCCCGTTCCGGCGCTCGCAAGCCTCGGACGCCATGCGCTGCCGTTCTACCTGCTGCATCAGCCCATTATCTTGGGCGTGCTGGAGCTGATTTACTCTGTTCGATAACGCTCGAGACGCGGTGCGATACGAGCCGGAAGCTTTGCCACAATACGAACGCCGTCCTCGAGGTATTCCTCATGCAGGAGGGTTCCCTGTTCATGCACGAGCGTGATGAGCGCACCTTCACGATACGGAATGTCGGCTGAAAGCAGTACATCGGTGGCAGCTGCCTCGCGAGCGATGCGATCGACGAGATCGTCGAGCCCCTCGCCCGTTTGGGCCGAGAACAGAACGGCTTCGGGATAACGACGACGGAAACTCAATCGATCAACGCTATCGAGAAGATCGGTTTTATTGAACACCGTAAGCGTCAAACGCTCGCCGGCACCGATCTCATCAAGCACACGGTCGACAGCCTCCAGCTGCCGCTCATAGTCCTCGTCAGACGCATCTACGACTTTGAGAATTAGATCGGCACCCAACACCTCGGACAGTGTCGATTTAAAGGCATCGACCAGACCATGCGGCAGCTTTTGAATAAAGCCGACGGTATCGGTGATCGTCATGCCGCGACCGCCGGGCAGGCGATACGAACGCGTCGTCGGGTCGAGCGTAGCAAACAACTTGTCCTGCGAAAGTACCGTAGAGCCGGTCAGGCGATTGAGCAACGTCGATTTACCGGCATTGGTATAACCGGCTAACGCGACGCGAAACGCCGGTGACTCAATGCGGCTCTTGGACTGGACATCGCGACGCTGTTCAACCTGCTTAAGCTCACGACGAAGCGCGGCAATCTTATTACGAATGAGGCGACGGTCGACCTCGAGCTGACTTTCACCCTGACCAAAGCGTGAGCCGATGCCGCCGCGCGTCTGCTCCTTGGCGAGATGGCTCCACATGCCACGCAGACGAGGCAACAGATATTGAAGCTGTGCCAGCTGTACCTGTAGGCGTCCCTCACGCGTCTGAGCATGCAGGCCAAAGATATCCAAGATCAGTGCCGTACGATCGATGATCTTTACCGGCTCGCCCACCGCTTTCTCCAAATAGGATTGCTGCGAGGGCGTCAGGTCGTCGTCAAAAATAACGACATCGGCATCCATGCGATGCACCAGGCCGCACAGCTCTTCAACCTTACCGGAACCGATAAACGATTTAGGATACGGCTTTACCAAACGCTGAGACAAGCGAGCCACGCACTGGGCACCAGCCGTATGGGCAAGGCGCTCCAGCTCATCGAGCGATCGATCGAGTGGCCATGCATTGTCGCGCCACTCAACACCAACCAAAATGGCACGCTCGGGCTCGGGCGACGTGGGAACAAGGGGAAAACGGGCCATTAGGCAGCCTCAATACGATGCAGGATATCAGCAACGACCTCATCGATCGTACATTCATCCATATCAAACCACACGATACGGTCATCGCGCTTAAACCACGAAAGCTGACGCTTGGCATAACGACGCGAACGCATCTTGATGAGTTCGCGAGCCTCATCCATGCTCATCACACCATTGAAAGCATCGATGATCTCTTTATAGCCAATTGCCTGCATCGACGTCAGGGCATCTCCCAGCCCCTGGCCCATAAGACCGCGGACCTCATCGACAAGACCCTGCTCAAACATCAGATCGACGCGCAGATTAATGCGCTCGTAGAGCACCTCGCGATTACGCGTCAGACCAAACCACAGAGCGTGATAATGCTCGCGCGGAACACTAAACTGCGACTTTTGCTGCGCGTAGGAGATACCATCATCATGCATCTCGAGCGCACGAATCACACGGCGCACGTTATGGGGATGAATAACAGCAGCAGATTCTGGGTCGCGCTCGGCAAGCAGGGCATGCAGTTCTTCCTCGCCAATACGCTCGGCAAGCTCCTGATAGCCCGCACGGCGATCGTCCTCAAGTTCACCCGAGGGAAAGTCCATCTCATCGAGGGCGGCCTTGAGATACAGCCCCGTACCCCCGCAAAACACCGGCAGGCGGCCCTCGCCAAGCAAGCGCTCAACATGCGCGCGAGCGTCAGCCTGATAAAGCGCAGCAGAATATGCCACACCCGGCTCTACAATGTCGACAAGACGCAGCGGCGCCGTACACTCATCGGGCGCCATCTTTGCGGTACCGATGTCCATGCCGCGATAGATTTGCATCGCATCGCACGACAGCACTTCGGACGAAAGACGAGCTGCCAAACGGTCGGCAACATCACTCTTGCCAACCGCCGTCGGACCGACGATCGCAACGGCGGAAAGACCTGCCCTGGGAGAAACCATTAGCGCGGCTCGCCCACAACGGAGCCGGACAAATACCAGGTCTTGGCAATGTCAACGTCAACATCAACGATCTTGCCAACAAGCTGATCGATGCTGTAACCCTCGGGGATAGGCGCATGCACGGTCTGATTCTTGGGACTCTTGCCCAGCAGGACCGCGTTGTTCTTTTTACTCGTTCCCTCAATGAGCGCCGGCACCACAGTATGAAGCTCACCCTGGTTATACTCGTGAGCCGTAGTCTCGATAACCTTAACCAGGCGGTTGAAACGCTCGAGAATAACCTCATGCGGCGTGGGATCGTCAATCTCTGCGGCCGGAGTACCGGCGCGCTTGGAATAGATGAAGGTATAGGCCTGAGCATAGCGGACCGTCTCGGCAAGTGAGAGCGTCTGCTCAAAGTCTTCTTCAGTCTCGCCCGGGAATCCAACGATAATATCGGTCGAGAGCGCGATATCGGGCATGCGGTTGCGAATGCGATCGACCAGGCCCAGATAGTCCTCGCGTGTATAACGGCGATTCATCTCTTTGAGGATACGCGTGGAGCCCGACTGAACGGCCAAGTGAAGCTGCGGCATGACGGCGGGCGTCTCGGCCATGGCGTCGATGGTCTCGGGCAGCAGATCCTTAGGATGAGAAGAGGTAAAGAAGATGCGCTCCACACCCGTATCGCCCGCGGCACGCAGCAGATCGGCAAAACGCGGCTTGCCAAACAGATCGCGACCATATGAGTTAACGTTTTGGCCCAGCAGCGTAATCTCACGCACGCCCTGGCGCACCAAACCGGTCACCTCGTCGACAATTTCCTCGAAGGGGCGGCTCTTTTCGCGACCGCGCACGTACGGCACGATGCAGTAGGTGCAGAAGTTATTGCAGCCCGTCATGATGGGCACCCAGGCGTGATACTGGGTCTCGCGATGCCACGGCATGCTCATGGCATCCGTATCCTCATGCTCATTGGTGCGGATATGACGCTTGCCGTCCAGGAACGCCTCGGCAATGAGCTCGGCCACATGTGCGATGGAATGCGTGCCAAAGATGACATTGACGTTATCGACGTTGGTGAGCAGACCCTCGCCATCGCGCTGCGCGATACAGCCGCCCACGGCAACCACGCGCTTGCCCGAAGGCGAAGGCGGCAGGCTTTTACAGGAATTGCACTGACCGTACAGGCGCGTATCGGCAGCCTCGCGCACACAGCACGTCATGAACACAACGATATCGGCATGCTCGGGATCGAGCGCCATGAGGCAGCCATACGAATCAAGCAGGCCACTCACACGCTCGGAGTCGTGCTGATTCATCTGGCAGCCAAAGGTGCGGATAAAGTAGGTTTTACCGGCAAGAATATCGCGTACGGAACGCTGGTCCATGTGCATAAGTCCTAACGATGGGGAGCGAAACGAGGCAAGCAGAAGCTATGCCACAGGCTTAACGTCATCCATGACGACGTTATCCATAGCAGCTCGATTGATTTGGTGAACGTAGATAGAAAGGCGGATGGCCGTGCGCGACTCCCCGTTAATGAGGATGTCGGAGAACACGGGCGCGCAGGAAATATCAAAACCGGTTGGAATCAAAAAACCGCGCGCGATAGCCACGGCCTTAATGGCCTGGTTGACAGCACCGGCGCCGACACACTGGATGTTGACGGGTACACCATCCTTGACCATGCCGGCGATGGCGCCGGCAACGGACGCGGGCGATGATTTGCTTGATACCTTCAGGCAATCCATGAAGAAACTCCTGCGTTTAAAAGTACGTTTTAACTGCAATAACTGTATCGTACCGAGTGGACTCGGTAAAGGCACTATTCCTCTTTGGCAAGATCGAAGGTCACGGTAATTCGATCACGCGAAACGCGAATCTTAGGGTCGCCGCAAAGGTTGAGATAGTACCGGGCGGCAAGGTCATTAAAGTCGCGCTCCACAGCACGCGAAAACTGTGCCATGTCATCCTTGGCAATACGTAGCCCGCGACGATCCTTCGCGAGATCGACAGGAGCCGGCGCATGCGAGGACGAATCACGTTCGCGCAGCAGACGCGCGGTCACACCGCGAACGGACTTAATCTGCCCTGCCAAAATGCGATGTGCCGTGCGTTCGGACATCTCAAGGCCCAAACCTGAGCAGATACGGATAAAGTCCTCGGCATCGGAGGCAAGGCCTAAACGATCGACAACCGGAAGCTCGCTCTCGTCGTCAATGAACAGGAGACGAGACGTATCGAGCCGACTTGACGCCTGAGCATAAAGGGTCGCGGCAATCTCAGACGGAGAACCAAGATAGACATCGCAACCACGCAACTCCTCGAGCGCAAACTCACAAGCAGCGCGAATAATATTATGCGGACCGCGAGCACAGACATAACGTCCGTCCTCATCCTTGACGGCCTGGGGCCAGCTGGACTGATCGGCACGCTCACTGAGGCGGTCGGCTGCAACGCTCACCTTAAAGGCTGAACCAAGATCGACGCCGGACGTGACCACACGGGCCTCGTCGGTGTTCTGCTTGATCGAAAACAATGCCATGCCACGACCGTGAACGCCCCAACGGTCCATCTTCATGCTCTCGAGCTTTGAGGTAACGCGAGCATCGAAGATTCGCTCTTGCATATCCTGCGGAACACCCGAGCCGTTATCCAGAAAGACAAGCGTCCGGACGCCATCTTCCTTGGTCGTGGCGAGATAGACCTTGTCGGCGCCGGCATCGCGAGCATTACGGAGCATTTCGATGACGATATCCTCGACATGCTGAATGTCGTGCTTTGCCTGGCGCCGCTCGGCCTCCGAAACGCGGAGGCGGACATACCCCTCGCCAAGGTTCTCCTCGACGCGAAGGTTGCCCTCCCCCGACATCGACGCGATAAATGAGATGAGCTCGTTCGCGTCGCTCATGTTATTTAGCGATATCGACAGCGCGGCTCTCGCGAATCACGACGACGCGCACCTGACCGGGATACTCCATCTCTTCCTCGATCTGATGGGCGATATCGTGAGCCAGAACCGTGGACTGGGCATCGGAGATCTTGTCCGGCTGAACCATGACGTGGACCTCGCGACCGGCCTGCATGGCATAGGTACGCTCGACGCCGTCATGGGAGTTGGCGATCTCCTCGAGCTTCTCAAGGCGCTTGATGTAGTTCTCGGCAGACTCGCGACGGGCACCGGGGCGAGAGGCGGAGACAGCATCGGCGGCCTGCACCAGGACATCGAGCACCGTGTTGGGGTCGACATCGGCATGGTGAGCCTCGATAGCGTGGACGATAACGGGCTTCTCGCCATAACGGCGGGCAAGCTCGGCGCCGATGACGGCATGCGGGCCCTCGACGTCGTGGTCGATTGCCTTGCCCAGGTCGTGTAGCAGGCCGGCGCGCTTGGCGGTCACAACGTCCAGGCCAAGCTCGGAAGCCATCACGCCGCACAGATCAGAGACCTCGAGGGAGTGCTGAAGCACGTTCTGACCAAACGAGGTACGGTAGCGCAGGGCACCAAGGGTCTTGACGATCTCAGGGTGCAGATCGTGGATGCCGGTATCGAAGGCAGCCTGCTCGCCAGCCTCGCGCACGCGCTGCTGAACCAGGTCGGCAGCCTTGTGATACATCTCCTCGATGCGGGCAGGGTGAATGCGGCCGTCGGCGATGAGGTTCTCGAGGGCGACACGGGCGGTCTCACGACGGACCGGGTCGAAGCTCGAAAGAACGACGGTCTCGGGCGTGTCGTCGATAACGAGGTTGACGCCGGAAACCTGCTCGAAGGTCCGGATGTTGCGACCCTCGCGACCGATGATACGGCCCTTGAGGTCATCGGAGGGAATGTGCACGGAGGTAACGGTGACCTCGGCAGTGTGGTCGGCAGCGCAGCGCTGAATCGCCAGGGACAGAATCTCCTGGGCGGTCTTGTGGCACTCGGCGCGAACCTGCTGCTCGGACTCGCGAATGATCGTGGCGGCCTCGTGGGTGACCTCGCCGCGAACCTTATCGAGGAGTTCCTTGTGGGCGTCCTCGCGGGTAAGGTCGGCAATACGCTCGAGCTCGGAGGTCTGCTTTGCGCAGAGCTCCTCGAGCTCACGGGAGCGCTTCTCGACCTGACCGGCCTGGCTGGACAGCTGATGCTCGCGCTTGTCGAGAGCGTCGTTGCGGCGATCGAGGGATTCCTCGCGCTGCATCACGCGGTTCTCGAGCGTACGAATCTCGTTCTTACGCTGCTTGTCCTCGGCCTCGGCGGCCTGCTTGTTCTTGATGATTTCCTCTTTAGCCTCAAGCAGAGCCTCTTTTTTGAGGGTCTCGGCCTGACGCTTTGCATCACCGATCAGGGACTCAGCCTGTGCGTGTGCCGACTGAATCTTTTCGTCGGCCTCGTGAAGACTACCCTGCTTGGCGGTGCGCATGTAGGCAATGGCGGCGATGGCACCCAAAACGATGCCAACGAGCGCTGCGATGATAGGCATGCTCACTCCTTTTTATGGATTCGTTACACAACAAAGCGAACCGTCCTTACGAACGGCTCGCGACATTTGAGTAATATGGGCGCAGCTTATGCGGGTCGGATACAGATAAACATATAAACAAACTCATCACAGATGAGCACATATCACAAAGCAAATGACAGTGTTTATCGTACGTTGAACCACAACAACTGTCAAATAAATGGCCCCGGCACGGCGGCTAAAACGCGGTGAACGGCAGGGCCACATAACGCATACGCCTAAACCGCACATTCCTCGCGTTCGGCATCGAGACGTGCCTTAACGGCATCGGCGGCGATGTGATACGAGAAGCCCTTGCCCATCAAAAACCGAACCAGTTTTTCGAATCCGCGCGTCTCTGGAACACGCCGCTTGGCGAGCAGGGCTGACGCACGCGCCAAATCGTCTTCGACGGCAAAATAATCCTCGGGATAACCGGGAATGTCATCGAGCACGACATGACGGCGCTTGAGCTCGGTCTCGATTTTACGCTGTCCCCAACCACGCCGCTTGCGTTCCTCGATAAAGTACGAGCAAAAGCGGTTCTCGTCTAAAAAGCGATACTCGGTGGCGCGCTCGACGGCGAAATCGATCGCGGGCTGGTGAAAACCGTAGCGAGCCAGCTTGTCACGGACCTCACCCGTCGCATGGTCGCGGCGCGATAACATCTCGGTCACCATGGTAAGTGCACATTTACGCTCGATGATCTGCACCGCCTCACGAAAGTTGTCCCAATCACAGGGAAGATCGGGGCGGTTTTTGACATACAGGCGCGCGACCCGCACGGGAATCCAAATGGACCGCTCAAAACCGTCTTCAAGCTCACAATCGATATGTGCGCAAGGCTTTTTGGACGCATACCCGCTCGAGAACGAGGAGGCCGCCTTCTTATCGGGAAAGACGACCGTGGCCTCGGTCACCGTATACGACATGAGCGTAACCGCTACTCGTCGTCATCATCGAGCATAGCGGAACCATCGATGGCGTAAAGCTCATCAAACTCCTCAGGCGCAGGCTGATCGGTCAGCTCGACCTCGGAAGGAGCATCGTCATCAAATTCAAGTCCGCAGGCAAGGCGAACCTTATGCTCAATCTCGTCGGCGCAATCGGGGTGTTCGCGCAGGAAAGCCTTGGCGGCCTCGCGACCGTTGCCGAGCTTGTCCTCGCCATAGGCAAACCAGGAGCCCATCTTCTTACAGATGCCGCACTCGACAGCCATGTCCAGAATTGAGCCCTCCTTAGAGATGCCCGTACCGTACATGATGTCGAACTCAGCAGAACGGAACGGAGCTGCCACCTTGTTCTTAACGACCTTGGCGCGCACGCGGTTACCGATAACCTCGTCCTTAAGCTTAATGCTGTCGATACGGCGAATGTCGATACGCACCGAAGAGAAGAACTTAAGGGCGCGGCCGCCCGTCGTGGTCTCGGGGTTGCCGAACATGACGCCGATCTTCTCACGCAGCTGGTTAATGAAGATGCACGTCGTGTTGGACTTGGACAGCGAGCCGGCGAGCTTGCGGAGCGCCTGGCTCATCAGGCGAGCCTGAAGACCGACCGTAGTGTCGCCAATTTCTCCCTCGATCTCGGCACGCGGGGTCAGCGCGGCGACGGAGTCGACAACGATGGCATCGATGGCACCAGAACGCACAAGCATGTCAACAATCTCGAGCGCCTGCTCACCCGTATCGGGCTGGGAAATGAGTACCTCGTCGATATCCACGCCGATGCGCGCGGCATACGTGGGATCGAGCGCGTGCTCGGCATCGATAAATGCCACAACGCCGCCCATTGCCTGGGCCTCGGCCAAGATCTCGAGCGAAAGCGTCGTCTTACCGGAGGACTCGGGACCGTAGATCTCGACGATTCGGCCGCGCGGCACACCGCCGATACCCAGAGCGGCATCGAGTGCCAGAGCGCCCGTAGGGATGGCCTCGACCTCGAGCTCGGGGCCACCGTCGCCGTACCTCATGATGGAACCCTGGCCGAATTTCTTCTCGATCTCGGCCTTGGTGGTGGCGATCATCTCATCGCGCTCTTTACCCGTCGTGCGAGCATGAACGGTACGTACGGGACCTGAATTCTTGGCCATGAATAGCCCTCCTCTTAACAACCTGCATCGATATTAAACGAACGGCTGTTCGTGGTCAACCGTTCAGATAAATCATATGCAGCCGACCTTTCCAAAACCCAACCAAACGCCGACCAAACACTGACCAAAAACTTGACCGCAGGCGAACCAAGAAAATCATGACGAGGAAAAATACGACAACTACCTGCACAAAGATAAAATTCGCCGGAGGTCCCTATCTCCACAATTAAGGGGCCCGGAGGCCCCTTAAAACACGTCTATTCCATAGAATCGAGCACGCAGACGATGCGACCCAGTGCCTCCGCGACCGCATGGGCACGAACACACGAACGATCGCCCTCATAGCGACAACGAATGGAGTCCACGACCGGCACGCCCCCATCGGCAGAACGATGCGCCCAGCCAATATAGAAAGTGCCAGCAGGATCGTCCTCAGTACCACCGCCGGGGCCGGCATAACCCGTTGCGCTCACTGCAATATCGCTCTGGTACAGTTCCAGCGAACCCGACGCCATCTCGCGCGCAGTTTGATGCGACACCGCGGTGTAGCGGTCGAGCGTCTCCTGCTCAACACCCAGCACGCGATGCTTAATCTCATCGCAGTAGGTCACCGCACCGCCACGCAGCACCGCCGAGGCGCCCGGGATATCCGCAATCGTCGAGGCGATCATACCCGCCGTCAGCGACTCAGCCGTCGAAACCGTCACACCCCGAGCGCTCGCGCGCTCGACGATATCGCGCGCCAGCTCCTCGTTATGTGCGGAAATCTGCTCAAAAGAGTCCGTCATACCCACCAGGACCTAGACCGAAAAGACGATCTTGCGGCAGTTCCAGAAGTACTGGGCGCCCGAGATAACGGTCAAGACAACGGCAACGGCATACAGGAAGCGCGACACCGAGTAGATGCCGAGCGTCAGCGCCACCGGGCCAAGGTGCAAGCCGGCCATAGCAAAAACGCACAGGTAACCGCAGATGGAGACCATCGTGGTCGCCGTCTTGTACTTGCCGAGCTTATCGGCCGCAACGACCACACCGGCCGCACTCGCGACCATGCGAAGGGCGCTCACCAGAAGCTCACGGAACAGGATAATGAACACGGACCACACGGTCACCGCGCCAAAATCCAAGAACAGCAGCAGGGCCGAGAACACGAGCAGCTTATCGGCGATGGGGTCCAAGAATTTACCGAAGTCGGTGATCTCGTTGCGCGAACGCGCCAGATAACCGTCGACCTTATCGGTGCACGACAGGATCACATACAGAATGAAGGCAGCGGCGGCGAGCGGGCCGTCGAAGGTGCTCCAATCCGTACCGGCAACACTCGTGTGAGAAAGCGCCGACACGATCATGAACACCGGGATAAAGACGATGCGAACGCACGTCACGATGTTGGCGGGCGTCCAAACACTCGTCAGTTCCTTATTGCTCTCGTTTGCCACGATGCTCTCCTACTCCACAACATGGCCGATAAGCTCATAGCAGAAGCTATCGGTAAACTCGACAGTCAGAATATCGCCCACGGACGCCTCACTGGCGTCCAAGTGGACCGCGCCATCGGAATCGGGCGCCTGGAACCAGGCATGGCCGATCAGCTCGGCGCCGTCCTCGGTTTCTTCGATACCGTCGACGATCACCTGGGCGCGCTCGCCCACATGTGCGGCGGTGGCGGCAAAACCGAGCGACTCGGCCAGGTCCATGGCCTCCTGGGCGCGCTCGAGCTTGACCTCTTCGTCGACCTGACCCTCCATTTTAGCGGCCAGGCTGCCCTCCTCCTGCGAGTAGGCAAAGACGCTCGTGTAGTCAAAGCCGACGGTGTCCATAAAGTCAATAAGGTCGCGGAACTCGTCGTCGGTCTCGGTCGGGAAGCCGACCATAGCCGTGGAACGGATCACGATGCCGGGGATACGCTCACGCAGATCGCGGAACAGGTCCTCGAGCTCCTGGCGCGAACCGGAACGGCGCATAGCCTTGAGGATGCGCGCGTCGCAGTGCTGCACGGGGATATCGATATAGGGCAGCACCTCGGGCGTATCGCGAATCGTATCGATAAGCTCATCGGTCATGCCCTCGGGCTGCAGATAGAGCACGCGGACCCAGACGTTGTGCGGGCGCACGGCCTCGGCGACGGCACGCAGCAGCTGCGCCAGATTGCGCGGCGAGCCCTCGGCGACATCCTCGTCAGTAAAGTCGGTGCCCCAAATACCCGTGTCCTGGCCGATCAGCACGATCTCGCGCACACCGCCGGCAACCAGGTCGCGTACCTCGGAGATAATGCTCTCGGCATTGCGCGAATGATAGCGACCGCGAATATAGGGAATCATGCAGAAGCTGCAGAAGCGGTTGCAGCCATCGGAAATCTTGACGTAAGCAACGGCGCCCTCGACGGTACGCTTGACCTGAGGGATATAGGCCGCGATTTCACGCTCGACACCCAGCACGCCATCGATGACCGCCACGATGCCGTCCTCCTCGTCGGCCTTCACAAAGGCAGCGACCTCGGGCAGCTCGTCAGGCAGGTCGTCGCCATAGCGCGACGGCACACAGCCGCACATAACGATGGGGCAAGAACGAACGCCGTCCTGAACCTCGTTGGCGAGCTCGAGCGTGGTCTCGATGCTCTCGGACGTTGCGGAGGCGAGGAACGAGCATGTATTGACGATGGCGATATCGGCATCCTGCGGGTCGAATGCCTCCTCGTAGCCCGCAGCGGTCAAAAGAGAACGCATGCGGTCGGTGTCGACCTCGTTCTTAGCGCACCCGAGGGTGATGTAGAGCACGGAGCCCAACGGTGTATCCATGTTGGAGAGCGGTCCTTTCGAATGATATTAGCGGTAGTTGGTGAACTGTAGCGGCTGGCCGTAGTCCTGGTCGCGCAGGAACTGGATTACGGTCTGCAACGCATCCTTCGAAGCAGAGGAAACACGCAGCTTGTCGGCCTCGATGGTCACCTTGACCTTGAGCTTTTGGTCCTTGATGTCCTTGTTGATCTTCTTGGCGGTCGCCTGGTCGATACCCTCGACGATATGGCCGAGCACGCGCACGGTGCCGCCCGATGCCGCCTGAGGAGCATCCCACGAGACAGCCTTGAGGTCAATGCCACGCTTGATGAGCTTGGAACTCAGCACGTCGATAATCTGCTTGGAGACAAAGTCGGCCGGGGCGTTAATCGTAAAGAGCTTGTCGCCCTTCGAAAGCTCGATCGTAGCGCCGGAATCCTTAAGGTCATAGCGCTGGGAAATCTCGCGCGTGGTCTGCTGAAAGGCGTTGTCGACCTCTTGCATGTTGACCTCGGACACGACGTCGAAGCTGGAATCTTTAGCCATGATGTTTCCTTTCGCGTACGAGCGGCTTAGTAGCTATCGTACGAATAGTCGGTAGAATCGGTGGGCGTCTGACCGTCAGTTGCGATATCGGCGCCATCCGTGGACTGGGCATCGGTACCGTCGGTGGTGTCGGTACCATCGGTGGTGTCGGTACCATCAGTACGTTCACCATTCTCGGAGTCGGTGGTCTCCTTCTTGGGAACGGTGATCGTCACACGCGCCACGCCCGAGGTCTTGGTGTCGTAGCGGACCTTTTCGCCGTTCTTGGTAACGGTGACATCGGAAGGCTTGGACGTGGTGATCTCGATCGAGGACTCGGGCGTGTACTCCTGCTCAAAGGGGCCAGTCGCCTGGGCGCCATAGACCGACTTGCCGTCGACCTTGACCTCAATCCACGCGGTCTTTCCCTTGGCAACGGAGACCTTGACCTTCGTGACCTCGTTCTCTTCCTTCTTGGCCGTCGTCTTGGTAGCGTCCGAATCAGTCGACTCATCCGTCGCCTCATCGGTGTCTTCGTCCTCGTCGACCGTTTCGGACTTCTTAGAAGACTTCTTGGTCGTCGTCTTGGTAGCAGCGGGTGTCTCGGGCGTGGTCTCGGGCGTCGAAGATGCGCAGCCGCGCAGAAGCACCACGATGAGCACAATCAGCAGCAACACCACGGCACCGATGCCGGCGTAGACGATACGCGGATCGAGCCCGTTGTTTTGAGGAGTACGGGATCCGCCGCGTCCATGACCGGAACTGCTGCGGCCGCCTCCCTGAGGCATACGGCCGCGATTGCTATCGGAACGGCCACGATAGCCGCCCTGGCCCTGAAGGCTGCGCTGACCCGAGCGGAGCGCAAGCTCACCGCGGCCTTGATAGCCACGCTGGCCCGAACGCGAAGCCGAAGAGCGCTGGCCATACGGCTGTGATTGAGAGCGAAGACGCGGCGTTACCTGCGTGGTATCGGCATCCGCATAGCCACCGCGAGAGCGTCCCGTAGAGGCACCACGGTAACCGCGATCGGAATAGCCGCCGTCGCCGTAGCCGGCACGAGGGTCACGCGCCACGCCGCGGGCAGCGGGAAGCGCACGGTCCTCAGGCATCGGCGTACTGCGGAACCGGTCACGCTGTGAGCGAATCTCCTCGCCCGAACCCGTCTCGGTAATATAACCGGCCTGCTGAGGACGCTGTCCATAGCGGGTCGAACGACCGCCCTGAACCATCAGGAAGCGCCCGTTATCGACCGAGGAACGCGAATTGACGTAGCCGGCGGCGTCCTGAAAACGACCGCCCTGCTGAGACGTCTCGCGTTCGTATGCCATCAGGTCGTCAAAGTAGGCATTGACGACCTCGCGCGGATTGAGGCCCAAAAAGCGAGCATAGCTTGAAATCATGCCCTGCGCATAGCCGCGCGGCGGCATCGAAGCAAAGTTACCGGTCTCGAAAAACTCGATGATCTGCGGCCTGATTTTGATGGTGTTGGCGACCTGCTGAATGGAAAGGCCCATTCGGCGACGCTGCTCGAGCAGCATGTCACCAAAGCGTGCAGCCATCAGAATCCTCCAAACTCACGATCTTCACGTGCCATCTCGGCGTCGACAGACTCCAGCGCGGCAAGCCCCTCCTCGTCCAACAGGACCTCGCGCGGCTTGGAACCGTCGGGCGGGCCGACGACACCCTTTTCTTCCAGCATGTCCATAATACGCCCGGCACGCGCATAGCCAACCTTCAGACGACGTTGCAGGCCAGATGTGGAGCCAAGCTGCGATTCCACCACAATATGGGCGGCTTCCCAAATGAGCGGATCATCGTCTTGCGGCTCGGCGACTCCAGTGCGGACAATGCCGCCGCCACCCGCCATGGACATGGAAGCGGGCGCCACGGCAGACAGGATCTCCTCGTGGTAGTCTGGCTCACTCTGCGACTTGACGAACTCGACAATCTCGTTGATCTCATCATCCGAGACAAAGCAGCCCTGGATACGGCGGGGCTTGCCCCAGTCGACCTTGGAGAACAGCATGTCGCCCAAACCGGTGAGCTTTTCGGCACCCATCTGGTCGATGATGACGCGCGAGTCGATGCCCGTGGCGACGTTAAAGGCGATGCGGTTGGTGATGTTGGCCTTGATGAGGCCCGTCACCACGTTGGAGCTCGGGCGCTGCGTGGCCACGATAAGGTGGATACCGGCGGCACGGCCCAGCTGAGCAATACGCACGATCGAGGCCTCGACATCCTTACCGGCGACCATCATCAGGTCCGAGAGCTCGTCGATGATGATGACCAGGTAGGGCATCTTTTGCGGCGGGTTGTCGTAATGCTCAAACTCGCCGGCGGCCTGCTTTTCGTTATAGGTCGAAATCTTACGAACGTTAAGGCGCTCGAAGACCTTCAGGCGACGCTCCATCTCGGACACGGCCCATTGCAGAGCGCTCGCGGCCTGCTTGGGCTCGGTCACCACTGGGACATAGAGATGCGGGAGACCGTTATAGCCCGCAAGCTCGACGCGCTTGGGGTCGACCATGATCAGGCGAACGTCCTCGGGAAGGGCGCGCATGAGCAGGGTCGTGATGATGGAATTGATCATCACCGACTTACCAGAACCGGTCGTACCGGCAATAAGCAGGTGGGGCATCTTTGCAAGGTCGGCGACGACCGGCGTACCCTCGGCATCGCGACCGATGGCCAGCTCGAGCGGACCGCCCTTCACATAGGGAAGCACGTCGCCCAGGTTGACATTCTGGCGCTTGCGGTTGGGAATCTCGATGCCCACGAGCGAGGTGCCGGGGATCGGGGCAAAGATACGCACCGACTGGGCAGCGAGCGAAAGCGCGATATCGTCCTCGAGGCTCGAAATCTTGCTCACGCGCTCGCCCTCGCCAGGTTGCAGCTTAAAGGTCGTCACCGTGGGGCCGGCGATCCAGCCGACCACGCGGGCACTGCGGCCAAACTCAAGCAAGGTGGACTGCAGTGACTCAGCGGTCTGCTCCAGCTCCTTGTCCGGAGACGCGGAGGACGCCGACTGAGGATTGGCATGCAGGATCTCGAGCGGCGGAAGCTTGAGGCCGTCCTCTTCTTCGCCCTCGTTATCTGCGCCGCCGTCCGCTCCCCCATCGCTAGCCGCAGCCGATTCGACAGCACTCGAGTCAGGCGCATCGGCAACCTTGGGATGCTTCAAGAAGTCGGGAATCTGAGGTGCTGCCGAGACAGGATTCACGGCAAACGGCGGCTCGGACTCGTCAATCTTATCGGGATCGTCTTCCATCGAAAGCTGGCCGGTTACCTGGTCGCGCTTGGCATGGCGACGCGGCAGCAAAGTTGTCTTTGCGGTCTCAATCGGAGCCTCGTCGTCCTCGTCATCGCCCTCGGTGAGCTCAATCTCGCTATCGGACCAAGTCGGGTCAGACTGACTCGTATTGAGCTTAGGCGCAGCCTTGCTCTTCTTGGCATGACGGCGCGGCAGCAGCGTTGTCTTAGCGCGCTCGGTCTCCACGGCATCAGATACGTCAACAAACGGATCTTCGTCCACGTCCTCATCGTCCAGAATCGGATCGACTTCGCTACCCATGACCGTGGTCACGGCAGCATCGGAGCCCTTTTGACGAAGAATGCTCAGGTGCGGACGGGCAACACCGGGCACCGACAGGGCTTCGTCGTCACCCCACGGGCTGGCGTTAACATCGGCACGACGGCGCTCGGCAAAATCGGCCGCACGGTCGCGAGCAGAGCGCAGCACGCCACCCACCGAAAAGCCGATGATGACAAAACCAACGACGGCCAGACCCAACAGGACCACCAGCGCGATAGGCTTACCCAGGGCATTCTGCAGCGCACTCGCAATTAACGCACCGATGTAGCCACCCGAGGCGGACAGATTTTGCGGCGTGAACATAAGGTCACACGAGTCGCTCGTACCCGGCACCATCAGCGAAAGAATGGAGACGACGGCGATAAAGACCACGGCTCCGCCCGCGACCGAGCGAATGTTGAGCGGCGAGTCCTCGCCTAAAAAGAGCGTAGCGGCAAACAGCAAAATGACGATCGGCAGCACGTAGGCGCCCAGACCAAAGCCCAGGTGGTAGAAACCGGCAACCGCAGCCGTAACGGGTGCTGTTGCCGGAGAAATCACGGCAATAAAGGACGCAATCGCCAAAACGGCAATGACCACGCCGGCGATATCGCGGTTGGCCGAGGGCTCGACCAAGGGCTCAAAATCGTCGAAGTCGGCCTCGTGGCCCTTATTGGCACGCAGATGGGAACCGGCACCCTTAGCAGATGCCGGTTGGTTATTGGCCTTATTGCCTTTGGCGTTTTGTGCAGATCCGCGCGCCAAACTAAACCTCCATGACGACCGGGATGATCATCGGACGGGTGCGCGTACGGCTCCAAATAAAGTTGGAGAGCGAATCACGCACGGCCTTGCGAATGGCATCGGAACCGCTGCTCGTAAAGCTAAACTTGCCCTTCTCGATCGTCTTCATGATGGACGCGGAGGCATCCTCAGAGAACTGGTCGTCGATGGCAAACGAGACACCGCGGCCCGAGAACTCGATGGCCTCGATCTTCTTGTGCTTGAGCGAGACGATGGCAACAGCGGTAACCATACCGTCGTTGGCGAGCTTCTGGCGATCGCGCAAGACGATGGGGTCGGTATCGCCGATACGCAGGCCGTCGACGTAGACGACGCCGGACTCGACGGGCGTACCGCGTTTGACGATACCGCCGCGCATCTCGAGCGTGTCGCCGTTATCGAGGATAAAGATATGATCGTCCTTGATGCCCATCTTGCGAGCCAGCTGGGCATGGGCGCGCAGATGCACGGCCTCACCGTGAACCGGCATAAAGTACGTGGGCTTAGCCATGGCCATCAGGAGCTTGAGCTCCTCCTGGCTACCGTGGCCCGAGACGTGGACGAGAGCGCGGTTCTTATCCCACACGTCGCAGCCGAGCTTAGCAAGGCTGTTGACAACCTGCTGGACGGCTTTCTCATTGCCGGGAACAGGAGTTGCCGAGAGGATGACGGTATCGCCCTCGTGGATAGAGAGCGTCTTGTGCTCGCCATTGGCCATGCGGGACAGGGCCGACAGCGGCTCGCCCTGCGAACCGGTGCACATGACGACGATCTTGTCGTCGGGCAGGTTATCGATATCGAAGGCATCGATGATATCGGCATCGTCGATGTTGAGGTAGCCCAGCTCGCGCGCGACGCGGGTGTTGGTGAGCATGGAGCGACCGGTCACAACGACCTTACGGCCGCACTTACGGGCGGCATCGCAGATCTGCTGCAGGCGATGAATGTGGCTCGAGAACGACGCGACGAACACGCGACCCGGGGCGTTCTTGATGGCGTGCAGCAGATTGGGGCCAACCTCGGCCTCGGACTTGGTAAAGCCGGGAACCGTGGCATTGGTGGAGTCGGAAAGCAGCAGGTCGATGCCCTGCTTGGCAAAGCGGCTGATAGCGGCGTAGTCGGGCGTAACGCCGTCGATGGGCGTCTGGTCGAGCTTAAAGTCGCCCGTGTGCATAACGGTGCCCTGATTGGTGCGGATGAACACGCCCAGAGCGCCGGGGATGGAGTGCGTCATCGAGAAGAAGTCGAGCGAGATGCCGCCGAGGTTGACATGGCTGCCGCCCTTGACCTCGCGGAACTTGGGTGCGCGGATGCGGAACTCAGAAAGCTTGCCTTCGATAAAGCCAAGCGTCAGCTTGCTCGAGAAGATGGGCACCTTATTGTTGAGGTCCTGCAGCAGATACGGAAGCGAACCGGTGTGGTCCTCGTGGCCGTGGGTGACGACGATACCGCGGAGCTTCTCCTCGTTCTCCAGAACATAGGTGTAGTCGGGAAGCACCAGGTCAATACCGGGCTGGGAATCGTCGGGGAACATGAGGCCAGCGTCAACGAGCACCATGTCGTCGCCGCATTCGAAGACCGTCATGTTCTTGCCGATGCCGTCAAGGCCGCCGAGCGGAATGATCTTCAAGGGAGATGATTTTTTAGCTGCCATAGGTTAGTGTGGTTTCCTTTCTTCGAAACGGGTCTGGAACAACCGACGGGGCGCTTCTGGCAAACCGACCGCCGGGAACGTACAAACATGCATCGCAGAGTCGATGCAATAACCACAGTATGATACCCATTTGCACAACAACAGACCACCCATGCATCAAAGCCCCATCTGAACTGGTCCATCCCGCCGGTCAGGGCTCAGCGGCCCCGGCACGGGCTAAGTTTCCTGCTCTACAGTCCTGCGCAAGACGGAGGCCACATTAAGTGGCCTCCTGTTCGTGCGGAACTCGCGATAAACTTCATCAGTGCCCGCCCCACGGGAAACCTGCCAAAAAGAGACAGGTTTATTTTGGTCGGTTTTATCTGGGAAGATGCTGCTGCGGCTATCTACAGATCTGAAATCTGACTACTGAATAGACTGTCTAACTAAATAGCGAGCGGCACTAACCAGCCCTTTTGCTTGCGCCCGGGAGGGGCGCATATGAAGTTTATCGCGAGTTCCGCACGCAAAGGAAAGCACTT
>CABRZT010000023.1:0-32120 GCA_902475595.1 uncultured Collinsella sp. | reverse complement strand
GCGCATTCGGCGAGATGCGTTTGCGAAAGTGGTTAATTTTAGATTAGCGCTAACACCTCGCCCATGGAGTCGAACTCGACCGTGACCATGCGGCTACCTCCTCCTGACGGCGCTGAGCGGCTTCGGGGAGAAGTGCTCGTCGCGCTCGACGGCGGCGAACCCCATCTGGCGGTTCAGCTCCTCCATCTCCTTGATGCTGAAGTAGCCGAGCTCGTCGTCGTAGCCCTCGACGAGGCCGAACGCCTCGTCCGTGCCGTCGAACTCGAGCAGCCACCAGTCCCATCCGTTCATGCACGAGAAGTAGTGGGCGTAGACCGTGGGGTCCTCCGCCCCGTCCTGCCCATAGAGCCTCGGCACCGTCTTGGCGATTTCCTCGGTCATCAGCTGCTGCATGTCTTCCTCCGTTCCGGGCACCCTGCCCTCAACATCTCGCCCCTGCGGGCAAAGCCGAATGGCGACGCCGCGCGTCGTCGTCGGCTTTGCTCCCTGCAAAGCCGCACCGGAGCGAAGGCGGGTCAAGGGAGGTCCATGACGACCTCCACCAACCGGAGCGGAGCGGAGGTTTGTGCGGGGTCTCATGGGCCCCCTTGACGCGGCGTAGCGGAGGTGCCACCCGGCCGCGAAGCCGTGGCCATACGGCGGCGCATGCCGGATACCGGCGGCAGCAAAAGGGCCCGCCGGCGGCGGGCCCGAAGGGGAGAATATGGATTACGCATCGTTTCCGGAAAGGGGCATCCATGACAGAAGCCGAGCAGAACCAGATCTTCGATATCAGCTACGAGATGCGCGGGCTCGCGGCGACGCTCCTCGCGGCATCCCGCGGCGACCTCCAGGATCCGGAGAGGATCGTCGAGTACGTCGCAGCCCAAGTCGAGCGCTTTGCCGACGATCTCGTGTCGTGCATTACAGGAAAACCTTTCGACTCCGACGAGCGCCTTGATGGCCTTACGCCTAGCGGACGTTTTTGACGTTTGGCGGTTGCTCTGTGACATGATAAAAGACCCCCAAGTAGCCCGGAAAGCACGCAAAGAGGTCTTAAAGCGAAAGGGCACCGCGTATGCGTTGCCCGTCACTTCGCATTGTAGCCGATTGCTTGAGCGATTTTGATATGCAGCATTTTGACCCTGACGAGCGCTCATCACTTTTTTGAACGGGACATTCGGAGGACAGAGGCTTTTTGACGTACGACGTTTACGTTCCGGCGACGGGCCTACACCCCCACGTCATTCTTGGTGAGGGTGTTGTCGAACGCCCAGACCCACCAGCGCAGGTGGTCCTCGGCCCCGTGGATGTCGTCCTCCTCGTGGTAGTGCTCGAGCATGAGCTGGGTGTGCCACTGGCCGAAGCGAACGGTGTAGGTGGCCGTCTGGGCGTTCTGCACGATGGCCCCGAAGGGCTCGATCTCGAGGATCTGATCGATGGTGAAGCAGCGCCCGTCCGGCCAGCAGACGCGGATGGGGACCATGGTCCCGTCGGCGTTTGCGCGGGCGTAGACGTCGACGTACTGCTTGTGGACGCGCCGGCCTGGCCTGTCGCCGCGGGCGCGCACCGTGATGCCGCCGCCGAAGTCCTTGGTGTGATCTGTCACGCGGGCGTCACCGCCATGCCGCTGCCACGCTCGACGAACCAGTCGCCGTGCTCCCACCAGACCGTTTTGCGCTGCTTTGCGATGCAGACGTCGTAGCGCACGCAGAGATTGTCGAAGAGGGCGCGGCCGAACTCGGAGCGGAAGTAGATGGACTCGACCTGCCAGGAGCGGCCGTCGGGCCAGTGGATGGTGACCGGGTCGGACGGGCCGCAGTCGGGGTCGTCGGTCCCGTTGACGTCCACCGGGATGTAGATGCGGCGGTCCTCCGTGGGGATGCCGCAGGTGCCCGCGAGGGAGTGCTTCTTCATGATCATATGCCTTACCTCCCGTACACGTGTTCGCGTTTTACTTCTACCAGTATCGAACGGGCGTTTGGTTTTGTAAAGCGAACATGGTGTGGGGGTTGCGTGGTTGTGTCTGGGCGGGGTGGTAAAAGGGCGAGTGCTTGCGTTGGTCTATCATCTGATGCCAATACGAGCGAATGGGAGCCATCTTGTTTACTTACTATCATGTCGATAAATGGGGAAATCTCGTCGCCGTCGATCTGCTTCCCTACATCGTTGCGGCCGTTGTCTCGATTGTTCTCATCTGCTGCGTCGTCTCTCTGGTGCGAAGAGTCCTGGCGAATCCCTTTCACTACCCATACTTCGTCGAGCGGTTCGATGTCTCCGGCAGACGCAACGTGAAGATCAACGACCTGATAGATCGCTTTATGCTCGAGCCCGCCAACTGGGAAAAGATAGTCGCGGAGCGATCCTACATCCAGGAGTGGAAGGCACAGCAGGAGGAATACCTGAAGACCTGCAGCCTGCGGAAGCGCCGGGAGCGGCAATACGCCGAGACACTCGACGACGCGCACGCGTTCCAGTTTGTCACGTGCCGTGAGCAGACACACTACAGGCAGAGGAACTACGTGAAGACGTCCTACAAGGTGTCCGTGGACGATAGCGTGATGGCCGTGAGCTGGGACTGGGTTGTGAACAGGCGAAACCGCCTCGCCGCCATTAACGACGAAGCGACGCTCAGGGATTACCATGCTCGCAACCAGCGGAAGCTGATGACTAAACAGCTGCGCGAGCAGATAGCGCGAAGGGACAACTACACCTGCCAGATGTGCGGGAAGTACATGCCCGATGGTGTTGGATTGCACATCGACCATATCGTGCCGGTCGCTAGGGGCGGTAAGACCGTGCCGTCTAATCTGCAGGTGCTCTGCTCGAAGTGCAACGGGCGGAAGGGCGCGAGGTAGCCGCTTGCTCGCTATTCTTCGAAGAAGTCCGTGTCCACGGCCTTGATTTCGTAAACCTGCCTTGTGCTTACGCCGACACCGTAGTCGATCATGAGACCAGCGAGCGCTGGGCCGTCGACGAGCACGACCGTCTGGCCGAGTAGACCTTCTGCATAGCGTCGTGCCTCCTTCGAGAACCGGGCAGTTGTGATAACCATCCGTCCCGCGGCGACACGCTATCGGGCGATGTTCATCAACCCCAATATGCAACGTCGCTATCCGCGAATCATGAATCCCCTTCAGCTGTTACTTCACCTTCCATGCGGCGGGCCAGTCGGCAGGCTGGGCCTTCTCGTTCAAGGCGGGCAGCTCGTTAACGATAGCGATCGTCTCCATCGACACAGTCACGACGCGCTCGACAAGATCGACGATATAGCGCGGATCGTCGCTGTAGTCGTTGGGATCGTTGATGATGCCCGAGGCCTTGTCCTTGCGGACCTGATAGCGATCCATGAGCCAACCGATGGCCGAGCGCCCATTGACGACGTACTCGTATGCCTCCAGTGGGATGCCGCGCAGCGTCATGCTCTCGGCGACCTTGAGGACGGTCATGTCCTGGCCCTTGGGATGCTCTTCGTCCTTCTTGCACTTGCCGAACGTCATCTTGACCGTACGACCGGGGTTCGCCGAGTCGCCGTCCTCGACGATCGATGCCCATGGGTCAATCGTCTCGTAATCGAGATGAAGATGGGCGAGTTTTCGACCCGCCTCCGAGAACCTAGCAAAGTCCGCGGCGAGCGGGATGCGCGGCAACTCTTTCTTGAGATTCGATTCGAAGCGTTTGCGGTACTCGGGAGAATGCAGGATGCCGTAGACGTAGTAGAAAATATCGGTCTTGTTGAGCTCAATACCGCCATCCTTCTTGTAGCGCTTCGGAAACGCATGCGGATAAACCTCACGAAAGACTTTGAGAGTCTCGTCCGTGATGGCGTCATGGCGTGAATAACTCTTCTCGGTATGGGTCGCACCGTCGCCGAACAGCGATGTCTGTCCACCAGGAGCCACATAGTCGTTTTCGTCAAATAGGGTCGTACCCGTCTGCTCCTCCTCATACCAGTAGAGAGGAAAGCACTGAGAATCTCCGACGAAATGTAGGTCGGGCAGATTACTTGTCACCATTGCGCTCATAGCCGAGCCGCCGGTATACACGATACATAGGTTCTCAAGGCAACGGAGAGAGCCCTGCTGGTAGGTCATTTCGGCCCCGCCTTTTCCCGTTGTCTTCGAGAGGATATTGGGCTGCTGGTAGGTCCTTTCGGCCTTTTCCCTCCCGCTAACCGCGAGAGGGAAAAGGCGGGGCTGCTGGTAGGTCATTTCGTTCATCACACGGTCGTAGTAAACCCATTGCTTGCAGAACGGCCTATACGACCCCATTACGACCTCGTCACGGTTATAGACTAGCCGCTCTCCCTTCCTGGCAGCATCCTCCATGCGCCGTGTCCAGCTGAAGCGGATCGGATCATATTCAATTGCACGTCCCTCGCTCTTTGCAGCTTGAATCTCAGCGTCCATGTTCGTTAGCAGACGCTCCATTTGCCCCTGTACTCTCGAACGCGAGAATCCCCACGCCCAAGGGTCGCGCTGCGTTTTAAGGCCCGCAGACCAGATGGTAAACATGCCGTAGGGAGGCTTTCTCTTCGTTATTCCTAGCGGCGCAAATTCATAGAACGAATCGTCGCGCTGGTTCAGCCAGTCGCCATATTTATCGGGTTCAATCGTTTGCCAATCAATATCACCATTGATTGCAAAATCTCGGATCAGCCTAAGCTTGTCCTCACGACTCAGATAGTCGCCGATATCGTGATAGTGAACAACCCCATGCTCTTTTGAGTCCGGGTTCTTAACCAACATAGTTATAGCGACGCCGATCTTAGCGCCGGCATCAAACACCTTACCGCCCTCACGCTTCCAGTCGGAAGTGTTCTGGTTCCCCTTAAGGTTGAAGACGTAGATGCTGTTGAATTCTTCCACGAGCGATCGGCGGAATCCATTAGAAGAAGATCCGTCAACCCATCCGCCGTTGCTTACGAAGCAGACAATGCCCCTCTCTTCGATTCGGTCGCTCGCCCACCTGAAGGCGCGGAAGTACGAATCGTAAAGCGAGTTCTTATTTGTCGCAGTCGTTTTCGCGACATACGTCTGCGCGATGCGGCTGTCGAGCGTCGGATACTTCTCATTCTGGTTATTGTCGTTTGCGCTCGTCTGGCCGACCGAGTAGGGTGGATTGCCCACGATCACCCGGATTGGGAGCGCGTTCTGGATACGCACGCGATCCGTATTGTCGTAGAACACCTCGTCGTCGAGCGTGTTGGATTCCTCGGTCATCTGGAACGTATCGGTGAGCACCGCGCCCTCGAACGGCTGATAGTCGCCGCCCATGCGGGCATGGTAGGCATACTCGATATTCACCGTCATGATGTAGTACGCGAGCAACAGGATCTCGTTGGAGTGAATCTCGCGAGTGTACTTGCGCTTGAGTTTCTCGTCGGGGATGAGGTCGCTCTCGATGAGGTGCGCCATGAACGAGCCCGTGCCCGCGAAGGGGTCCAGGATATGCACGCGGTCGTCGGCAAGCGACTGGCCGAACTCGCGCTTGAGGACGCGGTCGGTCTCGCGAAGGATATAGTCGATGATCTCGGTCGGAGTGTAGACGACGCCCATCTTGTCCGAGGTCGCCTTGAACGCGACCTTGAAGAACTTCTCGTAGAGGTCGCGGATGAGCTGCTGGCGCGCCGCATCCGACTGGATGGCGGCAGCGCGGCGGCGCACGCTCGCATACACGTCGTCGAGGACCTCGGAATCCGATGCCTCCTCGATCTTATGCTCTTCGAGTACGCCCAAGAAACGTTCGATGGCGACGGACACGGGGTTCGACTTCGCAAACTCGAAGTCCCCGAACAGGGCATCGAAAACCGGGACGGTGATGATGTGCTGGGCGATCATCTCGACCGCATCCTGCTCGGTGATGCTGGGGTTTAGCGAGTCCTGAAGGCCGTGCAGGAACGTCTTGAAGCTACCGGACACCTCGTCGTTCTCGCGAACAAGTTTGCCGATACGCTCTATATGGCGCTGGGCAATCTTCGCCACGTCCTCGGCCCACTCGTCCCAGTAGATACGCGTGCCGCACTTCTTTACCAGCGTGGTCTTGACGGCCTTCTCCCAGCGCTCGACCGGGAAGAAGGTAAGCCTCATCTGCACGCCCTGCGTGATCTCTGCCGCCTTCTGGCTCTCCTCCTCCTGCTTGAGCTTGAGGTCGCCAGCATCCCACCCCTTCTGGTTGGCCGATCCGACAACCTTGTTCTTCTCGGCCTCCTGCTGGAGGGCGAGCGCGTTGACCTTTGCCTCGATTCGCTCGTCGTGCGAGCGGAGGGCCTGGAGGATGCTCCAGACGTTCGCGAACACCTTGCTGTCGTCGAGCGCCTCCTCCGGCGTCATGCCGGCTGGAACGAAAATGGGCAAGATGATATAGCCGAAGTCCTTACCCTCGGCGCGCCTCATGACGCGGCCGACGGCCTGGACGACGTCCACCGTCGAGTTCTTGGCATTGAAGAAGATGACGGCGTCGAGGTTGGGCACGTCGATGCCCTCGGCGAGGCAGCGTGCGTTGGTGAGAATGCGGCACTCGTCCTCGGCGACGTCCCCTCCGAGCCAGGTGATATTTCTCGTGCGCTGATCAGATGGCATGTTGCCGTCGACGTGGCGCAGCTCGCACTTGAGCGGGAGCTCCTCGTGCTCGTCTTCGGCAAACTTCTCGACGATTTGCGAGAAGGCCTCCGTGATGGTCTTCGATGCATTGATGGTCGAGCAGAAGCCGACGGCGCGGTGTAGCGGCTTGCAGTCGGTCACCATGGTCTCGACGTCATCGACGACGAGCATGCCACCGAGGCCGGTCGCGTCGTCGGGCGCGCCCTCGCCGTGATCGACGAGGCCCTTCCAGCAACCGATAATCTTGCCGATGTCCGAGGGCTCGAGGCTCATTGCGTTAACGCCCTGGTCGCTCTCCAAAGAAGGTAGGCGGTCCCCGATGGCATCCTCCTGAACGGTAAGGACGACGACCTTGTAGTCGGTGAGCAGTTTCTGCTCCACGGCCTCGCCGAACTTGATCTGGTAGGCGGTGGGGCCGTAGATAGACTCGTCGTCCATGGAGGCAATGGTGTAATCCTCCTCGGCGCCTTTGCGTTTGGCGGTCTCGCCGTAGATGCGCGGGGTCGCCGTCATGTACAGGCGCTTCTTGGCGGCAACGTTCTCGTTGAAGTGGATCTTCATGAAGGCCGAAGCCTCCGTCTTGGAGACGCCCGGAAGAGCGTTGCCGGTCGTGCGGTGGGCCTCATCGCACACAACGACATCGAACTCGGGCATGCCGAGCGCCTGCGCGTCATGGATGACACTGATGGATTGGTAGGTCGAGAAGATGACGACCAGCCCGTCGGGGTTCGATCGCCTGCAACGCTTGAACGAGCGGTACAGGCTCTCGGGATTCGTCGTCGCAGGATACTCGAATGAATCGAGCGTCATCGGGATGACGTCGTCCTTGCGCGACGCCTTCGAGTCCGAACAGACGACGAGCGAGGACATGGGCACGCGGCTCTGGCCCATCCACTCGCGCATGGACTGTCCGACGAGGGAGATCGACGGCGCGCAGAAGAGTATCGTGCCGGCGGCGGGGCCGATCCAGTCCTCGACGAGGCGGAGGGACATGAGGGTCTTTCCCGTGCCGCACGCCATGATCGCCTTGCAGCGGTCAAACTCCGCCCACTTTTCCTCGATTGCCGCGACCGCGCGCTCCTGATGCGAACGGAGGTCGTAGGTCACACGCTCGCCGGCGGGAACACCTTCGATGAACGGCGCCCAGTCAATATTGGAGGCCGCCATCTTGGCGGTATCGATGTACATGGACCCGCTGGCGTCGATTTGCTTCTGGAGGTTCTTTCCCGGGCCCTTCGCCGTCGTCATGACCATCAGGGAGTCGACGCCGTCGATAAAAGCGGCATGGGCGAAGAACGAGTCGCAGATGCCCTTGGGGAGGTCCTTCTCGCCGTCGTAGCATTTGCATTGGATTGCCCACCACTCCCCCGCCTCGGCGGTCTGGGCCATAAGGTCGATTCCGTTGTCCTGGGTGTCGTGGACGGGGCAATCGTCCCATTCGAGTGCCTGGGCTATCGTCCCGACGCGGGAGAAGAACAGCGCGTAGAAGGGGTCATTCTTGAGATAGTAAATGCAGGCCGCCTCGTACTTGTCGCCCTTCTCCTTGGTCGTTGCCGACCCATTGACGATAGGATCAAGGGCATCGTAGACGGTCTTCATATAGCGACTCCTTTGTTGCAGCTCAGATGTCATCATTTTAGATAAAGTCATTTATCAGTTAATGCTCATTTGAAGGCGAATCGGCGAAGAGCAATACTGCATTAGCGACCTCTCATCAAAAAGCCCGGCATAGCCGGGCTCAACTATATTCGAATGTCGATGATGATCATTACGCAGTCGTGCAAACCGTTTTCTTTAAACAGTCAAACAGCTTGTCGACTTCTTCCGCTTTAGCGCCGAGACGCAGATAGTAGCTACGCAGCTCCTTTCCTGAATAAATCGACGACAGAATGGTCGCACGTTTATTTAGACGACGCTCGTCGAGAAGCTCGTACAGCATGCTGACTTCTGTCTTGTCCCTCGAATAACCCAGATACGACACCAGCAGGTTCTGAACCGAGCGATACTTATCCAAAGTCCTGTCTTTGTTGTTCGAGCCGTACAAATCAGCACTATTCCAGGCTGACACCATTTGTTTCGCCGAAGCGAACTCGAACTCAGAGCCCGTTGCAATTGCCTTCAACGTCGCTTCAACTGCAGCTTCATCTTGGTCTTTACCGGTAACCCAGAGCCATTTCCCCTTCACGAACCAATCGTCATTGATTATTTCTTGATTCTTCATCACCTTCTTAAGTCTTTTTTAGCTCTCCTCTTCGATCAACTTCGGAGCATTCCTTACCCCCACACCCCGCCCCTCATTCTTCAAGCCTTCTTTCTTACAGAGCAACGACCACTCTTCAGGGGTGACAGTCGTCTTGATATGGATGATGGGGGTGGGGGTATCGGCACCGTTCATAGAGTCCATCTTGGTCGTTAAGCCAGCATTTTCGACAAGCGCAGCACCGTTGGCGGTACGCTCGGCAGCGCCACACGCGTCAGTGACGTGCGCGGCGACGCCGCGCGTACCGCCAACGGGCAGCGCGGCGTCGAGGCATGCGGCGACCGGCTTAGCAGGCATGGTTGCTGCTCTCCAGAGATGCCAGGTACTCAACCAGGTCGGCCTTATCGACACGCCAGGCTCGACCAATCTTGACCCCGCCAGCGGCTTTAAGAACCTCAATCGCCGTCGTCTTACAGACATGGAGAAGTACTGCGATGTCGCGAGCAGTTACGTAAGCGTGCGGGATTTTACCCAACGCGCGGCACCACTCCTTGCGCCTCACCACACCCATTTGATTTGCATTCATATCGTCCATTTGAACTCCCTTCGTTTATATCGAATGCAATTTATAAACTAGGCTTTACCTCGGCGGATGTCATATATAAGATGTGAATAGAACGGCATTGAATTATTTTCGGATAGTAAGGAGAGAACGATGAACTGCCCCGCAATCAAAGTACCGGCATCTATGCCGACGGAAATCATGCCTTGGACGCTTCCCTCGTGCCGGGAAAAAAATGCTGAAATCTTCGGAATAGAACGAATCGCGCTTATCTGCAAGCCCCATTCGATTGCCTACGGCATCCCTTCGGGCTTCTCAACCGGAACCCTTTTGGACGTAGATCTGAATGATCCAAAGAAAATCATTCAGTTTGTTGAGAGGTATGGACTTCCAACCACTCCATATGCGAACCAATCTGAACGCGTTGAAAAACGTTTCATCTCAAACGACGTCTTCTCCGATAAGCCGGAGCAGGATGGTCTAGATATTTGGTATGACGCATTGAATGCATCAGAAAGAAGCGCTGAAATCAGCTCGAATCGTGATTGTGCCCTATTTAATAGCTTCAAGGATAAGGGCCGCTCACAGGGAACCGAGGTCGCCAACTTAACCGAGGGCATCAGGTATAAGAAGGAACAGGTCATTTTGCTGGACGATCTCGTTACAACGATGGCATTCATGCAATTAGCCACGCTTCTATTTACAGGCAAAGCAGCTTACGGTGACCGTGCATACGACTACGTCTTGCATCAGGTATGCATCTCTCAGAACAAAGATATTTTTGAAAATAGATTTTCGCAGTTGCGTTGGGCACTTCAAATGATCGATGCCTCCGAGCCACAGCTAGCAGTAGCTAAACCCGGCACATTTGAAATGGAGGAGGGGACTAAGATCTGGGTGAGCGATCAATTCGAGTCGATAGAGATAGCCCTTGCAACATTCATTGATCTCGCCATCAACCCTTATCCTGAACCTCATGCCTTCATTCAAGAGCAGACTTTGCGTCGAATGGTCAACCGGAATTTAAACGATCAAAATCTAATTTACGGAAGCTTGACAAGAGCCTGGGCGATACAGCTACTTGAAACCCTTGAGAGCCATTTCTCCTGGAACACTTGTCGCGTATGCGGGCGACCGTACAAGATTCGTCAGCAGACAATGAAGGCCTACGTCAAACAGGAGGATGCAAACGAAGATCGGTTCAAAGATCGAAACAATGCGCGCGATAAAAATGGCTATTGCTGTAAAGCGCACGAGCAGCGCGTCCGACGTAAAAAAGACAAGAGGATCAGCAACGATCAACTGGATAAAGCCGCTCGCAAAATGGATGAACATGGCCGGTAAAATGACGGAACTATGAATATCAATAATTCAATTTAGAGGCTAAAACCCGTTTTATTGCACACGCCATTGCACAGTCCATTGCACACAACAGCCCCAAAACAAGAACGCAGGTCAGAGAAAATAACCTCTGACCTGCGTTTTTGTTAATGGAGCCAGTGACAGGAATCGAACCTGCAACCCACTGATTACAAATCAGTTGCGCTACCGTTGCGCCACACTGGCACACTTGGCGCTTTCGCGCGAAGCCAATTAAGAATAAAGGAATTGCTGGCGAGGCGCAACAGACCCTTTGACCGACCACATCTCAAAACTCTTCGTCAGAACGAATAGTTTTATCTGTTCGCCAGAACCAAAAACCATTCGTTTTGGCAATGCCAAGCCGCAACCTATTGATTACAAACCAGTTGGTTGGTTTATCGAGAAAGCAGCTCCCCATAGATGGTTTACCTACCTCCCGCGCAGGGCCTTGAGCTTGGCCAGGGCATCGGGGCTCAGACGACTGCCCAGAGTCATCTTAATCTGCGGAGCTTCCTCTGCCTCGTGCACGTCGTTGTCAATCTGCTTGATCTCGTCCACCAGCATGCGGCTCGAGATACGCGTGACACCCTTGCCCATGACGACGGCCTGAATCGTTCCGTCGCTCGACACCACGGAGCACGCGCGGCCCTCCTCACGTGCCTCGATGCAGAGCTTCTGCACCACGGTATCGGCAGAGACGCCCGTCGGCGAAAACTCGATGCGCACGCCGCGAGCCGGCAGGTTGGGGCGCTCGCTGGAGATATTGCCCGCGCCGTCGAACACGATCACGGCCTCGTAGCGACCCTGGGCAAAGGCGGCGACGTCGTTGATGAGGGCGGTGCGCGCCATATCGTGAACGTCGCTGGAATACGGGTCGTCGGAATGGTCGTATACGAGCTTTTCGTAGCGCGGCGTGCAGTGGATCACGTTGTAACCGTCGACCACCAGCAGCTCGGGCTTGTTGGAGTGCACCGTCGAGACTGGGTCGGCGATGGCCTGCGCAAACGCATTGCCGCCCACGCCATAGGTCGCGGCCGAAACAATCGGCTTGGCCGAGCCTTCGCCAAAGCGCTTGGCCTTGGACTTGGCGCGGTTCTTCTTGGACATGCGCTACTCCTCCCCCATGAGCTCGCCGGCGTTGCGACGTAACCACTCAAAGCATAGCGCCGTCGTTGCCTGGGCAACGTTGAGGCTCTCGGTCATGCCGCGCTGGGGAAGCTTGGTCAAAAAGTCGCATTTCTCGAGCACTAGGCGCGAGATGCCGTTGCCCTCGGAGCCCATGACGAGCGCCACGCGACCCTCGAAGGGAGCATCCCAGCAGCTGCCCTCGGCGTGCTCGGAGGCACCGCCTACCCAAAAGCCAGCGGCCTTGAGGTCGTCGAGTGCACGGGCGATATTGGGAACCTGCGCGATAGGCAGGTGCATGACGGCGCCGGCTGAGGTCTTGTAGCTGCCCACGGTCACGCCGGCGGCACGCTTGTTGGCGATGACGACGCCGGCCGCGCCCACGACCTCGGCGGAGCGCACGATGGCGCCAAAGTTACCGTCGTCAGTCACATGGTCGAGTACGATGACAAGCGCCGGACCGTCGCCCGCGCGGTCGAGGATATCGGCGACATCGGCATAGGGGAAGTTGCCAACCTCGAGCGCAATGCCCTGGTGAGCGCCATGGCTCGACAGTGCGTCGAGCTGCGCGCGCGGCACATACTTAATGCGGACACCCGCGGCGTTGAGGTCGTCGACCAGGCGCGACAGGGCGGCATCGCGCTCCCCGCCCTCGGCGATGAGCGCGCACTTGACGGGAAAACCAGTGCGCAGCGCCTCGGCGGCAGCACGACGTCCCTCGATAAACTCACCCTTGGGAGCCTGGACAGCGTCGCGGTTGCGATCGCGCTGCGGACGTGCGACCTGGTTGCGATCGCGCTGGCCCTTGGGAGCGGCAGCGCGATCGTTACGGCGAATCGGACGCGAGCCAGAAGCGGCCTGCTTGCCGCCACGAGGCGCACGCTTGCGATTGTCGGCCATAAAGCGACCTCCTAAATACAACTATCAAACGAAACAAATAGACCGACCGCCCGAGGTGCGGCAGATTGCCTTGAAAGAGGAGGGCATAGACCTTGAGGTCATGCCCGACGATTGAAAGGCAAGGTGCCGTGGCTCGGGCGGTCGGTACGGGTTTTCCAAGTGCCCGAGATTACCGTGAAAGAGGAGCGACGCGTACTTGAGTACGCGAGCGACGGTTTGAACGGCAAGGTCGGGCGCTTGGGAAACCCGCGGGGATTAGAGAGATTTGATACGGGTGCCCGCGGCAGTATCCTCGATCGTCAGGCCCAGGTCCTTAAGCTGATCGCGGATGGCGTCTGCCAAATCCCAGTTCTTGGCGGCACGGGCCTCGGCGCGGGCCTCGAGAATCTTGACAGCTGCCTCGTCCACATCGTCACCCGTGTAGGCAACCAGGCCAGCGGCAACGCCCAGCAGGCCCAGCGGCAACTCGACCTTGGGCTCGGGAAGCTCGACGCCAAACGTATCGAGCAGCTCGACCAGCGTGTCGGCGGCAGCAAGCGCGGCGGCCTTGTCGGCAGCATCGCCCGCCTGCTCCAGATACTGATTGCACTCGGTGACAAAGCCAAAGACGGCGCCCATGGCACCGGCGGTGTTAAAGTCGTCGTCCATGCACTCCTTAAAGGCGGCGCGAGTCTCGGCGGCCTTAGCGACAAACGCCTCGGCGGCAGCCTCATCGGCGTCGGCCGTCGCGTGGTTCGCAGCCCAACGCAGGTTCTCGACCGTGCCGGCGATACGCGTGAGCGAGTTCTCGGCACCCTCCAGGCGCTCCCGGGAGAAGTCGAGCGGCGAGCGATAACTCGTCTGCAGCATCAGCAGGCGAAGGGCCGCGGCAGAGTGCTGCTCGAGCACCTCGGCCAGCGTAAAGAAGTTACCGAGCGACTTGGACATCTTCTCGCCGTCTACCAGCAGCATGCCCGTGTGCATCCACGTGTTGGAGAAGCCCTGGTGCCAGGCGCAGGTTGCCTGGGCGCACTCGTTCTCGTGATGCGGGAAGGCAAGGTCGGAGCCGCCGCCGTGGATGTCAATCGGGGTGCCCAGGTAGCGGTGCACCATGGCGGCGCACTCGGTGTGCCAGCCGGGACGGCCCTCGCCCCAGGGGCTCGGCCAGCTGGGCTCGCCAGGCTTGGCGGCCTTCCACAGGGCAAAGTCGAGCGGGTCGTTCTTGTCCTCGTTCTCCTCGATGCGCGCGCCCACCATAAGGTCGTCGATGTTGCGGCCCGAGACCTGGCCGTAGTTGGGGTCGCTGCGCACGGCAAAGTACACGTCGCCGTTATCGGCGGCGTAAGCGTGGCCCTGCTCGATGAGCGTTTTGATCATGGCGATCATGGGGCCGATCTCTTTGGTGGCGCGGGGACGCACATCGGGATCGAGCACGTTGGCAGCGCGCATGACGCCGATGAACTTGTCGGAGAACTCCGTCGCGACCTCGGCAGCCGTACGGCCTTGCTCGTTGGCGCGCTTGATGATCTTATCGTCGACATCGGTAAGGTTCTGGGCGAACGTGACCTCGTAGCCGCTCGCGATGAGCCAGCGACGAATCACGTCAAAGCTGATGAACGTGCGGGCGTTGCCGATGTGGATGTTGTCGTAGACCGTGGGGCCGCACACATACATGCGGACCTTGCCGGACTCGATGGGCTGGAACTCTTCCTTTTTATGGGTAGCGCTGTTGTAGATACGCATTCGTTACTCCTTAACGGTTTTCTGTAGCAGGCAGACGGCCCAGGCGCCGATTCCCTCGCCCTGGCCTTCCCAACCGAGCTTTTCGGTCGTAGTGGCGGCGACGCCCACGTTTTCGACGTCAACGCCCAGGGCATGGGCCAGGTTGGCGCGCATGGCATCGCGGTGCGGGGTGATCTTGGGCTGCTGGCAGGAAATGGTGCAGTCGGCATCGACAAACTCAAAGCCCAGCTCGCGCGCATAGTCCATCACACGGGCAAGCAGCACCATCGAGTCGGCGCCCTCATAGGCAGGATCGGTGTCGGGGAACAGTTTGCCGATGTCTCCCCCGCGGCAAGCGCCCAAAATGGCGTCGGCCAAGGCGTGCGCGAGCACATCGGCATCCGAGTGGCCCAGCAGGCCGCGCTCGTAGGGAATGTCGACCCCGCCGATGATACATCGACGCCCCTCCACCAAACGGTGGACGTCGTAGCCGTGGCCAATGCGCAGGTTACTGAACATGGGGAAGGTCCTCTCCCTCGGCCATACGGCCAAGCAGAATCGCGGTTACGGGACGCAGGTCCTCGGGCACCGTCACCTTAAGGTTATCACGCGGGCTCTGGACGCAGCGAACGCGCCCGCCCATGCGCTCGACCAGCGATGAATCGTCGGTACCGATAAAGTCCTCGGCAATCGCCGCGGCATGGGCGCGCTTCATAGCGTCGACGCTAAAGATCTGCGGCGTCTGTGCAGCCCAATAGAGTTCGCGCGGCGGTGTCTCAACGATGTTATCGCCATCGACGATCTTGAGTGTGTCGATGGCGGGCTGGCCGCACACGACACCGTCGAGGGCGCGGTCGCTCACGAGCACGTCGATAGCGTGGTCGATAGCCTCGGTGGTAATGAGCGGACGGGCGCCGTCGTGGATGGCGACATATTCGAAACCCGCCGGCACCGCGTGCATGCCGGCACGGGTGGAATCCTGACGGGTATCGCCGGCATCGGCAAAGCTGATGGGCGTGTCATAGTCAAACGGGTCGATAGCCAGGCGGCGCATCTCGGCACGGCGCTCGGCAGGACACACCACCACGATGTGGCCGACCTTGTCGCTCCGGTCGAACGCGCGGATGGACCAGCTCATAAGCGGACGGCCCGCCACGTTAACGAGCTGCTTGCCACCGGGATTTCCAAAGCGCTGACCGCTGCCGCCGGCAACGACCACGGCGCATACGGGCGCCATTATGCGTTCCCCTGTTTGGTGCCCTTCATGCGGTACAGCGAGTCCGCAAGAATGGCAGGGTTGTTGACGCCAAAGTCGCCTAGGCGCTCCGGATCCTCGCTGATATCGTCCATGAGCTCCTGCAGCGAGCCGTACTCGTCGACGATCTTCTCGGCCACGCCGTCGCGCACGACGGACACACGCGAAAGCGTGCGCAGGCCCAGCGGCGTCATGACGGAGTCCTCGTCCAGGTCGTCATAACCCAGAACCGCCGCCACATGCTGTGGGTCGGACAGGTCCTTAGGCGTCATGCGAGCGAGCTCTGCGCGAATCTTCTCGGCATTGGCCTCGGAGGAATCGCTCGCGTAGTCGCGGATCATCAGATCGTATTCGGTATCCATGCTGGAGCCCGCGAGCTGTTCGAGCTGCATCTGCACGAGCTTGCCCTGGTTGCCCAGCTTGACGATGCAATCCTTAAGCTCGGTCTTTGCCTGCTGCATGATCTCGAAGCTCGAGAAAATACCGGTAATGTCGGCGAGCGTAACGTAGTCATCGAGCTCGAGGGCCGTCAGGCGCAGCAGGGAGCGATCGAGCGACTGACGGGTGGTCTGGAGCGTGGCGACGAGCTGGTTGACCGAGCTCATGATGGTGGTGACAGGCTGGATCTCGTAGCTCTTGCCGTGGACGTACACGTTGACAACGGCACGACGAGCCGAAACCGAGATCACGATGGCATCGGTGAGCACCGACATGCGAGCGGCGGTGCGGTGACGCATGCCCGTCTCGCTCGTGGCAAGCGAGGGATCGGGATTGAGGTGGAAGTTGGCGCGCAGGATCTGGGTGAGGTCGCCGTCGATGACGATGGCACCGTCCATCTTGGAGAGCTCGAACAGACGGTTCGAGGTGAACGAAATGTTGAGCGGGAAGCCGTCGTTACCGGCAGCGAGCACGTTTTCGGTGTCGCCGACGCAGATAAGGGCGCCCAGGTGACCGGCGATGATCATGTCGAGGGCGGTGCGGATCGGCTGACCAGGTGCCGTCAGGCGGATGGCCTGTTCCATACGCTTTTGCAGCTCGTTCTTATCCAAGGCATCGCTCCCATCGTATACGCTCCATAAACGCTAAATAGTTTCTCACGGTTTGTCCCCGCGGCGCTTGCGAAATACGATGCTTACAGAATGAGCGAACACCGCTTAGGTAGCTCATTTGGGACGGGGCACTTTTGACTGCTCATGTGGTAGCATCGGGTCTCACATAAATGAGGGAGTAGTCGTGTAATCGGGTTCGCCCGCAGAGAGGGAGCCAGACTATGGGACTCGCAGAGCTCGTGTTGCTCGCCGTTGGCCTTTCGATGGACGCCTTTGCCGTTTCCATCTGCAAGGGTCTCGGCATGAAAAAGATCAACCTTAAAGTCGCCGTGGTGCTCGGCCTGTTCTTTGGCGGCTTCCAGGCCGGCATGCCCGTAATCGGATGGGCGCTCGGCAGTCAATTCATGGGCATCATCGGCCCCATCGACCATTGGATCGCCTTTGTCCTTTTGGCCTTCATCGGCGGCAAAATGCTGTGGGAGGCCTTTACCGAGGACGAGGACGAGAGCGACAACAAGAATGCCGAGAAGATTGACCTGGTAGAATACCTGGTTCTCGCCATTGCCACCTCGATTGACGCCCTGGCCGTAGGCATCTCGTTTGCGGCGCTCTCGGTTGACATCGTGCCCGCTGTATCGCTTATAGGCATCACAACCTTTATCTTCTCCATCGCCGGCGTGGCGATCGGCCATACCTTTGGCGCGCGCTACGAAAAGCCTGCCACCATCGTGGGCGGCGTCGTACTCATCCTCATCGGCCTCAAGATTCTGCTTGAGCATCTGGGGATCCTCGCGATATAAAAAACGCCTCTCATAAGCTCAACGTCAACGTGGAAGTCTCATGCAGAGTTTTGCATAAGGCCTTTTCGTGCAGACTTTTGCATGTCATACTGATATGCAAAAGTCTGCACGTTAGGAGATTGCCGTGGATACCTTTCCCATCACCACGCCGCGCCAAGCTGGCATCTACGTGCGCCAGGCACGCGAGTCACAGGGAATCACCCGTGCGACCCTCGCTAAAAAAGCCGGTGTTTCGGAGCGTCTGCTCGCATCGCTCGAGCTAGGAGATGCCACCGGCATTCGACTCGACAAGCTATTGGCAATCTTCAATGCTCTCGGACTGGCGCTCGCCGCTCAAGGGGATATAGGCGAAACGAAAAATGAGCAATCAGCCAACGTTCCGCGTGCCGATTTGCAACCTCACAGTACCCCCAGACGCCATCGCGCTCAACGTCCCTCTCATAGCTACCGTTGCTGCGCCGCCATTCCGGTTCTTGCAGACGCCCCCTTTACGTCTGAACTCTACGACAAAGCCTTCGCAGATTTCGCCATGTCCAATCTCGGAGTCTCGATTGCCGCAAACGCATCTGTCCAACCAAAGCCTGACGGGAAATAGCCAATGGCCAGAACATCACTTCGGACCATTATTTGCGGCGTACCTGCGGGAACGCTCACGCAAGATGAGAACGGTCTTATCAGCTTTACCTACGATCATGACTATGACGGGCCAGCCCTATCGACCAACATACCCGTATCGAATCGCACATACGGACAACAGGTCATGAATCCGTACCTGTTTGGCCTTCTACCCGACAGCGAGGATCAGCGAAAAGCGATTGCTGCCGAATTCGACGTTAGACCCAACAATGCCGTTGCGCTACTCAGCCATATCGGACTTGACTGTCCGGGTGGAGTGCAGTTTTGTGCCGAAGAAGACGTCAACGCCGTCCTGCATCGCACCAGCGAATACCGCCCTATAGGCGATCACGAGATTGCGCTGCGTCTCGAGTCAATCAGAGATGACCGCAATGCATCCTGGATGGGCCTAGATGAAAGTTGGTCACTCGGAGGCAATCAGGGCAAGTTCGCTCTCGCGCTCATAGACGGTCGCTGGTGCGAATGTGTGGGCTCCTCGCCCACGACGCATATTTTCAAAAATGGCGTTATCGGATTTAAACTCGAGGCTCTCAATGAATTTGTCTGCATGAAAAGCGCCCAGCGCGCCGGTATCGCAACGGCAAACGTCGAATATCGTATGTTTGAGGACGAACCTGCCCTCATTGTTGAGCGCTATGACCGCATGAAAGTCGAAGACGAAACGATCAGGCGTCTACATCAAGAAGACCTCTGCCAGGCACTTGGGGTGATGCCCGCCCAAAAGTACACGGCAGACGGCGGCCCGACCACCCGCGACATTCAAGAGCTCCTCATAAATACGAGCCACCATCAACTTAACCTGTATCTGTTTACGCAAATACTGTTCTTCAACGCCATTATCGGCGCACCGGATGCGCATGCGAAAAACTATTCCCTGCTCCTTGGAAACGACGGCGCAGCCATGATGGCTCGAATGTACGATGTCGCATCGGGCTTGGCGTACGAGCGCATGCGCCGCCGGGCGCGCCTTGCCATGAGCGTTGGCGGCGAGAATCGTGTGGGGCGCATCGGTCCAGGCGCCATCCGTCGATACCACGGTATGGGCGACCCCGTGCTGGAAGCGGCACTCACCGATGCCGGGCTAACCGAGAAGTTTTGCTTTACAACCATGATGGACCTTGCCTACGAAGTGCCTATCTGCATGGAAGAGGTCATGGACGAATACGCCGACCTACCCGGCATGGCGGACCTGCGCGAGCATATGCTCGGCCCCGTCCGCGAAAACTGCCAGCGCACCCTCGACCTCATCAAGGCGGATATGGGCTAGACGCCAATCAATTTCCCATTTCTTAAAAGAAGAGAGGGGGCACCCGTCGCAAAAGCTCGGGTGCCCCCTCTCGTAATGTCATTTGCAATCCACCAGCACGTGACTCGGACTGCTGCTAGCGCAACCTTTACGCAGCGAGGCGCTTGAGGACGTCGATGAGCAGCTCGTAGAAGCGCTCGGCAGAAGCGAGTTCCATGCTCTCGTCCGGGGTGTGGACATCGGAGAGCGTCGGGCCCACGGCGATGGCGTCCAGGCCGTGCAGGGCCTCGGCAAACAGGCCGCACTCAAGGCCGGCGTGAATGGACTCGATGCGCAGCTCGGAGCCAAAGAGCTCGCGATAGCTCTCGACGAAGACGTCGCGGACCGGCGAATGCTCGGCATAGCTCCAACCGGGATACTCGAACTCAAACTTGGCGTCGAAGCCCAGGACATCGGCCAGCGTCTGCAGGCGGTCCTTGAACTCGTTCTGCAGCGAGGTGATCGAGGAGCGCGGGGACAGCATGATCTTGACCTCGTCGTCAGAAGTGGCAACCACACCGATGTTGGAGGAAACCTCGACGGAGCCGTCGGTGGCGACGTTGCGGCGGATCACGCCGTTAGGGGCAAGACGCAGGGCGCGGATGAGGGCGAGCGCGGACTTCTCGTCCATGGCCTCGACCTCGGCGTCATCGGCAATCTTGACGGTGCAGGTAAAGCCGGGGTCGAAGACCTCGAGCTCGGCGGTGACGTCGGCGATGATGCCACGGGCGACCTGCGCCGCGGCCTCAGCGGCAGCGTGATCGGCATAGACCAGAACGGCCTTGCACTCACGGTTGATGGCGTTGTCCTTGGTGCCGCCGTTAAAGCTGACGATAGCGGGCTCGCCGGCAACCATCAGGCGGTCGATGATGCGGGCCATGATGAGGTTGCCGTTGCCGCGCTCCAGGTGGATATCGCTGCCGGAGTGACCGCCCAGCAGGCCGGAGATGTCGAGCGTGAGGGTGCTACCGGTCTTGTGCTCGCGCGCGATCGGGCAGGTGTAGGTAACGACGACGCCGCCGGCGCAGCTGACGGTGGCAACGCCCTCTTCCTCGGAGTCGAGATTAATCATGGTGCGGGCGCTAATCTGGGACTTGTCGAGCGTCTCGGCGCCGACCAGGCCAGTCTCCTCGTCGGTGGTGAATACGCACTCGAGAGCCGGATGGGCAATCGAATCATCGTTGAGCACGGTAAGCATAAGCGCGACGGCGATGCCGTTGTCGGCACCCAGAGTGGTGCCGTTGGCGGTAAGGACACCGTCCTTGACGACCAGGTCGATACCATCGGTCGTAAAGTCGTGCTCAACGGAGCCCAACTTGTCGCACACCATATCGATGTGGCCCTGCAGCATCACGGTCGGGGCATTCTCGGCACCGGCAGATGCGGGCTTGCGAATGATGACGTTGTAGACCTCGTCCTGGTACACATCGAGACCGCGCTCCTTGGCAAACGCAACCAGGAAATCGCTGATGCCCTTCTCGTTGCCAGACCCACGGGGGATCGCGCTGACCTCCTCAAAGAAATGGAACAGCTGGGCGGGCTCGTAGCCGGTAATCTTGTAGTCCATGGTGCCTCCTTGGCGCAACTGGTTAGACAGTAAGACATGCGACTTGTATATTCCCAGACTTTGCGTGCATAAACCAGTCGAAAACGCCGAGCGCCCTCGCATCATCGGCTAACGGTGGACCGTATAGCGTAACGGTCACAACTTCCGCAGCTCTACAAATCGAGGCGCCCTTTCCGGAGCGCCTCGATTGCGCGTATCAAATTGTCGCCACGCCCTACAGCGCGCCGGAACCGGCTTGCATCATGCCGCCGGGGCCCGAGGTCACGCCGCCGCTCACGGGCGCGGCGTTGCCAGTGTGCGGCGCCGCCGGAGCGGTATCGCCACCGAGCGTGCCCGCCGGACGCGGTGCCGGGATCTCGCCCGTGCCGTGGCTAAAGACAAACTTGCCATCGGCCACGTCGCACAGGACGGTATCGCCCTCGCCCCACTCGCCGGCCAGAAGCTCCTCGGACAGCGGGTCCTCGATGAGCTTTTGAATAGCACGGCGCAGCGGACGCGCACCGTTGGTGAGGTCGGTGCCCTCGGCCACGATCTTGTCATAGGCCGCATCGGTGAGCTTGATGTTCATGCCGTTGGCAATCAAACGCTGACGCAGGTCGTCCACCAGCAGGTGCGCGATCTTGGTGAGATTCTCGCCCGAGAGCTTCTGGAACACCACAATGTCGTCGATACGGTTGAGCAGCTCGGGGCGGAACAGGCGCTTGAGCTCGCCCATCGCGCGACCACGGATCTCACTCGACGTGAGACCCTGCTCGCCGGTGGTGCCAAAGCCAACGCTCGCATCCTGCGCAATCTCGCGGGCGCCCACGTTGGACGTCATGATGATCACGGTGTTGCGGAAGTCGACCGTCTTGCCCTGGCTATCGGTCAGGCGGCCCTCCTCCAGCACCTGCAGCAAGATGTTGAAGATATCGGGGTGCGCCTTCTCGATCTCGTCGAACAGCACGACCGAGTACGGGTGACGACGAACGGCCTTGGTGAGCTGGCCGCCCTCGTCGTGGCCCACATAGCCCGGGGGGCTACCGATGAGCTTGGAGACCTCGAACTCGCTACCGAACTCCGACATATCGAAGCTGATGAGCGCGTCCTTGCTGCCAAAGAGATACTCGGCGAGCGTCTTGGCGAGCTCGGTTTTGCCCGTGCCGGTGGGGCCCAGGAAGATAAAGCTGCCGCCGGGGCGACGCGGGTCCTTGAGCGGCGAGCGGCTGCGGCGCACGGCCTTGGCAACGGCCTCGACGGCCTCGTCCTGACCGATGATGCGCGTCTTGAGCACGCTTTCGGCCTGCAGCAGGCGGCGGCTCTCGCTCTCGGTGAGCGAGGACACCGGCACGCCCGAGGTCACGGACACGATGTCGGCAATCTGGGAGACATCGATGGTGAGCGGGCTGGCGTCGAGCTCGGCGGTCCAGGCAGCCTTGGCCTCGGCGAGCTCAATCTCGGCAGCCTTTTGCTGCTCGGTGATCTCGGCGGCCTTGTTCATGTCGTCGCTCTCGGTGGCCTCCTGCGCGGCGGCCTTAAGCTCCTCCACGCGATGCTCGGCCTCGCGCACCGGCTCGGGCGCGCGGTTGGCGGCGATGCGGGCGCGGGCGCCGGCCTCGTCAATGAGGTCGATGGCCTTATCGGGCAGGAAGCGATCCTGGATGTAGCGGTCGGAGAGGTTCGCGGCGGCCTCGATAGCACCCTGCGTATAGCGCACATGGTGGTGCTCCTCGTAGCGCGGCTTGAGCGCGGTCAGGATCTTGACCGTGTCCTCGACGCTCGGCTCCTCGACATCGATGGTCTGGAAGCGACGCTCGAAGGCCGGGTCCTTGGTGAGGTACTTGCGGAATTCCTCGGCCGTGGTGGCGCCGATAATCTGGAAGGCACCGCGCGCGAGCACGGGCTTGAGCATGGAGCTCGCGTCGATGGAGCCCTCGGCAGAGCCGGCACCGATGATGGTGTGCATCTCGTCAATAAACAGGATGACGTCGTCAGCTTCGGTGGCCTCCTGGATCACGTTCTTGAGGCGCTCCTCAAACTCACCGCGATACTTGGCGCCCGCAACGAGGCCCGGCAGGTCGAGCGTCCAGATGTTCTGGTTCATAAGGTTCTCGGGCACGTTGCCAGCTGCAATCTGCTGAGCCAGGCCCTCGACGATGGCCGTCTTGCCCACGCCGGGGTCGCCCAAGATAAGCGGATTGTTCTTGGTGCGACGCGAAAGGATCTCCATCATACGCTGGACTTCCTTTTCGCGACCAATTACAGGGTCGAGCTCGCCGTCGCGCGCCTTCTGCGTAAGGTTGGTGGCGAACTGCTTAAGCGTATCGGTGCCGCTCCCCTTTTGCTGCGACGCGTCCGAGCCGCTAAAGAACGGCAGGCCCGCACCGGGACGCCCGGCACCGGCGCCGGCGAGCGGACGCTTCTTGTCCTGGTCCTTGGCGGTAAGTTTCTCGATAGCCTTTTTGATGGAGGCGGACGACACACCCAGGCGCATGAGGATGTCCATGGCCATGCCGTTACCCTCTTCGACGATGCCAATCAGCAAGTGCTCGGTCGACACGTAGGTCTGGTTGTTCTCACGTGCCACGCGGAAGGAGCGCTCCATCACGCTAATGACGAGCGGCGTAAAGGCAAGCTTGGCAGCCTCGGTCTCCTCGCTGGGCTCGGGAACCGTGGTCTGGACCTCCTTGAGGGTGTCCATGATGTCGTCGTAGGAGATATCAAGCGAGCGCAGCGCCTCGGCAGCGATGCCCTCGTCCTCCTTGGCGAGTGCGAGCAGCAGGTGCTCGGTGCCCACCTTATTTGAGTGCAGATCGAGCGCCTCCTGTTTGGCCATCGACATGACCTTGCGCGCTCGATCGGTAAATCTATCTAACATGCTCGTTTCCTTACATGAGTTCATCGAAATCAAAACGCCCGCCCGTCGGCGGCGCTTTTGTCTCTTTACCCACAGGTTGTCTATGTTAACAGCTGGAGGAATATCTATAAACCCGGCTCACATGAATGCAGGTTATGACCGCATCGCGGGACTCACCGCGCGATGCGCGACAGGCGCCCCGCAAGAGAAACCCTAGGCGTCTTTCACCACGTCGGGACTCGTCGCACGCGATGCGCGATAGGCATCGGCCTCCTTGGAGACGCGTTCGAGCAGCTCGGATGTATCGACGCCCTCGACTTGCGCGACCGTTTCCACCGTCTGCATGGCGACCGCCCTCAGGTACGCGCACGCGCTGTCCCCCGGCTGCTCGAGGTCTATCTCCTCGCCGCCCTCCCGGGCAAAGCCGACCGCCATCACAAAGCCCATGATGCCCGAGACCAGAAAGCCCACCGCAAAGCTCGAATCTGCCTTGAGCTCTTCTCCGTCGGGGTGGACGATCTCTCTCACGCGGTCGATGATGATCGTATGGATGCCCTGCACGACCTGCTCGGCGGCACCCGCCCTCATGGTGATGACGATGCGCCGCAGCAGGCAGCGGACGTCGCGCCGGTCGAACGCCGAAAGGTCGCCCTCGCTCGAAAAATGCCAGAGGGCATCGGTGATGAGCTCGTTATCCTGCAGCAGCTGGGCTATGGCGATGGCGACGAGTTCATCGAAATCGTGAAAATAGTAGTAAAACGTTCCGCGATTGCACTGGGCGGCGCGGGTCACCTCGCCAACCGACAGCTCGAAGATGCTGTTGTTCTCGATGAGCTCCCAAAACGCCTCGATGATACGGGTGCGTGCATCGGGCGCATCGGCGTCCTTACGCGGTCTCGCCATGCGCCTCACCGCACCCCTGCGCCTTGGCGTTCATGATGAGCATCTGAAGACGGTTCTCCACGTTGGCGAAGCTCACGTCGGGATCGTAGTCGAGCGGCAGGAACTGCGCCGTGGGATACTGCTCCTTGAGCGCATGGATGAGCCCGCGCCCCACGACATGGTTGGGCAGACACCCGAACGGCTGCAGGATCACGAAGTTGCGGCAGCCGCGCTTGGCGTGCTCGAGAATCTCCGCCGGAATCAGCACGCCCTCGCCCGCATCGAACGTATGGTGCAGGATCTTATCGCTCGCGCGCACGAGCTCGGGCATGCGCGTCGGCGGCTCGTAGAGCGGGCTCGCCGCGCCCAGGCGGTCGCAACGGTCGTGCGCGAGCTCGAACAGGTTGTCCGCCGTGGCGTACCAGGCCTTTTCGGGCAGCGACAGGTCGACGTGGAACTCGCGCGACTGCGCATGCTTGTAGAAATAGGTCTTGCGGATCACGTCGGTCATGCGCGCCTCGATGACCTCGAGCCCGTTGTCCTCGAGGTAGCGCTCGATCTCGTGGTTGGCGCCGAGATGGAAATTGAGCAGGTACTCGCCCACGATGAGAACGGTCGGATGCGGGTTCGAGCGGTCGTACGGAACGGCGTCCATGATCGCAAGCGCGCGTTTGAAGCCCGTCGCCTGGCCTCTCAGCCCGGAGCGCTCCATGCCCTCGATAACCTCATCGAGCGCGCGGTCGAACGCAGCGTCCGCCGCGCCCTTCTCGAGCTCGTAGGGACGGATGCGCCTAAGCATGGCCTCGAGGGCATCGATCATGGGAAGACCGTAGGCGATCTGGATGCTCGGGCCAAGGCCGAGCTTGAAGCCCGGATGCGCATTGTGGGCATCGACGTCGTCGTTGGTGAGCACCGGGACATAGTCGTATCCCGCGTCGTCGAGCGCGCGGCGCAGCAGGGGCATGTAGTGCGTCAGGCGGCAGTCGCCGATATACTTGCCAGTCACCACGGCGACGTCGTGCGGGTCGTACTTACCGCTCTCGAGTGCCGCGAGCGCCTCGCCGATCACGATTTGCGCGGGGAAGCAGATGTCGTTGTGCACATAGCGTTTGCCCAGGCGGATGGCATCCTCGCGCCCGATATCAAGGGCCTCGGCGCGCACGCCCTGATTGCGCATCGCCGCGGTCATGAGCCTGCAGAACGCATGGGAGGTGTTGGGGACCAGCGCGATCTTGTCGTGCCGGTCGCGCTTGGTGTACTTGACCTTATACGGGTCGTCGAGCGGATGGACCGCGTGCACCCGGGCGCCCTCGGCACGCTCCTCCGCGCGACGACGGTTGACCGACTCGATAAACGAACGCACGCGAATGCCCATGGGACCGGCGACGTCGCTCTCATCGAGCTTGATCATCATCGGAACCTTGGAGCCCATCTCGCCCATCATGCGCGCGATCTCGTCGGTGAGATACGCATCGTGGCCGCAGCCGAAGCTGCCCATCTGCACGAGCTCGAGCTCGGGCGTCGATGCGACGATGACCGCGCACGACAGCATGCGCGCATGGTAGTTGTTCACGATGTCGATGCGGCTGTTGGAAAGATCGACGTTGCAGACCCCCGGCACCGCATCGGGCGTCAGCACGGGGATGCCGCGCTCAGAGAAGAGCTTGGGCAGCCCGTGGTTGACCAGCGGGTCGTTGTGGTACGGGCGCGAAGCGATCACCACCGCGTAGCCGCCGTCCTCGCGCACGTTCTCGAGCACCTGCCTGCCGCGCAGCTGCAGCTGGTTCTCAAACGTCTCCTGCGCGCGGTCCGCCTGCTCGGTCGCCTTGGCAACCAGGTCGGCATCGATATCGAAGGTCTCCTTGCACCACGCCTTGAGCTGGCGGTTTCGGTCGCCCTCGTCGTACCAGTGGAACAGCGGCGTATCGAACGGAACGCCGAAACGCTCCTCCGGGTTATCGGAATTGCGCATCACGTAGGGGTATCCCTTTACGACGGCGCACATCCACTCGCTGGTAGAGGCGGTGTTTTCGGTGGGCACCGTCGTGATGATGGGCATGAAGATGCGGTCGACGCCGGCGTCGACGAGATTGCGGATGTGCCCGTGGACGAGCTTGGCCGGGAAGCACACGGTGTCGGATGTGACGTGCGCCAGACCGCGCTCGTACATCGCCTTGGTGCTGCGTCCCGAGACGCGCACCTTAAAGCCGAGCGTGCTGAAGAACGTCGACCAGAACGGCATGGTGTCCCAGAACTCGAGCACACGGGGAATGCCGATCGTGACATCGCGCCCCCCGCAGACGGGAACCGTGGGGTACGACTCGAACAGCAGCTCCTCGCGGTCGACAAAGAGATTGGGGGCAGCCGCGGTCCGGTCGCGCCCCGTGCCGGGTGCCTGTGCCTCGCAAGCACCCTGCGGACGCAGCTCCTCCGCCGCGGGAACCTCGCGCACGAGCTCATCCCATGAGATGGCGCCGCCGCGCGGGCAGCGATTGCCCGTGACGTAAAGCGAGCCGTCGCCAAATGCCACGACCGCGCGCTGGCAGCGGTTGTTGCACCGACGGCAGGTAACGCCGCCGAACTCGCGATGCTCGAAGCGCTCCACGGCATCGAGCCCGATAAACGACGTGTCGGCGTCGCCCTTGCGGCATTCCTCGCGCGCGAGCAGGGCGATACCGATAGCGCCCATCAGCCCCGGGTGGGGCGCACGCGTGACGGGTTTGCCCAGATACTGCTCGAATGCGCGCAGCACCGCGTCGTTTCGGAACGTGCCGCCCTGGACGACGACTTTGTCGCCCAGACGGTTGAGATTTGAAACGCGAATGACCTTGGTGAACACGTTCTCGATAATCGAACGGCAGAGACCGGCCATGATGTCGCCCGGACCCTTACCGCGCCGCTGCTCGGAAACGACGCTGCTGTTCATGAACACCGTGCAGCGGCTGCCGAGAACGGCGGGGGCTTTGGACGAAAATGCCTCGGTCGCGATATCCTCAACGGCTATTCCGAGGTTTTTGGCAAAACCCTCGAGGAACGAGCCGCAGCCCGCAGAGCACGCCTCGTTGACGACGATATCGGTCAGCACGCCGTGGTTGAGCCAGATGGCCTTCATATCCTGTCCGCCGATGTCGAGCACGAAGGTCGCATCGGGAACGCATGCGCACGCGGCGCGGGCGTGCGCGACCGTCTCGACCGTATGGTAGTCGGCGTGGAACGCGCGCGCGAAAAGCTCCTCGCCGTATCCCGTGGTGCCCACGGCATCGATCGCAAGCGTGACTCCCGCTGTCTCCCAGCGGTTCTTCAAGCTGACAAGACCCTGTTGGGCGACGTCGAGCGGTCTGCCGTTATTAGACGCGTAGAACGAATCGACAAGCTCACCCGCCTCATCGACCAGGGCGAACTTGGTCGTCGTGCTCCCCGAATCGATACCGAGCGCCACACGCACCGTCTCTCCGGGCGCATACGCATCCGGACCCTTTGCCGGCGTCTCTTTGCCATGGCGTGCCGTAAAATCCGCCTGCTCGGCAGGTGTGGCAAAAAAGGGCTGGGCAAGACGTCCCTCCCCGCTTGCGGGCGCGACCGTCTCGAGCTTATCCAGCCGGACAAAAGCGTCGGGAAGGTCGATCGGTTGGGACGATGCGAACATGTCGGTCAGCGACAGGGCGGCACCGCGCGCGACCATGATCTGCGGATCGCGCGGGACGATAACCTGATCGTCCGATAGATTCAGTTGCTCCCGGAACACGCGGACCAGTGTGGGGTTGTAGGCGAGCGTACCGCCCTCGAAGATTACCGGCGGCTCGATGTCGATACCCTGGGCCAGACCGCCGATCGTTTGGCGGGCGACCGCGTGAAGCGCCGAAAGCGCCAGGTCGGTGGTAGGAATGCCCTCGTTGAGCAGCGGCTGGATATCGGTCTTTGCGTACACGCCGCAGCGGCCCGAGACCTCGTGGACGGTCGTTCCCCGGCTTGCGAGCTGCTCGAACTCGCCCGATTCGGTGCCGACCCCCATGAGCTTTGCCATCTCGTCGATAAATGCACCGGTACCGCCTGCGCACGAGCCGTTCATGCGCATGTCGGCAACCTCGATGTCTCCCTTATCGTTGGTGCGGAAGAAGATCATCTTGGCGTCTTGGCCGCCCAGCTCGATGGCGCAGCGCGTCTGCGGATAGAACCTGCTGATCGCGAGCGCGTTGGCGACCACCTCCTGAACGTACGAGGCGCCCAGCGCGGTCGCGATATCGCGCGCACCCGAGCCGGTCACCGCAACGCGCAGTGACTCATGGGGAAAGCGCTCGGCGAGCTCGCCGAGCATGGCGCGCACGCTCGCTGTCTGACACGCCCCGTGGCGGCGATATCCCCACCACGCCTCGGTCATATCCTCGTGCATCGCGTAAACTTTGGTCGTCGTCGACCCTACGTCCAGTCCTACTAGCAACGCCATAATGCTCCGTCTCTCGCATTTTTCCCGCTAGAGATATACCACTCTACGTAATACAACAGACTGTTGTATTTAAACTCCGTATAAAAAGCGGCTGCCGAAACGCTTCAGCAGCCGCCGAATGCACCAACAGATTGTTCTGCGCGCTAGCACGTCGGGCAACGGAGCAGCACGGGCCCTCCGGTCATGCGCACCGCTCACGCCCGCGATGTCGCCGAGAGAGCTATCCACGCTTAGGGCTCCAACCAAGCAAGTCGCCCGCGCTCAGCAGATCCCTAAGCGAGCTACTCGCACTCAGGAGCCATAGCCTGCTCCAAGAGCTCGGCATGCTCCTCCTCGAAAACCGTCCCCACAGGGAAGGCGCGACGGAAGACGAAGTGGGAAATCGGACCGGCTACCAAAAGGTTCCACGGCAGCGCCATCACAAAATTATGCGGGATGTTGATCATCCAGATCGCGGGCACGGAATACAGGTTCGCAAGGATGCCGCCGGGCATGTGCGTCAGACCCTCGCAGGCACCGTACAGCGACATGATGATAACCATGGGAACAACCATGCAGGAGCTGACGGCGAGCGTCATGGCAAGCGGCGAGCTCTTGCCCGGCGTGACCAGGAATTTAAAGGCGAAGCCCTTAGCAAGGGGGCTGGCAACAAACCAGTCGCAGCACATGGCAAAAACGTAGGCAACGGGGAAGCCGAGCCACGCAGCGGCAACGACCTCGCCGTTGATGGCCCCGTGCTGCAGGGCAACGTTGTAGATGCTCATCCAGAGCACCATGCAAAAGCACATGATAAAGGTGAACAGCAGGCTCTCTCGTTTGTTGATAGGCATAAAGGGCAGATTCCTCTCTGTGTTGTACCGCGGCGCCACGCAACAAAAACGGGCGGGCAAGATGGAGCTGTTGGAACTTCATCTCGCCCGCCCGTGGTACGCGCGTCTGCGACTACTTATGTGGTGGAACCAGCCTAGCACGAAACGCATGCGCTTCGTAAGCGTTGAGTTTATGAAGATGCAGGGCACCGATAATCCCCCGACCCCATAAGTTGCGGTGGAATACGGACTGTTTTGACCCTTTAAGCAGCAATTCAGTCCCTATTTCACCGCAACTCATTTGGTGCAAAGTAACCTGTCCCCCTTGTACCAATTAGCTGGTGTGGCGCCAGCGAGGGTCGGTGAGCGTACGCGCCACACCCAGTCCAACGGGCAGAAACGCTACGATGAGCACTGCGCGCACAAACCAGCCGAGCATATTGACCGTGTCGAAGGTGCACATGTAATACATCGAGCGATACAGATACAAGCCCGGCACCATAATGACAATCGAAGGCACCGTGAGGGCGATGCGCGGGTAGGTGAGCTTGACTTCAGCCAAGCTTGCGAGCAGCCCCGATACCAGCGCGCCGATAAACGCTGCTGCCTCGGGAGGCATTCCCGTGCTGAGGCCCAGGAAGGGAATCATCGTCGGCGCATCGACAAGGGTCAGACGCAGGGTATTGGACACGGCGCCGATCAACCCAGCTGCCGCGGCCATCTTTACCGGGCTGTTGAACATCACCGAGAAGCCGAATACGCCAACGAAGCTCATCACCACGCGCAGGAGCGTAAGGGCAAGCGGCGAAAGGCCCAGTGGGGCAAAGTCGTCCGGCGCCAGGCCAACACACTCGGCAACCATCCAACCTACGAGGGTCGCCATCACAATAATCGATACGGCATATGAAAGGCGCTCGATACCGCTTCGCATGTCGAGCTTAGCGATGTCGAGGCCTGCCGTAATGAGCGGAAAGCCGGGAATCACAAAGAGCATGGCGCCGATATAGCCTTCTTGGTGCGACATTGCCCCCGGTATGACCTGGCCAAGGCCGAGCAATGCCAGCAGATACGAAACGCAAGCGAGCGCAACGCCGGTCGTCAGCGCGCTGAACTGACCAAGGCCTTGCTTGAGAATATGGGAACGGGCAAAGTTGCCGACACCCGCGCCCACAAACGCGCAGGCCATCTCGATAGGGCCGCCGCCGAGCAAAAAGACGAAGGCGCCGCAAGCACAAGCTGCCGCAAGGCCCTGTTGCCAGGGAGAGTAATCGGGTTTTGAACTCTCAACGGTCTTGAGCATCTCGTGGTATTCGTGCACGGTAAACCGGCGCCCATACGTCTCGATTTCCTTTAAGAAGCTCTCCATCATCCAAATGCGATGGGTATTGACTCCCGTTGTGGGCAGGCTGACAACCTCGTTAAAGCAGTGGCCATCTTCGATGCAGGTGCACTCAAACGACAGAAGACTTAAGTCAACGTGGATGGTGACACCGAGTACGGCGGCAACACGATTCATGGTATCGCGCACGCGCCAGGCACCCGTTCCGCTTGCCAGCATAAGCATGCCGGTGCGGCAGATGATGGATGATTTATCGGTGAGCGGCGCATCGACGGCAAGCTCATCGCCTGCCGTCACGATCTGGTGCCAGTCAGTTTTCATATGGAGCGCGCCGGCACGAACGCCGTGGTGCATGGGGGCTCTCGAAAGCAGCGAGTCAAGGCGCGAAGACTGTGGGGGCTCCGTTGATTCGTCCTCAACCTCATCAGTCTCTTCATCGACCAGATCAAAGGAATCAAGCGGCGCTGGCTCGCGACGGTCGATCAGCTCCTCGTCCTCATCATCAAAGTAATTGAACTGATCGAGCATGTCCTCTTCGATTGAACGCTCGCTCGCGTCGTCCATATAGACGCTCCCTTCCTACCGACTAACCCCCATCCTAGGCAGCAACGGCTAAAGGAAACATAAAAGAGACAACTGTCATGCATGGAAGGCGCAAACCCCCAATGAGCCGGTAGGCCCCCCCGACGAAAAGGACCGTCCCCAAGTGCTAATCAAGGCAACGCCGATGCCTTGGCAACGACAGACACTATGACCCAATCCGAGGGCACTAAAAAGATAGGAGCCC
>CABRZT010000022.1:0-32276 GCA_902475595.1 uncultured Collinsella sp. | reverse complement strand
TCGGGCGATACTATCGCCTCGATTCTCTCCGAGAACCATATCGTCGAAAATCCCAAGGATTATTATGCGGCGGTGAAAAAGCTCAACGCCGATATGTCGCTCAAGCCTGGTGATTATTCGTTCACCACATTTATGGATGCGACCAAGGTTGTTCAGCAGCTCATGGAAGGCCCCAACGCGGGCTCCAATGCGCTGACTATCCCTGAGGGCCTAACGGTCGATCAAGTCGCCGACCGTGTGGCCCAGGCCTACGACAGCATCTCTAAGGAAGACTTCCTCAACCAGGCCAAGGCCTCCAACTACGTTGACGACTATAGCTTCCTTAAGGGCGCCGCCAACGATTCGCTCGAGGGTTTCTTGTTCCCCAAGACCTATTCGCTGGGCGATTCGCCGACGGCCGATGACGTGATTCGCGCCATGCTCGATCAGTTTAAGACCGAGTACAAGTCGCTTGACTTTGCGAGCTGCGAAGCCAAGATCAAGGAACGCTACAGCGTGGAGATGTCCGACTACGACATCGTCAACTTGGCCTCTATCGTTGAGCGCGAGGGCCTCAACGCCGATCAACGTGCGCACGTGGCCTCGGTCTTCTACAACCGCCTTGCCGGCAAGCTCGACGGTCTGCGCTATCTCAACAGCGATGCGACCATGATGTATGTCACCGGTGGCGAGGTTACCGCCGACGACCTGCAGAGCGATAGTCCGTATAACACCTATAAACACGAGGGTCTGCCGCCCACGCCCATCTGCTCTCCGTCGCTCGAGGCACTCAAGGCCACGCTTGAGCCGACCGACTCCGAGGACCTGTATTTCTACATTACGCAGGACGAGGAGTACTTCTCGCAAACCTACGAAGAGCATCAACAGTCTTGGAATTAACATGAGGATTTTTAGCCCCAAACGATACGTTGCCTCGGTCGATCGCATCGATCTCGATACCCTGTGGGCCGACGGCAAACGCGCCATTCTGCTCGATCGCGATAACACCCTCGTGCCGCGCGACACCGAGCAGGTTCCCACCGCGGTTTCCGCTTGGCTCGACGCCGCCCGCGCCAAGGGTTTTAAGCTGTGCATGGTGTCCAACAACTGGCATCGCGACCAGGTCATGAGCTCTGCACGCGAGCTGGGACTCGAGGCCATCAGCCACGCCATGAAGCCCGCGCCGTTTGCCCTCAAGGCGGGTCTTAAGCGCCTCGGCGCCACGGTCGACGAGGCGGTGCTGATCGGTGATCAGCTCTACACTGACGTGTGGAGCGGTAATTTCGCCGGCGTCGATACCATCCTGGTAAAGCCGCAGGCGACGCAGGACCTGTGGTATACGCAGATCTTCCGTATCTTTGAGCGCCGGGCCCTGCGCGACCTTCCCTGCGAGGAATAGGTCTCGCTATGTCCCAGCACACCAAACACGGCTGCGACCATATCTTCTTTATCGGCTTTTTGGGCGCGGGCAAGTCGACGCTCGCGCGCAACGTCGGCACCATGTTCAAGCGGCGTTTTATTGATACCGACCGCCTGGTCGTGCGCCGTTGCGGCAAGTCGGTAACCGAGATTTTTGAGACCGAGGGCGAGGATCGTTTTCGCGAGCTCGAGACCTCGGCGCTCCGTTCGCTCCAAAGTGAGCGCAGCCTGTTGGTTTCGTGCGGGGGCGGCATTGTCGAGACGCCGGTGAATATTGAGCTGATGCACGAAATGGGTACGTGCGTGTACCTCGAGGGCGACTTTGAGGATTCGATTCGCCAGATTCGTCGGTCCGACACGCGCCCCGATTTTCGCTCTCCCGAGCATGCCGCGCGCCTGTTTGAGCATCGCCGTCCGCTGTATCGTCAGGCCGCCGACCTTACCCTTGATATTCGCAACAAGTCCTTCGAGGACGTTTCCTACCTTTGTGCCGAGATGCTTTTGGAGCGTGGGCTGCTATGATTCGCCGTCAACTTATCAATTTCCAAAACCGCAGTGTCGATGTCCGCGTCGGATTGGGCGCGTTCGATGAGCTGCCGCGCATGTTTGCCTCGGCCGTGGGCAAGCCTAAGCGCGCGATGGTCGTTTGGAACACCGCCACGTCAAAGCGTTTTGGTGAGGTTATCGAGCATGCGCTGGTCGACGCCGGTTTTGCCGTGTCGCCGCTAGTCCTCGAGGTTTCGCCTGCTGGTGCCACGCTTGCTGATGCCGATGCTATCTTTGGCGCCTTGTCTGCCAATGGCATTACCTGCGACGATCTGGTTGTCGCCGTTGGCGATGCCGCAACCTGCTCGGTTGTTAGCTGGTGTGCCAATCAGTGGTGCGGCCGCACCGAGTGCGCGTTGCTGCCGACGACGTTCGACGCCATGCTCACGGTCGCGACGACCATGAAGCCGCTCGTCGCCTCGTCGGCCAATGCGCTTCCCGCTATCGCGTTCCGTCCCGAGCCGGGCTTGGTCGTGTGTGACCTCAACCTTGTTCGCGAGGCGGACCCCGAGGACCTCAAGCTCGGCTTTGTGGTGCTTGTTGGTACCATGCTTTCGAGCAGTAAGTCCCGCTGGAATCAGTTTACTGAGACCGTCCCCGAGATTCTCGCGGGTGAGGAGGTCGCGCTCGTCAATGCCGTTCAATGGTCTCAAACTGCCCGCAAGGACGTACTGATGGCCACGAACCCGAGCGCCCGCCATGCGCTCGATTTTGGCAAGACGGGGGAGCGTACCCTGCGCGCCTGCTTGGGCGATGCCGCTTCGCAGGTCCCTGCCTATCAGCTGTTATCCGAGGGCATGCGTTTTGAGGCGCGCCTAGCACATGATGCCTGCGACTTCGATATCGATTACGTCTTTGAGGTCGATGACTGCTTGGAGGACTTTGGTATCGAGGAGCTTGCCTTCGATCTGGAGCCCGCCACGTTTATCGAGGAGTTCCGCGGGCAGCAGTTTGTCCGCTCGAACCGCAGCATGTTGCCGCTGCCCGCGGCGCTCGGCGCCATTCGTCTAACGAGCGTTGAGGACGAGGTTCTTGAGCGCCATGCTCACGCCTACTTGGCTTCACGCAAAGAACTTCTCTAAGATTTATTGACATCCATTGTCTTTCGTATCATGTTGAGGGGCGGGTTTTCAATCGTTTGCGGATCGCATGCGATTCCGTCGTTCGATTGAGACCCGTCCCGTCTATATAGAGACAACAAGAAAGGAATCTGCATGTCTGAGTTTGCTGCCGGTCCTGCCGGTCGTATCGAGCGTGTCCGTGCCCTGATGGCCGAGCGTGGCTACGATGCCATCGTGGTGCGCGACGAGGCCAACCTTCGTTGGCTTACGGGCGTGAAGGGCGTCTTCGACTACACCTTCGAGTTCCCGCACGCGGCGTTTATTACGGCTGACCAGTGCCTGTTCCATACCGACTCGCGCTACCTCAACAGCTTTGAGGAGAACACGCCCGCCGGCAGCCCCTGGGTCTACGACATGGTCGAGGGCACCATCCCCGGTTGGGTCGCCGGCAAGATCGCAGCCAACAAGTGCCGCGTCTGCGCTGTCGAGGACGATATGCAGATCAACTTCTACCAGGGCATTCAGCGTGGTCTGGAGGATCGTTCCGTCGCCTGTATGTTGCCGCTGATGCATGACGACATCCGCAAGATGCGCGCCATCAAGGACGCCGAGGAGATCGAGCTCATGCGCCATGCGCAGTCGATCACCGATGCCGCCTTCCAGCATATGCTCGGCTTTATTAAGCCCGGTATGACCGAGAAGCAGGTTCGCAACGAGCTCGAGAACTTTATGTTCGCCAACGGCGCCGACAGCCTGGCCTTCGGCTCCATTGTGGCGAGCGGTCCCAACACCGCCAACCCGCATGCCGTGCCGAGCGACCGCGTGATCGAGAAGGGCGATTTCGTTCTCATGGATTATGGCGCGGGCTACTGCGATTACCGCTCCGACATGACACGTACCGTCGTGATGGGCGAGCCCACGCAGGAGCAGCTCGACCTGTACGCGCTCGTGCGCCGTACGCACGAGGAGTGCGTCGCCGCCATTCATCCGGGCGTCGAGGGCAACGACATCTACAAGCTCTCCAAGAAGATCATCGGCGATGCCGGCTATGGCGATTACTATAATCATGGCCTGGGCCACGGCGTCGGTATCGACATCCATGAGCTGCCCAACTTCAACCGCAGCAAGAACACCATCGAGATCGGCTCGGTTGTCACCATGGAGCCCGGCGTCTACCTGCCCGGCGTGGGCGGCGTGCGCCTGGAGGACTACGGCGTGGTCACCGAGAACGGCTACGAGCCCTTCACCAAGACCCCGCACGACCTGCACGTCATCGACTGCTAGCCCATTTCGATAGATTTTTGGGCGGGGCGTCCGAATCGATTCGGACGCCCCGCGTTCTCTTTTTATGCGCTCGCCGCAGGCGCCGTCTGCAAGTGTATAATTTCTGTCGTATGTAATTTGGACGCTTGTGCGTTCTGCCCATAACAAGAAAGGTCGCTATGCCTACCATTTCTACCGCCGACTTCAAGAACGGCCTCGGTCTCCGCATCAAGGACAAGGTCTACACCATCGTCGAGTTCCAGCATGTCAAGCCGGGCAAGGGCGGCGCGTTTGTGCGCTACAAGACCCGCGACATCAAGAGCGGGCGTGTCGTCGAGAACACCTGCAACGCTGGCACCAAGTTCGAGAGCGTCATGCTCACCACCCGTGAGTTCCAGTATCTCTACAACGATGGCGCCGACTACATCTTCATGGACAACGAGACCTATGAGCAGGTTCCCGTTCCCGAGGACATGGTGGGCGAGAACTCCAAGTGGCTGCGCGAGAACGACATCTGCCAGCTGCTCTTCGCCGACGATGAGCTCATGGGCGTGACTCCGCCGATGTTCATCGAGACCACCATCGTCCAGACCGACCCGGGCTTTAAGGGCGACACCGTCCAGGGTTCCACCAAGCCGGCCACGATCGACACCGGCGCTGTCATCCAGGTCCCCATGTACCTCAACGAGGGCGAGGTCATCAAGGTTGACACCCGCGACGGCAAGTTCGTCTCCCGCGTCTAGCAACCAACTCTTCTAGGAGGACTCATGCCCCAGGAAATCAAGATTGACGGCATCGGCATTTCGCCCGATGTTCTGACCGCCATCGTCTCGCGCGCCGTGTCGGATGTCGAGGGCATCGCCTCCGTTGGCGTCAAGGACCTTGCCACCAACCTTGTCTCCATGATGCTCTCGTCCAAGGCCCCGGCTTCCGAGCCGGCGGTCGAGGCCGAGGTCGTCGGCGACAAGCTCGCACTCACCGTGCGCGTCGTGGTCTTCTTTGGCTATCCGTTCAAGAAACTCGCCGAGGCCGTTCGCGCCGCCGTGGTCGCCGCCATCGATGCCCAGGTGGGCGTTGAGGTTGAGCGTGTTGACGTTTGCATCGACGGCCTCGTTTTCCCCAAGGAGTAACCTTTGAGCCTTAAGGTTTATCGCGGGCGTACGCTTGCCCGCAGTCAGGCGCTGCAGCTGCTGTTCCAGGCCGAGGCCACGGACAGCCCGCTCGAGCGCGTCCTCGAGGGCGATTTCCTGATCTCGAAGGGTCCCCTCGACCCCTATGCGCTGGAGCTTTGCCGCGGTGCCTACGAGCATATCGATCGTATCGACTGCGCTCTGCGCGCCGTCGCCAAGAACTGGGATCTTATGCGCATGCCCGGCGCCGACCGCAACTTGCTGCGTATCGCCGTCTATGAGATGCGCTTCCTCACCGACGAGGAGGTCTCGGACGCCATCGTAATCAACGAGGCCGTCGAGCTTGCCAAGGCCTATGGCACCGACCAGTCCGCTTCGTTCGTCAACGGCGTGCTGGGCAAGATCGCTCGCAGCGAGGAGCTGCCAGGCGAGGACCTGTACCAAGAGCTGCTGGCCGAAGATCGCACTCGCGAGGAGGCACAGGCTGCCGAGGCTGCCGCCAAGGTTGCGGTTGCCCAGGCTGAGGCTGGCGTGCTGGCCGAGGATGCGGACGCCGCCGAGGCTGTTGTCGACTCCGTCGAGGAGTAGCCATGCCAGAGGGTTCCGTCCGCAACTTCGACGAGATCTCGGACCGCCTGGATCAGATCATCGCTACCGTTCGCTCCAAGGATACCTCCTTGGAGCGTTCGCTCGATTTGTTTGACGAAGCGATTGAGCTGGGCTCCCGCGCGGTCGATATGGTCGAAAAGTTTGAGCTTACGCCGCGTGAGGCCGACAAGCTCGAGCAGGAATATGATGAGGATGCGGCAAACGAATCCCAGGATAGCTAGGACGCATCTCCGGATACGAATGGTTGATGGCATTCATGAAACGTGTGCGTCTTGATGACGAACTGATTTCACAGGGCATCTGCGCCGATCGCGCGGATGCCCTTCGCACTCTTATGGCCGGCTTGGTCTCGAGTGGCGGTGAGCGCTTGACTTCGCCGGGCCTTAAGGTGATCCCGGGGCTGCCGCTGCACGTGAAGGGGCGCATTCCCTATGTTGGCCGCGGCGGTCTTAAGCTCGAAGGCGCGCTTGATGCGTTTGGCATCAATCCGACGGGCCTTGCCTGTCTGGATGTGGGCTGCTCTACCGGCGGTTTTACCGATTGCCTGCTCAAGCGCGGAGCTGCGACCGTTGTCTCGGTGGACGTGGGTCGCGCCCAGTTCGATTGGTCGTTGCGTCAGGACGATCGCGTGATGCTGCATGAGCGCACAAACGTGACGCAGCTGCCTGAGCTTGGCTATTCCGGCGCCATCGACCTGGCTGTGTGTGATGTCTCGTTTACCAGCATCGCGAACATTATCGATGCGGTACTGGCGTGCCTGGCTCCTACGGGTTCATTCTGCACGCTCGTAAAGCCGCAGTTTGAGGCTCCGGCGGCGCTGGTGGGCGAGGGCGGCATTGTGACCGATCCCACCGTGCGCCGCGATACACTCGTGACGGCGGTTGAACTCTTTGCAGCCAAGGGCCTGTTCCCGGTCGATGTGTGCGTGTCACCCATTCATGGTGCCAAGGGCAACGTTGAGTTTTTCCTGTACGGCACGAGATTTGAACCCGGCGACCGCTCGCAAGACGAGCTGCAATCCCAGGTATCGGTTTTGAGCGAGAAAGCTGCAACGCTATGAAGGTCTTTCTGGTTCCCAATTACTACAAGCAAGAGGCGGTCGAGAGCGGCCTGATGCTCGAGCTTTGGCTGACGCGCCAGGGCTATGAGGTGGCATGGGCTGCCGACCAGCGATCCAAGATTCAGAGCACGCCTGATATTGACGGCTCCGATCTGGTCATTACGCTCGGCGGCGACGGTACGTTGCTGCGCGCTGCCCGCATCCTCAACCATCGCGAGATTCCTATCCTCGGTCTTTCCTATGGTCACCTGGGCTTTTTAACTGCTGCGAGCCCCGAGGAGCGCGACATTCTGCAGGTCGTGAGCGACGCCCTTTCCGGCGAGCTGCACGTGAGCCGTCGCGCCACCATCGCCGCGGATATCGTGTCCGTGCGCGAAGACGGTACGAAGGATGTCGTGCGCACCTTCGCCCTCAACGACATGGCGCTTACCCGCGGTCCGCTGTCCGATATGGTCGAGTTCGACATCACGGTGTCGGGCCACCATATCGATCGACTTCGTGGCGACGGCGTGGTCGTGTCCACGGCGACTGGTTCTACGGGGTATGCGCTCAGTGCGGGTGGCCCCATCGTGAGCCCCGACTATACGGGCATGGTCTGCGTGCCCATTGCGCCGCACACCATTCAGGCCCGCGCCTTCTTGACTTCGCCGAGTGATGTCGTCGAAATCTTTATGTCTGATGACCGTCCGAGCATTCCGGCGATCGCTATCGATGGACAGTTTATTACCTGCGATGGCACCGTTGAGAGCGTGGCGGTGCGCCGCGGGCCCGGAGATGTGCTGCTTCTTGATTACGGTCCCGAGAGCTTCTATAACTCGGTGAGCCGTGTGTTCTACGGAGTGCGTCATGATCGATGAGCTGCAGGTTTCCAACATTGCACTCATTCGCGAGGCGACGTTGGTGCCGAGTGCCGGCTTGACCGTCCTGACCGGTGAGACCGGTGCTGGCAAGACCGCGCTGCTTTCGGCGCTCAAGCTTATTTTGGGCGAGCGCGCCGATTCGTCGACGGTTCGCGAGGGCGAGGCGCTTGCCAGCGTCGAGGCGCGCCTGTTCGACGGCCCGCACGACACGGATGGTTTCACCGTGCAGCGCAGCCTTTCTGCTGAGGGCCGCAGCCGCGTAAAAATTGACGGCCGCATTGCCAGCGTGCGCGAGCTTTCGGAGCGCGTCGGCGTGATGATGGATCTATGTGGCCAGCATGAACATCAGCGCCTGCTCGACCCGGCGCACCATGTTGCCATGGTCGATGCTTGGGCTGGGCGCGCGGCGCTTGAGGCACTCGAGAAGTATCGCACCTGCTTTAAGGCTTCGCGTGCCGCCGCCAAGGAGCTTCGCCGTGTGGAGGAAGCCTCGCGTGCGCAGGGGAGTCGCGTCGAGGAAGCGCGTTTTGCCCTCGAGCGTATCGCCGAGGTCGACCCCAAGCCAGGCGAGTACGAGGAACTCGAGGAGCTGCTGCCTCGCTCGGAGCACGCTGAGGTCTTGGTGGCGACGGCAAACGAGGCCCATGCATCGCTTGCTGCCGAAGGGGGAGCGCTCGATGCCGTGAACGGCGCCGTGGCCGAGCTTTCCCGCATGGCGACCGTTGACCGCAAGCTAGGTGACATCGCAGACGCACTTTCGGACGCCTGCATCTCACTCGAGGACTGCGCCAACGAGCTGCGCGCCTATCGCGATGGTGTTGCGTTTGACCCTCGTGAGCTCACTCGCATGCGCGAGCGGTATTCCGACCTTAAGGGACTTCTGAGGCAGTGGGGTCCCACCATGGATGACGTGTTTTCCATGCGCGATCGCTCGCAAGAGCTGTTGTCGCTGGTAGACGATGGTGATGAGCAGATCAAGAAGGCGCGTGAAGCGCTTGGCGCAGCGGAGCATGAACTGTTCGCCGCCGCCAAGGCGCTTAAGCGTGCACGCAATACGGCGGCCCCGCGTTTTTGTCACGAGGTTGGCCGCCAGATGGCACGCCTGGAAATGGGCAGCGCCGAGCTCGTCTGGGAGTCGCGCGATCTTCCCCGTGCTGAGTGGACGCCCGTTGGTCCTTCGAGCTACGAGCTGCTATACCGCAGCGGTGCCGGCCTGACGCCACGTCCCCTGCGCCGCATTGCGTCGGGCGGCGAGCTCAGCCGCGTCATGCTGGCAAGTAAGGTTGTCCTCGGTAACGCGGACGGTGTCGATACGCTGGTGTTTGACGAGGTCGATGCTGGTGTCGGTGGCTCCACGGCGCGTGCGCTCGCGGGCGTGCTGGCAGATCTCGCCGCTACGCATCAGGTGATTGTCGTAACCCACTTGGCGCAGGTCGCCGTCATGGCTGACAAGCATTATGTCGTCAGCAAGGAACCGGGCGATGTTCCCCAGACGCATTTGGATGAGGTAACCGGCGAAGCGCGTACTGCCGAAATCGCCCGTATGTTGAGCGGCGATCAATCGGAGGCGAGCTTGGCGCATGCCAAGCAGATGCTTGAAGAAGCACGAGGCTAGAATGAGCCGGCGGTGTTGGGGGGGATATCGGTAATTGTTGTCCCGCCGCTTGCTTGTCTGGCCCGACTGTTAGAAAACTATGCCGGTTTACTACGATGAATCGGCATAGCTCGAGCACAGGAATAATTGCAAAAAGAAAACCGCAGGTAGAACGCCTGCGGTTTTCTTTTAAAACGCAATGTGGTCGCATATTCCTGTTTCATCGTAGTAAACCGGCATAGTTTTGTGCCAGGTAGCCAGCGAACCCTGCAAAACCTACTCAACGACCTTATCCGGCTGGATGAGCTCCTCGTAGTAGCTGATATGCTCACGCGCGTCTTTAATCTCGGGCAGCAGGAAGTTGTAGATGACTTCGATGATCATCGTGGCGCTGATCTTGGAGAACGCGAAGTCACCCGTTGTCAGCAACGCTTCGTGATTGACGGTATTAAAGGTGTAGTCGGCGAGGCGCGCAAGTGGAGACTTGCTATCGCTGCTGATGACGACCACGGTTGCGCCGCAGTCGCGAGCCGCTTTTGCCATGCGATTCAGTCGGCGCGATTTGCCAGAGTTTGAGATTAGCACGATAACGTCACCCGGGCGCAACGTGAGCGCAAAGCCGATTGATGTCTCGCTAATGGTGCTCGCCATGCAGCGCAGGCCCAGCTGCGAAAACTTAAACGTCGCATCGAGCGCGACCGCGTTCGTATTGCCCACAGCCGCAAACTCAATAACCCCTGCATGCTTAAGGGCATGCACAACAGCCGCCAGCGTATCGTGGTCGATTCCGTCGATGGTCGCATTAAGCTCGCTCACCTTGGCAGCCAGGATGTTCTTGAGGCTCTGCTCCATATTGTCGAGCGAGACCTCGTCGGTCAGGCCCTCGTTGCGCTGGCTTTCCAAATCCCTCGCCAACGAAAACTGAAAGCTGCGGAAGCTGCCAAACCCAAGCTTGCGGCAGAAGCGCGAAACGGTCGCCTCGGACGTGGCGGCGGCGCGCGAGAGCTGAGCGGCCGTGAGGCGTGGCGCCTCGGACTGGTGCTCCAATATATAGTCGACAATGCGCTGCTCGGACTCGCTGTATCCCTGATGGGTGCTAATGAGGGAAAGTGCGCTCTTGCTACTATCGGTCATGGATGGCTCCTGGTTGGCATGAAAATCTAATTTGATTCGCAATGCCATAGTATACGGGCATTTTCAATTACAAGATACACCTTGCCGTTTCAAGTGTTGATGGTAAACTTTCACTTACCGTTTACGGTTATGAAAGAACCTTTCACCGGAGATTTGCACCTTAGCTCTTCTCACGCGGACGGTAGGTTGGTATCTTTCAGTTGTGGAAAAACGCGCATCGAAGCGCGTGTAGGGGAGCGCCCGCGGGCGCTGTACTCAAGAAGGAGGGACACATGGCTAAGTTTGACATCATCGCCGCGACCGGTTGCCCGACCGGCATTGCGCACACCTTCATGGCGAAGGAGGCGCTGGAGAAGGCAGCTGCCGAGCGTGGTCTGACCATTAAGGTCGAGACACATGGCCAGGTCGGTGTCGAGAACGAGCTCACCAAGAGTGAGATCGCTGGTGCCAAGGCCGTCGTCGTCGCAGCCGATAAGGATGTCCAGGCTGAGCGTTTCGCCGGCAAGCCCATGGTTTCCGTCGGTGTTTCCAAGGCCCTGTCCGTCGAGGCCGCCGGAAAGCTGATCGACCGCGCGCTCGCCGCCAAGGGCGACGACACGGTTGCCGCTGCCGCCGATGTCGAGGACGAGGTCGAGGAGAAGGAGTCCATCGGTCACGTCATCTACAAGCACCTCATGAACGGCGTCAGCCACATGCTGGTCTTCGTCGTTGCCGGTGGTGTTCTGACCGCCATTTCGTTCCTGTGGGGCATCACGTCCTTTGATTCGACGGCTGCCGACTACAACAGCTTTGCCGCGATGCTCAAGATTATCGGCGGTATCGCCATGAACCTCATGGTTCCGGTGCTCTCCGCCTACATCGCCGAGTCTATCGGCAAGCGCCCGGCGCTCGTCCCCGGCTTTGTTGCCGGTATGATTGCCATCCAGGGTCTTCCCATCAACGCCGATACCGGCATGATCGACGCTGGAGGCTCGGGTGTGGGCTTCGGCTTCCTGGGCGGCATCGTCGGCGGCTTCCTCGCTGGCTATGTCATCCTGCTGCTCGAGAAGGCTTTCTCTAAAATTCCCGCGAGCCTTAATGGCCTGAAGGCAATCTTCCTGTATCCGCTTTGCTCTACCGCCATCGTCGGCCTGGTCATGCTCGGTATTTCCGGCCCCATGGCTGCCATTAACCAGGGCATGATGGATTTCCTGCAGAGCCTCGGTAACTCCGGTCCGGTGATCCTTGGCCTGGCTATCGGCTGCATGTGCGCCTTTGATATGGGCGGCCCGGTCAACAAGGCTGCTTACGCTACTGGCACCTTCCTGCTCGGTACCGCTCTCGAAGCTGGCGTCGGCACCGAGACCTACAACTTCGGCACCAACTTCATGGCTGCCGTCTCCGCCGCTTGCATCGTTCCGCCGCTGATCACCACCTTCGCCGTCGTTGTCGGCAAGAAGTACTTCAGCCAGGAGGATCATGACGCCGGTATCGTCAACCTCATCCTTGGTTGCACCCACATCACCGAGGGCGCCATTCCGTTCATGACCAAGAACATCTGGCCCGTCATGCCCATCATGATGCTCGGTTCTTCCATCGCTTCCATCTTGACCATCTTCTTCAACGTTCACGATCCGGCGCCTCACGGCGGCTTCCTGGTCCTGCCCGTTGTCGAGAACGGCCCGCAGTGGGTCCTCGCGATCCTCATCGGCGCTGTGGTCGGTGGCATCCTGTTCGTGGCCTTTAAGAAGTACGACTTTGAGAAGAACCAGAAGGCCGCTCCTGCAACCAAGCCGGTTGAGGCCCCCAAGGCCGCTGCCGTCGAGGCCCCCAAGGCCGAGGCTGCCGATTTCGTGAAGGTCGAGAATGTCTTTGTCGCCGAGGACTTCGCTTCTCGTGACGAGGCTCTGAGCTTCGTTTCCAACCAGGCTGTCAAGGCCGGTATCGCCAGCGATGCCGACGCCGTGATGAACGCTTTCCTGGCCCGCGAGGCCGAGGGCACCACGGGTATGATGGAGGGCTTCGCCATCCCGCATGCCAAGTCCGACGCCATTACCGAGGCTGCCGTCATCGTCGTTAAGGACGAGTCCGGCGTGACCGGTTGGGATACCATGGACGGCGCTCCCGTCAACGTGGCTATCGCCCTGCTCATCCCCGGTGCCCAGGCCGGCACTACGCACCTCAAGATCCTGTCCAAGGTCGCCGAGGCGCTCATGGACGAGGACTTCCGTGCCACCGTCAAGGGTTCCACCGACGCCGCCAAGATCGCCAAGACGATCAACGCACGCCTGGTCTAATCCAGCAGTTAGCGAATAATATCGTCCCCTGTTACAAAGGCGGAGACCCTCACCAGGGCCTCCGCCTTTTTCGAAAACAGAGAACGCACCGGTTGATCCCATCAGCCAGAATTCCTTTCAGCCGACATTACTCTGGACCGACCGAGTTTCCACAGCTTGCTCGCCCACAGGGGCCCGTGCGCGGCCTGTGAGATTTATCGCGAGTTCCGCACGAGCCGAAGAGCACTTAATGTGCTCTTCGTGCGAGCAGGACTGTAGAGCAGGAAATCTCACAGGCCGTGCACGGGCCCCTGTGGGCGAGCAAGCGGACGACAAACACATCTGTCCAATAATTCGTCTGAAACACAATGAAAAACCGTTTGATGTGAGTTAATATAAACAACGTCGTGAATCTGACTCCTGCCACATGCATGACAGGGGTTAAACACAAAAAAGGAGTCAATTATGGTTTCTGAGAAGGCTACCCTCGTTAATCCTCAGGGTCTGCACATGCGTCCGGCTGGTCTGTTCGCCTCCACCATGGGCAAGTACGCCTGTGACGTGACGGTCGTCACCCCCGAGAAGGAGGTCAATGGCAAGTCCCCGATGGCCCTCATGGCTGCTGGTATCCCCTGCGGCACCGAGGTCGAGGTCAAGTGCGACGGCGCCGACGAGGCCGAGGCTCTGGCTGCTGCCATCGAGCTCATCAAGAGCGGTCTTGGCGAGTAGAACTCAAACGGGTCGCATGTTGAACAACTAAGTTCATATTTGGGGGCGCAGTGACCTGTCTTAAGGTAGCTGCGCTCTTTTGTCATGGATATGGCAAAACGCTTTATCACATGACACGGAGAGAGGAATGGGAATGTATCAGGGAGTCAACGCTTCCGAGGGCATCGGTATCGGCACCGTCATGGTCGCCGTCGATCCCGACTTGACGTTTGAGCCGCACGAGGTTGCTGATTCGGCAGCAGAGAAGGAGCGCTATCAGACCGCTCTTTCGGTCTTCTGCGAGAAGACCCAGGCTCAGGCCGACCACATGAAGGAGACGGTGGGCGAGGCCGAGGCCGAGATCATGAGCGGTCACATTGTCCTGGCTCAGGATCCGGGCATGACCGACGCCATTAACGCCGCCATTGACGGCGGCACCTGCGCCGAGCAGGCGCTCATGGACACCTCGACCATGTTCGAGAACATGTTCCTGTCCATGGACGACGAGATGTTCCGTCTGCGCGCGGCCGACATCGCCGACATCCGCACCGGTATTCTGGCTGAGCTGCTGGGCAAGGAGGTCGTCGACCTCTCCGTCCTGCCCGAGAACACCGTCGTTGTCGTGCATGACCTCACGCCGTCCATGACCGCCACGATCGATAAGGCCCACGTTGCCGGTATCGTCACCGAGACCGGTGGCCGCACGTCGCACTCCGCGATCATCGCGCGTGCCCTCGAGATTCCGGCTGTCCTTTCGGTTTCCAACAGCTGCACCGCGCTGCGCAACGGTATGACCGTTGTCGTCGACGGTGGCAAGGGTATCGTTGAGGCCGATCCTGACGAAGAGACGCTCGCTGCCTACACCGCCAAGGCCGAGGCCTTCGCTGCCGAGAAGGCAGCCCTCGAGGCCTTCCGCGGCAAGCCGTCCGTGACTGCCGATGGCATCAAGAAGATCATCGCCTGCAACATCGGTAACCCCGATGACGTGCCCAACGCGCTCGATCACGACGCCGAGGCCATCGGTCTGTTCCGCTCCGAGTTCCTGTTCATGGACTCTGCTGAGCTTCCTTCCGAGGAGGAGCAGTTCAACGCCTACCGTAAGGTCGCCAGCGCGCTCAAGGGTGCTCCGGTTATCATCCGCACGCTCGATGTGGGCGGCGACAAGGAGATTCCGTATCTGCACATGGTCAAGGAAGATAACCCCTTCATGGGCTTCCGCGCCGTGCGTTACTGCCTGGCCAATCCCGATCAGTACAAGGTCCAGCTCCGCGCTCTGCTGCGCGCTAGCGCCTTTGGTGACGTCAAGATCATGATCCCGCTCGTCACCTGCGTCGAGGAGGTCTTGGCTGTCAAGGAGCTCGTCGAGCAGTGCAAGGCCGAGCTGACCGAAGAGGGTCGCAAGTTCAACGAGAACATCGAGGTCGGCATCATGGTCGAGACGCCTGCCGCCTCGCTGCTCGCTGACCGCTTGGCCGAGGTCGCTGACTTCTTCTCCATCGGCACCAACGACCTGATCGGCTACACCATGTGCGCCGACCGTGGTAACGACACCATCTCCAACCTGTACCAGGTGTACTATCCCGCCGTGCTCCGCTCGCTCAAGAACATCATCGAGAGCGGCGTGAAGGCCGGCATCATGGTCGGTATGTGCGGCGAGGCCGCTGCCGATCCGCTGCTCGAGCCGCTGCTGATCAGCTGGGGCTTGGAGGAGTTCTCGATGAGCGCTCCGTCGATCTTGCGCGCCCGCAAGACCATCAGCCAGTGGACCAAGGCCGAGTGCGACGAGCTCGCCGAGAAGGCGCTCGCCTGCAACACCGCCGCCGAGGTCAAGGCACTGCTCGAGTCCGCAGCTCGCTAATTTGGTATCAGAGGTAACCGCGTGGTTGGAATGGGCCGGCCACGCGGCCCTCACATATACAGGGGGTACTGTAAATGTTTTACACGCTAACCGCTAACCCGGCTGTCGACATGACGGTTTCGAGCTCTCCGCTCGAGCCCGACGAGAACGTCCGCACCGGCTCGGCCAGCTACACGGCTAACGGCAAGGGCCTCGACGTGTCCTTCGCCTTTAAGAAGATGGGTGTCGACACCGTCGCGCTCGGCTTCTTCGCTGGCTTCACGGGCAAGTTCATCGTCGAGGAGGTCATGAACCTGGGTTGCCTCTGCCGCCCGGTCTGGACCGACGGTATCACGCGCATTAACACCTACGTCAACGATGGCCAGCACGAGTACGGCATCCTGAACCCGGGTGCTCCGATCACGCCGCAGCACCAGGAGGAGCTCTACAACATCCTGGACACCGCGGGCGATCTCGAGTGCCTGATCGTTTCCGGCTCCGTGCCTCCCAAAGCTACGCCCGACTTCCTGGCTCAGGTCATGGAGCACGCTCAGGCTCGTGGCGCCGACGTCGTCCTGGACCTGTCCTCCGACAAGCTCAAGGAGCTCGCTCACAAGAAGCCGCTGCTCATCAAGCCGAACCATCACGAGATGAAGGCCATCTTCGGCGTGCCGGTCGACACCGACGACGAGGTCCGCGTTGCCATGAAGATGGCTCACGACGCTGGCGTTCAGAACGTGCTGCTCACCCGTGGTAGCCGCGGCGACGCTTACTTCTCCAACGGCGAGGATATTTGGTACGCCAAGCGTGAGTTCAACATCAAGCTGGTTTCTTCCGTCTGCGCCGGCGACTGCACCCTCGCTGCTTTCCTGCACAAGTGGTACAGGGATCGCGACAACGTCGAGGAGGCCATGAAGCTCGCTATGGCCACCGGCGCCAACGTTGCCGAGTCCGTCGGCATCGGCGACTTCGGTCACGTCGACGAGTACAGCAAGCGCGTTGCTGTCCGCAAGCTCGATCGTCAGTAATCGAAACGCGACATATTCGTGCGCATGCGGCGCCCCGGTTTCGGCTGGGGCGCCTTTTTTGTTCCGTCATTGGAGAGAGATGTTCTGCCGTACTTCATCGCTTCCACACCGTTCACCGAGTTGTCCTAGCCTTTTACCGATGGGTGGAATATACTTTCATCAACACGTTACTTCGTGAAAGGAACATTCATGATTTACACGCTCACTGCAAATCCCGCCATTGACTACAACATCGCCTGCGACGGTCTTACTGCCAACACCGTCACGCGTACCCGTAACGCCGTCTACACGCCCAACGGCAAGGGTCTCAACGTCTCGTTCACCCTCGATCACTACGGTGTCGACACCACGATCCTGGGCTTTTTCGCCGGCTTCTCGGGCGAGTTTATCGTTAAGGGCGCCGAGGCCCTGGGCGTGCCCGTCAAGCCCGTTTGGACCGACGGCATCACGCGCGTCAACGTGTTCCTCAATGCCGGACCCGACACCGAGTACAACATGGTCAACGCCGGTGCCGCCATCAACGAGGCCAACGAGCAGGAGATGTTTGAGCTCATCGATTCGCTCGATGACATGACCTGCCTGGTCATCAGCGGCTCGCTGCCTCCCAACACTTCCGAGGGCTTCTTGGCCGAGGTCCTGCGCCGCGTCAAGGCCAAGGGGGCCGAGTTCGTCCTCGACATCTCGAGCCATCAGCTGGCAGACCTCATTGCCATGGAGCCGCTGCTGATCAAGCCCAATGACGACGAGCTGCTCGACATCTTTGGCATTAAGGTGAGCGGTGGCGACGATGAGTCCGTCAAGGGCGCTATGGCCGAGCTGCACGCTAAGGGCGCCAAGAACGTGCTGCTGACCCTCGGTGGCGCCGGTGCGTACTTCTCCAACGGCGAGCACATCTGGTTTGCCAATCGCACCTTCGACGTCAAGCTGCTGTCGACGGTGTGCGCCGGCGATTCCTCGCTCGCTGCCTTCCTGTCCGTGTGGCACGACGCCCCCGAGCGCGTCGAGGACGCCCTGCGCCTTTCGATGGCCACCGGCGCCAACGTTGTCGAGTGCCCGGGCTTGGGCGATTTTGCCAAGGTGGACGAATATAAGAAGCACATCGAGGTTCGCCAGGTCTGCTAACCGCATCGATATATCGTTGCCGAGCATCCGCTTTGGATTTCCAAGGCGGGTGTTTTTTGTGCACTGAACGCATATGGCGTCTGCTGTCTCGTTTTATGGAATTGACGACGCGATTGCGTGTGCGCGCTTTCTCGTTTCTTGTTAGACTTCTTGAGAACCATCGATTAACGCTCACAAGTGCAGGAGGCCATAGGCATGTGCAATGTTTCGCTCAACGGTACTCAACCGTCCGATGCGTCCCTGTGCGTCCTGCGCGCGCTTGAGGCGGCTGGTCTTGAGGCTTGGTACGTGGGCGGTTGGGTGCGCGACGCCCTGATGGGGTGCCCCAGCCACGATGTTGATATGTGCTGTAGCGGCCTGTGGCAGGAGTCCAAAGCGGCGCTCGAGGCCGCCGGCATCGCGGTTGTGGAGTCGGGCATTAAATTTGGCGGAATCACGGCTATTTCCGATGGCGAGCGTATCGAGGTCACCACGTACCGTCTGGATGGCTTTTACACCGATGGTCGCCATCCCCAGAGTGTGGAGCGTGCCGCCTCGCTCGAGGACGATCTGGCGCGCCGCGACTTTACCGTCAACGCTATGGCCTGGCATCCCGAGCGCGGGCTTGTCGACCGCTACGACGGCCAGGGTGACTTGGAGCGCAAGCTGATTCGCGCTGTCGGCGATCCCAAGCGTCGCTTTAACGAGGACGCCCTGCGCATGTTGCGTGCGGTGCGCTTTGCCTGCCGCCTGGACTTTATGATTGAGCCCGAGACTAAGCGCGCGCTTGCCGAGTGCGCGCCGCTGCTCGACGCCGTGGCGCGCGAGCGCGTGGGTATTGAGCTCGAGGGCATTCTTTCGACCGGTCATGGGGGAGACGCGATGCTGCGCTACCCCGAGCTCATCTGTGCCTCTGTGCCTGAGCTGGCAGCGGGTCGCGGCTTTGATCAGCGAAGTGTCTATCATGCGTTTAACGTTTACGAGCATATCGCCCGTGTGCTGACGGTGGCAGGGGAGCTTGCGCTGTGCGACGGCGTCGCGCCCTCGTCGAGCCTTATGTGGGCGGCGTTTTTGCACGATGTGTCCAAGCCCGAGTGTTTCACGGTCGATCACGCCGGCAGCGGACACTTCTACGGTCATCCCGAGCTCGGCGCCAAGAAAGCGCGCGTCATTATGGATCGCCTGGCGCTCTCGCACGACCTGGTGCGCGACGTGTGCCTGCTCATCAAATATCACGACAAGCCGCTGCGCCCCGAGCGCTCCTGCCTGCTCAATATGATGCGCGCGCTTTCGGGCGAGGGCGTCGACACGCCGCGTTTGATGGACGAGCTCATGGATCTTAAGCGTGCTGACACGCTTGGCAAGGCCCCATCGTGCTTCTATTATGTCGAGACAATCGAGGAAATGCGCGCGCTGGCGCACGAGCTACTGGAGGCGGGGGAGCCCTATACGCTCAGGATGCTTGCCATCAACGGCGGCGACCTGATCCGTGCCGGAGTCAAGCCCGGGCCGGAACTGGGTCAGCTTCTCAACTTCGCCCTCGACGCCGTGATCGAAGACAACATTCCCAACGATCGCGAAGCTCTTTTGGTCCATCTCAGCTTGAATTAGCTACCCAGTTTACCTGCGTGTTCCATAACCTGCCGACATTTTTTCGGCAATTTGGAATTTCTTCTTGCGCTGACGTTTTTTGTCCCGTAATATATTTCCTCGCAGCACGGCAGTGCAGATGTCATGTGGCCCGTTCGTCTAGCGGTTTAGGACGCCGCCCTCTCAAGGCGGAGATCACCAGTTCGAATCTGGTACGGGCTACCACTTCTTTTCTGCTGAGGTTTATGGCCCGTTCGTCTAGCGGTTTAGGACGCCGCCCTCTCAAGGCGGAGATCACCAGTTCGAATCTGGTACGGGCTACCATGCATGTTATACCCGGTCTTCCCATAGAAGGCCGGGTTTTTTATTTTCAAAAAACCGTCTGCAATTCCCGTTTGAACCAGAGCTTTGCGTTCTGCCTATGGCCCTTACGGGTACAATATCCAAGATATTTTGACTGTTAGAAGGAGTCTCATGACGGAGTCCTCTCAGCATACGTCTAAGCCCCAGGTCGAGGTTGAGGCCTCGGGCGGAGATGACAATAAGAGCGCACGCCGCGGCGCCATCTTTATCGGCGTCGTGCTGGTGGGTTATATCGTCTATCTGGTGGTAACCGGGCAGATGGGGCAGTTCTGGGCCGCTATGTCGAGCGTGCAGGCGTCATGGCTCTTTGTCGCGTGTCTTTGCATGTTCATGTATCTGTTCTTTGGCATTGTGGCCTATGCGATCGCCGTATGGCTCGACCCTAATTCACCCGTCGGCATTCGCGACCTGATTTCGGTCGAGGCGAGTGGCATCTTCTTTGGCAACCTCACACCTATGATGATGGGCTCGACTCCCGCCCAGATCTACCGCCTGACCAAGGCGGGCCAAAATGTCGGCGAGGCTGGCGCCACGCAGTTCACTCGCTTTATCGTGTACCAGTTTGGCCTCGTTGCCTGGGGCGCTATCTTACTGCTTGCTCGCATGCCGTTTTTTGCCGAGCGCTATGGCGACATGACGCTGCTGTGCGTCTTTAGCTTTGGTGGGCACTGCTGCATCTTGCTGGGCATCTTCGCCGTCGCGCTCATGCCTAAGACCGTCACGCGCGTTGCCCATTGCATCATCAATTGGCTTGAGCGCATTGGTGTCTCGGCCACTAAGATCGAGGGATGGCGCACGTTTGTCGATGGCGAGATCTACTCCTTCTCCGAGAAGTTCAAGCTTTCAGCCGGACATTTTTCTTCCATGCTGCTCACCGTGTTTATCACCATGCTGCAGCTCGCGTTTTTCTATCTGGTGCCGTATTTCCTGATGCTTTCCTTTGGCCACCACGAGGTCGACTTTTTCTCGGTCATGGCCGCGAGCGCCTTTGTCCAGCTTCTGAGCTCTGCGGTCCCCTTGCCCGGTGGAACTGGTGGCGCTGAGGGTGGCTTCGCGCTGTTCCTAGGTCATTTCTTTGGGTCGGCTTCGACCGCCGGCTATCTGCTGTGGCGCCTCATTACGTTTATTGCGCCGACCATTTTGGCTGCGCCCCTGCTGGGCCTTAAGAGCGCCCACAACGAGAGCATCCATGCGCGCTGGGATCGCGTGATGCGCAAACTCGGCCGCACGTCTCAGACGCCCTCTGCGCCCACTAAGCCGCATCCCACGAATGCTGTTACCGTTGATCCCAAGAAGCACGCTCAGAAGGCTTCTGGGGCCGCTAAGCCCGCTCATAAAGCCTATGTGCGCCAGACAGGCGATGGTATTCGCGTATCTCCGTCGGCACTCAATAAGAAGAAGCACCCTAAGTCGCAGTAGGACAGTCGTGCGTTCTTCATGATGCGGGGCATATTTGTGCTGTATGGGGGATAATCCTCTTACGTAGATTATCTCTCATCTGTTGATGAATGCTCGCATATCGAAGGGACACGCCCATGGCAACCAGCAAACCGCGTCTTGATCGTCGCATCGTTCGCAGCCGTAATGCCATCCTTTCGGCTTTCGAGCGCCTGCTCATGGAAAAGCCGCTGGCAGACATTACGGTGAGTGCCATCGCGCGCGAGGCCAATGTCGACCGCAAGACCTTTTACGTTCACTTTGGTACGGTTGACGGCCTGCTCGATGCCATTGCCGTCGATGTGGTGGAGATGATTGTCGACTCGGTCGAGAAAACGCTTACTTCAATGGGCGGCGACACCAACGAGCGCGCTCTTGGCGCGGCGGCGACCTTCTTTAAAACCGTTAACGAGGCACTGTGCAACAACTTGGTGCTCAATCGTCAGCTGATCGAGAACATTCCGCTCGATGATTTTATGGCTCGTCTTCGTGCGCCGCTCGAACACGAGATTGCCGAGCGCAATCTGCTGCCCCAAGGTCTTAAGGATGAGATGTTCGACTACTATCTGGCGTTTTTGCTGTCAGGCATTATCGGTATCTATCGCACGTGGGCGCTGTCTGACGGCTCGGTTCCTATCGAGCGCGTCTCTGAGGTCGCCAACGACCTGACTCTCAATGGCCTGTCGAGTCTGGAATCTCGCTTCGAATAGCATCGATAATTCAACAACTTAAAGAAGTTGCGGTGGAATAGGGATCGTTTTGGCTATTGGAAGGCCGATCTAGTCCCTATTTCACCGCAACTTAGTAAAACTGTTTTGATGGTAAGGCGGAACAGCCTCGAAGATGAGCCTCGAGACTGTTCCGCTTCATTTCTGAGCGTTTGTCGTGTAGGGCAGCATTAATCGCCGTTTTTGAGTGTGCGGCCCTGTTTTTCGAACTTGTGCATGTCGCTATCGGCCATACCTTGTGACTTATCCTCGTGACGCTTGGCGTATAGCGGATCGTCGGAGTCGTTCCAGATGCGGTCGGCGACAGGTGACCATGCCTCGGCGGCAGCCTGGGTCTTTTCGCGCAGCTGCTCGGGTGACTCCTTTTCGATAAGATCGGTGCTCATTGCGCCACTCTCGGCGACCATTTTGGGCAGCACGTCGGGATTCTCGAGCATGGGGCATGGTTTGAGGTAGTTGTCGTTGAACGGCATGTTCTCGTAGTACTTCATAAAGAGGGGAGAGCGCAGCGCGTCGAGTAAGCTCACATCGTGGATGTTGGCGTTTGAGTAGTGGATGAACACGCACGGCTCCACGTCTCCGGCGGCGTTGATGTGCAGGTAGCGGCGGCCGCCGGCGATACATCCGCCTACAAACTCGCCGTCGTTTTGGAAGTCGAGCGTAAACAGCGGCTTCTTCTCACGCATTTCGCGGATAAAGTGATACATGTGCTCGCGCTGCTCGGGCGTGGGCATGAGCTCGGGGGTTGCATTGCGGCCAACCGGCATAAAGTGGAAGTACCAGCAGAAGAGTGCTCCCTCGCCGATCATCCAGTCCATGTTCTCCTCGGTAGCAACCGTATCGGCATTGGCGCTGGTCCAACATGTGGAGATACCAAACGGCAAGTCGCGCTCGCGCAGGAGTTTCATGGCGTGCTCGATCTTTGCATAGGTACCCTCGCCGCGACGTGCGTCGGTTGTGTGCTCATTGCCCTCGGCGCTGATGGCAGGGACAAAATTGCCTACGCGAATCATGTCGTCGCAGAAGGCCTCGTCGATCAGCGTGGAGTTGGTAAAGCAGAGAAACACGCAGTCCTGATGTTTTTCGCAAATTCTGATCAGGTCGTGCTTGCGGACGAGCGGCTCGCCGCCGGTATAGATGTAGATATGCGTACCGAGCTCTTTGCCCTGCGTAACGATAGAGTCGATGTCTTCGAACGAGAGATTCTGCTTGTAGCCGTACTCAGCGGCCCAGCAGCCCGTGCAATGCAGGTTGCAGGCGCTCGTGGGATCGAGCAGGATGGCCCACGGAACGTTGCACTGGTACTTTTCGCGGTTCTTTTCCTGCTCTGGCCAAGCAAGCAGGTTGGCGTCGACAATGAGGGTCTTAAGCAGCTTGGTTCGCATCTGGGGATTAAGGCTGAACACACGCATGATCAGGTCATACCAATTGCCGCGGCTCTTGATGACATTGGTGAATGCCTCTCGCTGTACAGGAAATACGCGATTGGGGACCAGCTTGTTCACGAGGTCCATGATTTTGTCGATGTTTTCTTGCGGGTTGTCGTCGAGATAATCGATGAGCTTGTTAAGCGCTGCACGCTCTGCTGACTGTGTAAGCGACATGGGTATATCCTTTCACGTGTGCTTAATGTGTGATAATACCCACTTGTAGATTAAACGAAGTCTAAAGATTTTGAATGTGTCTATTCAACGAATCAATTTAATTTTGGGTGAAGCGTTATACGCCGACACCTTCTAAGTTGCGGTGAAATAGTGTCAGATGGGGATGCGGACGATTTCTTGGGCCGCGCCTAGGCGTATCCATTGGAATCCTCCGATGCGCCTTCGCACGCTTGCATGACCTCGATACCATGCGAGCGTGCGAACTCGACGAGCTCTGCGTTGCGGGCGTTTATGGTGCCGAAGGCGGTGGGGCACACGATAAGACGCACGCAGTGGACGAGGAGCTCTTTGGCGCGGGCTATGGTTTTATCCCCGATCGGCTCGAAGGCGCGCTCGGCCACGCATTCCGTCGCCAGGTCGCGCGCGAGCTCGCAGTCGATGTCCCCTTCGTGCAGAACGCCCGCGTAGAACGCCTTGCCCTGCCGGATGAGCTGGCGAAACACAGCCGACCCCGTACCTGCGCCGGCGATGACGAACGTGTGCGCATCGCCGTGTGGGCGCCCAATTTCCACGCTGCCGAAGCGCTCGTTGAAGGTGCCATGTTGAAGGCCGTAGAGCTCGCCAATCGTCTCGCGCGTGAATATGTCCTCGGGTGCGCCGGCGCGGAAGACCCGGCCGTCCTTCATGCAAATCACCTTGTCGGCGCTTTTCTGCGCGAGCTCGAGTTCGTGGATGGACATGATGACAGCCACATTCCGCGATTTCGCAAGGTGGCGAAGTATTCGCAGCAGGTCGATCTGGTAGCGGATATCGAGATACGACGTGGGCTCGTCGAGCACGAGCACACGCGGATCCTGCGCGATGGCGCGTGCGAGCATGACGCGCTGGCGTTGCCCGTCGCTTATCTGCATGAAGTCGCGCTCGGCGAGCTCTTCCACATGTGCGGTTTTCATGGCCTCATCGACCCGACTATGGTCGTCGGGCGAGAGTGTGCCCATTCGCCCGGTGTAGGGATGCCTTCCCGCCTCTACGATATCGCGGCAGGTGAGGAGCTCGGTCCGGGGGCGATCTGTCAGCATAACGGCAAGGTTCCTTGCGAACTCCGCCGTCTTCCATCGGGAAATCTCCCGCCCGTCGAGCTCGATCGCGCCGGCAAGCGGTGCCAGATGGCGCGTGATGGTTTTCAAGATGGTCGACTTGCCCGAGCCGTTCGGCCCGATGAGCGCCACGACGTCGCCCGCGCAAACCTCCAGATCGACGCCTTCGACTACGACCTTCTTGTCGTAGCCCGCCGACAGGTCGCTTATGTGGAAAAGCGGCGCTCCGTCAGCCTGCGTTTCGACCGGGGTTTCGAGGTTCGACTCCGCTCGGAGCGTTTTGGGCCGCGGCACAAATTTCCCCATCTACCTCACCCGCTTCTTCAACATGAGCGCGATAACCACCGGCGCGCCGAAGATGGCGGTGACGGCGCTGATGGAAAGCTCGACGGGGGAGAACAGCGTGCGCGCGATCAAATCGCAGCCCGCGCAGAAGATGGCGCCTCCCAAGAAGCACGCAGGAATCACGCGGATGGGCTTCGACGACTTTAGCGCCGACTTAACGAGATGCGGAACCGCGATGCCTACGAACGACACCGGACCAGCGAACGCGGTCACGCAGGCGGAGAGCATGCTCGCTAGAAGGACGAGCACCACGCGGAAGCATGAGACGTTCACGCCGACGCTTTTCGCGTAGGCTTCTCCCAGCTGGAAGGCGGAAAGGGGCTTCGATATCGCGAATACGCATGCGCTCACGGTGATCACCACGACCGCGATGACCGCGACGTCGTCCCAGCTCGAACCCGAGAAGCTACCCAAAGACCAGTTGTGCAGGTTCACGATGGACTGGTCGTCGGCGAAGGCGATGAGGAAGTTCGTCGCCGCCGAGCAGATGTATCCCACCATGACGCCCGCCACGATGAGCATGGCCATGGAACTTATGCGCCGTGCGATGAGGAGCACGAAGCCGATGGTGATAAGCGAGCCCAGAATCGCTGCGGCCACCATGGCCGGCGAGGACATGGCCTGGTTCGCGCCCAGAAGTACGATCATCGTAAGCGCGACGACGAACTTTGCGCCCGAGGAGACGCCCAAGATGAACGGGTCGGCGATGGGGTTGTTGAAAAACGTCTGCAGCAGGAACCCGGAGAGTGAAAGTGCCCCGCCGAGAAGCACGGCTGAAAGCACGCGCGGCAGGCGAATCTCCCAGATGACCTGGCTTTCCATGGAATTGGCCGCGCCGCCCGAAAGGATGCCGGGGATGTGGTCTGCGGGCACGAGCACGCTCCCGATGCACAGGTTGGCCCCGACGAGCACGATGAGGGCAACAGCGAGCAGCGCCGTCACGACGCGACACCGTGCGGCGCGCCCCGATTCGTCGTATGATATGGAAAGTCGGCTTCTCATGGTGCTAGCCGAGCTTCCTCAGATAATGGAAGTCGCTCGCGTCATCGCCGGTGAACGCCCCGTGCAGCTCGTCGATAATGTCGGCGGTGGAAGTCATCTGCTGGTACATGTCGGCGCTTGTGACCCAGACGTTGCTGTTCTTCACGGCTTTGAACTGCGACAATAGCGCGTTTTTGCCTACGAAGTCGTTCAAGGTGGCAACCGATTCGTCGATGGTGCCGTTGTAGACGATAATGTCGGCATCCTTCGCCGTCGCGTAGAAGCGCTCCATTTCGAGCGTTACTGACGAACCTGACGTCGACGCCGTCTGCGCGTCATCGAGCGCGTAGTTGCCGCCTGCAAGCTCGATCATCTGCGCCACGTAGTCGCCCGCCCGCCGCGTGACGGCGGCCCCGTTCGAGTTAATGTAGAAATACGCCACGGTTTTACCTGACGACGCGAGCCCCGACGTTTGCTCGACGCGGGCCTTCTGCTCGTTGAACAGGTGCGCGGCCTCGTCTTCCTTGTCGAACAGGACGCCGAAAAGCTTAATCCACTCGACGCGCCCGAGTGCTTCGGGCTCGCTCGACGACTGTTCGGTGAGCACGACGAGCCCGAGTTTCTGCAGCTTTTCCTTCACATCCGGTGTGTGGTTGATCATGGTGTTCTCGATGGCGAGCGTGCAGCCCGAGGCCGATATTCGCTCGTAGTCGGGCGCGCTGTACTTGCCGCCGTAGGCGATCGCCCCACTTTCGAGTGCGCTTTTGAAGCCCGCGACCGAGCAATCGTCGGCCTTCGTGCCCGACATGATGATATTGTCGTTCGCATCGAGCGCGTCGACCAGGCACATCGTCGCCGACGACACGAGGTACACCTTGTCGGCGGGGCGCCTTATGACCGCGATGTCGGAGCTCAACCCATCAGGTACCTTCGCATCTTGCGGCACCACGAGGAAGCGCTCCCCGTTCGAAATGCAGATAAGCCGCAGGCCGCCTTCGAACTCGTCGACAGTGAAGTGCTCGGCGTATTCAAGCTGAAGCGTCCCCGTCGGCTTCCAGCCGCAGCCCAAATCGGCGTTGTGGAAGTCGGCCGCGGCGCTTGAAGCCGTTCTCGTAGGGGAGCCGCCGCTTGCTTCGTCGCCCGTTTTCTCCTTCATGGTGGATGAGTCGAAGTGGAGCGTGTAGTCGATGGTGTGCGGCGTCGACATGGCGACGGTCTCGGCCGACACGGCCATGTCCTCGTCGAGCGTGACGGGTATCTCGAACGTGGAGTTGCCGCCGTCGTTTGCGGGCGCGTAGTCCACGCCGTTGACGGTCATTTTGTCGTAGTTCGAACTCGACCAGGTGATGGTCGCGGTGTAGGTGTCGCCATCCTTCACAATTGTGGTGGGTGAGGCGATGCTTGCGCGCCCTGACCCGCCGGAGAGCGAGACGCTCACAGTGTATTCCTGAGAGCCTGCCGTGCCACCGGTCGCGTTCGGGCTCGCACTGCACCCCGCGAAGGGAAGCGCGAGCAGGGCGACGAGAACGCAGGCGATCGCGCGCACCGCGATGCTGCGACGCTTCCTGCTTTCCCCCTTGGGAAGAATCGACCGCATGGCGTTACTTCAGTGCGTCGGCGCGCAGATCGACGCCGGCGGATTCGAACACGAGCGTGCGGTCGTACCACTGCTCTTTTCTAATACTCCACGCAGCGCAGGCGGTGTCCTCGTCGAGCGCTTCAACGGGCACGTCGTAGGTGTACTTGCCTTCCGCGTTTTCCACATAGGGGATGAAGTCGGCCTCGCTCGCGGCGGCAGCCTCGTCGCCCGTGCCCATGAAGAGCTTGCCGTAGCCCGTGCCGGAAAGTGTCATCACGCAGTGCATGGAGCCGTTTTCCACGATGAGCTGGGCGTCCACAATCCTGAACATGTTCGAGCTGGAATCTACGGTGATCGGATAGGTGCCGTCGGCCACCTTGTCGGCGGTGATGGGGGCAGCGCTTGCGTCCTCGGGCGCATCGGCCGCCTGTTCGGTCTTTTCCTGGGAATCGGCATCGCTTGCCTTTGCGCTGTCGATTGAATTTCCGCCGCAGCCGGCGAGCGAGAACGCGAAAAGCGCCGCCGACAGGGCGAAGGCGAGGGTTTTCTTCAACATGAAGGGGTTCCTTTCAATCGCTTCGACCGCCCGCGCCGTGCGGTGGGCGGGCGGGATGCGAATGCAACGGGCATGCGCCGTCAGTCGGGGAAGGCGTATGCCCGTTGCACGGGGACGCGACCGGCGCCCCCGTGCGCGGCGAGTTTACAGCTTGGCGATGGCGTCGTCCACGTGCGAGACGTAGATGTCGTCGACCGCGACGTTTTGTCCCAGACCCTGGAGCAGGCACGTCACTTCGAAGCCGGCGGCCACGAACTTCGCAGCCCAGCTGTCGGGGTCGGTCTCGTCTGCCATGTCGTTGTTCGCGTGGTCGCCCGCGACCACCATGAACGGCGCGAGCACGGCCTTCTTGTAGCCTGCGGCGCTCGCGGCGGCGATAACATCCTCGCAGGTCGGTTCAGCCTCGACGGTGCCGACGAAGAACTGCGTCAAGCCCTCGTTCTTAAACACTTCCTGCATCTTGGCATAGTCGGCGTTGGAATCGGCTTCGGTGCCGTGGCCCATGAGGCACAGCGCCGTCTTGCCGTCGTCGAAGGACGCCATGTTCTCCTTAATGGCTGCGGCCACCTTCTTGTAGTCGTCGTCGGAGGTGAGCAGCGGGTCGCCGAGCGAGATTTTGTCGAACTTGTCGGCGTACTTGTCGAGCTCGTCTTTCACGTCGGTGTATTCCAGGCCACCCATGAGATGCGTCGGCTGCACGACGATTTCCTTCACGCCGTCTTCCACGCAGCGGTCGAGCGCCTCGGTCATGTTGTCGATCGTGATGCCGTCGCGCTTCTTCAGCTTGTCGATGATGATCTGCGCGGTGAAGGCGCGGCGGATGTCGTAGTCCTGCCAGTACTTCTCGCGGATAGCGTCTTCGATGGCGCCGATGGTGATGTGGCGCGAGTCGTTGTAGCTCGTGCCGAAGCTCGTGACGAGGATGACCGGCTTCACGGCCTTCTCCTTTTCACTCGATTTCTCGGAACTCGCGGAGGTGTTGGAGCAGCCCGCGAGCGCGACTCCGGCGAGCGCGACGGCTCCGGTTACTGCGGCGCCCATGAAGCCGCGGCGTGACATCTGGTCGGACATGGTTTTTCCTTTCCTCGGTTTGCCGGTCCCCCGGCGACAGTTGCTTGTCGGCACAAGCGAAAGAAAAGCGCACCCCTCGGGGTTCACAAGGAGCTAACGCCACGGCGATGCCGTGAGGAAAAGGCGAAGCAGTCTGGCTTGGGGCGCGGGGCGGTTCGCCCGCGCGTCCTATACAGTAATGTCCCTTGCCCAGGATTCCCACCTGGTTCCCTCCGCAAGCCAGCGCGGGCTGTGCGGGCGCCGCGCCGGTCATTTCCTTTTATCCGATTGTCATATGCTCGTTGCCGAATCTTTTACTATGATAGTGGGCACTTGTGAACGTGTCAAAGCCAGGGCGGGCGGCATTGCGCCTCCTGCCTGCGTATTTGCGCCGATTGCCGCCGCAGGCACCGTGTTTTGCCCGCTGCGCGAATGGCGGCGTAAACGGTTGCGATGAGAAACGGGAAGGGAAGGCTCGGATGATTCATATCGTTGGCGCAGGCTCGGGCGCCGCCGACCTTATCACGCTGCGCGGGGCGCGCCTTCTGCGCGCGGCCGACGTGGTCGTTTGGGCGGGAAGCCTTGTGAACCCCGAGCTGCTCGCTGAGTGCAAGGAATCCTGCATCGTCTACGACAGCGCGCACATGACCTTGGAGGAAGTGCTCGACGTGATGTGCGCGGCAGATGCGCGGGGCGAGGAAGTGGTGCGCCTGCACACGGGCGACCCGTGCCTGTACGGCGCCATCCAGGAGCAGATGGACGCGCTCGACGCGCGCGGCGTGGACTACGAGGTGGTGCCCGGCGTGTCGAGCTTTTGCGGTGCCGCGGCGGCGCTTCGCCAGGAATACACGCTGCCGGGAATCAGCCAGTCGGTCGTGATCACGCGGCTTTCCGGACGTACCCCCATGCCCGCGGGCGAGGGCATGCGCACCATGGCGGAAAGCGGCTCGACTATGGTCATCTTCCTGAGCTCGGGTATGCTCGCCGAGCTTTCCGCCGAGCTTTTGGCCGCGGGCCGCAGCTCCGACGAGCCGGCGGCGCTCGTGTATAAGGCGACCTGGCCTGAGGAGCGCGTGGTGCGATGCACAGTGGGCACGCTCGCCGATGCGGGCGCGCGAGAGGGCATCGACCGCACGGCGCTCGTGGTGGTGGGCCGCGTGCTCGGAGCTCGCGGCGGGCTTGCGCACAACGGCGCGCAAGCGGAGTCGTACGAGCGCAGCAAGCTTTACGACCCTTCGTTTGCCACGGGGTATCGGAAGGCGAGCAGCTAGCGTGGCCTTCGAGCACTACATATATACCGGGACGACCCGCCTGCGCTGCGGCTACACCACGGGGAGCTGCGCCGCGCTCGCGTCGAAGGCGGCCTGCGAGATGCTCTTGTCACGAAAGCCCGTCGGCCTCGTGTCGATCGTCACCCCCGGCGGGCTGCCCGTCGAGGCGAACGTGGTCGACGCATGCATCGGCGAGGGGTGCGCCCAGTGCGCCGTGCAAAAGGACGCAGGCGACGATGCCGATGTGACCGATGGCGTGCTCGTGTACGCGCGCGTGGAACATGCGGGGTCGGGCACGGGTGCTGTGGGCGGCAAGGACGTGCCCGCGCACGAATCGGAAGTTTCCGTCGATGGCGGCGTGGGCGTGGGGCGCGTGACGTTGCCCGGGCTCGAGCAGCCGGTTGGGGCGGCCGCCATCAACGCGACGCCGCGCGCGATGATCACTTCGGCGGTGCGCGAGGTGTGCGCCGCGCACGGCTTTTCTGGAAATATTGCTGTGACGATTTCGGTACCCGAGGGTGTTGCCCTTGCCGAAAAGACCTTCAACCCGCACCTGGGGATAAAGGACGGCATCTCCATCCTGGGCACGACGGGCATCGTCGAGCCGCGCAGCCTCGCTGCCTTGCGCGACAGCATCGTGCTCGAGATTCGGCAGCATGCGGCTATGGGGCGGCGCGGAGTCGTGCTCACGCCCGGCAACTACGGCGCGCAGTTCATCTCGGGGCATTTCCACCTAAACGGTGCGCCGGTGGTCTTTATCTCCAACTTTGTAGGCGATGCGATTGATTGCTGCGTTCGCGAGGGATTCACCAATGTCCTTCTTGTGGGACACATCGGCAAGCTGGTGAAGGTCGCTGGCGGCATCATGGACACCCATTCACGTACCGCCGACTGCCGCGCGGAGATTCTGGCCGCCCACGCGGCCTTGGCCGGCGCGGGTGCGAAGACCGTGCGCGAGATCATGTCGTCGGTCACGACCACGGCGGCGCTCGAGGTAATCGAGGCCGCCGGCGTGGGGGACGCTGCGCGCGCCTCGCTCGCTGCGGCAATCGAGGACAGGTTGCGCCGCCGCGCGGCGGGCGCATGCGACATCGCCGCGGTCGTGTTCGACGCCGAGCGCCGTGAGCTTTTCCGCACGTCGGGTGCCGATGCAGTTATCGGGGAATTGGGGGCGACGTATGAGTAAAGGCGCGCTGTACGGGGTGGGCCGCGCAATCGGCTGGCCGGGGACGAAGGTGGTCATGAAGGCGCGCCGCTCGCTTGCGGACACGAAGCGCATCCTTCGCGAGGAGGGCGCCTTCGACGGTGCCGAGCTCGTAGAGGACTGTGGGCTTCCTGGCGAGCGCGTGTACCGCTCGGTCGACGATGTGCCCGATCGGGGCAGCTACTTCTCGACGATGGTGGTGCGCTAGATGAGGGTTTCCTGCATAGCGTTCACTGAGAGGGGATATGCGTTGGCGGAGCGCACCGCACGCGCGCTTTCCGATTGCGCGCAGACAGGTGAAGATGACCCTGGCTGGGACGTTTCCGTTTCGCGCGGGTTCGGCGAGGGGAAGGCCGACCTGCGCGCATGGACGGCGCTCGCGTGGGAAGCGTCGGATGCGCTTCTGTTCGTCGGCGCGGCGGGCATCGCCGTGCGGGCGATCGCGCCGCATGTCGCCTCAAAGGCAACCGATTCCGCGGTTGTGGTGATCGACGAGGCGGGGCGCTTTGCCGTCTCGCTTTTGTCGGGGCATTTGGGCGGTGCGAACGAGCTTGCGCAAACTGTGGCACGCGCGGCAGGGGCCATCCCCGTCATCACCACGGCGACCGACGTCCGCGGCGTGTGGGCGGTGGATACGTGGGCGCGCTGTGCGGGGCTCGCCGTTTCGAATCCCGAGGCCATCAAGCGAGTGTCGGCGCGGCTTCTTTCGGGCGGGCGCGTGGCGCTCTATTCCGACATGCCGATTTCGGGACAGCCGCCTGAGGGGGTTGACATTGCGTCCGACCGCGCTCGGGCCGATATCGTCGTGTCGCCGTTCGCTGGCGCGAATGCAGGTGCGTCCGTGCGCGAGGCGGAGACAACGGGCGAGGTCGTGCCCGCCGGTGAGA
>CABRZT010000021.1:0-33531 GCA_902475595.1 uncultured Collinsella sp. | reverse complement strand
CGATCGCCGCCCGCCAGCCCAACCCCTCAAACGACAGAAACCCCGGCAGCTCTTCGCAACTGCCGGGGTTTCCGCGGAAAAGGGGGACATGATCCTCGAGCGAACGGCAAAGGGGCAAACCGTTTTCGCTCAACTGCTTTATGCCCCTCGGCTGGCGGCTCAATCAGCGCGTGCCGCGCCCACACAAAGCCGCTACACCTGTGACGGGGCTGTGAAGTGGTATCTATTGCTGGCGCAGGCCATGCCAAGGGTGTCCTCAATGACTAGCTGCCGGGGTGCGGGCGTGACTTTCATCCCGTTTGGCGCTCCGGTCGCCTAGATGTTCGCCATGCGTACCCGCAAACGTGGGACAATGGCGCTGTTGGTTTTACAGACAAAGGATGTGCCTATGAACACCCTCGCCGCCAAAGTCAGCCGGCAGCGCCACCTGTTTGCGCGATTCGCTTCCGTCTGCGTGCTCGTCACGCTTGCGTTGCTGCTGCTGCCTGTCGCCGCGCACGCCGACGGCTACTCCATGACCCAAACTTATATCAGTGCCACGGTTGAGGCCGATGGATCGCTGACCGTTGTCGAGGGACGCCAGTTTGATTTCGACGACGACATCAACGGCGTGTTTTGGGAGATCAATACGGGCACCAACCAGCAGGGCGGCACGGCGGGCGTTGACGTGCTGAGTGTCGAGGAAGAGGACACCGCGTTTAACAAAGTCGATAGCGCGAACAAGGGCGATTCTGGCGTCTACACGGTCGAGCAGACCGGTGACGGCGTAAGGATTAAGGTGTTCAGCCCCCACGAGAGCGGCGACAGCGCGATCTATTACGTGAGCTACGCCATGACCGGTGCGGTCATGAACTGGGCCGATACCGCCGAGCTCTACTGGAAGTTTGTGGGCGACGGCTGGTCCGCGGACTCCGATGACGTTGAGATGGAAGTGTACTTCGCAAATGCCGCTGCCGGGACGGCGGCCGTCAAGGGCGATAACTTCCGCGCATGGGGCCACGGCCCGCTGACGGGCGATGTATCGCTCGATGCGGACGAACCCATGGTCACCTATACCATTCCCTGCGTGCATCAGGGCGAATTCGCCGAGGCACGCATCGCCTTCCCTAGCGACTGGGTGCCGCAGCTTGCCGCTTCGGGCGAAGAGCGCATGTCAACAATCCTGAGCGAAGAGAAGGAATGGGCCGACGAAGCTAACGCCCGCCGCGCTCACGCTCGCATGATTGCCAATGCACTTGCCGTGCTAAGTGTTGTTGCGGCGGTGGTCTTTACCGGCACAATCGTTATGCTCAAGCTGCGCCGCCGCAAGCCCAAGCCGCTTTTCCAGGACGAATATTTCCGCGATGTGCCTTCGGCCGACCATCCCGCCGTGCTTTCGGCCCTCATGAGCTGGAACGAGGTGCCCGACCAGGCATATATCGCCACGCTCATGAAGCTCACTGACGACCGTGTGATCAAGCTGGAGCAGGCGACCGTGACCAAGGCCAAGAAGGGTCTGTTGGGGCGTGAAAAAGAAGAGCAGACGTATCGCGTGACGGTGAGTGATGCGGGCTGGAAGTCGGCCAAGGGCATTGACCACATGGTGCTCAAGGTCTTCTTTGCCGGTGCTAAGCCTGACGAGAACGGTGACCGTTCGCGCACGTTCGACGAGCTGCAGCACTACGTCAAGCAGCACGCTACACCCGTGGGTGATAAGCTCGAGGACTATCAGAACACCGTTAAGGGCAAGCTGGCCGATAGCGAGTACGTTGCCTCGGACGGCATTGTTGCAATGGTGTTTTGCCTGGTTCTTGGTATCCTGATTGCCTTTGTTCCCGTGGGATCCATTTTCTTTACCGATGGCGCACAGGCGAACATTACCGCCGCGGTTATCTCGGTGCCGATTGTGCTGGTGGGTATCGGCGTGGGCCTTACGTTCCGCCGCTTTACGCCGGAGGGCGCCGAGGTGGCGGCTCGCTGCAAGGCACTTAAGCATTGGCTCGAGGACTTCACTCGTCTAAAGGAAGCCGTCCCGGGCGATCTGGTGCTGTGGAACAAGCTGCTGGTGATGGGCGTTGCCCTGGGCGTTTCGAAAGAAGTGCTGCGACAGCTGGCCGAGGCCGTGCCTGCGGACCTGCGCAACAGCGACGATTTCTACGACAACTACCCCTGCTACTGGTGGTACTACCATCATTACGGCAACGAGTCTCCGCTCGATTCGTTCGATGACGTGTATCACGAGAGCATCCGTGAGCTGGCGTCGAGCTCCGACAGCTCGGGCGGCGGCGGAGGCGGCGGCTTCTCTGGCGGCGGAGGCGGCGGCGTCGGCGGAGGCGGCGGCGGAACGTTCTAGCGCGCTCTGATTTTTGGGATGGATCTTCTCCGGCGACTGCCGACGGATCCATCCCATTTTTATGCGCTACCTACGAAGACTGTCCCCAACGACTAGTCACTGGGGACGTTCCTAAATGACTAGGTATGGCTGCCAGGTTTAGGCTGTTAGGTCGAGTTCGTAGAGGAAGCTTTCGCGCGGCATGTCGTGACGGCGCTCTTCGCGGTTGGCGCGGTGCGTGGCCGTGCGCTTAAAGCCGTGCAGCTCGTAGAACTTCCACGAGCAGTTGGAGTCGGTGTACAGGTGCGCCCTCGTCGCTCCAAGTGAGGACAGGTGCGAGACCGCGGCATCGAGCAGAACCGTGCCAACGCCCAGGCCATGGACATCGCGATCCACGGCAAGCAGCGTGACCTCGTTGTCGTGCGGCAACGGGCTGCTCTCGAGCAGGCGGTTGTTGGTTCGGATGGTTGCGCGCACAAACGAGAGATACTCGGCGCAGGCATCGGGCTCCAGCTCACGCATCTGCGATAGCAGCGCGCGTTCGGTATCCATCCAATGCTCGTTGATAGTGGCGCCGGAGCTCTGTCCCGCACGCGCGAGCGAAATGCCACGCGCCTGACCGTCGATTACGGCAACCTGTGAAAACGTCGACGACGAAAGGCAGTAGGCGAGGTCGCACGCGGCCTCAAGGCGGTTGTACTCATCGTTATCCGAATTGTTATGCCAAAGCTGCTGCAGAATCAGCGCGATGGCGTCGAAGTCTTCGGTATCAAACGGTCGGTAGAGAACCCGCGAGACCATGGTGCCTCTTTCTTTCGCTGATGCATATCGAGCACAGTTCTACCACGCCATTGGCATCGAATTATGGTGCCCCTGTGTTCCATGAACTCACCGTGCCCGGTGCCGTGCCCATCCCCTCTGCTCGCAAACTTTTTCTGCATATGCGCCCGTTGCGGGGTGCATCGATGCGCTCGATGCGCTACATTAAATCAGTATTTTCAATGCCGCTGCGCGAGCGCTGCAGATCGACGTATCACCGACTCACAGAGCACGGCGGCGTACCAGACAGGAGGACTGCATGGGATCTGATGTGAAGATCGCACGCGCGTTGATCTCGGTTACCGATAAGACGGGCGTCGTCGATTTCGCACGGACGCTGGTTGACGACTTTGGCGTCGAGATCATCTCTACGGGCGGCACGGCTCGTGCCATCGAGGACGCGGGCGTTCCCGTAACCCCCATCGAGGAGTTCACGGGCTATCCCGAGATGATGGACGGCCGCGTTAAGACCCTGCACCCCAAGGTTCACGGCGCGCTGCTGGCCCGCCGCGATTCCGAGCAGCACATGCAGGAGGCCGCTGAGCACGGCATTAAGTTGATCGACCTGGTCGTCGTCAACCTGTACGAGTTCGAGAAGACCGTTGCCAACCCCGAGGTCACCTTCGCGGACGCTATCGAGCACATCGACATCGGTGGCCCCTCTATGCTGCGCTCTGCTGCCAAGAACGCCGCGAGCGTTACCGTCATCTCCGACCCGGCCGACTATGATGCCGTCCTGGCCGAGATGCACGAGACCGGTGGCTGCACCACGCTTTCCACCCGTCGTCGCCTGCAGGTGAAGGTCTACCAGACCACCGCCGCCTACGACACGGCTATCTCCCGTTGGCTTGCCGCCCAGGCAAGCGACGTGGCGGACACCTCTGCCAAGCTCGAGATCTCACTGGAGAAGGTCGACGACCTGCGCTATGGCGAGAATCCTCAGCAGAGGGCTACGGTCTACCGCTTTGCCGAGGGCTGCGAGAACACCGCGAGCTCGCAGTTCCCGCTCGTGGGCTCCGAGCAGATCCAGGGCAAGCCGCTCAGCTACAACAACTATCTGGATGCCGATGCCGCCTGGAACCTGGTCCGCGAGTTCGACGAGCCTGCCTGCGTGATCCTCAAGCACCAGAACCCCTGCGGTTCCGCCGTTGCCGAGGACATCACGGCCGCCTACGACCGCGCCTTCGCCTGCGATCCCAAGAGCGCCTTTGGCGGCATCATCGCCTGTAACCGCGAGGTTCCCTTTGATCTGGTTGAACACTTCGCCGATCAGAACAAGCAGTTCGTCGAGGTCATCATCGCCCCGAGCTACACCGCCGAGGCACTCGAGCGCATGGCTAAGCGTCCCAACCTGCGCGTGCTGGCTACCGGCGGCGTAGACCACGGCGCCCAGGTGGAGCTGCGCTCCGTCGACGGCGGCATGCTGGTGCAGGAGGTCGACCACGTGACCGAGGACCCCGCGACCTTTACGTTCCCCACCGACCGCAAGCCCACCGACGCCGAGATGGCCGAGCTCGAGTTTGCCTGGAAGGTCTGCAAGGGCGTTAAGTCCAACGCCATCCTGGTCTCCAAGGGCAAGGCCGGCATTGGCATGGGCCCGGGTCAGCCCAACCGTGTGGATTCTGCGCTGCTGGCCTGCGAGCGTGCCGAGGACTTCTGCGAGCGCGAGGGCGTGGAGAAGGGCGGCTTTGCCTGCGCAAGCGACGCATTCTTCCCGTTCCGCGACAACGTCGACGTGCTTGCCGAGCACGGCGTGACCTGCATCATTCAGCCCGGCGGCTCCAAGCGCGACGACGAGAGCATCCAGGCCTGCAACGAACACAATATCGCCATGGTGTTTACGGGCGCCCGCCACTTCCGCCACTAAGCAAGGTGCGGTGGCTGGGCAAGCCTCGCCGACCTGTTAGGTTGACTGGGGAGGACGGGATGTTATCTCGTCCCTTGGACTGGCCTCGCTTCTAAAATAATCTCCGCAAAAGACGGTCGCTCCGTTTGGAGGGCCGTCTTTTTGGTATAAGAGGACGGAATGACTAACACGAAAGGTACAACCATGCCCCAGATTGATGATGCCGAGCTGTTTGGCAATGCCGAGGATCAGCGTGCGTACGAGGAATTTTGCGCCAATCAGGAGGCGGTCGAGAAGTTCACGCTCGACAAGCCCGCGCTCATCTGCCGTTGGCGCATGTCCAACAAAAAGGTGCCCATGCTCAACCGTCACATCCGTGCGCTGTCCGAGCGCCTGGTGCAGGGCGAGCCGCTTACCCATAACATGCTCAGCTGGGCCAAGCAGCACGTTGAGTGGTCGCTTGCCGAGGGCGACTACACCGCCCACGACGGTGTGCTCATGCTGGTGATCGACATCAACGGCAACGCCGCCATGACGGTGGGGGAGTACGAGCCGCTGACCGATACGTCGGCCAAGGCACTGCGCGCCCGTTCTGCCGAGGCTCGCTCCGAAGCCGACGAGACCGGCGTGGCGCCCGAGCTGCTCGCTGCCGTCAACGACGGTGAGCTTGCCTTTGTGGCGCCGGCGGACGAGTGCCTGTGCGGCACGGCGACGCTCATCGAACAGCTGGCCCAGACCAAGGGCATCCCGGTCACGCGCGTAGACATTCCCGCGCAGCTCAAGGGTGCCCTGTTCCTGGTGAGCGACGAACACGGCGTGGTTCCCGCAACCGAGACGGACGCCGCGGAGGCCGACGCCGCCACGGTCGCCTTCTTCGCCGACGGCTACGAAAAGCTTCGCGCCCGCCGCTAAATGATTTTTCTGGGACGGGGATTTAATAATCATTTGATCCCCGCGCCCGTTGCGAGCGGGAGGGGCGAGCCAAATGCCCCTGCCGCTCGCGAACAGTTCTGTCACCTTGGTGACGCGCAAGGCGCGCACCTGCGGCTCCGCAGCCATAATGGTGGCAAGACAACCAAGGGGGGAGCGGAATCCATGGCGCTGATCTATATCGTTGAGGACGACGAGCCCATTCGTCGTGAGCTTGTCGACATCCTTGCCCGCGCCGGTTTTGAGGTTGAGACATGCGAATCGTTTGAGCATGTCTCGCGCGATATTCTCGCCGCCGCGCCCGACCTAGTGCTGCTCGACCTCACGCTTCCCGTCAAGGACGGCCAGCATATCTGCCATGAGGTCCGTCGCGAATCCGAGGTTCCCATCATCGTCCTCACGTCGCGCACGACCGAGATTGACGAGGTCATGGCCATGACGCTCGGCGCGGACGACTTTGTTCCCAAGCCCTACAGCGCCCGTGTGCTCGTGGCGCGCATCAACGCACTGCTGCGTCGCACCGCGGCGGCAGGTGAGCGCAGCGCACTTGTCCACAAGGGGCTGGAGCTCGACCTCGCCCGCTCAATGGTCACCAACACGCAAACCGGCACTAGCACCGAGCTCACCAAAAACGAACTGCGTATCCTCTCACTGCTTCTGAGCCGCGCGGGCAAGATTGTTTCGCGCTCGGCCATCATGCAGGACCTGTGGGACTCCGACGCCTTCGTGGACGACAATACGCTCACCGTCAACATCAACCGCCTGCGTACCACGCTCGAAAAAATCGGCATCAAGGGGTATTTGACCACGCATCGCGGCCAAGGCTATTCGGTCTAGGGGCCGGCTATGTCGTTTGGCAAATTCTTTAAAGATGCGCTGCTTCCCGTCGCCGTGTGGACGTGCGGCGTGCTGCTGAGCTGCTTTGTGCTGACGGTCGCCGGTGCACCCGTTTCTATTGTGGTCGTGGCGGTCGGCGTGTCCTTTATCTTTGGCATGCTCGGCATCGTGATCGAATACGCGCGCCGTCGCTGTTTTCTGCGCCAGCTGGAGCGTGCGGCAGAGGAGCTCGAGAGTCCCGCATGGGTGCAGGAGATGGTGCAATGCCCGACCTATGCCGAGGGCGAGCTCGAGTACGAGGTCTTGCGCCGGGTGGGCAAGGCGGCATGCGACGAGGTTGCCGAAGGCCGGCGCCAGACCGATGACTATCGCGACTATATCGAGAGCTGGGTCCACGAGGCCAAGCTGCCTCTGGCGGCAGCCCATCTGATTTTGGAAAACCTGGACGGCAGCGAAGATGACCTGTCGCGCGTGGACGACCTGGCACGCGAACTTGCCCGCGTGGAGCGCTATATCGATCAAGCGCTGTATTACGCGCGCTCGGAAGTCGTGGAGCGCGACTACTTGATTCGCCGCTGGGATCTCAAGACCCTGGTGACGGGCGCGATTAAGGCCAACGCGCGCGAGCTCATCGCGGCGCACGTGGCCCCGGTGTGCGAGAACCTCGACTTTGAGGTCTTTACCGACGAGAAGTGGCTCGAGTTTATTCTGGGCCAGCTCATTCAGAACAGCATTAAATATGCGCGCGCGGATGGCGCAAAGATCGTGTTTTCGGGTGCGTTGCTGGACGAGGGCCTGGCAAGCGAGCGCATCGAGCTTACCGTCGCGGACAACGGCTGCGGCGTGTGTGCGGCAGACCTGCCGCGCGTGTTCGAGAAAGGCTTTACCGGCGACAACGGCCGCACCACCAAGCGCGCAACGGGCATCGGCCTCTACCTGGTGGCGCGCCTGTGCTCCAAGATGGGCATCGACGTCACCGCGGCATCCGAGCCCGGCGAAGGCTTCGTCGTAACGTTCGCTTTCTCAACCAACAAGTTCCAATACTTCGAGTAACGCACGCGGCAGACGTCCGCCCAAACAAAAACGTGCCGCCCATGAAAAACGTGCCGCCCCAAACGGGGCGGCACGCCATTTTCTATCAGACAACTCGTTGAAGTAAGGCTGCGAAGGCCGCGGGGCCGGGAGGGGTTTCCTAAGGGCACATCCCGCAGCCGCAACGCGGCGAGGACGTGCCCGTGGAAACCCCGCAGGCCCCGCGGCCGGTGGGAGCAACGCTACTTCACGACCAAGATGTCGCAGTCGGTGTTGCGCAGCAGGAACGTCGAAATCGAACCCAGGAGCGCATACTTGATCGAGGACAGGCCGCGGGCGCCGCAGAGCACCAGGTCGGGTTTGACCACGTCGAGCATCTCGTCCTTGAGCGTCTCGCGAATACGGCCGGCGCGAATCATGACCTCGACCTCGGGAATATCGGGATTGGCCTTGGCCTCTTCGAGCTGCTTGGCAATGGAGTTCTTAAATGCCTCCTCTAGGCCGTTGACCAGGTCGACCGGATAGGAACCGGCGCTCTCGAGCGCCGTGGAATCGATAACGTGGCCGATGATTAGCTTGGCGCCGTTGTTCGCGGCGACCTTGATGGCGCGTGCGAGCACAAAATCCTGCTGCTCAGTACCGTCGAGTGAAACAAATACCTTGGTGTAGCCCTCGTTCATGGTTTCCTCCTTGGTCTATCGCACGGGCGCGGGGCTCGTGCATCGGGCGGGCGCGGGCGCGTTGGCCGCCGGACACTTTATCTTGTTGCAGTTATACCCAAGGATTTGGGTTTGACCGCTCGCAATTCTGTGAACGGGCGAGTTTTTTGGTAAGGGTAGGCGCAGGCGCGCCGCCAACGGTTGATAATGGGACATCGCCCGCACCGTCCGCAGAACAATATCGGCGGGTGTCTAACGAGGGGGTCCCTTTGGATATTATCGAGCTTCTAAAATCTGCCTTCATGGGCCTGGTCGAGGGCATCACCGAATGGCTGCCTGTTTCGTCGACCGGTCACATGATCTTGGTGGACGAGTTCGTCAAGATGAACGTGAGCGAGACGTTCTGGAACATGTTCCTGGTCGTGATTCAGCTCGGCGCCATTCTGGCCGTCTGCGTGCTGTTCTTCCATGAGCTCAATCCGTTCTCGCCCAGCAAGGGCAAGGAGGGCCGCCGCGACACCTGGGTGCTGTGGGGCAAGATTGTGCTTGGCTGCATTCCCGCCGCGGCAATCGGCCTGCCGCTCAACGACTGGATGGAGGAGCATTTCTACAATGCTCCCGTCGTGGCGCTGGCGCTCATTGTGTACGGTGTGCTGTTTATCGTGATCGAGAACTGGCGCGCGAGCAAGCGCGAGGAAATGGCTGTTGCCGGTTCGTTTGGTTCGCGTGCTGTGGTGTCGGGTGGACGTCCCGCCGGTGCGCACTTTGCGGCGCCCGCCGCGGCTACCGCTGAGGATGAGGACGATGACGAGAATCTGGACTTTGGCTCCATCGCCACACTCGAGGACCTGAGCTGGAAGACTGCGCTGGGTATCGGCTGCTTCCAGGTGCTTTCGCTGGTGCCTGGTACGTCTCGCTCCGGTTCTACCATCATCGGCGGCCTGCTTTTGGGCTGCACGCGTTCGGTGGCGTCCAAGTTTACGTTCTTCTTGGCCATTCCCGTCATGTTTGGCGCGAGTGCGCTCAAGCTGGTCAAGTACTTCATCAAGGGCGGCACGTTCGGTGCCAACGAGGTCGCTATCCTGGGCGTGGGCTGCGTTGTGGCCTTTGTGGTTTCGCTCATCGCCATCAAGTGGCTCATGGGCTTCGTCCGCCGTCACGACTTCAAGTGCTTCGGTGTCTACCGCATCATCCTGGGCATCGTGGTGCTTGCGTACTTCTTCGTCTTGGAGCCGATGCTCGGCCTCTAACTTAGTCGACGCTGCGCGGCGGCCGGGGCGACAACTTGTCATTCAAAGGGGGTGGCATGACCAAAAGGTCTATGCCGCCCCCTTTTCATGCCAATTTGTTCGCCCTGGCCGCCGCTCGCTGCTGCTGCCATGACATCGGCGGTTTCGTGATTGCCAATAGATTGGTGCAAAGTAACCTGACCCCATTGCGCCAAATCCGCTGGGCGGGCCCGATTGTGGCGGACGGAGTCGTGGTGTGATTTGCGTCGGTGTCCGCGCGGCTCGGTATACTGGTACGGCTCAAACTATGGCGCCGCCCGCAGGCGCGCCGTCCGTCAGATGAGGAGTCGCCCATGACCCAGCCCTTGCCCTGGGAAAAGAACGCCGCGGTACCCGTGCCGCCCACGCCGGAACCCGTGCCGCTCGATGCATACACCGCCCCCGCTGCGCCGGAGCCCGAGCGCGTTCCGCTCGACATCTACGACGCTCCCGCGCCGGCACCCAAACCCGCCAAGCCGCTCGTCGACCTCGACAGCCTTAATCCCGCCCAGCGCGAGGCGGTCCTGACCACCGAGGGTCCGTTGCTGGTCCTTGCCGGCGCCGGCTCGGGCAAGACCCGCGTCTTGACCTTTCGCATCGCACATATGCTCGGCGACCTGGGCGTTAAGCCCTGGCAGATCCTTGCCATCACGTTTACCAACAAGGCCGCGGCCGAGATGCGCGAGCGTCTGGCGGCACTCATCCCCAGCGGTACCCGCGGCATGTGGGTGTGCACCTTCCATGCTATGTGCGTGCGCATGCTGCGCGAGGACGCTGACCTGCTGGGCTACACCGGTCAGTTCACCATCTACGATGACGACGATTCCAAGCGCATGGTGCGCGATATTATGCAGGCGCTCGGTATCGAGCAAAAGCAATTCCCCATCAACATGATCCGCAGCAAGATCAGTTCGGCCAAAAACGCCATGATCGGCCCCGAGGACATGCTCAAATCCGCCGACAGCCCCAACGACAAAAAGGCCGCGCAGGTCTACTTGGAGCTGGAACGCCGCCTGCGCGCCGCCAACGCGATGGACTTCGACGACCTGCTCGTGCGCACGCTCGAGCTGCTGCGCACCCGCCCCGAGGTGCTCGACAAGTACCAAGAGCGCTTCCGCTACATTAGCGTCGACGAGTATCAGGACACCAATCACGTCCAGTACGAGATCGCCAACCTGCTGGCCGCCAAGTACCAAAACCTCATGGTCGTGGGCGACGATGACCAGTCCATTTATAGCTGGCGTGGCGCCGACATCACCAACATCCTGGACTTTGAGCAGGACTTTAAAAACTGCAAGACCGTTAAGCTGGAGCAGAACTACCGCTCCACGGGCCATATCCTGAGCGCCGCCAACGCCGTGGTGCGCCACAACTCGCAGCGCAAGGACAAGCGCCTGTTTACGGCCGAGGGCGATGGCGAGAAGATCCAGGCCTTCCAGGCAAGCGATGAGCGCGACGAGGGCCGCTGGATTGCCGGCGAGATCGAGAAGCTGCACTCCAAGGGCACGAGTTACGACGACATCGCCGTGTTCTACCGCACCAACGCTCAGTCGCGTATTCTCGAAGATATGTTCCTGCGCGCAGGCGTGCCCTACAAGATCGTGGGTGGCACGCGATTCTTCGACCGTGCCGAGATCCGCGACGTCATGGCCTATCTTAAGATGATTGTGAACCCGGCCGACGAGATGAGCGTCAAGCGCGTCATCAACACGCCGCGCCGCGGCATCGGCTCCACCTCGATTCAAAAGATTGAGCAGCTGGCACGCGACAACCGCTGCTCGTTCTTCCAAGCCTGCGAGATCGCAACAGCCGAGACGGGCATGTTTAGCGCCAAGGTGCGCAACGGCCTGTCGAGCTTTGTGGCGCTGGTGCGCGAGGGTCGCCGCATGGACGGCGAGCTCAAGGACGTCGTCGAGATGATCGTCGATAAGACGGGCCTGCTGCAGGCTTTCCGCGCCGAGGGCACCATGGAGTCCGAGAGCCGCGCCGAGAACATCCAGGAATTCCTGGGCGTCGCCGCCGAATTTGAGGAGACGCACGAGGATATCGAAGGTACGCTCGAGAGCTTGGAAGAGCTGCGCGCTGCCGGTGTTGCCGATGTGCCTGCTAGCGCCGAGCCCGAGCCTGTCGTGGTGAGCGCGCCTGCGCCCGAACCGGGGCCATCTGCCCCGGTATCCTCGTTTGAAGCGCTCGTTGGCGCGCGTGACGCCGCGGGCTCCAATCCGCTCGATAGCTTGGCCGCTCCGGCGCTGTCTCCGCAGGATGCCCTGGCCGCCGCCATCGCGGGCAACGCGTATGCCGCGCCGACGGAGATGCCGGCGGGTGCCGTGCATGCCGACGAGATCGAGCGCACCTACGGTCCGCTCACCTGTAAGGCGCTGCCGGCGCTCATGGAGTGGCTGGCCCTGCGCTCCGACTTGGATTCCCTGGCCGGCGAGACGCATGCCATTACCATGATGACCATCCACTCCGCCAAGGGCCTGGAGTTCCCGGCGGTGTTCGTGGCCGGCATGGAGGAGGGTATCTTCCCGCACGTGCACGACTTTGGCGGTAGTGACGATCCGGGCAAGCTCGAGGAGGAGCGTCGCTTGGCCTACGTCGCCATCACGCGTGCTCGCAAGCGCCTGTTCCTGACCTATGCGGCCACGCGTCGCACCTACGGCTCGACCTCTGCCAACCCGCGCTCGCGCTTCCTCAACGAGATTCCGTTTGAGGATATCGAGTTTAGCGGCATCGGTTCTGCCGGTTTTGAGGGCACGGGCTGGGAGAAACGCGGCGACCGACACGGCACCTTTGGATCGGGTATGGGCTCGGACATGTATGGCGGCAAGGTGTTTGGTTCGCATACGCGCTCGACCGGCGGTTCCGGTTCGCGTGGCGGATCGAGCTTTGACGATTTCTTTGGCGGCAGCAGCTACGGGACCGAGCGCCATCGTGGGGTTTCGCCCGATGCCGGCCGTGTTGCCTCGACCTTTGGTTCGGGTGCGCCGCGAGCCAAAAAGCCGTCGTCCAAGGTGTCCCCGACGGTGGAGCGCAAGGTCGATCGTGCCAGCGCATCGCAGGACTTTGCCGCGGGCGATACCGTGAGCCATAAGACCTTTGGCACGGGTACCGTGCTCTCGGTCGCTGGAGACATGATCGAGGTTCAATTCGAAAAGACCGGCCAGACCAAAAAGCTTATGAAAGGTTTTGCACCGATCGTCAAGCTGTCGTAATCCCGGCGGACCTGGTCGGGCGTATAGGGCAACATCGCCTGCTCGGGCAGTCCTGCGCAAGACGGAGGCCACATTAAGTGGCCTCCTTTGCGTGCGGAACTCGCGACCGATGTTGCCCTATACGCCCGCCCAGGTCCTTGGGTAACGTTGCTGGACGAACGTCGCTTTGCTGGTTCGCTTTTTGATCTGGAGAACCGGGTGGGCTGAATACTTAGACATGGCAAGGGGCTCCCCCGTTAAAGAACGGGGGAGCCCCTTGTTGCGTTTTAAATGGTGCGCTTGGCTTTGATGATTGATGATTTTATACGATTCAGTATAATTTCAGTTAGATACTTAAATGTAACTGAAATGAAAACGGTGAGTGGACATGCTGCTAAATTGTCTCCCAAAAAGGCTCTTCTCTTTAGAGCTCGCCATCGACTCGGAGCCAGTTGAGATGCAGATTCCTCGCATGTATCTCGAGCGGTATTCGCTTCGCTTAGCGCGGCTCGGCATGTCTGAGCAAGGCCGTTTTATTGTTGCGGAACCAAAAGAACCGCCCAGTGTCATTTCGGCGCGAAATTTCGTCAATGCAGTGCGTAAGATAGATGCTCGCCCGGTGGCAATTTGCTGGGATGCTATGGATTTAGGCTTTATGCGCGCGCTTTCTTCGGAGGGGATCGCATATATCCGAGATGAGCGAAATGCGTTTCTGCCGTTTATCGGAGCCGTTATTTCCGATGAGGTGCTGGGTGCTTCTCCTGCTGCTTCGCTTTCGCCCCAATCTCAACGAATCGTTCTAAATCTCATCGCGGGACGATGGGTTGACTGCTCCGCCGGCGACCTAGCGCGTCTGTGTGGCAAAAGCGCGGCAAGCGTCAGCGGCTATCTTTCGGAAATCGCCGCTATAGCTCCTGGGTTGATTATGCGGGACGGCAAAAAGCGTATATTGTGCGACGCCGGGCTGTCGACCGAGACGTTGCTGGATGGATTTGAGGACTATCTTCGCACACCCGTTTTAGAGCGAATCCGGCTCAAGAAGGTTATCGAGAGAACAGAGCTACGCGCCGTTGATGCGCTGCTTTCCGGTGTGTCTGCCCTTAGCTATATGTCCGACCTTGCTCATAATGATTCTGTCCCAACCGTTGCTCTCGAAAAGTATCAGGTAGATGCCTTAAGAGAGCACATGGGCGACAGATGGTTGGAGGCCCAGTGGTACGAACCGGCCGCTATCGAGATTGAGATCTGGTCGTATCCCGTGGACGCGCCGTCCGATGTTAGTTTTGATACGACAGGTTTGCAATGTGTCGACCCGTTCTCCTTATACGTTGCCTGCGCAAAAGCGGATTACAAAGATGACCGTCTGCTCGATGCGGTCGAACAGCTCAGGAGGACGATATGCCAAAAGTGAGGGGAATAGAGCGATTTGCCGACGCCATGAGCAGCTGCAAAGGTGGTTACGTCCTTATTGGTGGAGGGGCCTGCAGCGTTCTATTTGACAGCGAAGGTGATTCATTCAGGGCTACCGAAGATTTGGATGTCGTCGTAATTGTTGATGGGGAAGGCGTTGAATTTGCCACTGCATTGTGGGCATTTATCAAAGCAGCTGGATACGAGGTTGGAAAGGTCGGCGATGGAAAGTGCACTTACTATCGGTTCTGTTTGCCCAAAGGATCAAGGCGAGCCCTAGACTATCCCGGTCAAATCGAGTTGTTTGCCCGACATCCTGATTTTGTGCTCGAAGACGAAATGAGCGAGGTAGCTCCTCTTTCCTTTGACGGGGCGATATCGAGTCTTTCCGCCATTATTCTCGACGATGGCTACTACGAATTTATTCGCGACAACGCAACGAACGTAGAGGGCATCACGTTGCTCGATGCGCTCCATATCATCCCCCTCAAGATGCGTGCGCACATTGATATCAACAGGAGCTATGAAGAAGGGCGTCATTGCAACGATATAGATCGGCGGAAGCATCGTTCAGATGTTGCTCGACTTGCCGGTTTGTTGTCGTCCTCAGCGCGTTTGGAGCTAACGGGGCAAATGAGGGTTGATGCGGAGGATTTTCTTACGGACTTTGCTTCGTATGTAAATCGGCAGACCAACCGTAAGGAAAGGGCGCGGCTTCAGGACACGTTATCGTTTCTCGAAAGAGTGTATTTGTAGGCATCTTGATTCGTAATGTATGGCAGGGGCTCTTCCGTTGATGAACGGAAGAGCCCCTTGTTGCTTTTTGATTGTCGTAACTAGTCAGAGGTTCGCCGGGACGGGGCGCGGGATTTGGTCGATTGCGAGTTCTGCACGAGCCGGAGAGCACTTAATGTGCTCTCCGTTCGAGCGGGACTGTCCGAGCGGGCGATCAAACCCCGCGCCCCGTCCCGGCGAGCGCTTGGGGACCGGTGACCTACAGGTGGCTGATAATCAGTTCCATATTGCCCTCGAGCTCAATCTTGTCCACGGTGCTCGGGGCCAGCAGGTGGCTTCCCTTGCGGACGGGGTCGCCGCAGACGGTGCCTTCGCCGTCGATGACCGACAGACACATGAAGGGCCAGCGCTGGTCGAGGGTCTTGCTGCCGTCGACACGCACGCGATCGACGGTGTAGCAGGAGTTAGACTCGAGCTCGGTCACGCCATCGACCTCGGGCGCGGTTACCGTGCCGTCGGTCGGAGCCTGAACGCCAAAATCGATGCAATCGAGGCTCTGCTCAATGTGCAGTGGGCGCAGCTTGCCGTCGGTGCCGGGGCGGTCGTAGTCGTACAGACGATACGTCACGTCGCTCGACTGCTGCGTCTCCAAAATGAGCGTGCCGGTCTTGATGGCATGCACGGTACCGGAATCAATCTGGAAAAAGTCGCCCTTGTGGATCGGCAGCACGTTGAGCATGTCGTCCCAACGGCCTTCCTCGATCATCTGTGCGGCCTCCGCGCGGTCCTTGGCACGCTGGCCGACGATGATCGTGGCATCGGGTTCGCAGTCCAGCACATACCAGCACTCGGTTTTGCCCAGGCTGCCGTTCTCGTGCTTGGCAGCGTACTCGTCGTTGGGGTGAATCTGGATCGAAAGGTCGTCCTTGGCGTCCAGAATTTTAATGAGCAGCGGGAACTCCTTGCCCTCGCAGTTGCCAAAGAGCTCGCGGTGCTCGGCCCACAGCCATGACAGCGTGTGACCGGAGTACGGGCCCCCAGCGATCTGGCAGTCGCCGTTGGGGTGTGCCGAGATGGCCCAGCACTCACCGATGGGACCCTCGGGAATGTCGTAGCCAAATACGGTCTCCAGCTGACGGCCGCCCCAGATCTTCTCGTGGAAGATCGGCGTCAGTTTAATCAAATCGGACATGTGCATGCTCCCATAAGGTTGTGCGGGTGCCGCGTAAGACAGCTCAAAACGAGCACCCACCGGATTACAAAACTAGGCCAGCGTCACGTTGTGCAGCTCAAAGCGGTCGCCTACGTTGTGCGAGATAGAATATTCAAACGCGGTGCCGCTATCCAAGAAGCCAATCTGGTTGAGTTCGAGCAGGGGAGAGCCGGGTTTGGTATCCAGGCGCTCGGCTTCTTCCTCGGTTGCCGCCACGGCGCGTATGGTGCGATGGAAGCTCGAAATCTTCAGCCCGCATTGCTCGCGGATAAAGCCGTAGACCGATCCGTACAGGTCCTTCTTTTTAAGGCCCGGGATCAGTTCGAGCGGCATATAGGTGTACTCGATAACGATGGGCTTCTCGTCGACCTGGCGCACGCGCACGATGTGATAGGCAAAGTCGTCTTCGGCCATTCCCAGCTGGGTCGCAACCTCTGCCGGCGGATTGACGATCGAGAAATCGTAGACCACCGAGGTCACTTTCTCCCCGCGATGCTCGTACGAAAAGCCTTGGGCGCGGTCGTTCTTGCCTTGGAAAAACACCTGGCCGGGAAGCCCCGCTGTGTCCTTGACGTAGGTGCCTGATCCGCGCCGACTGGTGATCAGGCCCTCCTCGGTAATCTGCTCAATCGCACGTTTGACGGTGATCTTAGAAACGCTATAGAGCTCGCAAAACTCTACGACGGTGGGCAACTTATCGCCCGGCTTAAGGGCGCCGTCCTCGATGCTTCGACGGATATCTGCAGCTATCGCCTCGTATTTGGGAATCATGCAATCCTCCCTTCATATTTGCGTTGAATATTAAGAAAGTATACCCACTTAAAAAGCATCCATATGGCTTTCATGAAAGAAGTTCGATAAAGAAAAGTTAAAAAGACGCTTTACATAGAAAATCAGAGCGCTATAGTTATAGACAACAAGCGAGATGCATTGGCGTTTGCTTGTACTGTTTGGAGAAGGATTTGTTTTGGCGGGTTGGATATCGGTATGACCGGTGCGCGCCCGCGCCGGATAACCTGCCAAAGCAAACCCGTCTCCAACCGGAAGCTCTAGAACACGAAAGCGAGGACTTTGATGGCACAGTATCAGCTGCCCAACGACTTCTTCTTTGGCGCTGCTATGTCCGGCCCGCAGACTGAGGGTCAGTGGAACCAGGGCGGCAAGCTCGAGAACCTGTGGGACACCTGGTCCATTCAGGATCTGGGCTCGTTCTACAACTGCGTTGGCTCTTATGCCGGCAATGACTTTATGGCCAAGTACCAGGAAGACTTTCGCATTTTGAAGGACTTGGGCCTGAATACCTATCGCACTTCCATCCAGTGGAGCCGTCTGCTCGATGCCGACGGCAACCTTAATGAGGAGGGCGCTGCGTGGTATCACGAGCTGTTCCGCGCCTCTCGCGAGGCCGGCCTGGAGCCGTTTGTCAACTTGTACCACTTTGACATGCCCACCTACCTCTTTAACCGTGGCGGCTGGGAGAGCCGTGAGGTCGTCGAGGCTTACGCGCATTACGCCGACGTCGCCTTCCACGAGTTTGGCCAGGAGATTAAGTATTGGTTCACCTTTAACGAGCCCATCGTCGAGCCCGAGCAGCGCTATCAGGAGGGCGTGTGGTTCCCGCAGCTCCATGACTTCAACCGCGCCCGCACCGTGCAGTATCACATCTCGCTGGCGCACGCGCTGGCCGTGGCCAATTATCGTCGCGCCTATGACGAGGGCGCTATTCGCGCCGATGCCAAGATCGGCATGATCAACTGCTTTACCCCGGTCTACACCAAGCAGAACCCCAGCGAGGCGGACCTCGAGGCCGTGCGTATGACCAGCGGCATCAACAACCGCTGGTGGCTCGACCTCATTACCAAGGGCGAGCTTCCCGCCGACGTGCTCGACAGCCTGGCCGAGGGCGGCGTTAAACTTCCGTTCCGTGCCGGCGACCAAGAGATCCTCAAGCAGGGTGTTGTCGACTGGCTCGGCTGCAACTACTACCACCCCACGCGCGTTCAGGCGCCGGCGAGCAAGATTGACCAGTACGGCCTGCCGCACTTTGCCGACGAGTATGTGTGGCCCGATGCCGTTATGAACGAGAGCCGCGGCTGGGAGATCTACCCGCAGGGCCTCTACGACTTTGGCATGGACTGCGCAAAGAACTACCCCGAACTTGAGTGGTTCGTTTCCGAGAACGGCATCGGCATCATGGACGAATACAAGAACCGCGATGCCGAAGGAACCATCCAGGACGACTACCGCGTCGACTTTGTACGCCAGCACCTGGAGTGGGTTGCCAAGGCAATTGCCGAGGGTGCCAAGTGCCGCGGATACCATTATTGGGCCGTCATCGATAACTGGTCTTGGGCGAATGCCTTTAAGAACCGTTACGGCTTTGTCGAGGTCGACCTTATGGACGGTTATAAGCGCCGCCTTAAGAAGTCGGCGGCCTGGCTCAAACAGGTCGCCACGACCCACGTGGTTGATTAGCGACCGGGCGAACGCCCAGACCGCGCGCCGCTGCGCGCAACACATGGCACATCTGGTGGCAGAGGGCGACAGACCACCGTGCGCATAGGAAAAGGCCGGATTTGAAAGTTAGGAGCAATCATGGCCAGTGACAACGGAAAGAGCTTCCTCGACAAGTTTGCCGAGGTCTCTGCGAAGGTGGGAAACCAGGTTCACCTGCGTTCCCTACGTGACGCCTTCGCGACCATCACGCCGCTCTATATCCTTGCGGGTATCGCGGTTCTTATTAACAACGTCGTGTTCCCCCTGTTCCCGCTCGATGCGGCGGGCCTTGCCAACCTTCAGACGTGGGGTTCGGCAATTACGCTGGGCACCCTCAACGTCTCTGCCATTATCTTGGCCGGATTGATTGGCTACAGCCTCGCTAAGAACAAGCGTTTCGATAACCCGCTCGCTTGCGTGGTCGTCGCTATCTCTGCTTTCGTCATCATGATGCCGCAGCAGGTCACCGCCACGCTTGCCGCCACGAGCCCGCTGCTCACCGACAAGATCACCTCCGCCGAGGTCACGGGCGCCCTTTCGACTACCAACACCGGCACCAACGGTCTGTTCTCGGCTATTATCATCGCCCTGCTTTCCGTCTCGCTCTTCATCAAGATTTCTGGCGTCGAGAAGCTCAAGGTTAAGCTGGGCGAGGGCGTGCCTCCCGCGGTCTCAAACTCCTTCAACGTCATGATCCCGATGCTGCTCAACCTCGCGATCTTCGCTCTTGCCGCAGCCCTGCTCGCCGTGTGCGCCGGCACCGATCTGTGCACCATCATCTCCACGTGCATCTCCAACCCGCTCAAGAGCATCATGAACGCCGGTCCTTGGGCTGTTATCCTCATCTACACCCTTGCTAACCTGCTGTTCTGCGTCGGTATTCACCAGTCCACCATCTCTGGCGCTACCGTCGAACCGATCCTGACTATGCTCATCGTCGACAACATGGCTACCTTTGCCGCCGGTGGCACCATCCAGCCCGATCACTACATGAACATGCAGATCGTTAACAGCTTCGCCCTCATCGGCGGCTCGGGCTGCACCCTCATGCTCCTGCTCGACACGCTCCTGTTCTCCAAGAACAAGGCTTCCGAGACCGTTTCCAAGATGGCTATCCTGCCTGGTCTGTTCAACATCAACGAGCCGGTTATCTACGGTTACCCCATCGTGTACAACCTGCCGCTCATGATCCCGTTCGTCCTTCTTCCCGATCTGTTCATCGGCGTCACCTATGGCCTTACCTGCGCAGGCATCATCAGCCCCTGCATCGCCCAGGTGCCCTGGACTATGCCTCCCGTCATCAATGCCCTGCTCGCTACGGGCTTTGACTGGCGCGCCGGCGTGTGGCAGGCTCTCGAGATTGTCATTGGCATGGCCGTCTACCTGCCCTTTATGAAGATTTCCGAGAAGGCAATCGCCAAGCAGGAGGCTCTCGCCGAGTAGAACGCCTAACGTTCGTCCCTTTCACCTTTGCGGGCGCCGGTACGCGGTGCCGGTGCCCGCAGCTCTCTCCCTTGTGTAAAGATGCAGGGGGTGGGCACAATAGCCGCAAGGAATAAAACCAGTTGTCGTCTGCGCGCCGCGCAGTTATAAGGAAGAAACCATGAAGAAGATCATGCTCTGCTGCAATGCCGGTATGTCCACGAGCCTGCTGGTCCAGAAGATGCAGGCCGAGGTTGCAAACCGTGGTCTGGATATTGAGGTCGAGGCTCGTCCCATGAACGAGGCCCACGATCACCTGGACGAGTGCGACATGTTGCTGCTTGGCCCGCAGATTGGCTACACCAAGGGCGATTTTGAGAATGAGGCCGCTGGCCGCTTCCCGGTCGAGGTCATCAACATGGTCGACTACGGCCGCATGAACGCCGCCGGCATCATCGACCACTGCGTCAGCGTGATGGGCTAGGTGCTCCGCATGGAGGATATGAACGAACTGCAGATGACCTGCTTCGAGATCATCAGCTACGTCGGTACCGCCAAGAGCATGTACATCAATGCCGTGCAAAAGGCCAAGGAGGGCGATTTTGACGCTGCCGAGGAGCTTATCAAGCAGGGCGACGAGGCCTATAACGGTGGCCACGATGTTCACATGGGGCTTCTGAAGAAGGAGGCCAACGGCGAGCGTAACGGTGAGGCCCCGTTGATTCTGCTGCATGCCGAGGACCAGATGGCCGGTACCGAGACTATGCGCGTCATGGCGACGGAGCTCATCGAGGTTCACAAGCAGCTGCAGGCACTTCAGGCCTAGTCGGCGTTATCGTCGCGATGGACCGTGCGGTCCAACAGACAACACAGTCCCTTTGACGGGCGCCGGGAGTCTCCGCCTCCCGGCGCCATTTTTCTATCAAGATTCAGATATAGGGGAGGTCGATAGTGAGACGGGGAATGGAGTACAACCCGCGTTATTACCAGATGCGCGAGTTTCAGCTCGAGCGCATGCTTGCAATCGTGCGCGCGAACCAGGACGCTAAGCCGGGCGGCGTGGTGTTCTTTGGCGATTCGCTGACGGAGTTTTGCGACGTAGAGCGCTGGTATCCCGGTATTGGCGCCTATAACTGCGGCATCGGCGGCGGCACCTCTCAGGAGCTTTTGTGGATGGTCGACGAGGGCGTGGTCAAGTATCGCCCGCGCGCTGTGGTGATTATGGTAGGCACCAACGACATGGGCAATACCCTCATGGGCTCGCCCAAAGACATAGCCTTCAACATTCGCGAGATCGTGGAAATGATTTTGGGTTGTCTGCCGGCATGCCGCGTGCTTGTGTGCTCGCCCACGCCCTGCATCGAGCGCCTGGAAGGCAGGGCGAGCGGCAAGGATGTGCTGCGCTCTAACGACCTGCTGGGTCGGGTTTTACCGCAGTGTCGCGATATGATCCGCGATGAACGGGTGGCTTTTGTTGACGTGACGCCTGCGTTTTTTGACGAGGATGGGCGTCAGCGCGAGGAATTGTACCGAGAGGGCGACGGCCTTCATATCAACGATAAGGGTTATCGCGCGCTGACGGGGATTGTGCGTCCCGCGCTCACCGAACTGCTGGCAAAGACGGATATGGACTAGGAGATAGCTATGAAGAACATTTTGCTTTGTTGCGGCGGCGGCATGTCGACGAGCCTGCTGGTGCAAAAGATGCGGCACGAGGCAGAGGGCCGCGGTTTGAAGATCGATATCGAGGCGCTGCCGGTGAGCGAGGCGTCAGATCATCTGGACGGCGTGGGCGTTCTGCTGCTTGCCCCGCAGGTAGCGTATGCGCGCGTGAATATCGAGGCCGACCTGGAGCGCGCGGGCGTGAAACTCGTGATGCTCGACATGCTCGATTTTGGTCGCATGAATGCGCCTAAGATCCTGGATCAAGCCATTGCTGCGATGGAGGGATAACGTCCCGGAACGGCCCGTGTGCGGATGATGAACGCGCACGGGCCGTTTTTTATACGAAAGTTGTTTAAACATTTACTAAAAATGTGCAAGCTTGGCGGCGCGTTTCGTGTGCGCGAGCGGTACCATACAGGCAATGCGCGTGTCCGCGATTCTATGCTGCGGACTTAATCCTCGAAAGGTGGGCTCCCATGGAACCTAAGCAGTACTACATCGGCATCGACGTCGGCGGCACTTCGGTTAAGGAGGGCCTGTTCGACGAGGACGGCAACCTGCTTGCCAAGGCCAGCGTGCCCACGCCTCCTATCGTTGACGCTGCGGGCTTTGCCGCGGTGACCGAGGCTATTGACCAGGTGGTCGCCAAGGCCCAGATTCCGCGTGCCTTTGTGGCGGGCATTGGCCTGGCCGTTCCGTGCCCCATCCCGGCGTCGGGCGATGCCAAGGTCAAGGCCAACATTGCCATTAACCTGCCCGAGCTGAGGGTCGCCATTCAGAAGCACTGCCCCGATGCGGTCGTTAAGTACGAGAACGATGCCAACGCCGCTGCCATGGGCGAGGCCTGGCTCGGCTCTGCCAAGGGCGTACAGAACGTGGTGATGGTCACCATTGGCACCGGCGTGGGCGGCGGCGTTATCGTTAACGGCGACGTGGTATCGGGCGTTGTGGGCGCCGGCGGCGAGATTGGCCACATGTGCCTGAACCCGGCCGAGGAGCGCACCTGCGGCTGCGGCGGCCATGGCCACCTGGAGCAGTATTCCAGCGCCACCGGCGTGGTGAGCAACTACCTTGCCGAGTGCAAGAAGGCGGGCGTCGAGCCCATCGAGCTCACCGGCCCCTCCGATTCCAAGGACGTGTTCCAGGCCTGCCGCGAGGGTGACAAGCTCGCGCTTGCCGCGGCCGATACCATGGCCGACTACCTCGGCCGCGCCCTGGCGCTTATCGCCAACGTGGTCGACCCCGAGATGTTCCTGATCGGTGGCGGCGCGTCCGCTTCGGCCGATGTCTACCTCGACAAGGTCCGCGAGCACTTCCAGCGCTACGCGCTCTCTGCCTCGCGCGAGACGCCCATTAAGGTCGCTTCGCTCGGAAACGACGCCGGCATCATCGGTGCCGCCTACGTAGCCCTGCGCGCCGCCGGTAAATAGTCGGTGCAGGAGGGCGGTGGTACAAGGGGGCAGACTTCGCCCCCAGGCTCGCCCCAAATTGCGCCGCGGCCCTTGCGTCTCATAAGGTTCGGCGCCAGCGTGCTACCATAGCTACGTCCAAGTACACATATCAAGTGGAGGATATCCATGGCAAACGTTCTTGTCTTTGGTCACCAGAACCCCGATAACGACGCCATCATGAGCGCCGTCGTCCTGTCCCAGCTGCTCAACCAGGTTGAGTATGCCGGCAACACCTACGAGGCCTGCGCCCTTGGTCAGCTTCCGGCCGAGTCCGCCAAGCTGCTCGCCGACGCCGGCATCGCCGAGCCCCGCGTGATCGAGTCCGTCGAGGCTGGTCAGCTCGTCGTCCTCACCGACCACAACGAGTCTGCCCAGTCCGTCGCCGGCCTTAAGGACGCCACGGTCTTTGGCGTCGTCGACCATCACCGCATCGGCGACTTCGAGACCGCCGGCCCGCTGCACTACATCTGCCTGCCCTGGGGCTCCAGCTGCACCATCGTCACCAAGCTCGCCGGCGTGCTCGGCGTTGAGCTTTCCGACGTTCAGGCCAAGCTGCTGCTCTCGGCCATGATGACCGACACGCTCATGCTCAAGAGCCCCACCACCACCGATGTCGACCGCGCCGTCGCCGCCAAGCTCGGCGAGCAGGTGGGCGTCGACCCGGTCAAGTTTGGCATGGAGGTTTTCCTCACCCGTCCGTCCGGCTCCTTCACCGCAGCCGAGATGGTCGGCAACGACATCAAGATGTTCGAGCCTGCTGGCAAGAAGCTGCTCATCGGCCAGTACGAGACTGTCGACAAGACCCGCGCACTCGGCATGATCGACGAGATTCGCGAGGCCATGCGCGCCTACGCCGCCGAGAAGGGTGCTGACGGCATTGTCCTGTGCATCACCGACATCATGGAGGAGGGCTCGCAGGTCCTGCTCGAGGGCGAGACCGAGGCTGCTCAGAAGGGCCTGGGCATTGCCGACGAGCACGACGGCGTCTGGATGCCGGGCGTCCTCTCCCGTAAGAAGCAGGTCGCTGCCCCCATCATGGCCGCCTGCTAGGTTTAGTCGACCAAACGCCACGACCGGATCGCGGAAGCCCCGTGCTCCGGTCGTTTTTTGTGCACGGCGCCGCGTCGTCTCTTGGATAGGCGTGCCCGTGCCGTTGAGCAAATAATGTTCAACCTGTGGTTCCGCTTTTCGGCCACGCTTGCGCGCTTGTCGTGCAGGGTAGGCTAGATGCAAGCGTAATACGTTAGAGCGCGGCGCCGCCACTTGGGCGGGCCGTGCTTTTTTAAGACGGGAGCTTTCCCGTGAAAGGAGCCGCCCATGGCAGCACCCGAGCAGCTGTTTAACGTTCGTGAGCGCAAGCGTTTTGAGCGCCACGACATTTGGGAGCGCATCACCGAGAACGGCACGATTTCCGCCGCCGTCATGGTCTTCGCCGCCATCGCCGCCGTCATTTGCGCCAACACCGATGCCTACGAGGCCATCCATCACTTTTTGGAGACCCCGCTGTATGTGGGTCTGGGCAACCTTACGGCCGGTCTTACCGTTGAGCTTTTCGTCAACGACTTCCTCATGGCGATCTTCTTTTTGTTGGTGGGCATTGAGCTTAAGTACGAGATGACGGTCGGCGAGCTCAAGAACCCGCGCCAGGCTATGCTTCCCATGCTGGCGGCCGTGGGCGGCGTCGTCGTTCCCGCCTGCATCTATCTGATCTTTAACCATGCCGGCGCGCACAACGGCTGGGCCATTCCCATGGCAACCGATATTGCCTTTGCGCTGGGCGTGCTGTCGCTTTTGGGCAACCGCGTGCCCAACGGCGTGCGCGTGTTCTTCTCGACGCTCGCCATCGCCGACGACCTCATCTCCATCGCCGCCATCGCCATCTTCTACGGTCAGAGCCCCAATCCGTTTTGGTTGGGCGCCGCCGCGCTTGTGACCTGTGCGCTCGTGTGGCTCAACAAGACGCAGCATTATCGCCTTGCCCCGTATTCGGTACTGGGCCTGCTGTTGTGGTTCTGCATGTTCAAGAGCGGCGTGCACGCTACGCTTGCTGGCGTCATCCTGGCCTTCACCATCCCGGCCAAGTGCGGTGTTAAGCTTGATAGTCTCACCGATTGGCTGGGCGAGTGCTTGCCGCTGCTCGATGACCGCTACGACGACGAGGCGCACATCCTGGGCCAGCATGACTTTACCGTCTCGACCACCAAAGTCGAGCGCGTCATGCACCGCGTGACCCCGCCGCTCATCCGCATGGAGCGCCTGATCTCCACGCCGGTCAACTTTGTGATCCTGCCGATCTTCGCGTTCGTCAACGCACAGGTTCGCCTGGTGGGCGTGGACATGAGCACGCTACTCACCGACCCGGTGACGCTCGGCGTGTACTTTGGCATGCTGCTGGGCAAGCCGATCGGCATCTTTGGCATGACGTTCGCCCTGGTCAAGCTCAAGGCCTGCGAGCTGCCGCACAACGTTAACTGGCATATGATTGCCGGCGTGGGCATTCTGGGCGGTATCGGCTTTACCATGTCGATTCTCATCAGCGGCCTCGCCTTCCCGACGGCCCAGTTTGAGGTTCTGGCCGCCAAGGCCGCTATTCTCGCCGGCTCTGTCACCGCGGCCGTACTTGGCATGATCTACATGAGTGTGATCTGCAAGCACCCCGCGCCCAAGGACGAGTAAGAGCACATACAAGTTTGAAAACGCCGCCTGTGAACACCATCACAGGCGGCGTTTTAGTCATTCGGGACGTTCTTAATGACTAGGTTTATTCTACGGTGCCGTAGATGGCGCCCCAGCCGTGGGCGGCCAAGGCGGAGTTGAGCTGGTCGCAAAGTGACTGGCGGTCGTAATAGCCGGGCGGTAGCAGGTTCACGATTTCCATGAGATCGGGCGCCAGGTCCAAGATTTCGGCCTGTACGATCAGATCCAGGCGGTCGATGGCGTGGCGGTCGTAAAACAGTCCGTCGACCAGGCGCTGAAGGTCGCCGAATTCCTCGGCCTGGAACGATCCGTACTCCATAGTGCCTCCTTGGGCGCTTCATGCCGGCATGCGCGGCGATTCGTAATTCATTGCGATGGACTTAATCTATCACGGCTTCATAACGTTGCGACGGTGGCGGTCTATACTTAGAAGAATTGCAACGTACCGCTTCGTGAAAGGTCGCACCCATGCAGACGATCTACCAGAAGATGGAAACCACCGAACTCGATGCCGCCATCGAGGCGCTCAAAGCCGAGGTCGCCGAGGTCAAGGCCAAGGGCCTGGCGCTCGACATGGCCCGCGGCAAGCCGTCGCCCTCCCAGGTGGACATCTCTCGACCCATGCTCGATATCCTCAATGCCGATGCCGATCTGCACGACGGTAACGTCGACTGCTCCAACTACGGTTGCTTTGAGGGTATTCCCTCGGCACGCAAGCTGGCGGGGGAGTTCCTGGGTTGCCCCGCCGAGCAGACGCTCGTACTGGGTTCGTCGAGCCTGCTGATCGAGCACGACATCGCCGGCATGTTCTGGCGCTGCGGCTCGTGTGGCAGCGAGCCCTGGGAGGCTTATGAGGCCGCGCACGACGGCAAGAAGGTCAAGTTCCTGTGCCCTGTTCCCGGCTACGACCGCCACTTTGGCATCACCGCCGACCTGGGTATCGAGAACATTCCCGTCGCGATGACCGACAACGGCCCCGACATGGACGAGATCGAGCGCTTGGTTGCCGCCGACGACTCCATTAAGGGCATCTGGTGCGTGCCCAAGTATTCCAACCCCACGGGCATCACCTTTAGCGAGGACACCGTGCGTCGCCTGGTCGAGATGCCCACGGCCGCGCCCGATTTCCGCATCTTCTGGGACAACGCCTACTGCGTGCACGACCTGTACGACGAGACCGACGAGCTCGCCAATATCTTCGACCTCGCTCGCGCGGCGGGCACCGAGGATCGCGTGGTGGCCTTCGCCTCGACGTCCAAGATCACCTTCCCGGGCGCCGGTATCGGCTTTATCGGTGCGAGCCCCGCGGTCATCGCCGAGTTCTCCAAGCGCCTGAAGGCAGGCCTTATCAGCGCCGACAAGCTCAACCAGCTGCGTCACGTGCGCTTCCTTCCCACCATCGAGGCGGTCAAGGAGCACATGAAAAAGCATGCCGAGTTTTTGCGTCCGCGCTTTGAGGCCGTTGAGCGCAAGCTCACCGAGGGCCTGGGCGGCACGGGCTGCGCCACCTGGACGCATCCCCGCGGCGGCTACTTTGTGAGCTTTGATGGTCCCGAGGGCTCGGCCCAAAAGGTCGCTGCGCTTTGTGCTGACCTGGGCGTCAAGCTCACGCCGGCCGGTGCTACCTGGCCCTATGGCAAGGACCCGCGCGATACCAACATCCGCATCGCGCCGAGCTATCCCACGGTCGAGGACCTGGAGGCCGCGCTCGATGTGCTGGTGCTGGCCGTTAAGCTTGTCGCTGCCGAGCTCGCGCGTGCCGAGCGCGCCTAACGCGCGGCTTCCCGTACTATCCGCACCTTCGATACGTAAAGGAGCATATACATGGATTTGGGTATTTCCACCAACCCCACGCCAGAGCTCTACACCATTAAGGTAACCGGCGAGATCGACATCTCTAACGCCGATAGCCTGCGCAATGCCATCGACCTGGCGCTCGAGCAGCCCACTGAGGCCGTTGAGCTCGATTTTGCCCAGGTGAGCTACATCGATTCAACGGGCATTGGCGTGCTCGTGGGCGCCGCGCACCACGCGGTCGACCACGGCAAGCGTTTTAGCTGCACCAATGTGCAGCCCCCGGTAATGCGCGTGGTTCAGCTGTTGGGTGTCGACCAGGAGATTTCGATCACCGCTGCATAATCTTTGCCCCCAAAAGGGCGTGCCGTTTGGCATATGTTTGTGATGCGCTCGGACGTTTTGGCGTCCGGGCGCTATACTTGACCGAATGAATAGACGAGTTCCGGCCGAATGGCGCGGTGCGGGCTCGACTCACATCGAGCCTTGGAGGTATGTGTGTTTGGTATTGGAGAGGGTGAGCTCGCGATCATCGTGGTCTTCGGCTTTTTGCTGTTTGGCCCGGATAAGCTCCCGCAGATGGGCCGCACGATCGGCCGTGCCATCCGTCAGTTCCGCGAGACGCAGGAAAAGATGACGGCCGTTGTTCAGTCTGAGATTATCGATCCGGTAAGCGAGGCCGCTTCGGCACCGGTCAAGCCCAAGAAGACTGCCGTCGATGACGATTCCGATGCGGACAAGGATGCCGCCGAGACGGCAGCGCCCGCCAAGAAGGAGACCTTTGCCGAGCGCCGTGCCCGCCTTGCTGCCGAGAAGGCCGCGAGCGAGGCTGCCGCCGAGGGCGAGGGTGCTGCTGAGGAGGCCGAGGGTGCCGAGCCTGCCGCTGCCGCCGAGCCTGTCGTCGAGCCCGAGCCTGCTGCAGAACCGGAGCCCGAGCCCGAGCCGGTAGAGCCCACGACGGCCGACCTCTACGCCCGTCGTCCCCGCAAGCGCAAGGCCGTCGTCGACCAGCTCGCCCGCGAGCTCGAGGCCGAGGACGACGCCGCTGCCGCCGACGCCTCGAAGGGAGGCGATGAGTAATGCCTATCGGACCTGCGCGCATGCCGCTCTTCGATCACCTGGGAGAGCTCCGTCGCCGCCTGACTATCGTGGTCGTGTCGGTGTTTGCCGCCGCCATCGTGCTGTATTTCGCCACGCCCGTGGTGCTCGACATCCTGGAAGACCCCATCCGCTCCTTTGTGCCGGACGGTAAGTTCTACATCACCACCACGCTCGGCGGCTTTGGCCTGCGCTTCTCGCTGGCCATCAAGATGGCCGTGGTCATGTGCACGCCCATGATCATCTGGCAGATTCTAGCATTTTTCCTGCCGGCGCTGCGTCCCAACGAGCGCAAATGGGTCGTGCCCACGGTGCTCGCCTCGACGGTGCTGTTCTTCCTGGGCGCCATCTTCTGCTATTTCATCATCATCCCGGCGGGCTTTGAGTGGCTTATCGGCGAGACCTCGGCCGTCGCCACGGCGCTGCCCGACCTGGAGAACTACGTCAACATGGAGCTGCTCTTTATGATCGGCTTTGGCGTGGCGTTTGAGCTGCCGCTTATCATCTTCTACCTGTCCGTCTTCCACATCGTGTCCTACGCGGCCTTCCGCGGCGCCTGGCGCTACGTGTACGTGGGCCTGCTTGTGGGCTCGGCTGTGATTACGCCCGACGGCTCGCCCGTTACGCTGGGCCTCATGTATGGTGCCCTGCTCTCGCTCTACGAGATTTCGCTCGCCATTGCCCGCGTGGTCATTACCGCGCGCGAGGGCAAGGAGGGCTTGTTTGTGAGCCGTCTGGACCTGTTCTCGGACGATGAGGACGACGAGGAGTAAATCGGTATGCACGAGGTTGGCATTGTCAACGGCATACTCGATACAGTGATTCGCGCGGCGCGTGGGGCGGGGGCCTCGCGCGCCGTTTTGGTAACGCTGCGTATCGGGGATATGACCGAAGTTGTGCGCGAGGCGCTCGACTTTGCGTGGGAGACATTTCGCGATGAGGACCCGCTCACGCGAGGCTGCGAGCTTGCCGTGGAGGAAGTCCATCCACAAAGCGAGTGTCTGGACTGCGGGGAGGTCTTTGAGCACGATCGCTTCCATTGCCGCTGTCCCCAATGTGGCGGCGCCAACGTGCGCCTGCTGCACGGCCGCGAACTCGACATCGCAAGTATCGAAATCGAAACCCCCGACGATTAGCCCATCAGCCACCTGGGGACGGGGTATAAAGGGGCAAAAGTAAGGAGCGCTGAGTATGGCTGAGAAAACGATTGATATCGCGTCGCCGATCCTGTCGCGCAATGAGCGCCTGGCAGATCAGCTGCGTCAGCGATTTAATGAGGCAGGCACCTATGTGATCAACGTCTTGTCGAGCCCTGGCTCGGGCAAGACCACCACGATCCTGGGCACCAACGAGCGCCTGCGTGACAAGGCGGGCCTGCGCTGTGCCGTCATCGAGGGCGACATCGCCTCGGACGTCGACGCCATCACCATGAAGGAAGCCGGCATGCCTGCCATCCAGATCAACACGGGGGGCCTGTGCCACCTCGAGGGCAACATGATCATGGAGGCCGTCGACGCGTTCGACCAGGCTGTGGGTCTGGAAAACATCGACGTCATCTTTATCGAAAATGTGGGCAACCTGGTCTGCCCGGTCGACTTTGACCTGGGCGAGAACCTGTCCATCATGATTCTTTCGGTGCCCGAGGGCGACGACAAGCCCATCAAGTACCCGGGCATCTTCCAACACGCCGGCGCGCAGCTGCTCAACAAGGTCGACGTGGCTCCGGCTTTCGATTTTGACATGGATAGGTATACTAAGACACTCGATGACCTCAATCCGCAGGCGCCGCGGTTTGCCGTGAGCGCGCGCAAGGGCGAGGGCATGGATGCCTGGTGCGATTGGCTCATCGGGCAGATTGAGCAAGCAAGGGCGTAAGTCGGCCGCCATACGGGCGGGCGTAGCCGCAGAGATACGAGATAGGAGCCTCTTTTGAAGCTCATCATCGCCGAGAAAAACGACGCCGCGCGTCAGATCGCCGAGCGTCTGTCCATGGGTAAGCCCAAAAAGGACAAGGTGTACAACACCGCCATCTACCGCTTTGAGTGGAAGGGCGAGGAGTGCGTGACGATCGGCCTTGCCGGTCACATCCTTGCGCCTGATTTTTGCGACAGCGTGCTGTTCGATAAAAAGCTGGGCTGGTATTCGGTCACCGAGGACGGCGAGATACTGCCGGCCGACATGCCCGATGGCCTGGCGCGTCCGCCTTACGACACCAAGCGTAAGCCGTTCCTTGCCGATGGCATCTCCATTAAGGGCTGGAAGCTCGAGAGTCTGCCTTACCTCACCTGGGCGCCCGTCATTAAGTTGCCGGCTGAGAAAGAGCTCATTCGCTCGCTTAAGAACCTCGCCAAAAAGTCCGACAGCGTCATCATTGCCACGGACTTCGATCGCGAGGGCGAGCTGATCGGTTCGGACGCCCTCAACAAGGTGCGCGAGGTGGTGCCCGACTTGCCGGTCGCCCGCGCCCAGTATTCTTCGTTTACCAAGGCCGAGATCACGCAGGCCTTCGATAACCTTGTCTCGCTCGACCAGAACCTGGCCGACGCCGGCGAGAGCCGTCAGCACATCGACCTCATTTGGGGTGCGGTGCTCACGCGCTACCTGACGCTCGCCAAGTTTGGCGGCTTTGGCAACGTGCGTTCCGCCGGCCGCGTGCAGACGCCGACGCTTGCCCTGGTGGTCGAGCGCGAACGCGAGCGCATGGCGTTTGTGCCCGAGGACTATTGGCAGATTCGCGGCATGGGCGCCGCGCAAGGCGCTGCCGAGGACGATCGCTTTAAGATCGCGCACAAGACGGCGCGCTTTACCGACAAGGATGCTGCTGAGACGGCGTACGGTCACGTTGACGGTGCCAAGACGGCAACCGTCGCCGCGGTGACCAAGCGCTCGCGCAAGCAGCAGCCGCCCACGCCGTTTGCGACCACCTCGCTGCAGGCTGCCGCCGCAGCCGAGGGTATCTCGCCTGCGCGTACCATGCGCATCGCCGAGTCCCTCTACATGGCGGGCCTCATCAGCTACCCGCGTGTCGACAACACCGTGTACCCCGCGACGCTCGATCTGGGCGCCGTGGTGAGCGACCTGGCAAAGATCAACCCGGCGCTGGCGCCCGTGTGCAAAAAGGTGCTCGCCGGCCCTATGAAGCCCACGCGCGGCAAAGTCGAGACCACCGACCACCCGCCTATCTATCCCACGGGCGAGGGCGATCCGTCCACGCTCGACGGCGGCCAACGCAAGCTCTACGACCTCATCGCCCGCCGCTTCCTAGCGACGCTTATGGGTCCCGCGACCATCGAAAACACTAAGCTCGAGCTCGACGTGAACGGTGAGCCGTTCGTGGCTTCGGGCGATGTGCTCGTGACCCCGGGTTTCCGCGAGGCGTACCCGTACGGACTCAAGCGCGACGAGCAGATGCCGCCGCTGGAGCAGGGCGATACGGTCGACGTGTTCGACATTAAGCTCGAGGCCAAGCAGACCGAGCCGCCCGCGCGCTACAGCCAGGGCAAGCTCGTGCAGGAGATGGAAAAGCGCGGCCTGGGCACCAAGTCCACGCGCGCGAGCATCATCGAGCGCCTGTACGCCGTGCGCTATCTCAAAAACGATCCCGTGGAGCCGAGCCAGCTGGGCATCGCCATCATCGACGCACTGACGCAGTTTGCCCCGCGCATCACGAGCCCCGATATGACCAGCGAGCTCGATGGCGACATGACCCGTGTGGAGCGCGGCGAGGATACCGAAGAGCATGTCGTGACGCACTCGCGCGCGCTGCTGGCTGGCGTGCTCGACGAGCTGCTCAAGCATACGCAGGAGCTGGGCGACGCCATCAGCGACGCCGTCACGGCCGATGCGCGCGTGGGCGCCTGCCCCAAGTGCGGCAAGGACCTGGTTATGAAGACGAGCGCCAAGACCCGTGGCAGCTTCATTGGCTGCATGGGCTGGCCCGACTGCGACGTGACCTATCCGGTGCCGAGCGGCGTCAAGGTGAGCCCGCTCGAGGGCGAGGCCGCCGTGTGTCCCGAGTGCGGTGCGCCGCGCATTAAGTGTCAGCCGTTCCGCCAGAAGGCCTTCGAGATTTGCGTGAACCCCACATGCCCCACCAACTACGAGCCCGACCTTAAGGTGGGCGAGTGCAAGGTGTGTGCCGAGGCCGGACGCCATGGCGACCTGATCGCGCACAAGAGCGAGAAGAGCGGCAAGCGTTTTATCCGCTGCACCAACTATGACGATTGCGGCGTGAGCTATCCTCTACCGGCGCGCGGTAAGCTCGAGGCGACGGGTGAGACCTGCCCCGAGTGCGGCGCCCCCATCGTGGTGGTCAACACGGCGCGCGGCCCGTGGCGTATCTGCGTCAACATGGACTGTCCGACCAAGGAGAAGAAGCCGGCCCGCGGCCGCAAGACTACGACCAAGGCGAGCACGGCCAAGAAGGCGACGGCGGCCAAGAAGACGACGGCCAAGAAAGCAACTGCCGCCAAGAAGACGACCGCGAAGAAGTCGACTACCAAGAAAGCAGCCGCCGACAAGTAACGGCGCAGTCGAAACATTGCCCAAAAAAACGAGCGAGGACCCCACGATCCTCGCTCGTTTTTTGACCGGCAGTTAGGGACGTTCCTTTTAATATGAGCAGGACATTGTCAAGAGGCAAAATCGGGCCTGG
>CABRZT010000020.1:0-33831 GCA_902475595.1 uncultured Collinsella sp. | reverse complement strand
CGGACCTCGCCGTGGGCCAGACCGGCCTCGTCGAGACCCTTGGCGATCATGGTGCCAAGCTGCTTGACGGCATTGTTCAGCGGTGCGGAGGGCATTTCTTCCGTACCGATCTCAAACAGGAAATCCTTAGCGTCTGCCATGGCTTACGCCACCTCGCCTTCCTGATCGGCATTCTCGTTGACTCCGGCGACCTCGGCCATGTAGGCCTCGCAGCACGCCTTGGCGACGGCGCGGACGCGCAGGATGTAGTTGGCACGCTCGACCGCGGACAGGGCGCCGCGAGCATCGAGCAGGTTGAAAGCGTGGCTGCACTTCATGACGCAGTCATATGCCGGCAGCGGCAGCTTGCGCTCCAGGCAGGAATGGCACTCGGCCTCGTAGTCGTCAAACTTCTGACGCATCATCTCGACGTTGGCGACCTCAAAGTTATAGGCACTGAACTCGCGCTCGTTCTCGAGGAACACGTCGCCGTAGGTCATGGGCGTGCCGTCGGGCAGGTAGCTCCACACCAGGTCGTAGACCGAGTTAACGCCCTGGGCGTACATGGCGATACGCTCCAGGCCGTAGGTGATCTCGACGGGCACGGGGTCGACCTCGATGCCGCCCACCTGCTGGAAGTACGTAAACTGCGTGACCTCCATGCCATTGAGCCAGACCTCCCAGCCAAGGCCCCAGGCGCCGAGCGTCGGGCTCTCCCAGTCGTCCTCGACAAAGCGGACGTCATGGTCGTTGGGGTCCAGACCGATAGCGGCAAGAGACCCCAGGTAGAGCTCCTGGGCGTTGACCGGAGAAGGCTTGATAAGCACCTGGAACTGATAGTAGTGCTGCATGCGGTTGGGGTTCTCGCCGTAGCGGCCGTCGGCGGGACGGCGGCAAGGCTGCGCATAGCAGGTGCGCCACTCGGCGGGACCGAGCGAGCGCAGCGTGGTCGCGGTATGGAAGGTACCGGCACCGACCTCGGAGTCATAGGGCTGCATAATGACGCAGCCCTGCTCGCCCCAGTACTGCTGGAGGCGCAGGATGATGTCTTGGAAGGAAAGCGATGAAGCGTTCATGCCTCTAATATCCCCTCGTCGAAACGATTACACGGTTAGGTACTGTACTATAGCGGTTTTTAGTCGATAGCGCCCAGACGGTTGAGCGGCCAGTAACGCACGAGCGCCACGGCGATCAATTCGGAGCGGTCGACCGGGCCAAAGTAGCGGGAGTCAGCAGAGTTCTCGCGGTTGTCGCCCATCACCCACACGCACCCGTCGGGAACGGTGTAGGGATAGCTTACCTGAGCGCCGGGCGCTTGGACCGAAAGTGGCCAGCTCATGCCCGTCGTATAGTCCTCGTCGAGCGCCTGGCCGTCAACGACCACCTTGCCATCCTGCAGGTCGACCGTCTGGCCGGCCGTGGCAATAACACGCTTGACAAGAACATCATGCTCGGAGGTGCCATCGGGGTTGTGAAACACCACGATATCGCCCTGCTTGACGGGCTGACCGAGCTCGAGGCTCACCTTTTGTGCCAGGATCTGGTCGCCAATCTCGATCGTGGACTCCATGGAGCCGGTGGGCACCACAAAGGGCTCGACCACAAACGAGCGAATCAAGAAGGTGGCGACCAGTGCGATCGCGATGACCGCGATCCACTCAAAAGCGCCCCTCAACGCGGAATGCTGCGATGGAACCATTCTCACTCCTCGCTCTGCGAATACGAAGCGTCCAAAATCTCCTGCGCGTAAGCGCGCTCCTCGGGCGTGAGCCGCGCTGTCTCGATCAGATCGGAACGCCAGCGGCAGGTGCGCTCGATGGCGTTCTTGCGACGCCAGGCATCGACCTTGGCGTGATCGCCGCTCACAAGCACCGGCGGCACGCCCTCGCCGTTGAACTCGGCGGGGCGGGTGTACTGCGCGTACTCGAGCAGTCCTCCGTCCTCGGCGGTCGAGAACGACTCGTCGACGTTGCTCATCTCGTCGCCCAGGGCGCCGGGAATCAGGCGTACGACAGCATCGGCAACGACCATAGCGGGAAGCTCGCCGCCCGTGAGCACGTAGTCGCCGATCGACAGACGCTCATCGGCATACGCATACGCGCGCTCGTCGACGCCCTCGTAGCGACTGCACACAAACAGCAGGCGCTCACTTTTGAGCAGGCGCTCGGCCACATGCTGCGTAAAGGGCTCGCCACAGGGGGTGAAGAACACAACCGTGGGCTTGGGACCCTCTGCGCTAATGGCCTCGATGGCCTCTGCGATAGGCTCGACCTTCATGAGCATGCCCTGTCCGCCACCGTACGGCTCGTCATCGACGGTACGATGGCGGTCGTGCGTCCAGTCGCGCAGGTTATACGCCTTAAAATCAAAAAGGCCGGCCTTGCGGGCGCGGCCCAAAATCGATGTGGACATGACGGGCTCAAACATCTCGGGAAAGACCGAAAGGGTCTCGATCAGCATGTTGTCCTCCCTACTTGTCCATATCGATCAGGCCGTCCATCACGTGGACGGAAATTGTTCCTGCATCGGGAAGATCGAGCACGACCTGCTCGATCACGGGAATCAGTACCTCGCCGTACCGATCGCCCTCGACAACCCAAACATCGTTAGCGGGCGTCGACATGATCTCGACGATCGTGCCGAGCGAACCGAAGCGCTCGTCGACCACCTCGCGACCCATCAGGTCGGTATAGGCAGCGTCGAGCGAATCGAGCTCAAAGTCGTCACGATTTGCCAGCACGTAGCATCCCGTGATGCCCTCGGCGGCCGTCAAGTCGTCAATGCCCTCAAACGAGACCAGATCGCCATCGCCCGTATCGGTGACGGACACGACCGTGCAAAAGCGGTCGCGCTTGAGCGCCGGCGGCGTCAGGGCGACGCGCATACCCGGCTCTAATACAGAAGGAAGCCCCCGCAGCGGCTGCGCGAGGACCTCCCCCTTCCTTCCGTGCGGCTTGACCACACGGGCGATGTTTTTGTACTGGGACCTCAAGGTCCTAGCCCAGAACCTCTACCTCGACAGCAGTGTCGAGGCGAGCGGCCAGTGCACGGGCGAGCGTGCGAATGGCCTTGATGGTACGGCCACGACGGCCGATGACCTTAGCGACGTCATCCTCGGCGACCGAAACCTCAATCGTAGAGGCGTCGTCACCATCGATGACCTCAAGGCTCACGGAATCCGGGTCGTCGACGATCTGAACAACGAGATATTCGACGAGATCGGCGATGCGATCTGAGAGCATTGCCTCACCCTCGAGCTGTGCAGCGTCAACCTCAGGCACGATTTACTCCTCGGCGCCCTCAGCGGCCTCAGCGGCAGCCTTAGCGGCCTCGGCCTCTTTGGCGAGCTGCTTCTTGGACTTCTTGACGACGGTCTCGGTCTTCTCGCCCTCGTTGGCGGCCTTGACCAGAGCGGCGACGGCGTCGGTGAGCTGAGCGCCCTTGGACTGCCAGTCGGCGATCTTCTCGAGGTCGAGGTTGATGGTCTTGGGGGCGGTCATCGGGTTGTAGCGGCCAACCTCCTCGATGATACGACCGTCACGCGGGGCGCGGGAATCGGCGACGACGACACGGTAGTACGGACGCTTCTTAGCGCCGTGACGAGCAAGGCGAATCTTGACTGCCAAAGGAAACTCCTCCAACCAAGCAGCTTTAGGCTGCAACTACAAACAAACAGTTGAACATAATACGCCATCGACGCGGGCAGGTGAAGTCCGTGAGACCAACTTCTTCGGTGTAGTCGAGGGCAAATCCATATCTTAGACAAGAATTCGGGATTTGCAAGCACATACACGCACCCCACATGAGCTGCGCGGTATACTCATGACATGGAAAGACGCGAACATACATACGGTTATGAGGATGCCATGGGCGTCACGCCGCCTCCCTGGACGGGTCCGGCGGTGGGTCTGATGGACCTTGATGCGTTTTTTGCAAGCGTGGAGATGCTCGATCATCCCGAATGGCGCGGAAAGCCGCTCATCGTGGGCGGAGACGCCGATTCGCGTGGCGTCGTGTCCACGTGTTCGTATGAGGCACGTCGCTTTGGCGTGCACTCCGCCATGCCCTCAGCCGAGGCGCGGCGCTTGTGCCCGCAAGCCATTTGGACGCACGGGCACTTTGATCGCTACCGCGAGGTGAGCGCGCACGTTATGGCAATTCTCGCCGACGAAACCCCGCGCGTTGAGCGCGTATCCATCGACGAAGCCTTCATCGATATCACACCGGGTCGCTTTGCGCCCGAAGACCCGCTGCTGGTTGCGCGGCGTATAAGCGGTCGCGTGGCAGAGCTGGGAGTGACGTGCTCCATTGGCGTGGGCTGCAACAAGACGGTCGCAAAAATCGCAAGCGAGCGGGATAAGCCGTTTGGGCTGACCATCGTGCGCCCCGGAACCGAGCAGCGCTTTTTGGCCGCGCTGCCGGTATCTGCCATGAGCGGCATCGGGCGCTCGGCCGAGGAGCGACTGCGCCGCATGCGCATCTACACCCTCGGCGAGCTATCACGTGCACCGGAATCCACCTTGGCCTCTATTTTTGGCGTCAACGGCGAACGCATGCGCCAGCGTGCGCAAGGACTCGAAATCTCCGAAGTCACGAGTCTCGATGAAGAGCGCGAGGTCAAATCGGTCAGCAATGAACGCACCTTTGCGAAAGATTTGACTGAGCGTGGGGATATTGAGGCGGCGATTGCGCTGTTGGGAGAGTCAGTGGGACGCCGCCTGCGCCGTCAGGGGCTGACGGGTGCCACGGTAACGCTCAAGCTTAAGTATTCGTATGGCAGCGGGCGTACGGCACAGCGCCGGCTGCCTCATCCGACCGACGATGAGAACATCTTCGTGGCGGTTGCACTCGAACTGCTCGACAACATCTGGCAGGATGGCATGCATGTTCGCTTAGCGGGCATCGGCATGAGCGACTTCGACCACCAAGGCGGCATCCAGACTGACCTGTTCTGCGAGATCGATGACCGCGGAGCCCAATCCAGCGACCGCCGCGACCTCTCCGTCGCCATCGACGCCGTCCGAGACAAATTCGGCGACACCGCCCTTTCCTTCGGCCGCCAATCCCGCTTCAACGATTAACCGCCTTTGGGCAAAAAGAAAGCCGGGCAGGTGCGGAAACCGCACCTGCCCGGCGATATGCGTGAGGGTAGCTAAACCCCGTCTCAAATGAGCTACTAGAGGAGGTTGAGGGGGAGCTGGGGGGCGTCACCCCAGAGCTTTTCGAGACGGTAGAAGTCGCGCGCCTCGGGAGTGAAGACGTGGACGACAACCGAACCGTAGTCCATGAGCATCCAGGTCTTCTGCTCGCGGCCCTCGATGGAGAACGGATGCTCGCCGCAAGCCTCGGCGACCTTCTCCTCGATCTCGTCGACGATCGAATCGACCTGGCGGTTGTTGGTACCGGTGGCGAGCACAAAGTAGTCGCACACATCGGAAAGCTCGGTCAGGTCGAGCACCTGAACGTCCTCGCCCTTCTTGTCGTAGGCGGCCTGCGCGGCGGCGCGGGCGACATCCTCGGCGGCGACACCGCTCGCGGACAGCGAGGCGGCAGTGCGGTCGGACGTGGCGGCGAAGCTCTTGTGCTCCACACCTTCAAGAATCTGCTCGTCGGTCATGGTCTCGTCGGCCATGGAATACCTCTTTCTAGTCAGCCCGAGCTAGCGCAGCTGGGCGTAATGGTTGTAAATCGAAATAGCCGTGGGATAAAGATAGCGCCCGGACTGGATCACATAGACCAGACCCTGCGCAAAACAGGAGAAGAACAACTCGTCGAGTGAGGACTTCCCCACCATCTTGCGCAGCGCATGGGCATAATCGCCGTGGCGGTTGGGTTCGATGGCATCGGCCACAAAGACCACCATATCGAGCGGCGTCATGTCGCAGTCACCCACGGTGTGACGGTCGACAGCCTGGAAAACGGCCGGCGACAGTTCGGGAAAAAGCTGCGGAAGTTCATAGGCGGCAACAGGGCCATGCAAAAGCGGCGTCGCGGCGGAAGGAGAGCCGGCAATCTTAATGCCGTAATGCAGAGCGCGCGTGACCAGCTCGTCGTCGGAGAGCACTTTGTCCCAGTCATGGATCAGGCCGGCGGCAGCGGCATCAAAGCGGTCAACGCCGTAGACCTCGGCCAGATGAAGTGCGGTCTCGGCAACACCCAGCGAATGCACATAGCGCTTGCGCTTATCCTTCATGCGAACATCGAGCAGCTCTTGAATGCGCTTGAGCAGCGCGCGCTCATCGCCCTCAAACTGATCCTCTACCGACAACGTAGACCCCCATCACTCAAAATCTTCTTGGCCCAAATCGGCATATAGCCTGCGTTTGCGAATGTAGCCGAGCACGGACTCGCTCGTAAGATAGCGCACGCTCATACCGCGGGCAACACGCTTGCGAATGTTCGTCGAGCTGATCGCCAGCGCCGGAATCTGAATATAGCGCACGTCGAACGGCAGCCCCGACTCTTTGATTCGGGCACGCGCCGTATCGATATCAAAGCCCGGTCGCGTCGCCGCAATAAAGGTAGCAAGCTCAGCGATTCGTTCGGCATCATGCCAAGTCACAATATCGATAATCGCGTCGGCGCCCGTAATAAAGTAGAGCTTTACCTGCGACGGGTAAAAGTCGCGAAGGGCATGAAGCGTATCGGCCGTATAGGTTACACCCGGACGGTCGATCTCGAACCGGCTCGCCAAAAAGGCCGGGTTCGCGGCGGTGGCGAGGACCGTCATGGCATAACGGTCCTCGGCAGGCGTCACCGGCTTGTCAAGCTTAAAGGCAGGAGAGCCCGCCGGCATAAAGAGCACAGCGTCCAAGTCGAGCGACTCGCGCGCCTGCTCGGCGGTCACCAGGTGCCCGTAATGGATGGGATCAAAGGTGCCACCCATAATGCCGAGCCTAAACTCCTGCCCGTCCTCTAGAGGAAGCTCGGGCAGACCGATTCCACCGCGCAGCGACATGGCTTACTCGCCCTCCGAGGTCTCGGCATCGCCCGCGGCATCCGCCGCATCGACAACCTCGACTCCCTCATCCGCAGCATCGGCCACGTCAATGGCTTCAACGGCAACGTCCTCGCCAGCATCCTCGAGCTCCTCGTACTCCGAGAAGTCCTCGGCGCCCTCAAAGTCAAAGGCGCGCTGGCAAATGCGGACCTCGTCGCCCGCACGGCAACCGGCCTTCTCGAGCGCGTCGTCAACACCCATACGCGCAAACTTATGCTGCAGGTAAATGACGGCTTCCTCGTTTTCCCAGTCGGTCTGGATGACCATGCGCTCGATGGCACGACCGACCACGCGGAAGGCACCGGGCTCTTCCTGAACAATGCGGAAACGCTTCTCACGCTGCAGGCGACGGCGCTCCCACTCATCGTCGCGCAGAACGACCGGCTCATCCGAGACAGCCAACTCGGCGCGCAGCTTAGCCACCTGCTCGCCCACGGCAAGCATCAGCGTGTTGAGGCCGGCGCCCGTCACGGCAGACACGGCAAAGAACATATGTCCATCGTCGAGCGCTGCGCGCTTGAGGTCGGCAATCTTGTCGGCCGTGCCCGGCGCATCGCACTTGTTGGCAACGACGATCTGCGGACGCTCCGAAAGCTCGGCGCCATACTGCTCGAGCTCGCGGTTGATGATGTGGTAATCCTCGACCGGATCGCGATCCTCAAAACCACCCGTCATGTCGACGACGTGCATGATCAGGGCCGTACGCTCAATGTGGCGCAGGAACTGGTGACCCAGGCCCTTACCCTCGCTCGCGCCTTCGATAAGACCGGGGACGTCGGCAACGACGTAAGAATATTCACCGGCACGCACCATGCCGAGGTTCGGCACGAGCGTGGTAAACGGGTAGTCAGCAATCTTGGGACGGGCGGCACTCATGCGCGCGATGAGCGATGACTTACCCACGGAGGGAAAGCCCACGAGCGCGGCATCGGCCATAAGCTTCATCTCGAGCTCGATCCAGTGCTCCTCGGCCGGTTCGCCCAACTGGGCAAAGGCCGGAGCGCGACGCACCGACGTCACAAAGTGCGTGTTGCCCAGACCGCCGGCACCGCCGGGCGCCACGACGACGCGCTCGCCGTCGTGCACCAGGTCGGCAATCTCAAACATCGGGGTCTGCGTCTCGGGATCGAGCTCGCGCACCACGGTACCCATAGGGACCTTGAGAATCAGGTCCTCGCCGCTCTTGCCGTTACGACGGGCACCCTGCCCGTGCGTGCCGCGCTCGGCGCGAAAGTGATGCTTAAAGCGGTAATCGATCAGCGAAGACAGCTGAGCATCGGCCTGGATGACGACATTGCCGCCACGACCGCCGTCGCCGCCATCGGGGCCGCCCTTGGGGACAAATGCCTCGCGCCTAAACGACATGCATCCGGCTCCGCCGTCGCCGCCGCACACGTTAATGCGGCTGATATCGGTGAACTGTGACAACAGAATCGCCTCCTACAAAAAAGAGGGAGACCCTTGAATCCTAAAACTCAAGTGCCTCCCACATATGTGCTCTATGAAGGGTGAATTACGCGTTCGCGAGCGGGCGTACGCTGACCCTGTGCTTGATACCCTTGTGGAACTCAACGGTACCGTCGACCAGCGCGAACAGCGTGTCGTCCTTACCACGGCCAACGTTCTCACCCGGGTGGATGTGCGTGCCGTGCTGACGGACGAGAATCGTGCCCGTGGTTACCGTCTGGCCGGCATAGCGCTTCGTGCCAAGGCGCTGACCGCGGGAGTCACGGCCATTACGGGAGGAACCGAGTCCTTTTTTGTGTGCCATTGTGTATACCTACTCTTTCGTTACGAGTGTAATCTACTCGGCGACGGGAGCCTCGGCAACAGCCTCAGCCTCTGCCTTGACAGCCTTCTTGGCGCGGGAGGTAGCCTGAACCTTCACGATCTTCAGCTTGGTGAGCTGCTGACGGTGACCCTTCAGACGACGATAGCGCTTGCGCTTGTGGAACTTGAAGACCAGCTGCTTCTCGCCCTTGAACTGCTCAACGATCTGAGCGGTAACCTTGGCCTTGGCCAGCTTGTCGGGATCGGTGACGATCTTCTTACCATCGTTGAGGAAGATAACCGGCAGGGTGACCTTGTCGCCCTCATTGCCCTCGATCTTCTCGACGGTGATGACATCGTCGGTGGCGACCTTGTACTGCTTGCCGCCCGTGTTAACGATTGCGTACATGTTTACTTGCCCTTCATGCATCAGTTAGTGCAACAGCCGAATATAGTAGCAGGCGAAAATACCCCCGTCAACGAGTATGTGGAGCAAATCCACAAGTTCGCACAGGTATGGGGCTGACGAGTCGGCCCTCGTCGTCCTCGCATGCTTGATTCTGACGCTCGACATCGTAGGAGCAGATGGTCACGAGGTCTTGCATACCGGTGGAAACAATAGGTGCATCCACGCCCGGGGTCAAGCCCTGCAACAAAACATCAGCAGCGGAAAGCAAAATTTCCGGACGCATGGAGCCCTCGTTGTCGGCATGGGTGTCGAGCATGAGGACCAGATGGTCCTCATGCTCCCCCGCCGTGAGCTCATAGCCCACGAGCGTGTGATCCAAATCCAAGCGCTTGCTCTTTTTTCCGCGCGCGTAGTCGATGCCATGGTCCGCGCGCAGCGTGTCGAGCGCACGACGCACCTCGTCGGCGCTTACGGGCGCCTCGGGATCCAAGTGCAGGTCGATGCGATACGACAGGCGCGTGAGCTGCGCCGTCAACGCCGGCGTGCGCACGTCGATGTACGCCGCCTCGATGGGCGCCAGATCGGCCGGAGACGCCGCAGCCAGGCGCCCAAACGCCTCGTCGAGCGCCACGAACTCGGTCATAAACAGGTCATACCACTCGCAGGTCGACGACGTACCCACCGGTAGCGCCGAAGAGAAGCCCACGCGCATGTGCGGAGAAAAGCCCTGCGTGACGGCATAGGGAAGTCCCGCACGGCGCACGATGCGCTCAATGGTATGGATCACTTCGAGATGGCCCAGGTACTTAAGGCGATCGCGCTTGCCATAGCGAACACGAAGTCTAAAGAGCGAGGGGTTGTCGGCCAGGCGCTCACTCACGCGCGATCACCCATCAATACATTCTTGGCGTGGAGCGTGGGGCAGATCCCGCAGCCGGTGCACGACGTGCGGGTGCAGTCGGGAGTCGTGACGCCCTCGAGCGAGCGACGGTACTCGCGCTCGAGGAAGCCGCGCGTACAGCCAGGGCTCACATGCTCCCACGGCAGGCGCCAATCCAACTCGTAGGGCAGGTGCACGAGCTCATTGAGGTCGATGCCGTTTTTGGCAGCAGCTTCCTTCCAGTTATCGAGCGAGAAATGCTCTACCCAGGCGTCAAAGCGAGAGCCCGAGCGCCAAGCGTCGATGATGACGGGCGTCATGTCACGACCGGCGCGGGACAGCGCAGCCTCGATGAGCGAGGTCTCGGCATCGTGGTAATGAACGCGGACGGCACGGTTGCGAACGCTCGTGATGAGCAGCTTCTGGCGACGCTTGACGTCGTCGTAGTCGAGCTGCGGGCACCACTGGAACGGCGTGGCAGCCTTGGGGATAAAGACCGAAACCGAGATCGACACCGAGATCGAGCCGCGACGAGCCTTGGGCACCACGGAACGACCGAGCTCCAGCACGTGATCGGCCAGATTGGCGATGGCCACGATGTCCTCGTCGCGCTCGCCGGGAAGGCCCATCATAAAGTAGAGCTTCATGCGGTTCCAGCCGGCCTCGAAGGCCGCCTTGGCCGCACGGTCCAGGTCCTCCTCGGTCACGTTCTTGTTAATGATGTCGCGCATGCGCTGGCTACCGGCCTCGGGCGCGAACGTCAGGCCGCCCTTCTTTTCGCCGGCAACCGACTCGGCCATATCCACGCCAAACGAATCCAGGCGCTGCGACGGAATAGACACGCGAATACCCGTATCCTCCAGGCGACGGTTGAGCCTGCCGAGCACGTCGCGAATGCAGGAGTGGTCGGTCGTGGAGAGCGAGGTCAGCGACACCTCGTCATAGCCGGTCTTTTCCAGACCCTGAATCACCGACGAGACGATCTGGTCGGCCGAGCGCTCGCGCACCGGACGATACGTCATGCCAGCCTGGCAAAAACGACAGCCGCGGGCGCAGCCGCGCAGGATCTCGATAGACAGGCGGTCGTGAACCAGCTGCGCATAGGGCACGCACGACTGCGACAGCGGATTCGTGGCGCCGAAATCCTCGACGACGCGCTTGTAGACCACGGTCGGCGCATCCTTGCCTTCACGCGGCACGGTGTAGCCATGCGGCGAGCAGGGCTCGTCGTGACGAACCTCATAGAGCGATGGCACGTAGTTGCCGGCAATGGATGCAAGCTGCTCGACAATCTGCGCGCGCGGGACCCCTTCGTCACGCAGGCGGCGATGCAGCTGGCAGGTCTCGAGCAGCGATTCCTCGCCCTCACCGATGAGGATGGCATCGAAGAAGGCCGCGTACGGCTCGGGGTTGTACACCGAGGGGCCGCCGGCGATGATGATAGGGTCGTCTTCGCCTCGGTCGGCCGCCAACAGTGGAATGCCAGCGAGGTCGAGTGCCTCGAGGAAGTTCGTCACCGCCATCTCGTGCGGCACATGCAGACCGACGATATCAAACGAAGCGACCGGCGCTGCACCCTCAAGCGAGAGCAGCGGAATGCCCGCCTCGCGCATAGCGTCACCCATATCGGGCCACGGCACATAGCCACGCTCGCAGGAGATGCCCTCGGCCTGGTTAAGGATGTTGTAGAGGATGGCGATACCCTGGTTGGGCAGACCGACCTCGTACACATCCGGATAGATCAGGCAGCAACGGTAGTCGGCATCGGCCTTGGAAAGCGTGCCCCACTCGTGATCGATATAGCGACTCGGCTTCTCGACCTTGGCGAGCAACGGCTCAATTAAATGAAAACAGTCTTGGTATGCAACGCGCAACGGAAAACCCCTAAGCAGCGAGATCTGATGCGTCCTGATAGGACGCCATAGGACGGGTAGCGCCCGCGACCGTGGTCACCAGATCGCGAACGCGGGAGAACGTGGCAGTGACCACCTCGTTGGCACGGCTGTAGTCGACATCGCGCTCGTAGAGCGAAACGAGCGCACGGCCCATGCCATAGGTGCCCGCGGCAGCAGTGAGCGCCTTGACGGCAAACCCAATATGCGGCGTCTGCTTGACAAGTGCGCGGGTGACCGCTCGGATCACAAGACCGCCGGCAAGCACGCCCGCGACCTCGTAGCCGCGCTCAGGCTTAATGCCGCGTCCAAAGACGGCAGCGAGCTCAAAGAGCATGCCCACCTGCGCCAGCGCCATAACGGGATAATCGGCGCCCGGCAAAAACACCAGCGCACCGGTCGCCATATTGGTGAGCGCGCACGAGGTGATGATACGATTGGCCGCAGCGATGCGCATGAAGGCAAAGTTCGCCGCAAAAGCCGTTTCCTTGTCGGTGCGATCGAGAATCCAGCGGGCAAGCGTCTCGAGCAGATACGTCTTATCGGTTGCCGCTACCACGCCGAGCATGGGCGTAGACTCCTCGATAAACGGCACCTCCACAGCAGACTCGGCAAGCACGCACACGGGCGCGCCGGCGATCACGAGCTCCTGCACGGCACTCTCCAAGCGGTCGGAACCACACGAGAGCACCAGCACCACATCGGTATCGGTCTTTGGAGCAATTCGCTCCTCCCCCAGACGCTCGACGCGCACAATGCCCGAGGTCGTCTGCGGCACAAAGGCGTCACGCACCGTCTCGGCCAGAAAGCGCGAGGCGGACGAATCCAGATAGACCGAGACGCGCACCGGCGTATCGGAATCCTTCTTAACGGACGCGCCCATCTTAAAAGCGCGGGTCAGCTTATCTACGGGAATTTTCATAGCAAACCCCTCCAGCGGTTACGCGGCGCCCGAACGATGCCGCCATATGGATTGTACGATACCCACCGTCAGCAGCTGAATCATCATCGAAGACGAACCAAAGCTAATAAACGGTAGCGGAATACCGGTAATCGGCATCATGCCGATACACATGCCGATGTTTTCGAAAGTCTGGAACGCCCACATGCCAACGATGCCCACACACGAAAGACGCAAAAACAGCGACTCACACTTAAAGGCGACGCGAATCGTCGAAAAGATCAACAGCACGTAGAGGCACAGGAGCAAAAAGGAACCGCAAAAGCCAAAGGTCTCGGACAGGAAGGCGAAGACGAAGTCGGTGTGGAACTCAGGCAGAAAGCCGCCGGCCGACTGCGTCGCATGGCCCAAACCCTTACCAAAGAAGCCGCCCGAGCCAACGGCGATAAGCGACTGCTGCAGGTTGTAGGCATCGTCCGAATCGGCATTATCGGGGTCGATAAAGACCGTCAGACGGTTCATCTGGTACTGCTTGATGAGCACATCGTGGCCGAGCAACGAATCAAAGACCGAATCGAGCGCCAGGACGAGGGCCACCAGGCCCACGAGCAGGGCCAGGGTCGACAGCACCCATTCGCGGCGTGCACCGCTCATACAGATGACGATGGCGCCCGAAACCAGCACGACCAGGCCCGAGCCCAGGTCGCCCATGGCAACGACGGCCAAAAACGGAATGGACAGCATGCCGCAGAGCTTGACGTAGTCGCGAACGGTATCGATGCGACCGTTATACTGCGAGCCAAGCGTAGCAATAAAGAAAATAGTGATGAGCTTGGCAAGCTCAACCGGCTGGAATGTCAAGCCGATACCGGGAATCTTGATCCAGCCCGTCATGCCCAGACCGCCCGTATAGGACAGACCCGGAATCTTGGGCGAGAAGATCACGATCAGGTCGATGACGAGCAACGCCGTCGAGAAATTGGAAATACCGCGAAGGTCGGTACGCCAGACCAGCACCGCCAGCACCGCTCCGATGCCAATTCCCAGCAGATGGCGTGAGAACGAAGCATCGGCCTTAAACTGCGAAGCCGACCAGATAATGATGGCACCGTAGGCGACGAGGGCCACAGTAGCCACGAGCACACCGATATGCACCTTTTGGCGAAACGTGCCGCGCGAGGCCGAAAGTTGCTTGTTGACGCGGTCCAGGCTGCTGCGAGAGCCGGTCTTGGTTGAACGGAACAGATCCGCCGGAGAAAAATCCATCGCAACCTCCTATCGAACCGAAGAATCGCCCGAGGCCGAAGAGGTATCGGGCTCGTCATAAATCACGCCGAGCACGTCGCGCACGACATGCATCGCGGTATCTGAGCCGCCGCCGCCCTGCTCTAGGACAGTAGCGATGACATACTTGGGATCATCGGCCGGTGCATAGGCGCAGAACCACGCGTATTCGTCCTCGCCGCTTTTCTCGCCCGTGCCCGACTTGCCGTATACCTGCGGCGTCAGGGTGCCAAAGTGAGCCGCCAGGGACGTCGATGCCGTGTAAATCACGTCGTGCATGCCGTTGCGAACAAGAGCCAAATCCGAATCGCTGTTGATCTTGGCCTCCAGGCGCTTCTTCTTGCCCTTGCCGTTGTATTTATAGGCATCGCCGTCGCCATCGCGCGACACGGCAGACAAAAACACGTGAGGCACGTACTGTTTGCCGCCGTTGGCAAGACCCATATAGGCACACGCCATCTGCAGAGGCGTCACCAGGATGTCGCCCTGGCCGATGGCAATGTTGGTCATATCGCCGGCATTCCACTTGCGGTCCTCGGCAGAGGCGTCGGTGAAGTACGACTCTTTCCACTCGGCATCGGGAATACGGCCCGCGCCCTCACTCGGCAGATCGATACCGCAGGTCTTGCCTAGGCCCCAGCGACGAAAGACCTCCTGCAGGCCCTCGGAATGTTGCTCGTCATAAAAGAACGCCTTGCCCATGTCGTAGAAGACGGGGTCGCACGAGTTGGCGATGCCCGACTGCAGCGTCATGGTGCCGTGGCCGGAATGCAGCCAGCAGTACTTGCCCCACGACTTGCCCAGACCCGTCCAATAGCCCGTGCAGTTGGTCGTCTGCCCCGACGTGTAGGTTCCAAACTCAAGACCGGCTAGTGCCGAGAGCGGCTTGATGGTCGAGGCCGACATGTACTGTCCGCTAATGGCGCGGTTGAGCAGCGGGTGCGAACCCTTGTCATCATTGAGCTCGGTCCACACGTCATTTGAGACGCCGCCGATAAAGACGGACGGATCGAACTTGGGCTCGCTCGCCATGCCCAGGATCTCGCCATTGTTGGGATCGAGACACACCACAGCGCCGTTGCCGGCATTGCTGTAGCCAGTGGTCTTGGCAAGCTCGATAGCGCTCGCCAGTGCCGTCTCACAGGCCTGTTGGATCTTAAGGTCGAGCGTGAGCTTAATGTCGGAGCCGGCCTTCGCGGGCACGGCGCCGGCCTGACCGGTCACATTGCCCGAGGCATCGACCTTGACGGTCTGCTCACCACGAATACCCTGCAGCAGGTTTTCGTAGTAGCTCTCAACGCCCGCCTGGCCCACGATATCGCCCGACTGGTACGTAATCTTGCCAGCGGAAGCATCATCATCGCCAGAGGTTTTCTTATTCTGGGCCTCGAGCTGCTCGGAGGTAATGGTGCCGGTATAGCCCAAGATATGGCATGCCGTCTCACCATATGGATACTGGCGCTCGGTACGCTCGGCAATCTTGACGCCCGGGAACTCGCCGGCATGCTCCTGAATATAGGCAACCGTGGAGCGACGGACGTCCGTCGCGATGGTATGCAGGCTCTGGGCGCCCTCTGTATTGTCCTGAATATTGCGAAGGACCGCCACGTAAGGCATTCCAAGCACGTTGGCAAGATGGCGAACCAGAACCTCATCCTCGGCAAGGTCGCGGTAGGCCACGACAGCAAGTGAGGGACGGTTCTGAACAAGCGCCACGCCATTGCGGTCGAGGATGCGACCGCGCACAGCGGGTGTGGTAACGGTGCGAGTCTGATTGCTATTAGCCTGCTTCTCGTAATAGTCCGACGAGACCATCTGCATGCCCCACAGCTTGACGGCAAGCGCCGCAAACATCGCGCCCACACCCGTGGTGAGGATGGAAAAGCGGCCCTTAAAGGCGGTCGCCGCGGTATTGCCCTCGCCCTCGGTGGCGCGCGGGGCCGTTCCATGCTGCGTATCGTAGGTAAAACGGGAATCGCCGCGACGCATGATGACCAGCGCGACCACGATGGCCACAACCAGCACGATACCGGCGATAATAACCGTCAACTGGGAAGACATCTACGGGCCTCCCCTATTTGAGCTTGCGGGTCTTGGGCTTAAAGCGCATACCCGCCTGGCGTCCGCCACGTGCGGAGAATCCATAGCCGGACTGCGGCACGACGCCGGACATCAAAAACGGAATGGCAACCAGACCCGTCAGGATCGAGGACGGCAGCGCATGGCCGAAGATCGCCACGACAAAGCTCGTCTCCAAACCCATAAACAGCAAGATGATGCTGTAGATCACATTAATGACGAGCGCAAAGGCGCCCACAGTGACGCCGCGCGCACTCGGGGTACCGCCCGTCTGACCGACGGCGCTGTGCACCAGGGCAAAAGAACCCACGGTCAGCAGGAGCGACATAACGCCCACCGGCACGGCAGCGGACAGGTCATAGAACAAGCCGCTGCAAAAACCGCACACGACGGCACGGGTCGGGTCGCCCGAGAACACGCTTAGGCACACCAGGATAATCATGAAGTTGACGCGACCGCCCGCAATGGAGATCTGCGGTGCCAGGCCTGCCTGCAGCAGCACGCACACGATGGCAGCGATCACAAACGTGCGGGAGCTCATCCCCTGCTCGTGTAGATCCATGGACATGCCCCCTATTCGCTCGAGCCGGAATCGGTCGTCTCGGACGTGTCGGAACTGTCATCCGAGCTCTCGTCCTTCATCTTGGTTGCAGCATCGCGCGACGTTCCCTGCGGCGTGCTGTTGGCCGTGCTCACGTCCTCATCCGAGGCCGACTGTTCGTCGGTCAGCGAGGTGATGACCAGCACTTCCTCGTTGTTCTCGGCCGTGGTCTGAGCGCGCACCACAATGGTGTAGTACACGTCGTTTGCCGATTTCTCAACCGACGAGACGGTGCCAAGCGGAAGGCCCTTGGGGAACACGCCACCGATGCCAGAGGTCACGATGATATCGCCAACCTTAACATCGGAGTCGACGCTCACGTACTCAAGACGCAGCGTGCCGTCAGCCTGACCCTGCAGCATACCCTGGGCGCGCGTGTCCTGCACCATGGCGGACACGCCCGAGTTCTCGTCGCCAATCAGGCGCACGGTAGAGGTCTTGGCCGATACCTCGATAATCTGGCCGATAACACCGGCAGAACTCGTCACGGGCATGTTGATGGTAAGGCCGTCGGCAGAGCCCTTGTCGATGGTAACGGTCGAGGTCCAGGCATCGCCGGAGGCACCAACGATACGAGCTGCGGTCGATTTGAGGTTGTAGGTCGATTGCAGCCCGACCAGGCCCTCCAGGCGCTCGGCAGTCTTTTGAGCCTCAGAAAGCTCGGCGACCTTAGAGGTCAGCTCCTCATTTTGCTTCTTGAGCTCGTCGAGCGTGTCCTGCGACGCCGTTAGGTTAGAGAACACGTTGCCAATCGCATTGAAGGGAGCCGCCACAGCCGAGCCCACAAAGCGCACCGGAGAGGTAATCGTCGTTACGCCCGAACGCACGGCATGAATCGGCCCTGCCTCGCCCTCGCGGATGTAAAACGTGAGCAGCAACACCGAAATCAGGCTGAAAACAATCAACGGGCGCATACCCGTTGATTGTCGCTTGGTATTCAGATTTGTGGAGAAACCCGAAGATCGTGCCAAATGGAATCCACCTTTTGGAAATTAAGCATTGGTCTGGACGAAGCCGCCATCAAACGCATTGGCCTCGAGCACGCGGGCACAGCCGTTAACGACGTTATCGAGCGCCGTGGGGCTGACGTTGACCGAAACACCGGTCTCATCGCGCAGGCGCACGTCGAGACCGCGCAGCAGCGCGCCGCCACCAGTCAGCAAAATGCCGTAGTACATAAGGTCCGAGGCAAGATCGGGCGGCGTGGCATCGAGTGCGTCCTTGACGGCCTTGGCCATCTCGTCGAGCGGCTTGTTGAGCGCGCGACGAATCTCCTCGCTCTCGATGCGCACGGTCTTGGGCAGACCGGTGATCACGTCGCGGCCGTTGACCTCGACGTCGAGCTCGTCCTTGAGCGGCACGGCGGAACCGACCTTGATCTTGATGTCCTCTGCCGTACGCTCGCCGATGGCAAGGTTGTAGGCATCGCGAACGTGCGTGAGGATGGCCTGATCGAACTCGTCGCCGGCAATACGGATGGACTGCGAGACGACGATGCCGCCCATAGCGATAACGGCAACCTCGGTGGTACCGCCACCGATGTCGATGACCATGGAGCCGGTGGGCTCCTCGACAGGCAGGTCGGCGCCGATAGCAGCAGCCATGGGCTCCTCGATCAGGTAGGCCTGGCGAGCGCCGGCCTGGATCGTGGCCTCAAAGACAGCGCGCTTCTCGACCGACGTGACGCCGGAGGGAACGCAGACGACAACGCGCGGACGCGGAGTCCACGGATAGCGCTTCTCGGACGCCTTGTCGATAAAGTAGCGAAGCATGGCCTCGGTAACGTCGAAGTCGGCGATGACGCCGTCCTTCAGGGGACGAACGGCCACAATGTTGCCGGGCGTACGGCCGAGCATGCGCTTTGCCTCGATACCGACCGCCAGGATGCGCTCGTCGTTCTTGTCGATGGCGACGACGGAGGGCTCGCGGATGACGATGCCCTTGCCGCGCACGGAGACAAGCGTATTTGCGGTGCCGAGGTCGATGGCAAGATCGCCCGCATAGCTACCGAAGAACATATCCATCAAAGAAAACAACGCAACTCCTGATGTGTTGGATGATTGCTGGAAAACTACTAGCTCATCATACTAGCGCAAGCCCGGCACCTCACTTGCGGTGAAGCGCCGGGCAAAGCTAAATCCCATAAGGTCACTACTGGTTGTCAGCAGCCGAGAAATCCATATCGAGCGAGGAAACGGCCCAGCCGATATGGTTGTCGGAGCGCACGAATTTGACGGTGTACTCCTGCTCGCCGCCCTTGGACAGCGAAGCCTTCACCTTGGCGGTCGTCTCGGTCATGGACTGATCCATGCCCTCGACGGACACGGTGGCACCCTGCGGAATCGAGGAGATGATCATCGACTTGGCGTCCTCGGACAGGCTCGAGGCCAGGCAAGACTCGGCCTTTGCGGTGTCACCGTCGCCGGCAGCCTGGAACAGATCGGTAACGACAGACTCCTGAGACGGGAAGCCAAAGCCGCGCGTGTAGGCAAAGCCCAGACCGCCCGCGGCGATCAAGATGAGCAGAAGCAGCACGATGAAGACTTTGAGACCCGTGTGGCGATGGCGGCGACGGACCTTGGCCTGCTTACGATCCTGACGGTCCTGCTGGACCATCTCGGACTCGGACAGCGTAAAGAAGCCGGTGTCCGAGGGATCGGGCATAAACTGGCCGGTCGCGCCCGTAGGATCGAGCGGATCGACGGCAGGAGCGTCCATCGCGGGCGCCGGAGCCGTGGCCATAGCCGTCTGGGCAGACAGTGCGGCAAGCGAATCGTGCACGCGGGCAAGCTCATCGGCCTGCTCGGAGGTGAGCTGGTAGATGCCATCGGCAGTAGCGGCGTTAAAGGCGTCGAGTGCGTCGGAGGGGCGGCCGGCGGCAGAAAGCGCCTGACCCATGCCGGCGTTGAGCGCACGCGTGTCGTCGCGGGGACCGGCAAAGTCGATAGCCGTGCGGTAGGTCTCCACGGCATCCGCCGGACGGCCGAGCTTAATGAAGCAACGACCGAGCTCGCCGAGTGCGGCGGCAGGAGCCGGATTGGCGCCGTCGATGGCAGCCTGACGGAAGGCAGTACCCGCGTTGGCATAGTCGCCCGACTGGAACAGCGCGTTACCCAGGCCCAGATAGGCCTTGAACGGCGTGGCATAGGAAGCATCCTGCGTAGCAGCAGAGAACGCCTGAGCGGCCGTCGTGTAGTCGCCCACGGCGGCGAGCGCCTTGCCGCGGTTGGTGAGCAGCGCGCCGCGCTTGCCGTAGGTACCGTCGTTGAGGGCGGCGGCATAGGCCTCGGCGGCCTCGGCATACATGCCCAGGTGCATCAAGGCGTTGCCACGGAGGTGATCGGCCTCGCCCATAATCTCATCGGGAGTCTTTGCCGCCCCAAGCATCTGGGCTGCAGCGGAAAAATCACCCGCGCGGTAAGCGGCGCGGCCCTGTTGGATCAGCTGGCTATTCAAGGAAGTCCCCTTTACTCGTGAACGATCTCGACATGGACGATCTCGTCGCCGGCACGCAGCTGCGAAATCGCATCGAGACCCTCGACCGTGGTACCAAAGACGGTGTAACCGGAATCGAGGTTATGCTGGGCACCCAGGCAGAAGTAGAACTGCGAACCCGCGGAATCGGGGTCCATGGAGCGTGCCATGGCAAGGGCACCATCGACATGGCTGTTGCGCGGATTGGTGGCAAACTCGCCCTTGATGCAGTAGCCGGGACCACCGGTACCGGGCATGCCGTCGGGGCCCTCAAGACCGGCAGCGACGTCGGCGCCGGACATATCGCGGGTATTGGGGTCGCCGCCCTGAATGACAAAGCCGGGCACATAGCGATGGAACTTAAGGCCATCATAGAAGCCCATCGCAGAAAGCTCGCAGAAGTTCGCGACATGAATGGGAGCGCCCTCGCCGTCAAACTTGACCTTGATGGTACCCTTCGACGTCTCGATAACGGCGCACTCGTCGCCGGCAAGCTGATACTCGGGCGTGTAGAGCTCTTTCTTAAAACCAAACATGTGGTTCCTTCCTCGTGCGTTTAAAGCATATTTGTACGAATTGTAGCAATAAGCATGCGCTTACATCAATTGCGCACGTAGGTTATGCCGACTATGGCGAACTAATTTTAGGAACGCTGCTGCGGCTTCCAGGAGCCCACGTTGGCGTCGTACTGATTAAGCGCGCTGTTGCCACCCTGAGCGATGGGCGCCAGGATCTCGCTTTGGTGAGAACTCATCGACTCGCCATCGGGAATGGCCAGCGAGATGTCCCAACTCTGGCAGATCACGTCGACGCGCTCATACATCCACTCGGCAAGCTGCTTTAAGTGGGCAATGTCGTCCGCATAGACCGTATCGTCCAGGTACTTAAGGTTGCTGAGCTCATCTTGCGTCTTTTTAATCTGGTCGCGCAGGGCGTAAGCACTCTGCGACAGCTCCTGACGGGTGGACAGCGGCGTTCGGAGATAGCCGTTGTTAAAGGAATCGATGACCTCGCCGATCTGGTCCTCGTCACCGTAGGACACGATGGTCTGATAAAGACCGTCGAGCCTGGTATAGAGCTGATCATCGGTCAGCACGGTTTCTTCCTGGACCACCTCGGCAGAATCGTCTTGCTTGGTATCGTCCTCAGTCGCCTCGCCCTTTTGGCGCGTGGGGAAGGTGGTTTGTGCAGCTTGGCCAAACTGGTCGTAGAAGCCAGGCATGACACCCATGGGATCGGCCGTCACGAACCAATAGGCACCGCCGCAAACGACGGCAAGGACCGCGATGACGATGAGCGGCTTGGGGATATGACGCTTGTGCTTGTGATAGGCGTCCTCGTCGGGATGCACCTTGCGCTTGGGTTTTTGAGCATCGTCATGCAGGGAAACGGGCGTGGGAATATCGACCTTGGGGATACCGAAATCCTTATCGAAAGCCGGCAGCACGCAGGTCTCGTTAGGATCGGCGGCGTCCGAAAGAACCGCGGCAGCCGAGGCGGGCGCATGAGGCACCTCGGTATCGATCTGCTCTTGCGTTAGGCGCGGAAAGCCCGCCGTGCGGCCCGCTGCCAGGTCGGATGCGGCCGCGTCCTCGGAGAGGATACCCGGAGCAGGGCGTCCGCATTTTGGGCACGTGCGATCATGCGGAGAAAGACGGGCACCGCAGCCCTCACAGAACACGAACTCGGTGTGCTCGGGACCATCGCCCGGACCCACATAGGCGTTGCAGTAGGGGCAGAACGAGGCGCCGTCCTCGATAGTCTTAAGGCAATGCGGGCAGATCACGGCATCCTCTTTTCGAAGCAATTCAAACAATCGAGGTTAGAGCATAACATCGCCACGGCCCCACAGGAACAAGGCACCAATTCAACATCGCCAGGGCGCGTAGCTACTTCTTCTTTTTGCTTGGCATCGAGACTTTGATGCCTTGGGCGGACTTGGTCACACGAGAGCGCTTAGCTCCGGTACTCTTCTTTTTCTTGGGCTGGGCCTGGGCCACGCCCTCGAGTGCGCGGGCCTCGGCCTCGCGAGCGGTGCGATCTTCGCGGCGCTGCGCCATGTCGGCGGCGACGCGCTTGGCAAAACGTTCGGCCGTCGAGCCCGTCGAGCTCACCTTGCCGCCACCGCGACCCAGGCGGACGCGCACACCGCGGCCAAAACCAGTTGCGGCATGACGACGACGCGGCTTGAGCGAATCCATCATCGTGGCGAGCTTAAAGAACACCGAGCAGGTAAAGACCACGATAACAGCCAAGATAACCATCTGGCCCATCGACAGGTTGGCAATAGACAGCAGCTCCGGGAATCCGATAACGCCCACCAGGATGCCGGCGACTACAAACACAAAGAGCACCACACGTAAGGGCGTGAGAGGCTGCGAGATGCGCCAGATTAGGCTGACGCTCGCCGCGCACGACGTAAGCAGGCACATCGTAGACAGCGTGAGCTGGCTAAAGCCAAACACGCGCGCCACAAAGATATCGAGCGCCGCAGCCAAAATGACCGCAATCGACGCCGGCAGTGCACGCTTGAGTACGTTGCTCAAAAACGCACCCTTCACACGAGCATTGTTGGGCTCCAGGCCCAACACAAAGCCCGGCGCGCCGATGCAGAAGAAGTTGATGAGCGTCATCTGGATGGGCTCGAAGGGGTACGGCGGCAGCGCGATGCACAGCGCCGCCAGGCCCATCGAGAACAGCGTCTTGGTCAGGAACAGCGAGGCCGAACGCTGCAGGTTGTTGATGGAGCGACGGCCCTCGGCCACCACGGCGGGCATCGAGGCAAAGTCATTGTCGACGAGTACGATCTCGGCCACGTTACGCGCGGCATCGGAGCCGGCCGCCATGGCGACGGAGCAGTCGGCCTCCTTGAGCGCTAGCACGTCGTTGACGCCGTCGCCCGTCATGGCCACGGTGTGCTCGCGGCGCTTGAGCGCCTGCACGAGCTCGCGCTTCTGCTGCGGGGTCACACGACCAAAGACATGGTAGCGGTCCACTGCGGCATCGAGCTTGGCAGGCGTATCGAGCGTCGTGGCGTCCACATAAGCGTCCGCCCCCGGCACGCCCACCACGCGCGCGATCGACGACACCGTACGCGGGTCGTCGCCACTAATCACGTTGAGGGTCACGCCCTGCTCGTTAAAGTAGCCGATGGTCTCGGCCGCCGAGGTACGAATCTCGTCGCGGATGGTCACAAAGCCCACGGGCTCGGCCTCGCCCACCATATCGCCGTCGGGCGTAAAACCGTCCACGCGCGCCACCACAAGCACGCGGCAGGTGTCGGCAAGCTCGGCGACACGATTCTCGACAAGCGCAAACGCGCGGTCCGAAAGGACGAACTGCGCCGCGCCCATCACATAGGAGCCCTGCGCAAACGAGGCGCCGCTCCACTTTTTGGACGACGAGAACGGAATAACCGACAGCGGCTCGGACACCTCGACCGGGCGATCGGCGTAATAGTTGAGCAGCGCCTGACAGGTCTCGTTGGCATCGGCCGAGGTCGCACGCGCCACGTTGGCGAGTGCAAAGTCGAGCACCGTGGTATCGACGGGAACAGTCGCCTCGCTCTCCCCCACGCCCAGGACAGTCCCCTCGACCGGTAGCGGATAGGTACCCTCGACCTCCATGCGACCCGACGTGATGGTACCGGTCTTGTCCAGGCACAGCACGTCGACGCGCGCGAGCGTCTCGATGCAGTAGAGCTGCTGTGCCAGCACCTTGCGGCGAGCCAGGCGCACCGTGGCGATGGCGAGCACCGACGAGGTCAGCAGCACCAGGCCTTGCGGGATCATGCCCAGCAGGGCGCCCACCGTGGACAGCAGCGCCGACGAAGGCACATGACCAGCCAACAGCTCGGAGTAGCACCACGAAAGCGCGCTATCGCCCGGGGTTCCCGCGGCATCCCACAGTTCGCTCACACTCGAGGCAAACAACGCCAAACCGAGCGGGATCATGATGATGCTCGCAAAACGCACGATGGCGTTAAGCGCGTTCATGATCTCGGAATTGACCTTTTTGACGTACTTGGCCTCGTTATTAATTTTGGCCACGTAGTTGTCGGCGCCGACATGGATCACGCGGGCGCGCAGCAGGCCCGAGTCGATAAAACTGCCGCTCATGAGCTCGGAGCCGGGCTGCTTCTTAATAAGGTCGCTCTCGCCCGTCAGCAGGCTCTCGTTCACGAGCGCCTCGCCGGAAACCACCACGGCGTCAGCGGGAATCTGGTCGCCGCGCCCCAGGCGGATGATGTCGTCGAGCACGATCTGGTCCAAGTCGAGCTCCACCTCGGCACCGTCGCGCACCGCGATGGCCTTCTTAGAGGTCAGCAGCGTGAGCTTATCGACCATCTTCTTGGACCGCATGGACTGGATGACGCCAATAGCGGTATTGAGGAACACCACAAACAGGAACGTCAGGTTCTTAAACGAACCGGTCAAAATGACCAGGAACGCCAAGATCACGTTGATCAAATTGAACAGCGTGCAGAGGTTCTCGATGATGAGCTCTTTGACCGACTTGGTCTTGAGCTCCATGTTGCGGTTGATCTTACCGGCGGCGATGCGCTCCTCGACCTCGGCGGTCGAGAGTCCGCGCTCGATATCCGTTGCTGCCATACCACGTCCCATCACGTCGCGTCGGTATAAGAAAAACCGCCCGGACCATGCGAGGTTCGGACGGTCTTACGTTCGATGGTGCCCCATGTTGGATTCGAACCAACGGCCTTCTGCTCCGGAGGCAGACGCTCTAATCCCCTGAGCTAATAGGGCCAACGTTTGGCATTATACCCAAGTGCACCACGGGCTATCAAAATAAAAGAAAAAGCTTTGCAATTCCGAGGAAGACGCGGCGCAACGGCCCACTTTAGAAGGCAAAAGCGAGTCAGATAGTATAAACTCTCATGCACCATATATACACGGCTCGCGATGCGGGCCGTTTTTGCAAAAGTTATCCATCGAGGTGAGAGGCACACCATGATTGCAATTTTAAAGCAGAGCGCCAGCGACGAGGCCGTCGGCCATATCGTCAGCTGGATTGAGAAAAAAGGCCTGAAGACCGACGTCTCGCGCGGCGAGAACGAGACGATCATCGGCCTGGTGGGCGATACGACCAAGATCGACCCGTTCCTGCTCGAGTCCATGGATGTCGTCGAGCGCGTGCAGCGCGTCTCCGAGCCGTTCAAGCGCGCAAATCGCAAGTTCCACCCCGAGGACTCCGTCATCGACTGCGGCCACGGCGTCAAGATCGGCGGCGGCCAGTTCCAGGTCATCGCCGGTCCCTGCTCCGTCGAGGGCGAGAACCTCATCCGCATCGCACGCCGCGTGAAGGCCGCCGGTGCCACGATGCTGCGCGGCGGTGCCTACAAGCCCCGCACCTCCCCCTACGCCTACCAGGGCATGGGCCCCGCCGGCCTCGACCTGCTGTGCGAGGCGTCTGCCGAGCTCGACATGCCGATCGTCACCGAGATCATGGACCCACGCGACGTGCAGGTCTTCCTGGACAAGAAGATCGACGTCATGCAGATCGGCGCCCGCAACGCCCAGAACTTCCCCCTGCTCAAGGAGGTCGGCAAGACCCAGACTCCGATCTTGCTTAAGCGCGGCATGTCCGGCACGATCGATGAGTTGCTCATGGCCGCCGAGTACATCATGAGCGAGGGCAACGACAACGTCATCCTGTGCGAGCGCGGCATCCGCACCTTCGAGACCCGCACCCGCAATACCTTCGACCTCAACGCCGTGCCGGTGCTGCACCACCTTTCGCACCTGCCCGTCGTCGCCGACCCCAGCCACGCCACCGGCTACACCCGCTATGTTGAGCCCATGGCGCTCGCCGCGACCGCCTGCGGTGCCAACGGCCTGGAAATCGAGGTCCACGACGAGCCGAGCCGCGCCTGGTCCGACGGCGCCCAGGCCCTCACCCCCGATCAGTTCGACGACACCATGCGCCGCATCCGCGCCATCCGCGAGGTTGTCTGCCAAGAGACCATGGAGTAGCCCATGGGTACGGTGAGAAACGCGCGCGTTAACCAGGGCGGCCCCAAGTGCGCCGGCATCGTGGGCCTTGGCCTCATCGGCGGCAGTTTTGCCCGCGGCTATGCGCAGGCGGGCGTCCGCGTGCTGGCCTGGGACCCCGATGACGATGTCATGACAGCCGCCAGCATGGGCACTGTCGCCGGAGAGCTCAACGACAGGACACTCGGCGAATGCGACATCATCGTCCTGGCTTGCTACCCCGAGGCCTGCATCGAGTGGCTCGAGGCGCACGCCCAAGCGCTCGCCGACGCCACCGACACCGAGGCCATCATGGGTCCCGTGGTGATCGACACCGTGGGCGTCAAGGGCATCGTGTGCGAACGTGCCTTTGAGCTTGCCCGCGAGCACGGCTTTTACTTTGTGGGCGCGCACCCCATGGCGGGCACGCAGTACTCGGGCTACGCACACTCCCGCGCCGACCTGTTCCAGGGCGCCCCGCTCGTGCTCGTGCCGCCCGCGGTGGACGACGCACTTAAGCTGGAGCTTTTGGGCCAGGTGCGCGAGATGGTGCGCCCCTTGGGCTTTGGCAAGTTCAGCGTGACCAGCGCCGCCGAGCACGACCGCGTCATCGCCTTCACGAGCCAGCTTGCGCACGTGGTATCCAACGCCTACGTCAAGAGCCCCACTGCCCAGGTCCACCACGGCTTTTCGGCCGGTAGCTACCGCGATCTCACCCGTGTGGCGCACCTCAATCCTCAGATGTGGTCCGAGCTCATGATCGACGACGCCGATGCGCTTGCCTTCGAGATCGACCATCTGATCGAATCGCTCGGCGCCTACAGCCGCGCCCTTAAGGACCGCGACCAGCGCTATCTGGAGAATCTCCTTGCCGAGGGCGACCGCATTAAGCGCGCACTCGACGACGAGGCCTCCCACTAGACCACCTATCACGCCAGGTCGAAAGGACCATAGCTTATGGCGATTACCATCGATATCGACACTGCACGCCCCTACCAGGTGCATGTTGGCACGTTTTTGCTGGAGCAGGCGGGACCGCTCGTGCGCGCCACTGCCGGCGGCACCAAGGCCGTCATCGTGACGGACACCAACGTGGGCCCGCTCTACCAGATGCCCGTTAAGCAGAGCCTGGAGGCATCAGGCTACGAGGTGAGCATCTGCACCTTCGAGGCCGGCGAAGCCCATAAGCGCGCCGAAACCTATGTTGCCATTTTGGAGTTTGTGGCCGAGCACGAGCTTTCGCGCTCCGACGTGATTGTGGCACTCGGCGGCGGTGTCGTGGGCGACGTGGCGGGCTTTGTGGCCGCCACCTACATGCGCGGCTGCAAGTTTGTGCAAATCCCGACGAGCCTGCTCGCCATGGTGGATTCGTCGGTGGGCGGCAAGACCGCCATCGACCTGGCTGCCGGCAAGAACTTGGCCGGCGCTTTTTGGCAGCCGAGCGTGGTTATCGCTGACGTGGGGTGCCTGGCCACCCTCACGCCCGAGCAGTTCGCCGACGGCTGCGGCGAGGTTGTGAAACACGCCGTGATCGCCGACCCGGAGCTTTTCGCCGAGCTGGAGAAGACCCCGCTCACGCTGGAGCTGCTCAACCGCGATGTGGCCCGCGTAGCGCTCATCATCGCCCGCAATATCGACATCAAGCGCGCCGTGGTCGTCGCCGACGAGCGCGAGACCAACCAGCGAAAGCTCCTTAACTTTGGACACAGCGCCGGACACGCCGTCGAGGCCTGCGAGCACTTTGAGCTCGGACACGGCAACTGCGTGTCGATCGGCATGGGCATCATCACGCGCGCCGCGGCCCTGCACGGCGTCTGCGATGCTGCACTGCCCGGTCGTATTGAGGAACTCTGCGCCCGCCACGGCCTCAAGACACGCTGCGAGCTTTCCGCCGATGCCGTCTTTGCCGAGGCGCTCCACGACAAGAAGCGCGCGGGCGACACCATCGACCTGGTGATTCCGCACGGCATTGGCCGCTGCAGCATCGACCGCACGCCGCTTTCCACTTTCCACGAACTCATTGCCGAGGGCCTCGGCCAGAAGGGAGACGCATCCGCATGCTAGCCCGCATCACCCCGTCCCCGCTTAAGGGCACCGTTCCCGCCATCGCGTCCAAGTCGATGGCGCACCGTCTCATCATCTGCGCTGCCCTTGCCAACGGCGAGACGCACGTCACCTGCAACACCACCTGCGCCGACATCGAGGCCACGGTGCGTTGCCTTACGGCACTCGGCGCCCGTATCGAGACCGTCGAGGACGGCTTCCAGGTCCACCCTACCATGAAGAGTGTTGAGTTTGGCCTGCTCAAGGCCCTTGCCGGCGGCACGCTTGACTGCGGCGAAAGCGGCTCCACGCTGCGCTTTATGCTGCCCGTCGCCTGCGCGCTGGGTGCGGATGCCACCTTCGTGGGCCAGGGCCGCCTGGGCGCCCGCCCGCTCTCGCCGCTCTCGGACGAGATCATCGCCGCCGGCTGCGACCTACAGGGTCTGGGCGGTTTTCCGCTCAAGACGAGCGGACGCATGCGCCCGGGCACCTTTGTACTGCCGGGCAACGTAAGCTCGCAGTATATCTCCGGCCTGCTGCTGGCAGCCCCGTTGCTCGCCCAGCCCTCCTGCGTGCAGGTAACGGGCCTCATCGAGAGCCGCCCCTACATCAACCTGACGATCCAGGCCATGAAGGCCTTTGGCGTCGAGGTCAACGTCGAACGTATTCCGTCCAAAGACGGCCAGCCCGAGGTCACGAACTTCCGCGTAAGCAGCGGCTCGTACCGCACGCCCGGTAACGTGGCCGTCGAGGGTGACTGGTCCAACGCTGCCTTTTGGCTGTGCGCCGGCGCCATCGGCTCCGATCCCATCACCGTCGAGGGTGTGTCCCTGAGCTCGGCCCAGGGCGACCGCAACGTGCTTGCCGCGCTTTCGCGCTTTGGCGCCCGCATCGTGCGCTCCACCAACGCCGCCACCGTGCAGTCCGACAAGCTCGCCGGCTTTGAGATGAGTGCCCACGACATCCCCGACCTGGTGCCCGTTATCTCGGCCGTGGCATCGCTGGCGCAAGGCCGCACGTTCATCCGCGATTGCGCCCGCCTGCGCATCAAGGAATCCGACCGTCTGGCCACTACCACCCGCGAGCTCACCGCACTGGGCGCACAGGTACGCATTGCCGGTGACGACCTCATCATCAAGGGTGTCGACGCCTTTACTGGCGGCGAGGTCGATTCGCACAACGACCACCGCATCGCCATGATGGCCGCCATCGCCGCGAGCCGCGCCACCGGCGAGGTCGTGATCCACGGCGCCGAGGCCGTCAACAAGTCCTATCCCGATTTCTTCGACCACTACCGCCTACTGGGCGGCAAGGTCACGCTCGAGGAGGAATAGCATGTCCTCGACCTTTGGCAACGTCTTGCACTTAAGCATCTTCGGCCAGTCGCACTCCCCCGCTATCGGCTGCTCGCTCGATGGCATTCCGGCAGGTATCGCCGTGGACCAGGAGCAGCTGCAGGCCTTCCTTGACCGTCGCGCCCCCGGTCGCGACGAGACCGCGACCAAACGTCGCGAGGCCGACGCCGCGCATATCATCGCCGGTGTGGTCGATGGACACACCACCGGCGCACCCATCGCAGCGATTATTGAGAACACCAACACGCGCTCCAAGGATTACTCCGAGCTGCGCCGCAAGCCCCGTCCCGGACATGCGGACTTCCCTGCGCGCGTGAAGTATCACAACATGCACGATGTCGCTGGTGGCGGGCATTTTTCCGGCCGCCTAACGGCACCCTTGTGCATCGCCGGCGGCATTGCGCTGCAGGCACTCGAGACCCGCGGCATTCAGGTCATGGCGCACGTCGCGCAAATCGGCGGCATCTCCGACCTGCCGATGGACGATATGGTCTATCGCGAGGCCGACCGCAAGGCGATCCTTACGAACGATCTGCCGTGCATTGACGCCGCCGCAGCCGGCCGCATGCGCGAGGAGATTCTTGCCGCGCGCGACGAGCTCGACAGCATCGGCGGCATCGTGGAGTGCGGCATTTACGGGCTTCCCGCGGGCATCGGCGACCCCATGTTCGACGGCATCGAGAACCGCATCGCGCAAATCGCGTTTGGCATTCCCGCCGTAAAGGGCGTGGAGTTTGGCATGGGCTTTGCCGTGGCCGCCATGCGCGGCAGCGAGAACAACGATCCGTATCGCATCGATGCCGAGACCGGCGAAATCGAGGCCGAGTCCAATAACGCCGGCGGCATCCTGGGCGGTATTTCGACCGGCGCGCCCGTCATGTGGCGCATGGCCGTAAAGCCCACGCCCTCCATCGGCCGCGAGCAGCAGACCGTGGACATGGACGCCATGGAAAATGCCGAGCTCTCGGTCCACGGCCGCCACGATCCCTGCATCGTCCCGCGCGCCGTCCCCGTAGCCGAGGCAGCCGCCGCCCTCGCGATTTGGGACGCCCTCCTCGAGGACGCCGCCCAGCTCTAACCCGACTCACCTGGGTTGCCTGCCAACTCAGCCGTTACGTGAAAGGGGCCTCCATGGACCTTGCCGATATTCGCCAGGCCATCGATGGCATTGACACCACGCTCCTCAGCAGCTTTGTCGAGCGCATGGACATTGCCACCGAGGTAGCCAAGTCAAAAATCGAGATGGGCAAGGCCGTCTTCGACCCCGCCCGTGAGCGCTCCAAGCTCAACAACCTCGCCAGCCGCTCGCCCGAGCGCTACGAGGCGCAGACCATCACCCTGTTCCGTCTCCTCATGAGCATGAGCAAGGCCGAGCAGCAGCGCTACATCAACGAGCTCAAGGGCATCACGGTGTCGCAAAAGGCCCATGCCACGGCCGCAGCCTTTGACACACCCTTCCCCCAGACGGCCACCGTCGCCTGCCAGGGCGTGGAAGGTGCCTATAGCCAGATCGCCGCGTGCAAACTCTTCGACGTGCCCGACATCGCGTTTTTCGAGACCTTCGAAGGCGTTATGCGCGCTGTGCGCGACGGCTTCTGCGAGTTTGGCGTGCTGCCCATCGAGAACTCCACCGCCGGCTCGGTCAACGCCGTCTACGACCTGCTCGCACAGTTCGACTTCCATATCGTGCGCTCGCTGCGCCTCAAGATCGATCACAACCTGCTCGTCAAACCCGGCACCAAGCTCGCGGACATACGCGAGGTCTACAGCCACGGTCAGGCCATCGCGCAGTGCGCTAGCTTTATCGAGGCGCACGGCCTGCACGCTACCAAGTACCCCAACACGGCCATGTCGGCCGAGATGGTCGCCAGCTCCGAGCGCACCGATGTTGCCGCCATCGCATCGCGCAGCTGCGCGGCACTCTATGGCCTGGAGGTGCTGGAGCCCAACATCCAGGACTCGGACAACAACTACACGCGCTTTGTCGTCATCAGCCGCGAGCCACGCGTCTATCCCGGTGCCAACCGTACCTCGCTCATGATCACCACGGCCAACGAGCCAGGCGCCCTCTATCGCGTGCTCGAGCGCTTCTACGCACTCAACATCAACCTCATCAAGCTCGAGAGCCGCCCCATCCCCGGCCGCGACTTTGAGTTTATGTTCTACTTTGATCTGGACTGCCCCTTTGGCAGCAAGGCCCTCGACGACCTGCTCGATTCCATCGACGACGTGTGCGAGAGCTTCACTTACTTTGGCAGCTACACGGAGGTGCTCTAGATGACCGATACCGCCGCAACCCGCCCCTACGGCGTGCTGGGCCGCGTGCTGGGCCACAGCTACACCCCGACCATCTACAAAGAGCTGGCGGAGCTTGAGTACGTGCGTTTTGAGCGCGAGCCCGAGGACCTCGCGGCCTTTATGACGGGCGACGAATGGGAGGGTACCAACGTGACCATCCCCTACAAGCGTGCCGTCATGGACTACCTGGACGAGTTGAGCCCGCTCGCCGAGCGCATGGGCAACGTCAACACCATCACGCGCCTGCCCGACGGGCGCCTGCGCGGCGACAATACTGACTATTTCGGTTTTCAGTGCCTAGTCGAGGAGCTGGGGGTTGAGGTTACCGGCAAGAAGGTTCTCGTGCTCGGAGCCACCGGCGGCGCCGGCACCACGGCAAGTATGGTGCTGGGAGATCTGGGCGCCATCGTTGTGCCCGTGGGCCGCACGAGCGAGGTCAACTACGGCAACATCGCGCAGCAGTCCGACGTCGCCCTGCTCGTCAACTGCACGCCCGCCGGCATGTTCCCCCACTGCCCCGACGCTCCCTGCACGCTCGAGGGCCTCAATGCGCTCGAGGGCGTCATCGACATTGTCTACAACCCCGCTCGCACGGGCCTGATGCTCGAAGCCGAACGCCGCGGCATCCCCTGCATCGGTGGCCTGCTCATGCTCGTGGCACAGGCGGCACAGGCCGTCGAGCGCTATACCGGCCAGATTACTCCGCGTGAGCGCATCCTGGATGTGACGGAGTGCCTGTCCCGACGCGAGCAGAACATCGCGTTGATTGGCATGCCGGGTTCGGGCAAGACCCGTGTGGGTGAGCAGATCGCCCTGCTCACCGGTCGCGAGCACATTGACTTGGACCGCGCGCTTGAGGAACGCCTGGGCATGCCCTGCGCCGACTTTATCGTCGAGCGCGGCGAGGCGGCCTTCCGCGAGCAGGAGACGGCGGCCCTGGCCGACATCTCCAAGCGCAGCGGCCTGGTGCTCTCCACCGGCGGCGGCGTGGTCACGCGGGACGAGAACTATCCGCTGCTGCACCAGAACAGCCAGATCGTGATGCTCAACCGCAAGCTCGACGAGCTCGCCCACAAAGGCCGCCCCATCACCGCGCGCGACGGCATCGACAAGCTGGCCAAGCAGCGTATGCCGCGCTACCGCGCCTGGGCCGACTACATCATCGACTCACGCGACTGCGCCGCCAACACCGCCCATGCGCTCCTCGACACCCTCCCACCCGCTCTCTAACCAAAACCACCACAAAGGGGACAGGCACCTTTGTGGTGGTTTTTCAACCGCAAAGGAAGCAACCATGAAAGCACTCGTCATTAACGGCCCCAACCTCAACATGCTCGGCATTCGCGAGCCAGGCATCTACGGCAGCGACAACTACGATCGCTTAGTGCAGATCTGCCAGGAAGCGGGTGCCGCACAGGGCTTCGACGAGGTCGAGGTCTTCCAGTCTAACCACGAGGGCAGCATCGTCGACAAGATCCAGGAGGCCTACGGCAAGGTCGACGGCATCGTCATAAACCCGGCCGCCTATACGCATACGAGCGTCGCGATCCTCGACGCCCTCAAGGCCGTCGCCATCCCTGCCGTCGAGGTCCACATCAGCGCCGTCGAGACCCGCGAGGACTTCCGCCAGGTGAGCTATGCACGCCTAGCCTGCTTCGCCACCATCACCGGCGAGGGCCTACAGGGCTACGCCCACGCGCTGGAGCTGCTGAGGGAGCATCTCGAAAAGTAAAATGCCGACCCCAACAAACAGCAGCGGCTTGCTCGCGCTCGGCTCCAGCAGCACACAAGATGAAAAAAGCCCAGACCACCAAGCGGTCTGGGCTTAATAAACGATGGTGCTCCATGGCGGATTCGAACCGTCGACCTTGGGATT
>CABRZT010000019.1:0-36131 GCA_902475595.1 uncultured Collinsella sp. | reverse complement strand
AACTGCGGGAACGGCCTATCCGCTCAAAGTGTTCGGCTGAGATCGGAAATCAACCTTTTTCAGGACGAACGCCGTTTAGAAACCATATGCGCACGTAAGCTCCACGAATATTTGAGACAATGGGCGCCCAAACACCGCGGCGCGCCCGCGCAACCATCCAGGTCGCCGCCGCAAGCCGCTTCACGCGACGCCAGCAACCCCGGCGCAAGAAAGGATTCACGCCATGCGCTTTATGCTTAACTGGCTCTTTACTTCGATCGCCATCGCGATCGCCACGTTCCTCGTCCCCGGCATCCAACCCTTCGGTTTTGCCGAGGCCTGGGTCTGTTTCGCCTTTGTGGGACTGTTCCTCAACATCGTCGATTCGCTCGTCAAGCCGTTCCTGACGGTCATCTCACTGCCGCTCACTATTATTACGCTTGGTATTTTTCAGCTCGTAGTCAACAGCTTTATGCTCGAGCTGGCCAGCTACCTGTCGGTCAATCTGCTGGGTGCGGGCATCTCCATCGCCAGCTTTGGATCGGCCTTTATGGGCAGCATCCTGGTGTCCATCACGCGCAGCATCCTCGACAGCATCGCCGAGGACTAAAACGGCCATTCCGGCCGTGTCCGTCTCAACAGTCCAAAACGAAGGCCGCCCATCGCAAAAATGGGCGGCCTTCTTATTTTTCACGTCTCAAAGGGCGAGAGAATCTACCATTTCCACCCCGTCCCCAAATGGCAGGTGTGGGTTAGATGACGTAGTCGTAGCCATGGTTGGGAGCGACAAGTTGATCGAGCGTCACACCGTCGAGGTAGTCGTTGATGAGCTTGTCCAGGTTCTTCCACACGTCGAGCGTGGGACACTCATCCGAACGCGAGCAGCCCTTGCAGTCGCCATCCAGGCAGGCGACCGGCGCCAGACTGCCCTCGGTCAGGCGCAGGATCTCGCCCACCGTGTACTGCTCGGGCGGGCGCGTGAGCACGTAGCCGCCGCCCTTGCCACGCATGCCCGAGAGCATGTTGGCGCGCACGAGCGTAGCCAAGATGTTCTCCAGATATTTCTCGGAAATCCCCTGGCGTGCCGCGATCTCTTTGAGCGGGATGCGACCGGCCGCCTGGTGCTCGGCTAGGTCGACCATAACGCGCAGGGCATATCTGCCCTTAGTAGAAACCAACATGTATAGTGCTGCCTTTCGGTCATTTAGTCCGTAGAAATTCTAGCCGAAAAATTGGTTTTGAAAATACCCGTTCCGGTCAAGATGGTTAATCGACTCGTAATAATCTTCTATTTCCTATTGCGTTACTAGGCTTTACTGTCTACTATGCTTGCCAACAGCAAAACGAACAACCCATAAGGTTTGTGGGTTTCGCTGCTACACACACCGTAAAACCACACGGTATCCAGTCATTTGAACACTTTGGAGGTTCACCATGAGCAATGTTTACACGTCCATCGATCAGCTTATCGGCCACACTCCGCTTCTGGAGCTCACTCACTTTGAGGCCGATGAGGACCTCAAGGCCCGCGTGCTCGTCAAGCTGGAATACTTCAACCCCGCCGGCTCCGTCAAAGACCGCGTCGCCAAGAACATGATCGACGAGGCCGAGAAGGCCGGCAAGCTCGTGCGCGGCGGCGACTACACCATCATCGAGCCCACGAGTGGCAACACCGGCGTCGGCATCGCCTCGGTGGCGGCGGCTCGCGGCTACAAGGTGATCATCACCATGCCCGAGACTATGTCCGTCGAACGCCGCAAGCTTATGCAGGCATATGGCGCACAGCTCGTGCTCACCGACGGTTCCAAGGGCATGAAGGGCGCCATCGCCAAGGCCGAGGAACTGCAGAAGGAGACGCCCAACAGCATCATCGCCGGCCAGTTTGTGAACCCCGCCAACCCCGCCATCCACAAGGCCACGACCGGCCCCGAGATCTGGGATGACACCGACGGCAAGGTCGACATCTTCGTCGCCGGCGTCGGCACCGGCGGCACCGTGACCGGCGTGGGCGAGTTCCTTAAGGAGCAGAACCCCGAGATCCAGGTCGTCGCCGTCGAGCCCGCTACCTCCCCGGTGCTCTCCAAGGGCCAGGCCGGCCCGCACAAGATCCAGGGTATCGGCGCCGGCTTTGTGCCCGACGTCCTCGACACCCAGATCTATGACGAGATCATCCCCGTCGAGAACGACGACGCCTTTGCCACCGGCCGCGCCGTGGGCCACAAGGAGGGCGTGCTCGTGGGCATTTCGTCCGGCGCCGCCGTGTGGGCCGCGCTGCAGCTGGCCAAGCGCCCCGAGAACGAGGGTAAGACCATCGTGGCGCTGCTCGCCGACACCGGCGAGCGCTACCTGTCCACGGCGCTCTTCCAGGACTAAGGGCCTGTCGCCCATAGGTTGAGCCCACGGACGAGCCGGTCTCCTCTCTCTCCCGGCAGTCTGAGTCCATCCAATCAGGGTGTCCCATGAGACGTCCGAACTTGCTACAATGTCTGCGGCGCGGAACCAGCCTCCCGCGCCGCTTTTCTTTTTTGGCCACATGCCACCAAGGAGAACCTCCCCATGCACAACAAGCGCGTGCTCGTCGCCATGAGCGGCGGCGTCGATTCCAGCGTGACCGCGTACCTGCTCAAAAGCCAGGGCTACGAATGCGTCGGCGCCACCATGCGCCTCACCTGCCCCGCGCCCGATCCCGTCACGGGCATGAGTAAGGTCGACCGCGACATCGCCGATGCAAAGGCTGTCGCCGAGCGCCTGGGGATACCCCACCATGTGCTCGACCTGCAGCAGACCTTCGACCGCAACGTTATCGAGCGCTTCGTGACTGCCTACCAGGAAGGGTTGACGCCCAATCCGTGCATCATCTGCAACCGCCATATTAAGTTTGGCGCGCTGCTCGATGCGGCACTCGACATGGGCTGCGACTACATCGCCACAGGTCACTACGCCAAAACGAGCCAGGCGTCCGACGGCACCTGGCGGCTGCACCGTGGCGAGGACCCCAAGAAGGACCAAAGCTACTTTTTGTATTCGCTCACGCAGGAGCGTCTGGCACGCACGATCTTTCCGCTGGCTGGGCTGGACAAAGAGCGCGACGTGCGCCGCATTGCCGCCGAGCAGGGCTTCATCAACGCCAAGAAGGCCGAGAGCGAGGACATCTGCTTTATCGCGGACGGCGACTACGCGGGCTATATCGAGCGCCGCTGCGGACATCCCGCCGCACCGGGCGACATTGTGTGGCGCGACGGCAGTGTAGTCGGGCGCCACAACGGCGCGCTGCGCTACACCATTGGCCAGCGCAAGGGCCTGGGCGTCGCGATGGCGCATCCCGTGTACGTAACGGGCGTCGATGCCGCCAACAACATTGTGCATCTGGGCGAGGCCGAGGACCTGACGGCCGCAGCGCTCACGGCCAATGACTGGATCTGGAGCGCCCCTGCCGACCGCATGGAGGCAGAGCTCGATGCCGGTGGCATTCGCGTGGGCGCCAAGTACCGCTACCGTCAAAAGGACCAGGCAGCGACCCTTACACGTGGCGCCGACGGACAAATGCTACTGACTTTTGACGAGCCGCAGCGAGCCATCGCCCCCGGCCAGGCCGTCGTTATCTATCGCGGCGACATCGTCCTCGGCGGCGGCACCGTGACCGGCGCGCTTAAGTAGCCGCGGGCTTATCGCCGCACGTGTCGAAGCACTTCAACAGCAGCATTCACCTCGATAACGCGACGCTCCAGGCCGCGGCGAATGGACTCGAGCCGGCCCTCCGCCGTGGCCCACTTGCTCTGCGAAAGAATCTCGATCGCCTCATCAACAAATCCGTTGAGCCGCGATGAGTCGAACCAATCGAGCGAGTCCGCAAGCGCCAGTTGGACGGAAGGATTGGGTCCAAACGGCTTAGCGGCAAACCCAAACTCCCCAGCTGCGAGCACAGCAGTTGGCACGTTATACCATAGACAGTTGCCGCTATCGAACAGCGGTGCATGCCTTATCTCCAAGGTATCGACATTGCGGATGATGCCGAAGTTTCGCCAATGGCGATCGCTGTTGGCCAAAAGGGCGTCGCAAACGATCATCTGCGACATAGACCTTCTCACGGCAGTCTCGTCTGCTCCATGCTTACCAAGGAAGCGGCAGTACCGGTCGTACGTCGAGTTTCCTCGCTGGCCGCCAAGGGCGTTCTTAACGTAAACAGCCGGAACATATTCCTCGCGGCCGTCAAGAAAGTCGTCGCACAGACACACAGGGGCATCGAACATCCGCTCAACCGCATAAGGAACAAACTCACCCTCTGACAGCAAGCGACGATGTAGAGCCGTTGCAACCGCCTCGTTAAAGGGACGTTGATCGTCCATGCCGCATCCCTTGACCAGAACGCGAACGCCGTTGCGAATCATCCACGATTTAGGGAGCTCACCCTCGGACGTGTTATCCGGATTTTTAAGACCGATGCCTTCCAGCCAACCCGAACGCTCTTCGGGCGCCGATCGCTCAAATTCGTTCTCAAAGTAATTGATGTTTTGCCATTTGAGTTCGCCGCAATCGGCCGGCCGCAGCCAATAGCAATCCGAAAGCGAGAGACCCAGGCACCGAACCGGAGCCTCGATGCCACTGGCAATTCCCAGTTCACGATAGCGCGAGACGAGTCCGGGGCGGACGTCAGGCACCGACCGATGGCCCCACCACACGTTGAGCTCCCGTTTATTCACCGTTGGAGAAGAGCTCGAGCACGTGCCAAACGGCATTCGTTGCGCATCGAGGACCTCGGCGATTTCGAAGGAAAACTCGCGCGTCGGATCAAACGAAACACGTGCAACCTCGTAATCGGCGGACATCAGCGTAAACTTGCGCCCCACATCGGCCGCAGGACGGCGTCCACGTTTGCGGACCTTTTGATAAGCGACCGCAGAATCATACTCAACCATCTTCCGTCCGCCCACAATATCGCACACGAGCGTTCCCGATGCGGCAAGCTGAGATATGCGGGCTTTCGTAACGCCCAACAGGCGGGCAGCATCACCCATAGACAAGTACTCAGATGTATCCATACGCTGCATCACCTCGTTAAGTATTCCAAACGTAAAGTTAATTAGTTACATACAGCATAATACTAAACAGACTGAAGCGAAAAAAGGACCGAGCAATCGGGCCTTAGAGCAATTGGTCAGCCAAGCTATGAACCGCTTCCCCTAGCGCTGTACGTAGGCGCAGACGAGCTCGAAGGTGTTGCGCACGCCGTCCATGTGGCTGCGCTCGTAGTTGTGGCTCGCGTAAACGCCGGGGCCGATCAGGCCGTGACGGATGTCGTAGCCGGCCGAGAGCGTGGCCTCAACGTCCGAGCCGTAGTGCGGATACACATCGATGGCGTAATCGAGCTCCAGCTCGCGCGCGATGTTGGACAGCGTGGTCACCAGGTCGTAGTTGTACGGACCACCCGAATCCTTGGCGCAAATCGACACCATGCGCTCGGTGCAGCCCAGGTCGTCGCCCACGCAGCCCATGTCCACGCTGATCATCTCGCGCGTGTCGGCCGGCACAAAGGCACCGCCATGGCCGACCTCCTCGTACACGGTAAAGAGCAGCGAAACCTTACGCGAAAGCGTCACCTCGCCAGCGGCGACGGCACGCGCCAAGCCCAGCAAAATGGCGGCCGAAAGCTTGTCGTCCAGGAAGCGGCTCTTAATGTAGCCACTCTCCGTCACCGTCGTGCGAGGGTCCATAGCGATGATGTCGCCAGTCTGAATACCCAGCTCGAGCACATCGTCCTTGCTGTCGACGTTCTCGTCGAGCAGGATCTCCATGTTCTTCTCGATAGTCTTGACCGGCTCATCGGCCACATGCGCCGAAGGCTCGGTATTGAGGACCACACCCGTGTACACATTGCCGTCGCGCGTGTAGACGGTGCAGTTCTCGCCATCGGCCGTAGACCACTGATGCCCGCCGATCGTCGTGGGGCGCAGACGACCATTGTCCTTGATAGAGCGCACCATAGCGCCCAGGGTATCGACATGGCTCGCCAACACGAGCGGCTCACCCTCACCACCAAGCTCAACGAGCACGTTACCCTTATTGGAACGCTCAGGCCCAAACCCCATATCGCGCAGGGTCTCCATCAGATAATCAGTCGCCGCGCGGGTATAGCCCGTCGGCGAAGCAATAGAAGTCAGCGCCTTCAGCTGGTCAGTAATATAGGAGAGCGTAGAATCCATCTTGGACACCAAAGTCACCCTTTCATATCGAATTAAACCCACAGCAACAATACCACCGCGAACCATCTTTTTACTTAGCGAGATAACCCATTGAGCTCCTCAGAACTGCGCCCGCCACGATAACGAGCCGGCGGGCCCCTGCCCGTTAGCCCCACAATCTTCCCGCAGGACGGAGGAAGCCCCCGCCGCACGAAGTGCGCAGCGGGGGCTTCCGACATGTCCGAGGACGATTGTGGGGCTAACGGGCAGGGGCCCGCCGAACCAAATTAGGCAGCCGGGCAGATCTTCTTGAAGAGCTCGATGACGTCATCGAGCGTCGCCTCGCGCGGGTTACCCGGGAAGCAGGCGTCGGCCATGGCGTCCTTGGCCAGGACCTCGATCTCGTCGGCCTTCATGGCCTCGCAGACGTGCGGGATGTTCACGTCGGCGGAAAGCTGCTTGACGGCGGCGATAGCGGCGTCGGCGGCCTCGTCGGTGCTCATGCCCGTGGTGTCAACGCCCATGGCAACGGCGACCTTGGCCAGGCGCTCGGCGCAAACCGGCTTGTTGAATTCCATGGCAATCGGCAGCAGCATGGCGCAAGCGACGCCGTGCGGGGTGTCGTAGTGAGCAGACAGGGTGTGAGCCATTGCGTGGTCGATGCCCAGGCCAACGTTGGAGAAGCCCATGCCGGCAACATACTGGCCAAGGGCCATGCCCTCGCGGCCGGAGCCGGGCTGGCCGGACTTGGCCTCGGCGACGGAGTCACGCAGGTTCTCGCTGATCAGCTTAATAGCCTCAAAGTGGAACATGTCAGAGAGCTCCCAAGCACCCTTGGTGGTGTAGCCCTCGATGGCGTGGGTCAGAGCGTCCATACCAGTGGAAGCGGTCAGGCCGGCGGGCATGGAGGCCATCATGTCAGGATCGACGACGGCGACCTCGGGGGCGTCGTTGGTGTCGACGCACACGAACTTGCGGACCTTCTCGGGGTCGGTGATGACGTAGTTGATGGTCACCTCGGCGGCGGTACCGGCGGTCGTCGGCACGGCGATGGTGAACACGGCGTGGTTCTTAGTGGGAGCAACGCCCTCGAGGCTGCGGACATCAGCGAACTCGGGATTGTTGATGATGATGCCGATGGCCTTAGCGGTGTCCATGGAGGAGCCGCCACCGATGGTCACGATAGCGTCAGCCTCGGCGGCCTTGAAGGCCTCGACGCCGTCCTTGACGTTCTGGATAGTGGGGTTGGGCTTGATCTCGGAGTAGAGGCTCCAAGCGATGCCGGCGGCGTCGAGCTCGTCGGTCACCTTAGCGGTAACGCCAAACTTGACCAGATCGGGGTCGGAGCAGACGAAGATCTTCTTGTAGCCGCGACGCTGGAGCTCGCCGGGGATCTCCTTGATGGCGCCGGAACCATGATAAGAGATGGTATTGAGAACGAAACGATTAGCCATTGATAGCCTCCTATCGTGCGCGGAGCACCCGTTACGCCCCGCACTATAAGTCCCATCCTAACGCTTTTGAAACAAAAAACACGTGAGAACGTCAAAGGTGTTAAAGCGTTTCAACAGATGATGAAAAATATTGCGGCAAAGGGACAACCCCTTTGCCGCATTCGGTTACTTTCGGCAGCCCTCTTTCCAAGCCTCGGCCGCAACCTTCCAGCGTAAGCGCAAGTCGCGCTCGCGGTCGATGAACATGATGGCAAACGCGACAAACAGCAGCAAGCTCGCCACGACGATGGCGTGCAGGCCCATGCGCTCAATACACCAGTTGCCCAACACGGCGCCAAACACAAAGGTAAAGATCACGCCAAAGTACAGCAGGCCGTTTTCCAAAAAACCGCGTCTGTGGGTGATGATGTAATCGTCCACGTTTTGCAGCGCGTTGCGCAAGTTGCCGATGCACATGGTCGTAGCGATGCCGTGACCGTGGATCTTGCGGAAGCTCTCGACCTGCATGCCGCAGGCAAACGAGGTGAGGCAGTTGGCGAGCAGGTTGAAATTGCCGCCCGGGATAAAGCTCACGCCCAGCAAGATGACGGCTTCAAAGAACACCGTCACCTGACGCCAGTGGATCACGCTGCCAAACCGCTCGTGTACCAGATCGGCAAGCATAATACCCACGGCAAACGACACCACAGGGAAGAAGTAGCGCCCCGCAAGTGCCCAGTTGCCCTCCGAGATGCTCACGCCCACGAGCAGGATGTTGCCTGTCTGCGCGTTGGCGAAAACATGATCGCGCCCAATGTACGAATAGACGTCCATAAAGCCACCGGCGAGCGCCAAGATAATGCCCAGCTCGATGGACTCCGATATCTGTTTGGCACGCTGCATCGTCGTGCATCCTCCTTGTTGACGACTCTCTCGTGCGTTGGCGGAAACATAGCCGCCGTTCATACTGTAACCCATTGACAACATGGCGTGCGCGCGAGACGGCTCCTTCGACGCAGGGATACACAGTCTGGAAACAAACGGCGGGCGCGGCGACGCTCCCACTCACTAGCCCATGTACTCCCCCAGTCTTTTTAGCTCCGTCCCAAAAAGACTGGTTACAATTACGTGCAGCATACAGACACCGGGAGGGATCGTGGCAAAAAAGCCTCAGCACGCTCAGAACAACCAGCGCAGTCAGCAGGGCAAACAGGGCCAGCAGCAAAAGCGCGGCGGCAAGGCGCAGGCCACGGTCGCCCGCGCCAAGCATTCCCAAGCGACGCCCGCCCGCCCCTGGCGCCCGGGCCGCGATAAATTCCTCCCCGTCAGTCGAGCCGACATGGATGCACGCGGCTGGGACCAGTGCGACTTTGTCTACATCTGCGGCGACGCCTATGTGGACCATCCCAGCTTTGGCATGGCCATCATCAGCCGCGTACTCGACGCGCACGGCTACAAGGTGGGCATCATCTGCCAACCCAACTGGACCGACCCCGCCAGCATCACCGTGCTCGGCGAGCCGCGCTTGGGCTTTCTCGTCAGTGCCGGCAACATGGACTCCATGGTCAACCACTATTCGGTGACCAAGCATCGCCGCCACACCGACGCCTACACGCCCGGCGGCGAGGAGGGGCGCCGTCCCAATCGCGCCGTCACGGTCTACGGCAACCTCATCCGCCAGACGTTTAAGGACGCTCCCATCATCATCGGCGGCATCGAGGCGAGCCTGCGCCGTCTGGCCCACTACGACTACTGGCAGGACAAGCTTAAGCGCTCGGTACTGCTCGACTCGGGCGCCGACATCCTCATCTACGGCATGGGCGAGCACGCGATTGTCGAGATCGCCGACGCACTCGACGCGGGGCTGCCCGTCGATCAGATCACCTATATCAACGGCACCGTTTACCGCACGGGTTCGCTCGACGAGGTCTACGACTACGACCTGCTGCCCAGCTGGGACGACCTTGCCGCCGACAAGCTCAACTACGCCCGCAGCTTTAACGTGCAGCAGCAGAATATGGACCCCATCACCGGGCATCGCCTGGTAGAGCCATATCCCAACAGCGTGTACGTGGTGCAGAACCCGCCGTCGGCAACACTCACCACCGACGAGATGGACGAGGTGGCCGAACTCCCCTACGCACGCGATTGGCATCCCGACTACGACGCGGCAGGCGGCGTGCCGGCCTTTGCTGAGATCAAGTTTTCCATTAGCTCCAACCGCGGCTGTTTTGGCGAGTGCTCGTTTTGCGCGCTCACCTTCCACCAGGGCCGCGTGTTGCAGATGCGCAGCCACGACTCGATCATGCGCGAGGCCGAGCTGCTCACGCGCGATCCCGAGTTTAAGGGCTACATCAACGACGTGGGTGGACCGACGGCCAACTTTAGCCGCCCCGCCTGCGACAAGCAGCTCAAGCACGGTGTGTGCAAGAACAAGCGCTGTCTGTGGCCGAGCGTATGCAAGAACATGGTGGTCGACGAAAGCGGCTACACGCAGCTGTTGCGCGACCTGCGCCAGCTGCCGGGCGTCAAGAAGGTCTTCGTGCGCAGCGGCATCCGTTTTGACTACACCATGGCCGATACCTCGGACGAGTTTTTACGCGAGCTGCTGGAACACCATGTCTCGGGCCAGCTACGCGTGGCACCCGAGCACGTGAGCGACGCGGTGCTGTCCGTGATGGGCAAGCCGAGCCGAGCCGTCTACGATGCGTTCTGCCGCAAATTTGAGCGCCTGAACCGCAAGTATGGACTCAAGCAGTATGTTGTGCCGTATCTGATCTCGAGCCACCCCGGTTCAACCATGAAGGAAGCCGTGGACCTTGCCGAAGCCGTGCGCGACATGGGCTACATGCCCGAACAGGTGCAGGACTTCTACCCCACCCCGTCCACCATGTCGACGTGCATGTACTACACCGGCGTGGACCCGCGCACCATGGAGCCGATCTATGTGGCGCGCGACCCGCACGAGAAGGCCATGCAACGCGCGCTTATCCAGTATCGCAAGCCCGAGAACTACAAGCTGGTACGCGAGGCGCTGGAAAAGGCTGGCCGCCGCGACCTGATCGGCTACACCAAGCATTGCCTGATTCGCCCCGTGCCGCCACGCCCGGGCGAGACGTCTGCCGGCGGCGGACACGGCACCGGCAAGAAGGGCGGTAAGGCCCACGGTGGCGCCGCCGGCAAGGGACCCAAAGGCAGCAAGGGCCACGGCGGCATGTCGCGTGCGCAGAACACCGCAGGCCGCAACCGCGCGGCCCAGGGGCGTCAGGGCGCCAACGGCGGCGGCAGGCGCAACTAGGGCAGTGGTGCGCTCGCTGCGTCCATCCCACACGCGTGGCGCAGCGAGCGCATCGCCTCTACCAGCACAAAGCCGGCGATAGCGACCGTAATTGCCACGTCGAGCGGCGTGTTCACAAACCAGAGCATCGTCATGAGATACGACCCGGCATTAAAGGCAAAGTGCAGCAGAATCGTGTAGCGGAGCTTTCCGGTGGTCACGAGTACCCAGCCAAAGATGAGGCCGGCGGCCCCCGCGTAGCAACCCTGCACCCAGTTCATGTGCATAAAACCGAAAATCGCCGCCTGCAGCACGATTGCCGCGGCGACACCCCAGGCACTCGGGGCCGCCCAGGGCACTATGGCGCCGTCTTGCGGTCGCACGAGACGTCGGCGCTTCCAAAGTGGGCGGCACTGCGGGTTAAACGCTCGGAGCGAAAACTCAAAAATGATGCCGCGCACCAGCAGCTCCTCGCAAAACGGAGCGCCGAGCACCGTAGTCAGGACGGCGAGATAGCTGGTGTCGCCCATGCCTGTTTCCTCGACAAGTTCACTGTAATCGGCCGCGACCTCGGGCAACAATGACAGTACGGCGTCGGTCACGTAGCCAACGACCACCTGCAGTGCCAAGCCGATCACGATAACGCAGGCAATGCGCTTCCACGCGCTACGCACTCCCCCGCCAAGCGGACGCTCACCTTGCCAGCGCGCGATAAACGACCGCGGCCACAAATAACGCCACCATAGCAGCGCCATCAAAAACGACGCCGTCTGAGCGACGGCTTGAAACCATTGAATATCGAGGTTGTCGATCGGGAAACCCGTCAGCGCCGACACGATGTCCAGCACGGAGAACAAAACCATGCTCAGGACAATATCGGCAGCGACGACGCCAAAACAGGCAAGCGCCCAAACCAGCGCATTGAGCATGCCGACCTCCTCCCAACGACTAGTCATTGGGGACGTTCTTCAACGACTAGCTGTTGGGGACAGTCTTTGCCAAAGGCCCCGCTGGGCGAAATGTCGAACGGAAAGGTGCCGCAGCGATTGAAGGCGGCGATGAACATGCGGATGGCGTTGGACGGCGTGGTGCCTACGAGTTGGGTTGCCACCGCGAAGGCCGCCTTTTCCTCGGGCAAGACCTTCGCGACAACCGGGGTCATGTGTTCTGCCATGGCGCTTCCTTTTTGAAACGACGGTGGTGCGGATAGATGCGGGCCACGCGGCTGGGCGACGGGCTGTGAAGGCAACCCGATTGGCCCGCATCTGTAGTTTGTTTCTACTGCGTTGGTATTACTTAGTAATCCTAAGTATTACCCCGCAGATAGAATACCATACCCAACCCTATGGGGACGGAGAAAAAACGGATCATTTTGTTGCTGAGTAAGTATTTAGAGCGTGATGATGTCCGAGATATTGAGGGCCTGAGCGTCGACGGCATCGTGCGTAGCAAGCAACAGCATGCGGCCGTCGAGCAAGTCGAGCACGACCTCGGCGCATGCGTCGCGCGCAGCGGTATCTAGGCCGGTAAAGGGCTCGTCCAGAATCACTGCGCCGCCCGGACACAGCAGGGCTCGGGCAATCTCGACGCGACGGCGCTGCCCGCCCGAGAGCTCGGCCACACGAGCATGCACATCGACCCCCGGCACCAGCAGGCGCAACAGGGCCGCGGCACTCGAGGCGTCCACGCGCGCGTCGGCGCACACCAGCACGTTATCCAAAGCCGAGGCGCCCTCTACCAGGCGCACATCCTGAAACACCATGGAGCACGGCGCGCACTCCCCCGCCGCCAGCGCAAGCAGCGTCGACTTGCCCACGCCCGAGGTGCCCATCACGCAGGCGCGCCCACCGGCGGGCACACGAAGCACCAGTCCGTCGAGCGCCGGAGCCCAGGGAGCGCGATCGCCCACGGCGAGCGCAAGCTCCGTAGCAGCCCTGCCGCCAGCAGAGCCGCCTGCACGTCCGCGAGGACAACGCCCATGCGCCCGCACAGCAGCACGCCATGCTGCGGGCCCCGAAGCCCGCAGCAGCCACACCAGCACGCGCTCGCATGCCCACGATGCCGCCACGACCAACACGGTCCACGCCAGCAGGTCAGCCGTCTCGATGAGCAGCTTCGCCTGATAGATGCGCTCACCCACGGTGCCCACCGCCATGCCGATCAGCTCCGCCGCCACGCCGGCCTTCCAGCTCATGCCAATCACGGCGCGGGCGCACGAAAGCACAAACGGCAGGACTTCGCGCCAGGTGTGGGCACAAAACAGTCGCCAACCCCGCACGCCATGCAGACGAAACATCTGCTCCAGTGGCTGATCAACCTGCGTCAAACCCTCGACCAACGAAAAATACACGCCCGGAAGTGCCATCAAAAAGACCGCCGCAATGCTCACGCGCGCCGACCCCAACCAAATGAGCAGCAGGACCACCACGCAGGCAACCGGTGTCGCCTTAACAAACGAAAGCGCCGGCGCCACCAAGCGGGCAAACGTCAGCGATCGCACCGAGACTCCCGCCAGTACGCCGCCGCACACCGCGGCAAGCGCCAGCCCGCCCAAGATTCGCGCACCCGAGCCTGCCAGAATCGCCCATGTGCAGGCATCGCATACCAGTCGCAGCAACGCCACCACGACAGCGCCCGGCCCCGGCAAAATCAACGGCTGTGCCACCAGCGCCGCCACGAAGACCCACACGGCAAGCCAAAAGGCGGCAACGGCACCTGCTGCCGCCACCGCCTTCATACGCTCTATCATTTGTCGAGCAAACGCACGCACGGGTTACTCCATGTAGTAGAAATCATCAGCCGGGAGCTTGCTGCCCACGGCGCTTGCGTCCGCATCGGCCAGCACCTTCAGGTACCCACCGAGCGCGGCCTTCATATCCTTCCCTGTCTGGCAGACAAGCATGCACCCGGGAATCGCCTTCTCGGCGATCTTGGCGTTATCCACGATGCCCGCATCGACCACGGCCTGCGCCCAGTCCGCCGGCGCCGCGTTCACGGCCTCAACGCTCGCAGCATGGCAGCTCAGGAATTCCGCCACGGCCTCGGGATGCTCCTCGGCAAAGGCACGGCGCACCACGGTCACACCCGTCAGCAAGCGCGAGCCCGTGTCTCCTGCCAGCTCGTCCCACACATCGGTCAGGCTCACCGGTGCCGACAGCTTGCCCTCGCTCTTGGCGATGGCCGCCGTCTTGAACGGCTCGGGTAGCACGCCCACGGCAGTCGGGTCGGCAAGCAGAGCCGACAGCGCTTCGGTGGGCTCGCTCTTAAACTCAAGCGCCACCTGGTCGGTCAGGCCCGCGCGCTCCAGCAGGTAGTTCATGACGTACTCCGGCGTGGCGCCCTTGCCCGTCATGTAGACGGTGCGACCCACCAGGTCGCCAAACGAGGTCACGTCCGCGTCGCCCGTCACCACACTCAACACGCCGAGCGTGTTGATGCCGATGACCTGCACCGCGCCTTCGGTCTTGTTGTAGAGAACGCTCGCCACGTTGGCGGGCACCAGGGCAATGTCGACATCTCCCCGAATGACCTTGGGCACGATTTCATCGGCTGCGGCGCTGATCGCAAAGTCGAACTCGTTGTCCGTGGCACCGTCGGCCGCCCGGTCCATAAACTGCACCAGTCCAATCGACGTCGGGCCCTTGAGCGACGCGACGTGCACCTCGATGGGCTCCGCGGCAGCACCGGCGCCGTCCGTGGCGGCCGAGCCCGCAGCAGACCCGCCACCACAGCCAGCCAGCGCGAGCGACAACGCGCCCGCAGCAAGCGCCGAGGCAAATCCCCGGCGCGACATTTCAAAATCAAACGCGCGCATCATTAGCACGCCCCCTCGTTGGGCATCGACCAGGCGTGATGGTCGGTATGCAGCAGCTCCTCGGCCAGCGGCGAGAGCGGCGCGCCTAAGAACTCGCGGTAGCACGCCTGGACATCGGGATTCTCGTGCGAGAAGCGAATCTCGGCGTTCGCATCGAGGCCCCAGAGCACATGGCCACGCTCGGCAGCCAGCTCGCAACCGTCGTGAATGGGCTGACCGCCACCACCGACGCAGCCGCCGGGGCACGCCATGACCTCGACAAAGTCATAGCTCACACGGCCGTCGCGAATTGCGTCGAGCAGGCGGGCGGCATTGCCCAGCCCATGTGCCACGGCGACGCGCACCTTGGTGCCATCGATATCGGCCACGGCTTCCTTCCAGCCGTCCAGGCCGCGCACGTCGGTAAAGAAATCGGCGTCGGGGTTCTTGCCCGTCACCAGGTAATAGGCCGAGCGCACGGCGGCCTCCATCACGCCGCCCGTGGCACCAAAGATCACACCCGCGCCCGTGCCAAAGCCCAGCGGCGTATCGAGCGGCTCCTCGGTAAGCGTGTCGACGCTCACGTGGCTCGCGCGGATCATGCGCACCATCTCGCGCACCGTCAGCGCAACATCTACGTCGGGCGCGCCGCCCTCGCCCACCATGCTCGGCAACGCGCACTCGGCCTTCTTGGCCGTACACGGCATAACGGACACCACGAACAGACGCTCGGGCTCCACGCCCAGCACCTTGGCGTAGTAGGTCTTGGCGATGGCGCCGAACATCTGCTGCGGCGACTTGGACGTGGACAGGCTGTCGACAAACTCCGGATAACGCGCCTTCACAAAGCGCACCCAACCCGGGCAGCAGCTCGTAAACATGGGCCAGCCGCGGCTATCGCCCTCACCTTTGGCGGCCTTACCCAGGCGCTCGAGCAGCTCGGAGCCCTCCTCCATAATGGTAAGGTCGGCCGAGAAATCGGTATCGAACACGTACTCAAAGCCCACGCGGCGCAGCGCGCAAGCCAGGCGCTCAACGGTTGCTTCCTCGCGCGGAATACCGAGCTCCTCGCCCCAGGCGCTGCGCACGGCAGGCGCGATCTGCACCAGCACGATCTTGTCGGGATTAGCGAGCGCGTCAAACACGGTCTCGGTATCGTCGCGCTCGCGCAGCGCGCCCGTCGGGCAATGCGTGATGCACTGGCCGCACGCGACGCAATCGGTCTTGCCGATCGGCACGCGCCCGCGGGTGCCCACGGCGGTATGCGTGGCGCGGTTGGTCAGGTCCCAAATCCCTAGGCCCTGTACGCTCTCGCACACCTTGATGCAGCGCATGCATTTAATGCACTTGTCGTTTTCGCGGATGATGGGAAAATCGAAATCCCAGCCCTCGCCCGCCAAATGCCTTTGATACGGCAGATAGAAAATGCCCAGGTCGTTGGCGATGGTCTGCAGGTTGCAGTTGCCGCTGCGCACGCAGCTCGTGCACTGCGAATCGTGCTGGGACAGCAGCAGCTGCACGTTGGTGCGACGGGCCTCGCGGGCCTTGGGGCTGTTGGTGTGGACCACCATGCCGTCGAGCACGTAGTTGTTGCAGGCGGCAACCAGCTGGTCGCAGCCTTCAACCTCGACCACGCACACGCGGCAGCCGCCGATCTCGTTCAGATCGCGCAGATAGCACAGGGTGGGAATCTGGATGCCGACGGACTTGGCCGCGTCCAGGATCGTGGTGTGCTCGGGCACCACGACTTCGCAGTTATCGATAATGAGCCTGACCATGTTGTGCGCTCCGTTTTCGCTGTTGTCGCCGACAGTGGTTTTGTTGAGCTCTACCATTCCAGGTTCCTCCCTCCGCGGAACGCACCAAAGCCAAAGTGGTCGCAGCGCAGGCAGCGGCTTGCCTCCTGGCGCGCCTCCTGCTCGGTGAGGCCCTGCTCGACCAGATTCCAATCGTGAATGCGCTCGCCGGCCTCGCGCTCGCCCAGCTCGCAGCGACCGCACTCGTGTTTGCCCTTAAACTGGACGGTCGGCAGCTCGACCTCGAGCTTAATCTTGTGGTCGAAGCCCAGATAGCGGTCGATGTTTGCCGAAGCCACGCGGCCGGCATTGATGGCGCGGATGACGGTGGCGGGGCCGGTCTGGCAGTCGCCGCCGCTAAAGAGGCCATCGAAGTTGGGCACGGCGCCGTCCGAATCGGTGACGATGCAGCCCCACTTGCAGGCGATGCCCATGTCCTCAAACGGCTTGGAGTCGATGTCCTGACCAATGGCAACAAACACGCGCTCGCAGGGGATGACGCGCTCGGGCGTCGCGGCGGCACGCGGGGCCGGACGACCGCGACGGGGCTCGCCGATAATCTGCGGTTGCACGCGCAGGCCGCTCACGCGACCATCTTCGCCCGTCTCGATGGCGAGCGGGGCTGTGAGCTCCAGAACCTCGCAGCCCTCGGCCTGGGCACCGGAGATCTCGGCGTCCTGGGCCGTCATATCGCAGATGCGACGGCGGTAGACGATGCTCACCTTTTCGGCGCCGCAGCGCACGGCAGAGCGCGCCACGTCCATGGCCACGTTGCCGCCGCCGATGACGCACACGCGCTGGCCGCTCAGGTCGGGCAGTTCGTCGTCTCCAATGGCACGCAGCATCTTGACGGCCGACTCCACGCCGGGCGCCTCTTCGCCCGGAAGGCCGAGCTTCTTATCGCTGTGGGCACCGATGGCCAGGTAGACGGCATCGAACTCGTCGCGCAGGCGGGCAAGCTCCTCGCCGTTGACGGAGTGATCGAGCTCAACGTCGATGCCGGCGCTCAAGATCCAGCCGATCTCGGCCTGCAGGCGCTCGCGCGGCAGACGATAGCTGGGGATGCCGTAGCGCAGCATGCCGCCCAAGTGGTGACGCTGCTCAAAGACGGTCGCCTTATGGCCCATCACGGCTAGGTAGTAGGCGCAGGAAAGGCCGGCCGGGCCGCCGCCGATCACAGCGACGCGTTTACCGGTGTTGTCCACTACGTGCGGCTTGTGGTCGTTAAGGTCACTGTGCTCAACGGCAAAACGCTTGAGGGCGAGGATATTCATGGGGTCGTCGACCATGCCGCGACGGCAGTGCATCTCGCAGGGATGCTCGCACACCAGGCCACAGACGAGCGGTAGCGGGTTGTTCTTGCGGATGACCTTGACGGCGTCGGCATAGCGGCCGGCCTCGACGAGCGAAATGTACCCGGGAATGTCGACGTGCGCCGGGCAGCCCGAGACGCACGGGACGCGGGCCTCGCGGTCAAAGCCGCAGGAGTGCTCGCGGATGTGGTGCTCAAAGTCGTCGCGGAAGCCGCGAATGGCCGTGAGCGCCATGGCGCCGGCCTCGTAGCCGATGGCGCAATCGCTCGAAAGGTAGATGGTGCGGGCCGTGCGCTCAATCAGGTTGAGCGTGGACTCATCGGCGCGCCCTTCGAGCACATCGGCGAGCAGGTCGCTCAGCGCGCTCAGGCCCACGCGACAGGGCGTGCACTTGCCGCAGCTCTGGGTGGAGCACAGGTTGACGAGCGCTGCCGTAAACTCCACGGGACACGGGGCGAGCGAGCTCACCGCCAGACGACGTCCGAGCGCATCGTGCAGGTCGTCCATGACGGCCTGAGCGTGGCTGCGTTCCATTACATGCAGTCGAGCCATAAGATCCCCTCTCACATGGCAGCCCGGAGGCGAGGCCGGGCGAAATTGCTACACGCACAACACTGACCTAAAAAGTTGTGAGGTCTCCATACGGTTCGGCAGGCGGTATAAAATGTCACCCTCAGCGGTGAAATAGAACATTACCGCAGATAAATGCCATATTTGATAAAACGCGTTACCAAATTGCAATATTCAATGTGAAAAAGAGCGCCTTACTATTTTTCCTTTTTGATCCGTTTTCCTCCGTCCCCTTCGGATCACATGATCCCTTGGGAACGGAGGAAAACGGATCGTTTTTGGTGCAAAAGGGCCAGGTTTGTTTGCACCAATCTCACTTGCGCTAGATAAAGAGCTCGCATTCCTTCCGCACGACGCAAACCTTGCTCAGCATCTGGGAAACAGCGGATAGCTTGTTGTGATCAAGCTTACGAGCGCCTCGCGGACATACGGCAATGCAGCGCATGCAGGAGATGCACGCCTCGCCAGCTGCTCGTTTGGGGTCACCATTGTCGATAGCACAAACGGGGCACGCCGCGGCGCATGCACCGCAGGAGACGCAATCCTCTGTTGCCTCGGGTGCCATGCGGTGACCTCCAGCTTGTTTATAAGGACGATTGCCGGGGATAGAGGGCTCGGACGCATCCTCAGCCAACAGCTTTTGCTGAATTTGCTGAGCAAACTCAGCAAGCTGCGCCGCATCCTGCGCATCCGGACGACCGGCAGCAAACTGTCGCGCAATGGAATGTTCTGCAATGGCTGCAACTGCCGCGATCACCCGGAATCCCGCATGCTTCGCAACGTCCTCCAGCTCTACGAGCGTGTCCTCAAACGCACGGTTTCCGTATACACAAACCAAAACAGCCCGAGCCCCGTTGCCGCGCACCATGCCCAACCGGTCAGCCACCACAGCCGGGATTCTACCGGCATACGCCGGCACAGAGATTACGGCCACGTCGTCCTCAGTCATCGAGACAGCGCTGAAATCTAGCCCGCTATCGGTCAGATCGACGGTAACGGTATTCTTGCCCAGTGCCCCGGCCACAAGGCCAGACACCTTCCGCGTTCCACCCGTCGGACTAAACACAATTTCGAATACGCTCATCGAGACACCCTCCCCCTACGCCTGGCAACGCGTCAAGCCGCTTTCACATCCAGCCAGAGTATACGGCACGTGGGGTCCCCGTTTTGATGCACCAAGCACCCCAATGCTCCCACCCTACGCTGTCTACCTTTTCGTTTTGTATAAATTACGGTACAGATTGTATATATTTACGGGATACCGCCGTGTTCTCCCGAGGTACCCCATCCTGGCCCGTGCAAAAAACGGAGTATTCTGCAACGTGACCACGCCAGCACCGCCGCGGGCGGGCAAAACTGTAGGGCACCGTATCATTTTAAGTCCCGACATGGCGAGAATGACGCGCCCCTGCTCCGGAAAACGGCGAAATCTGACTCAGAACGCTCGCTAGGGATATCCGAAGGCCACCGTTGGCGACGTCGAATCATATGCAGACAACTCGAACTGCAGAATACTCCAAAAAATGCACGGCGCACCCCATGGGACCCATTGCCGCATGGCAGGAAACAGGTCCACGGCATCCTCTAGATGCATTCCCGAGGAAATCACATTTGAACTAGCGATCGGATACGGCAAACAAAAAGGGCCCCGAGCGTAGTTGCTCGGGGCCCTTGGTTCACCTCGCTCTAGCGGGCGATGCGTGTGTTATTTACGCTTGCCGCCGCCGTCACCGGGACGACGGGAGCTGCCGCCGCGCTTGCCGCCACGGCTGTTGCCGTAGCTGCCACGGTTATCGCGACCGCCGGCGCGGCCGCCACGGGAACCGGCCTGGTTGCCGCCACGCCCACCACGATAGCCGCCGCGACGCTCCTCGCGGGTATCGTCGTAGTTGCGCCAGTCATCGCGACGATCGCGGCTGGCACGCGGGTCACGACGATCGCGCGACTCGTTAGAACGAGCGGCGCCGCCGCGGCCGCCATTGCCGCGAGCACCCTCGCGACGCTCGCCGCCGCGGCTACCGCGCTCTTCAAAGCGCTTGCCGCCACGGGACTCGCCACCGCGGGCACCGCGCTCACCACGGCCCTCGCCGCCACGGCGCTCATCGCGCCCGCCGCGCTCGCCGTCGCGACCGGAACGACGGCGGTCGCCCGCACCGCGCTTGCCACCGCGCGAACCGCGGCCCTCGTCCTCGCGCTTGACACGACGACGGCCACCGCGATCCTCGTCCTCGCGGCGGCGATGTGCCTCGCCCTGGAACTGCTTGGCACGACGCTCGGCACGGTTGCCACGCGGGGCCTGCTCGACAGCACCGCCGCGCTCCTCGGCAGCCACCTCGCGGGCCACGCTCTCAACAGCCTCGTCCACGCGAGCCTGAACGCCTTCGCGCACGCGGGTCTTGCCGCCGCGCTTGGGACGGCTCGGACGCTCGCCGTCGCCGCGACGCTCGTCGCGACCGCGGTTGGAACGACCGGCCACATCGCCGTAGTCATCGCCGTTGCGTTTGCCGTCGCGACGCGCCTGCTCAAGCTTCTTCTTGCTCTTGGACTTGCCGCGCTTGGTCTTCTTCTTCACCTTAAAGGCCGCAGGATCGCGCTCGGGATCAACCGCGGGCGGGTTGGGACCCACATGCAGATCGCCGGCCTCGTAGATGTCGGCGGTCTTGTCCATGAGCTTCTCGATCTCGTAGAACTCATCGACGTCCTGCTCGGTCACAAACGTGATGGCCCAGCCCAGCTCACCGGCACGGCCCGTACGGCCAATACGGTGGATGTAGTCGGTCGGCTCGGCCGGCACGTCAAAGTTCACGACGTAGCGCACGTCACTAATGTCGATGCCGCGGGCAAGCACGTCGGTTGCCACCAGCACGTCGACGGTGCCATCGCGGAAGGCCGAAAGCGCGCGCTCGCGCTGAGCTTGGCTGCGGTTGCCGTGAATCGCAGCGGCCTTGATGCCCTTGCGCTCCAGGCGACGGCAGCAGCTGTCGGCGCGGTGCTTGGTGCGCATAAAGACGATAGTGCGCTCCGGGCCCTCCTTTTTGAGGAACTCAGGCAGCAGGTTGTTCTTGGCCTCAATGGACACCGGGAACACAAACTGATCGACAGTATCGGCGGTCGACGTGGCGGGCGCGATCTCCACGCGGGCCGGGTCGCTCACCAGGTCGGTGATCTCGCCCACGGCCTCCTCGTCGAGCGTGGCCGAGAACAGCAGCGTCTGGCGCTCGGTCGGCGTCTCGCGCACAATGCGACGGACGGCGGGCAAAAAGCCCATGTCGAGCATGCGGTCGGCCTCGTCGAGCACCAGGACCTTAACCTCGTTCAGGTGGCAGGCGCCCTGCTCGATCAGGTCGACCAGACGACCCGGCGTGGCAACTAGGATATCGCAACCGTACTTAAGTGCCGCGGTCTGCGGCTTGTAGCTCACGCCGCCCACGACGGTCACGGCAACATGGCCGGTGACGTCGGCGATCTTGCTCGCGACCTCGTCGATTTGCTGGGCAAGCTCGCGCGTAGGGGTGATGACGAGCATCACGGGGCCGCGACCGTTGCCCTCGGGCTTTTTAGCACCGCGACGACGGTTGCGGCCGCCGCGCTCGCGCACGGGTTTGGGAGGAGCGATGTGCTCCAGATTGTTCATGGTCGGCAGCAAAAAGGCGGCCGTCTTGCCGGTGCCGGTCTGAGCGGCGGCAAGCAGGTCGCGGCCCTCGAGCACCACGGGGATGGAGCCGGCCTGCACGGGCGTCGGCGCCGTGTAGCCCAGGTTCTCGATAGCACGAAGCATCTCGTCGGAAAGGCCCAGCTCGTCAAAGGCGGGCAGACTCTCGGTAGCGGACTCGACGGCCTGGGCGGCACTGGCCTCATCGGCGGCATCGAAGGCAGCCTGGGTCATGGCCTCGCGGGTCTCGTCCAGAATCTCGGCGTCCGTGACGTCAGATACAGAATTACGCATATGTTGTTGTTCCTTATCTGCACGCGCTATGGGCACGGCATGCAGCCGCGCGGGCGTGCTTGGTAGTGCGCTAATACATACAAAAACGGGTGCGCACAGAGAGGACGTTGCTCAGCACGCTGGCGATCGCTTTGGCAGCCCTATTACGCGCCGTCCAGACGCAGCAGCTCTAAGCGATGGAGCAGATTCGCCGCCGGTTAGTATACCCGTACTCCGTATGCCCCCACGTAAACCACAGATGACGAGGCGGACGAGGTGGGCCCGGCTGATTGTCTCAATCTGTAACATCTACAGGGCAAATCTTCCTCTACGTGTTAAAGATCGAGACAAACGGTCGACACGGTTCACAAACGTCTCAATCTGTAACAGTTACCGAGTAAAATCGGCCCTAATTGTTATAGATCAAGACAGAGGGGGATTTCCGTCCAATCCAAACCAAATCTCTCGCTCTTCCTGCAATTTCGAACATGTGGCCTATAATGTTGCTTTGGTTACGCTATATATTGCGCAGCCATTTAATACATCGCCCACTGGGAGCCATTAATTCCTATCGCCATATTGGCTAGGAAGCAATCAAAGGAGGTATCCGTGGCAGCAGAGACGCCTTGCTCGGTCCTCTATAACGATATTCGCTCGTTCGGCGGTCTTAAACATCTCGAGATCGCCCGAATGCTCATCAATGGAAACTCTTATCTCGGCAGTACCCTGCTCGAGAAATGCTCTTCCAACCGCTCGTATCTCACCCGTTACATCGTCCATCGCAAGCCTGACCAGTGCGCGCCCTCCATCTACAGCGACTTTACCGTCACCACGCTCAACCTTTCCTCGGCAATCTGCAGCAAGCTCGGCGGCGGCGAGTCCGCCTATCGGGCAATCGCCGAGCACTATCGCGGTCCGGCCGCCAACGAAATGATGTCGGCTCTCGCCAGCTACAAGTTGGACAGCCGCCTATATGCAAATGCCCTCAATCGCATCGACAACTTTGACGGCAATGCCGTGCGCGAGAAAAGCACGCTTTACCTTATGCTCTTTGTGGCAACGGGGGCGCTCGCCGATCCCGTTCAGGGCGTGGCCACCGTCGAGCGCTTTTGCGACAGCAAGACGGGCGGGCACTTTGGCACCACCGAAACTACCGTCGGACGTGGCTTTATGAGCAGCCTGGAGCAGCCGCGCACCGTCGCCCCCAACCTCGGTCTGCTCAGAACCCATGCCGACAACTGCGCCGACATGCAAATCCATCCCCTCACACGCGATCCGCACGGCACCGTGATTGGTTCTTTGCCCAAAACCTCGCCCAGCATCACCGATGTGGGCGCCGGCGCATCGCGCGAGCATCTTCGCATTTGGCTTGAGGGTGAGCACTGGTACGCCCAGGGCCTTGGATCGACCAACGGCACGGTGCTCGAATCGGGTGTAGGCGACGGCGATATTGTGATTGAGCCGCCGCGCGACCAACGCGAGCCCGGCAAGATCTATCCCCCCGTGGAAATCGCCAACAGCGACAGACTTCATTTGGGTCTCTATACGACATTCCTTGTCATTGTGGACTAGCGCGGACGGCGATCGAAAGACGGTCGCCGTCCGTCTTTCGTCCTCTACCTTCTGCGTCGTAAACGACAATGCTCAGCGGTATACGTGGGCAGTGCGGCTATCATGGTACTTTACCGATATCCGCACTGCTCACGTATACGTGCGGCAACCCATGCCAGACAAAGGAACGCCATGGATACTACCGATAGCGCCTATGGCGACAAACTCATCCGTCTCGATACGTTCGATACCGCCGTGGCGGTCGACCCCAGCGCCGAGGACGACGCCAAGCGTCGGTTTATGACGCTTATTCTCCAGACGGCCCACCGCAACAACGGCAACATCGGGCACGTGCTGCGCGCGACCAACACAAGCGGCGAGGTCTTTGCCGTCAAGCTACTCAAGGACAACGCCATCCTTTCCGGCCAAGCCCCCGACCGCTCCGCCGAGCAATCGGCAGCGCACCTGGCCAACACCGCCGCGCTGTTCGAGGAGTACCGTCATCTGTGTACCGTCTCGCACCTGCGCGGATTTCCGCGCGTCTATGGCTACGGATCGTGCGAGGATGACCCGCTCATCCTCATGGAGTGGGTCGAGGGCACCTCACTCAAGCAGGCGCTGCCCCTGCTTCCGCACGACGCCTCGGGCGGGCTGACCACCCAGATGGTCGCCGCCGTCGGAAACGCCGTGCTTCGTGTGCTCTTGATGACCCAAGGCCTCGTGAACCCGGTCATCCATCGCGATCTGTCGCCCGCCAATATCATGTTCCGCACCACCAGCCGAACGCTCGAGCAGCAGATTGCTGATTGCTCCTTTGACCCCTGCCTCATCGACATGGGCTCCGCGACCATGGCTCTCGGCGACGACACGATCACCCGGCGCGCCGACATCTGGCGTTTTGCCACGCCCGCATACGCCGCGCCCGAGATGCTCACGCAGGATATCGAAGGCATCGCGGCCCTTCGCCGTTCGCCGGCAATCGACGTCTATGCGCTTTCGAGCATTTTGTACCAGCTCTACAGCGGTCGCAAACCGTTTGACTTTGAGTCGACGGACGCCGCTGCAACCGGCTCGTTCTATCTCGTAAAGACCAAGACCAAGCCGGCACCGCTCGAGCCGCGCTGCGAGAGCGATGAAGCGCTCGTCCAAATCATCATGAAGGGTCTCTCAGTCGAGCAGTGCGATCGTCCCACCGAGCAGCAGATGCTCGAGGTGCTCTCGGCATACCTCACCGATGCCGAATCCGAGGGCCGCGAGGGCGCGGGCAGTGACGCCGCAATCGACATCGACTCCGGTACGCACCTTAAGGTCGACGTCGCCGGCGAGCGCGCGCGAGAGATCCTGGAGCAGGCCCGGCACGATGCCATGACCCGCCGCCGGTTTATTATCGGTGGCGTCGTTGCAGCCGTTGCGGGGCTCAGCGTCATTGGGGCGGCGACCCATGGCTTTGGCATCCCCGACTACCTGGACGGCATCCGCGGTTCGCTTGACGACTACACCTGGGATCAGCTGCAGAAGATTTCGCTCAAGATTAAGGCCGCCGAGACCCGTAGCGAGGCACGCGAGATTGCCAAGCGCTATCACCTGCTCGATGCCGATGGGCATATCCCCTATCCATGCACCAAGCGCGTCACGCTCACCAACGGGCTGCAGGTTGGCGCGCAGCTTGTGGGTATCCGCCACGACGAGCTTCTAGACGGTACGGGCAAGGCCGGGCTGACGTTTATGTTCGACGCGGGTATTGCCGAGCGCAACGCTGCAGCTGAACCGCCGAGCGCCGGCTGGGCAGATTGCGAGCTGCGGGAATGGCTCAACGGCGACGGCCTTAAGCTGCTACCCAACGAGTTGCGCGCGCTCATTAAAGGGGTCAAGAAGGTCTCGAACAATGTGGGCGCCGCCAACAGTGCATCGTGTCTGAGCGAGTTGCCCGCAACCCTTTGGCTGCCCGCCATGGTCGAGCTGTGCGGTACGCAACCGCCCGATTCGTTTGCCAAGGACTATCACTACCTGGCAGACATCTACAACAGCGAGGGCAAGGAGTACCAACTCTTCCGCGAGCTCAAGGTGAGCCCGTATTCCACGAACGAGACGATGGTCCGTCAGTGGAAGGGCAAGGACACCTGCTGGTGGGAGCGCACGGTGAGCCCCGACTCATCGGAGACCGAAGGCACGCTCTACATAAACCGTGTGGGCCACGACGGCGACGCCTTTACGTACGCAACGCCTGCGGACAAGCCAAACAAACGAACCTGCGTGATCCCCGGATTCTGTATCTAGAGAGCGGGCGTCTTGCCGTGACGGGACCCCTCCCCGGCAATTGTCTCAATCTGTAACAGTTAGAGGTCATATTTGCTGCTAGATGTTACAGAACGAGACATTGAGTTTCCTGCCAACTGTTTGTCTTGATCTGTAACAAATACTCGGTAAAACGGGGTCTAGTTGTTACAGATCGAGACGTTAGTTTTCGGCTGAAATGTTTGTCTAAATCTGTAACAGCTATGGTTCAAAAACCGGTCCAGACGTTACAGATTGAGATGATTGGTTGGGACGGTCCATCGGCCAACCAACTATCCTCATCTGTAACGAAATGTCATACATTTCTTTCTGTACTGGACACCCCCAGGGGGTATGGGTGTATAGTATCAGCAGGTTAACAATTCCAACACCGAACCACAGAAAGGAGAAGCCATGGCTCAAGATAAGTTTGACGTGGGCGGCATGACATGTGCCGCCTGCCAGGCGCACGTGGACCGTGCCGTGAGCAAGCTCGACGGCGTCCAAAGCGTCGCGGTCAACCTGCTCGCCGGCTCCATGCTGGTGGACTACGACCCCGCGCAGGTCTCCCCCGACGATATCTGCACCGCTGTCGACCGCGCGGGCTACTCGGCCTCGCCCATCAGCACGGGCACCGACGCTGTCCAAAGCGGAAGTGCGCAAGCCAGGTCCGGCGCCGCCCATATGGAGTCACCGACCAAAAAGTTGGAGGCCGCCGCCTCTGCCATGCGCACCCGCCTCATCGTCTCGATCGTATTCCTCATCCCACTGTTCTACATAGGCATGGGGCACATGCTCGGCTGGCCGCTGCCCGGCATCTTCACCGACCACACCCACAGCATGACGCTCGCGCTCACCGAGCTCGTCCTGCTCATTCCCATCGTCTACGTCAACGACGCGTACTTTATCAACGGGTTTAAATCACTCGCACACGGCGCGCCTACCATGGACGCCCTTATTGCCGTGGGCGCCACCGCCTCCATCGCCTGGTCGCTCTACGCCATGTTCATCATGGCCGACCAATTAGCCGCGGGTCAGGTCCACGAGGCCATGATGACGAGCATGGACAATCTGTATTTTGAGAGTGCGGGCACGATCCTGTCGCTCGTTACCGTGGGCAAATACCTCGAGACGCGCAGCAAGTCAAAAACCGGCGGCGCCATCGAGGCACTCATCGACTTGGCACCCAAGACCGCGACCGTCGTTGCCGACGACGGCACCGAAACCACCGTCGACGTCGACAGTATCCTTCCCGGCCAGGTCCTGCGCGTGCGCCCCGGAGAGTCCATCCCTGTCGATGGCGTGGTGCTCGGGGGCAGCTCGGCCGTGGACGAGAGCGCGCTCACCGGCGAGTCCATCCCCGTGGAAAAGACCGCCGGCGACACCGTCAACGCCGCCACTGTCAACCGCACCGGCTCGTTTACCTTCCGTGCCACACGCGTGGGCGCCGACACGTCGCTCGCCAAGATTATCCAGCTCGTCGAGGACGCCAACGCCACCAAGGCGCCTATCGCCCGCATGGCCGACAAAGTCGCCGGCGTGTTCGTGCCCGTGGTGTTCGTGATCTCGGCTGTGACCTTTGCGGCGTGGATGGCACTGACCGGCAGCATAAACGAGGCGCTCACCTCCGCCGTGGCCGTGCTGGTGATCAGCTGTCCGTGCGCATTGGGTCTGGCCACGCCCGTCGCCATCATGGTGGGCACCGGCAAGGGCGCCGAGATGGGCATTCTGTTCAAGAGCGCCGAGGCGCTGGAGAATCTGCGCAGCGTGGGCACCGTGGTGCTCGATAAGACGGGAACGGTCACTCGCGGCAAGCCTGCCGTGACCGATATCGTGGTAGCCACGCGTGCCGACGGATCGCCCGCCATGAGCGAAAAGGCGCTGCTCAAGCTGGCCGCTGCGCTGGAGCGCTCAAGCGAGCACCCGCTGGCCGAGGCGATTATGGCCGAGTGCGAGGCGCGCGGAATCGTCGCACGCATGGTCGAGGACTTTGCCGCCGTGCCCGGGCGAGGCGTTACGGCACGCGAGGGGCAGAATGTCATCGCCGCCGGCAACGTGCGTCTGATGGACGAGCTGGGCGTGAAGGTTCCCGCCGGCCTTGCCGAACAGTTCGCGGCCGAGGGCAAGACGCCACTGTTCTTTGCCAAGAACAGCGAGCTTGTCGGCACCATCGCCGTGGCGGACGAGGTCAAGGAGACGAGCGCCGGGGCCATCGCCGCACTGCGCTCGCTTGGCGTCGACGTGCGCATGCTCACCGGCGACAACCGCGTGACAGCCGAAGCGATCGCCCGCCGCGTGGGACTGAGCAGCGAGCAGGTCATCGCCGACGTCCTCCCCGCCGACAAGGAACGCCACGTGCGCGAGCTGCAGGATGCGGGCAGCAAGGTCGCCATGGTGGGCGACGGCATCAACGACTCCCCCGCCCTGGCGCGCGCCGACGTGGGCCTTGCCATCGGTACCGGCGCCGACATCGCCAAAGAAGGGGCAGATGTGGTTCTCATGCGCAGCGACCTCATGGACGTCGCCCGTGCCATCGAGCTGTCGCGCGCCACAATTCGCAACATCAAGCAGGACCTGTTCTGGGCGCTGTTCTACAACGGCATCGGCATTCCGCTGGCGGCGGGCGTGTTCTTCCCCCTCACCGGTTGGCAGCTCTCGCCGATGTTTGGCGCCGCGGCCATGAGCCTGTCGAGCGTATGCGTCGTGTCCAATGCCCTGCGCCTGCAAACCTTTAAGCCGAAAGTGGCAAAATAGGCTCACCATTAAGTCCATTTAGAACGGGTTTCCAGGTGCCCGAGATCGACCTGAAAGAGGAGCGACGCGTACTTTGGTACGCGAGCGACGGATTGAAGGTCAAGGTCGGGTGCCTGGGAAAGCCGACACAACAGAGAGGAATACCCATGCGTTACACGATCAAGACTTCCGGCCTCATGTGCGGCCACTGCGACGCCACTGTCGAGACGGCACTGCTCAACGTTGCCGGCGTGACCGACGCCGACGCCGATCACGAGACCCAGACCGTCCAGGTGGAGTGCGCCGACACCGTAACCGCCGAGCAGCTCGCTGCCGCCGTCGAGGGCGCCGGCGAGAAGTTCCACGCCCTTTCGGTGACCGCCGCGTAGCAGACGCCGCCTACTGAATCCTCAGAAGTTGCGGTGAAATACGGACTGTTGTGCCGCCCTAGGCCTTTAAACGGTCCGTATTTCACCGCAACTGACGGGGACATCCGGAAGATCGACCAGAAACGAGGACTCGCCATGATGGCAGACCACAAATCGGTGACCCGCATGCTCAAGACGGCACGCGGCCAGATCGACGGCATCCTACGGATGGTCGAGGAGGACCGTTACTGCGTCGACATCTCCACGCAGCTCATGGCAACACAGGCGCTCCTCGCGCGCATCAACGCCGACGTGCTCAAGGCGCATATCGAGGGCTGCGTGACTTCGGCAATCGAATCGGGCGACGAGGACCTCAAAGCCGCCAAGCTCGCCGAGATCGAACGCGTCGTCGACAAGCTCTCCAAGTAATTGGGGCATTGGGGACAGACTTCTTTGCACCGTCTTGGTATTCCGAGGACAGGTATGTTTGCACCACATTGGTGCAGATTAACCTGTCCCCCTTGCTCTAAATCGGGTATAAAGGCGTGCAGCATATCGAACGAAAGGCAATTTGCATGAATGACTTTATAAAGGGTCGCAATGGTGCCGATGAACTCACCATCGTGATGGGTTTTGCCGGCATCGTCATCGCGATGATCGGATCGATAGCCCGCATCCAGTGGCTCAGCTGGATTGCCATCGCCGTAATCGTGATTGGCGTGCTGCGCGGCCTGTCCAAAAATATCGACGCACGTCGCAAGGAGAACGAGGCCTTTGTCGCCGCGACTGCAAACGTACCCGGCTTGGGCAAGTTTGTAGCTAGCTTGGGCGGCGGAGCTGCAGCGGCCAGCACCTCACGCGCAGCCGGCACCAGTAAGGAAGACTTTGAGCGTGCCAAGCGCACGGCCAAGAAGATGTGGAAGGGGCGCAAGACCACGGCATACCTCAAGTGCCCCAACTGCGGCCAGATGCTCTCCGTCCCCAAGGGCAAGGGCAAGATCCGCGTCACCTGCCCCAAGTGCCACGCCAAGATGGAAACGCGCTCCTAGCGCCCGCACGCGGGACAAATAAATCAGGTTTGTTTGTCCCAAATCTTAAGTATTTGTTCGATAAAAAAGCCGAGGCCTCGTGTTGAGACCTCGGCTTTTTGTATGCGGCAACGGAGCTGTCCCTTTGTCTCGTCTACGCCACGCCGTCGCGGGCCAGCTCCTCGGCAAGCGCTTCGGCTGGCATGGCCATAATCGCGTCGAGCTCGGCGTCCACCTCGGGAATACGCTTCACCTTGAGCTTGCGCACCAAATCGCCACGGCACATCACGTGCGTCGGCTCACGCAGTGCGCACAGGTCATCGAGCGGGTTCTTGCGCGTCACCAAGATATCGGCGGCCTTGCCGCACTCGATTGTGCCAGTCTCGCCGTCCAGCCCCAGCAGCTCGGCGTTGACTTGCGTAGCCGTATGCAGTGCGAAGGCGTTGCTCACGCCGACATGCTTGGCAAAATAGGCCACCTCACGCCACATGTCGTACTGCGTCACGAACGGGCAGCTCGAGTCCGTGCCCAGGCCCACCTTAACGCCAGCTTCCAGTGCGGCACGGGCGCTCTCGATAATGCCCGAGCACACGATGTCGCCGTTCTTCTTTTGCGTATCGGTCGAATGGGTCTTTTTCGGGTCGAGCAATACAAACGGCAGCGCCGGGCTGATAGTGCAGGTAACGCTGGGCGCGCGATCCTCAAGCTGCGTGCCCGCGGCGCCGCGGTACAGTTCCAAGATCTCAGGAGTCATCGGGGCACCGTGCTCGATCGTGTCAACGCCGGCCTCAAGCGCGGCCTTCACGCCTTCGGTGCTCTCGACATGGGCCATAACCGGCAGGCCCACCTCGTGCGCAGCCTTGCACGCCGCCGCGGCAACCTCCACCGGCATACGCAGCACGCCCGGCTCGCCCACCTCGGTCGCGTCGAACACGCCGCCCGTTACGAACAGCTTAATGACGTCGGCACCGCGCGCATACAGGTCGCGCACCTGTTCGGCTGCCTCGGCGGGACTGTTTGCCACCTGGGCGAACAAGCCCGCACCATGGCCGCCCGGAACCGTGACGCCCGTTCCCGGCGCCACCAGGCGAGGACCTTGATACTTGCCGGCATCGATAGCATCGCGCACGGCCAGATCGGCAAACAGTGGGTCGCCCGCGCCGCGCACCGTGGTCACGCCGCTTGCCAGTTGTTGTTGGGCGCTGCCCTTAAGAATATGGCGCACGATGGCGCGCCCCACGGGGTTATCGAGCTTCTTCATCAACGCACCCGCATCGCCCGCCGAAACCGGCTTGCCCGAACCGCACAGGTGCACGTGCATATTGATGAGACCGGGCATGAGATACGCACCACCCAGGTCGATAACCTCGGCACCCGCGGGCGCCTGCGCCACAGCACTCGGCCCCATCCAGGTGATGACGCCGCGCTCAACAGTCACGGCCATATCGGGTTGCGGCTCCATATGTTCCGAACCATCCAGGACGGTCGCATTGATAAACAACGTGGAACGATCGGCAGACGCCATATCGAGCTCCTCCCTCACGATTAACTTGAACATTTGTCCATTATCACCTAATGCAGCGACCTAAAGTCGAGCATATCGGTTAACGGAGGGAAGAGGGGATGTGGGGGACGGAATACGTTGCAGTCCCACCCCAGCGACACCAGGGAAATGTCTCGATCTGTAACAGTTACGGGCCCAAACAGCCGCCAAACGTTACAGATTGAGACAAAGTCAGGGCAGCAGAGCGACACCAGTAACATCCCCTACTCCCACTCCTGCTCGTAGATGTTGAGCGACTTCACGTAGCGCCCCTGGGCGCCCATGATGTCGCGGACCAGGCGCAAAAAGAAGCTGATGCACGAGGTGTCAAAGCCATCCTGTAGGTCCTCCGGATGCACCGCGCCCGGTCCATCGACCGCCGTGTCACTCAGGCGCGCGATGTCATACAGATAGAGCTGTCCCGCCGCCAGCCAGACATCGTCGACGCAGACGAGGCGCACCGCAATCGCGCCGTCGCTCCAATGCTCCTTTTGCACGATATGCGGGTCGTAAACATCAAAGCGAAGGTCGGTGCGCGTATCCTTCAGCGCAACCATGCCGTTCGCAGGATCCTTGTCCAAAATGCCAAAGCGCGAGAAATACTGTGTGTCGCGCACCTGCTCGAGCCGCTTGAGCGAGGCAGGCGAAAGCGATGCCGGCGGCTCGTCAACATATAGCTCGAGCAGCGTCTTGCCATGGCGATAGGGGCGCTCAAAGAGCAGCCAATCGGTAAATGCCATGTTGTAGGCCATAATTTCGTTTTGGGAAGGCTCGGTGCAATAGCTGAGCCACGGGTCGACAATGATCTCAAACTGCTCGCGCGCCGGCTCCAAAAACTGAAACTTCCGCAGCATCCAAAAATGGGCCATGTCGGCAATATCGTTGCCGACGGCTTCGGCCAGATGCGCTCGGTCTAAAACGTGGTCAGTCACGGCATCCTCCTCAAACTGATGAACCTCAATTTGAGCTTACGAGGAGGGTGGGCAGCCACGACCAGCGCGGGCAAAATAGGCCCTCGACTGCAAACCAGATGCTGACCAAACACTTGACGGGACACTTGACCGAAAATGCGCACCGCAAAGAAACCGCAGGTAGACATAGACAGTCAGTTCACTCATTTGAGGCAAACGCCCGCTACCACCACAGAAAGAGCAGAGTAGCACAGTCGCAAACGTCGACGAATGAACACTTGCACGTCGGCAAATGACAAAGTCGCCTGCGAACTCGCAAGGAGTGTCCCCGAATGCCGGCACATAAGGAACGTCCCCAGCTGCCGGCACTTGGGGACTTTCCTTTTGGGCCGGCATTCGGGGACAGCCCTTGACGATTCAGCTGTGGACAGCCGCCTTACAGCTCCAGCGCATCGGCGACTTCGGCTGCGCAGGCTAGGGCGTCGGCCATAGCGTTCACCACGAGAGAGCTGCCGTTACGAGCGTCACCGGCAACATACACCGGCGCGGCATCCGCGGCGACGCCGTCGACACGCGCCGCGAGGTGCGAGCCCTCGGCGGCCATCACAGGCAGTGGACGACCAGCAGTGACAACGGGCACGCCAACGGCGTCGAACACACCGTGCTCCGGGCCCGTAAAGCCGCAGGCGATGAGCACCAGCTGGGCCGGCACCTCGTGCTCGGAGCCCGCGATACGCTCGGGCTTGCCAGCCGACCAATCCAGATCGGCCACGCGCAGGCCCGCGGCCGCGCCCTTCTTGTCCAGCAGTACCTCGAGCGTATCCACGCCCCAGGCACGCATCTCGCCGCCCATGGCAGCGATGGCCTCCTGCTGGCCGTAATCGGTCTTCTTAACGTTGGGCCACTGCGGCCAGGGGTTGCTCGCCGCGCGCGCATCAGGCGCAGCCGGCAAGAACTCAAACTGGCGCACGCTGCGCGCACCCTGACGTACCGCGGTGCCCACGCAGTCGTTACCGGTATCGCCGCCGCCAATGACCACGACGTCCAGGCCGCGTGCATCGACGACAGGCTCGCCGCCATCGAGCACCGAGACGGTCGAAGCCGTCAGGTAGTCCACGGCATACACCACGCCCGGGGCATCAATGTTCGCAGCCGAAAGCCCACGCGGAGCACGAGCGCCGGCAGCCACCACGGCGGCATCAAAGTCGTCGAGCTTGGCGGTAACCTTGGGATCGCTCACGTCAGCACCCAGCTCGAACACAATGCCCAGCTCGCGCATAAGTGCCACGCGACGCTCGACAACGGACTTCTCGAGCTTCATGTTGGGAATGCCGTACATGAGCAGGCCGCCCGGGCGGTCGTCACGCTCAAACACCGTCACGCGGGCACCGCGACGCGCAAGTTCCCATGCAGCCACCAGGCCAGCCGGGCCAGAGCCAATCACAGCGACCGTGGGAGCATCCTCCCCTGCCGGCTCAAAGCGGCGCGGACCGCCATTTGCCCACTCATGGTCGCTGATCGCGCGCTCGTTGTCGTGAATCGTCGTGGGCTGGCCGTCGACCGAGCCCAGGTTGCACGCGGCCTCGCACAGCGCCGGGCACACGCGGCTCGTGAACTCGGGCATAGGCGAGGTGAGCGACAGGCGCTCGGCAGCCTCATCCCAGCGGCCGCGGTACACCAGCTCATTCCACTCGGGAATCAGGTTGTGCAGCGGGCAGCCACTCGGACGCGCCTTGCCAAAGCTCGCGCCCATTTGGCAAAACGCCACACCGCACATCATGCAGCGGCTCGCCTGGGCACGGCGCGCATCGTCGTCGAGCTCCACGTACAGCGGATCGAAATCGCGGCTGCGCTCCTCCACGGGGCGCAGCTCGTGGGTCACGCGATCGATATCAAGAAAAGCACCGGGCTTACCCATGGCACTTACGCCTCCTTCTTGGTCGAAGCAACAGAGCTGGCGGCGGCGGGCACAGCGCCAGCGACACCACCCGCCACATCAAAGCGAGCGACATCCGCGGCGCTCGCGCGACCGGTCACGATGTCAAACGCCAACTCCTCGGCCTGCTCATGCGTCTTGCCGACGGCCTCGGCCGCGGCGACAATCGCCAGCACGCGCTCGTACTCGGTCGGAATGACCTTCACAAAGTGCTTGCCCATCGAGTCGAAGCTGTAGAGCAGCTTAATGCCGCGCGGGCTCTGCGTTGCGTCCACGTGCTCTTGGATGAGCGCGCGAATCTGCGCCAGCTCGCCGGCCGTCGGGGTCTTGAGCTCCACGCTCTCGTGGTTCACACGGGCATCGAGCGTTCCGTACTGGTCAAAGACATAGGCCACGCCACCCGTCATGCCGGCGGCGAAGTTCTGCCCGACCTCGCCCAGGATGAGCGCCAGACCACCGGTCATGTACTCGCAGCCATGGTTGCCGCAGCCCTCGACCACCACGGTGGCGCCGGAGTTGCGTACGCCAAAGCGCTGGCCGGCCAGGCCGTTAATAAAGCCGCAGCCGCTCGTGGCGCCAAAGAATGCAACGTTGCCCACGATGATATTCTCGTCGAACTTGTAGGTCGCATGCGGGTTGGGGCGCACCGACACCTCGCCGCCCGAAAGGCCCTTGCCAAAGTAGTCGTTGGCGTCACCGCACACGTTAAGCGTAATGCCGCGCGGCAGGAACGCGCCAAAGCTCTGACCGGCCGAACCGTCGCAATCGATGGTAATGGAGCCGGCGGGCAGGCCCTCGGGATGCGCCTTGGTCACCGCGTTGCCCAGGATGGTGCCCACGCAACGGTTGACGTTGGCGATATCGGCGCGGAAGCGAATCGGACGCAGGTGCGCACGGGCATCGGCCGTATAGGGCACAAACAACGTGGAGTCGAGCGTCTTGTCGAGCTCGCTATCAGCAGCCATCTGCGGCAGGAAGTGACGACCGTCGGCACCCGGGATGTGGGCACCGAACTCGCAGGTCGCGCTTGCCAGCACGGGCGACAGATCCAGCAGGTTAGCCTTGCGGTTGCCCGGGACCTCAATCTGGCGCAAGCACTCGGGATGGCCGACCATCTCGTCGACGGTGCGGAAGCCCAGGCTCGCCATGACCTCGCGCAGCTGCTCGGCAACAAAGAGCATAAAGTGCTCGACGTGCTCGGGCTTGCCGCGGAAGCCGCGACGCAGGCGGCAGTTTTGCGTGGCGATGCCGGCCGGGCAGGTATCCTGCTGGCAGTCGCGCTGCATGAGGCAGCCCATGGAGATGAGCGGCATGGTCGCAAAGCCAAACTCCTCGGCGCCCAGCAAGCAGGCGACGGCGACATCGGTGCCGTCCATGAGCTTGCCGTCGGCCTCGAGCACCACGCGGGAGCGCAGGCCGTTTTGCAGCAACGTCTGCTGAGCCTCGGCAAGGCCCAGCTCCAGCGGCAGGCCCGCATGCCAAATGGAGTCGCGCGCCGCGGCGCGCGACTCCATTTGGCATG
>CABRZT010000018.1:0-37014 GCA_902475595.1 uncultured Collinsella sp. | reverse complement strand
ATGCGCTCGCACGCCACCGAAAGGTCCATGTTCATGCTGCCGAACACCGCAACGATGCCGCGATCTGCCATGGAAACCTCCTCGTCCGCGGGCTTTGCACCCGCTGTCGGCCGTCAATCGTGTGCTCTCGCACCTCTATAACTTTAGTTCACTTTGATGTGAACGCGCGCTTGAGCTTGCGCCAGCAGCAAGCATTCACAGGAGCAGGCAGCTACAATGAAGGCGTGCTGATTATTCTCGTCATTGGATGATGTTTTATGGAACAATTCTCGCAATCGGGCTCGCGCGGTCGACGCCGCACGGGCAACGAGCCGGCGCCGCACGAACGCGTGAAGGGCGAACGCCGTGCTAACGAACCGCGACGCACCGCGAGCCCCCATCGCGCTTCTGCCAACAACGCGGGCCGCGCCAACACTCCCGCCGCGGAGCAGACGCCTGCTCGCCCCAAGTCCCGCTACATCCCTGCACTCGACGGCCTGCGTACGCTCGCCGTCGTCGCGGTGGTGCTCTATCACCTTAACCTCACGTGGGCTCAGGGCGGCCTGCTCGGCGTCACGATCTTCTTTGTGCTTTCGGGCTATCTGATCACGCGCTTGCTGCTCAACGAAGTCGCTAAGACCGGCCGCATCGACCTCAAGAGCTTCTGGATCCGCCGCATCCGTCGCCTGGTTCCCGCCGTGGTGACCGTCGTGGTGGTGACCTGTGCGCTGTGCACCGCCTTCAACCACGTGATGCTCACCAAGATGCGCCCCGACATCCTGCCGTCACTGTTGTTCTTCAACAACTGGTGGCAGATTGCCCAAAACGTCTCGTACTTCAATGCTCTGGGCGACCCCTCGCCGCTCACGCACTTTTGGTCGCTTGCCATCGAGGAACAGTTCTACCTGATTTGGCCGCCACTGCTGTTTGCCATGGTATCCATGCATGTGAGCAAACCCAACACGCGCCGCGTGGTTCTGGGCCTTGCCGCGGTATCTGCCCTCGCCATGATGGTGCTTTACAACCCTGCCGCCGACCCCAGCCGCGTGTACTACGGCACCGACACCCGCGTGTTCTCGCTGCTGCTGGGTGCCTGGATGGCCTTTATCCCCGATCGCGACCTGGCGCCGGTGCGTCTCGTTCATCGTTTGGGGCTCAATCGCCTGGCTGGCGCCGCCAAGCACGGCAAGAACGCCGAGGGCAAGCCTGGCGAGAAGGCCGACGAATCAGCCGAGACCGCCCCGGCACAGCCGAGCGCCCTCGTGCGCTTTTGGTCCTCGCCCGCATCCATCGATGTATTGGGCGTCGTGGGTCTGGTTGGCCTTGCCTCCATGGTCGCGCTCACCAACGGCTACACCGCGTTCCAGTATCGCGGCGGCACGCTGTTATGCTCCATCCTCACGCTCATGGTCATCGCGGCCTGCGTGCAGCCCCAGGGAATGGTTGCCCGCGCGCTGTCCGCCGAGCCGCTCGTGTGGGTTGGCAAGCGCTCATACAGCATCTACCTGTGGCACTATCCGCTGCTGCTCCTCATGAACCCGGTCGCCAACATCAACGATACACCGTGGTGGCAGTACATTTTGCAGGTGCTGTTGGTGGTCGCCGTGGCCGAATGCTCATATCGCTTTATCGAGACGCCGTTTAGAAAGGGCGCCTTCGGGCGCACCGTCGCCGAATTCCGCGATGGCACCACCACGCCCGCCAACTGGGTGCGCGCGCACGTCCCTGCCTGCGCAACCTGCGCTGTCGTGTTGGTCGTTGCACTGGGCGGCCTGGTCTTTGTGCCCGAGACGTCTGCGCTGAGCGGCGAGGGCGCCGAAGTTCTGAACAAGGAAGCCAAAAACACCGCGCCCACCGACCAGCAGGCGGCCGACGACACCGACAAGGACAACGACGGCTTCCCCGATGGCTCCTACGATCTGCTTATGATCGGCGACTCCGTGTCGCTGCGTGCCGTAGACACCTTTGACGGCGTGTTCCCGCACAGCCATATCGATGCCGAAAAGGGCCGCCAGTTCGATGCGGGCCGTGCGACATTTGAGGGCTATATCCAGCAGAACCTTGCCGGCAAGATCGTGGTCTTTGCCCTGGGCACCAACGGTTTGGTAACGGATGACCAAATCGACGCCATCATGGCCGATGCAGGAGATAAGCGTATTGTGGTGTTTGTGAACACGCGCAGCCCGCAGCCGTGGGTTGGCTCTACCAACCAGGCCATCGCCAACGCCGCTACGCGCTACAAGAACGTACGCGTTATCGACTGGTACGGATACAGTGCCAACCGCAACGACCTGTTCGATGGCGATGGCACGCATCTATCGACCACTGGCGTGACTGAGTACCTCAACTTGATCCACGATGCCGTCAAGAAGGACCTGCCCGTGCATCCCGAGGATCACGTCAACGATCCGCAGCCGGCAGCCGTCAAGTCTGCCACCGACGCACTCGTCAATGCGCTCGCTCTCAAGCCGCACAAGCTGGGCACCGACAAGTAACCCGCAGCGCAAACTTCCCACATCCGGAGGGGGCGTCTGCCACGGCAGACGCCCCCTCCGGCAGTTAGGGACGTTCCTTATGTGCCGGTACCTAGGGACACTCCTGGCGCAGCCAATGAAGACCTCTACGGATGAATTCCAGGCCGCTCCGTCGCTCCAGACATCGTTTCCGCGCCTCGTGCCTGCCCCAAACAATCAAAACAAGCCCTTTTCGCCGCACCCTCAAAGGTCTGTGGGCAAAAAAGGGCAAATATGAGTACTGTTACCATTTTAGTAGCAGGCAAAACCACCCAAAATGACGTCCGAGCGAACCCTACAACCCCCTAAGACAGCCAACCTGACTGGTTTAAGGCGTATTGGAGCCAATTTTAATGAACATACTATAGGTTATGTTTATTATCTTCTTGAATGTAAATGCTATTCACTTAGCAACAGTACTCATATTTGGCATTTATTGCCCACTGCCATATAACTAACACCCTATAGCAGACAAAAACAGGCCGTAGCCCATCGCTGCGGCCTGTTTGGAGTCCAAAAGAGGCGCTAAGCGCTGTAACCCATCGCCTGCAGGACAAACATGACGACCGTGAGCACCGTAATCACGCCGATAGTCGCCCACGTGAGCACGTTCCATACGCGGCCGTTGCGGTTGGCGCCCATAATGTGGCGATCCGCCGCGATAACCACCTGGAATACCAAGACCACGGGCAGCAGCACACCGTTGATGACCTGCGAGGTCATCATAATCTGGAACAAATCGACGCCAGGCATGAGCACCAACACGGCAGAAATGCCGATGATGGCCGTAATGATGCCGCGGTAAACCGGGGCCTCGTCCCAGCTGCGGTCGGCACCGCGCTCCCAGCCAAATGCCTCGCAGATAGCGCTCGACGTAACGCCCGGCAGCACGCAGGCAGCCAAAAAGCTCGCTGCGACCAGGCCTGAGGCGAACAGCACCGTGGACCACTGGCCCGCGATGGGCTCCAGCGCGCGGGCGGCATCGGCAGCATCGCTAATCTGAATACCCGCCGGGAACAACACCGTACCGGTCGTGATGATAATAAAGCCGGCAATGACATCGGCGGCAAGCGAGCCGCTCACGGTATCGATGCGCTGCAGCACGATATCGTCCTCGCCCGCGTTCTTATCGACCACGTTGTTCTGCGCCAAGAAAATCATCCACGGCGCGATGGTGGTACCGATCGTTGCGACCACGAGCGACACGTAGCTGGGGTCATTTTGAATGTTAGGCACGACCAGGTCGACCGCGACCTCACCCCAGTTGGGGCCAGCCATAAACGCGGCGACAATATAGGTCACGAAGACGCAGCTTACCAGCAGCAGAATCTTCTCGATGCGCTGGAAACTACCCGACATGGTAAGCATCCACACCAGCAGCGCCACCAACGGCACCGAGATGCTCGCCGGCACGCCAAAGAGAGCAAGGCCGCTGGCGATACCCGCAAACTCCGAAATGGTCACAGCCGTGTTGGCGATCAACAGCGCCGCCATAGCAAGTACACTCTTGCGCACGCCAAAGCGCTCGCGAATGAGCGATGCCAGGCCCTTGCCCGTGACGCAGCCGCAGCGCGCCGCGGTCTCCTGCGTCACGATGAGCAGCACAGTCATGACGGGAAGCATCCAGAGCATCTTGTAGCCATAGCTGGCGCCCGCGCTGGAATACGTTGCAATGCCGCCGGCGTCATTGCCCGAAAGCGCCGCCAGCAGACCGGGACCCATAGCGCCAAAGATGGCCGCGATGGTCAACTTTTGCTTGGTGCCCGACTTTTGCTTGGTATTTTGCACGCGACCACCTAACCCATGACCGACATGGTGAGCAGCACCGCAGCGGCGCAGTACGCTATGCACGAGATCATGACGGCAATAACGTTCATGGCGGTGCCCGACGTGTTGAGGTCATGCTCGTCACGCCAGAACAGCACCATCAGGTAAATCACGGCGCTCATGTTGCCAACCAGGCAAATGATGGCAGCGATATTAAAGCAGCCGGTAAAGAGCTGCTCCTCAAACATGGGCGCATCGGGAAACGCGGCGGTGCGCACCAGCTGGGCGCACAGATAGGTCACGAGTGACAGAATCAGGCCCATGCCCGTGCTCTGGAAGAAGAACCCCAGATATGGCTTGGGCTCGTCGTCGTGACCGTCGTACTCGAGGAAGTAGTTCTTGACGAACGACACCATGCGCGAGGCAGCAAGCAGCACGAGCGGCATGGCGCACATGGGGAACACCACCAGATGCGCGGAGCCGAGCGCCGTCCCCAGCACCGTTGCCATGATGCACGAGGCAATGCCCCACACGACAACCCAGTACTGGCGATGCACGAACCAGCTGAGCACGTTCGTCGAGTCGTCCGACGCGCTATCGCCCGAGCCGACACCGGCGATCTGCAGGTCCTCCTGATGCTCCTCGGCGATAACGTCCATGGCGTCGTCGAAGGTCACGATGCCCAGGATATGACGGTTCTCGTCGCAGACAGGGATGGCAACCAGGTCGTACTTGGTCATCTCGTCCGTCACGTCTTCCTGGTCCTCGTCGGGCGACACGTAGACCAGGTCGCGATAGGCGAGCTGGCCCAGCGTGGCGTCGCGGTCGGCTACGATCAGCGTGCGCAGCGAAAGCACGCCGGTCAGCATGCCGCTCGGATCCTCGGTATAGACGTAGTAGACGCTCTCGAAGTCCTCGTCGAGCTCGCGAATCGCCTCGATGGCGTCACCGACCGTTGCCGTGGCGGGCAGGGAGACAAACTCCGAGGTCATGATGCGGCCGGCGGTGTTGTCCTCATACCCCAGCAGGTTACGAATCGCCTTCTCCTCCTTGACGCCCATCAGGCGCAGGAGCTTCTCGGCCTTCTCGTAATCGAGCTCGTCGATCAGATCGGCGGCGTCGTCCGGGTCCATCATGGCCAGCATCGACGATGCGTCGGTGTCGGACAGGCCCTCGAGCATCTCGGTCATAAGCTCGTCGTCATCGAACTCCGAGATGGCCTCGGCGGCCTGGGCAGTATCGAGCTGCGCAAACACCTGCGCACGCAGGCGCGGGTCGAGCTGCTCGATAATGTCGGCGATGTCGGCAGGGTGCAGCTCGCCGAGCGTCTTGTGCGACACCGAGAGTTGAATGTTCTTGGTCGAGCGGTCGAGCAGGTCCATGTAGGACCAAGCGATGATGTCCTCACTGAGCGGCTTGCCCAGGTGCTTCATAAAGCCTTCGACGATATGCTCGAGCGCAGGGCTGATGGCGCGTAGCAGACCGCGGGCACCGACCTCGGCGCCCAGCAGGCGCAGCTGATTTTCGCCCGACATGGAAAACTTGATGTCATTTACGCGCACGACCTTCATGCCCTGCGTGTCGACGATCTGCTTGTTGAGCACGTCGCGGGCGAGCAGGAGTTCGGTCGGCTGCAGGTACGAAAAACGGATTTCGGTGGCCGACGTCTTAAGGTGTACACCCGTCTCGTCGATACGGTCGACCCATTTGCGCCAGCTGATCATAAACGGCGTCTTGCCGGGTCCGCGGAACGCGAGCGACGTCACGTGCGGAAAAACTTCGCCGGTAGCAATGCCAAAATCGTTGACCACGCCGAGCTTTTCGCCGTCGACGTCCAAGACCGGCAATTTGAGCATCTCACTCAGATAATTCAATGGTGCTCCCCATCATTATTCCTCCGGACGCGGCCGCGCGTGCGGCGTCCGGGGGCTTCTGGATATGTATACGCATGCGCGGGCGGCACACCGCTCGGCGCTCACACCCCGTGCATGCGCAAGAAGCACCTGCAAGGGGTCATCGACTGTATGGTCGAGGTTTGGATTTCACCTGTAACCTTTCTCTTGACCCTTGTTATCCGCAGTAACTATAGCATCAGCATCGCGCCGTGGCGCCGAATTTATGCGCTGCACATTGCAGGCATACCAAACGCTGACGCATCCGTGACATAGTCATTGGGTACGTTCTTAAATGACTACCCAATGACTACTCTGTGGTGTCGTCGTCCTCGGCAAGTTGGGGGAACACGGCGTCCTTGGGCATGGTGACCTTCGTCAGCGAGGTGAGCTTTTTGCTCAACGACGTGTCCGTCTTGACCAGGTCGCTGAGCGTCACGATCTTGTAGCCGTCGGCAATGAGGCCGTCGATAATTTGCGGCAGCGCCTCGAGCGTCTGCTCGGCGCATTCGTCTCTATCGGTGAGCAGCACGATATTGCCCGGCGTCACCGAATCGAGCACCGTCGAGACCTGTTCGTCGGCACCGTTGAGCAGCCAGTCGCCCGAATCGATATTCCACGAGACCACGGCGGAGACCAGGTCCATCGCATCAATCCAGTTTTGCTCGTCAAAGGCAGCGTAGGGAGCACGCAGCAGCATCGTCTTCACGCCGGTCGCCGACTTAATCGCGTCGGTGCCTTTCGTGATCTGTTCGCGTACCGCCTCACGGTCCTGACCCTTGAGCGAATCGTCGCTGTAGCTGTTGGATCCGATCTCGCACCCGGCATCGACAATCGCCTTGGCCGTGGCAGGCGAGGCCTCGACCGCATCGCCCGAAAGGAAGAACGTCGCGGTGACGCCCTTTTCCTTGAGCACCCGCAAGATCTGTTTGGTGGCGCCGCTCGGACCCTCGTCAAACGTCAGCGCCACGTACTTTTCGTTGCCCTTGGGCGCCACGCTGGCGCACGCAACGACGCAATCGGTGGCGGGCACAACCTCGCCGCGGTCTTGCGTCTTGCCCGACTGCTCACCAACCCACACCTCGGAGCGGCCCTGGACACCCCACGTCTGCACATACTTGATAGCGCCCGTACCCTCGACCTTGAGCTTGGGCTCGATAACCGTAGCCTGAACCTCGTGCTTCTCGTAGGTGTTACGGCCATCCTTGACCGTCACCTTCTCGCCGCCCTCAAGCTCGCGGCTATCCCATTTGCCCTGCTTCACGCGCTTGCCGTCGACCTTCACCGACAGCTTTTCGCCCCCATGGCGCTTGAGCACGCTGTCATCGACGGCCAGCAGGTCGCCTGCGTCGTAGGTGTCAGTCAACTCCTGGTCGTCGATGAGATTCTGCAGCGTAGAGCCCACGCGCACCGCGGTCTTCTGGCCGTTAAGTTCCACGTCCACACTGCGGTTGACGTAGCCCACGACGGCAGCGATAAACAGCACGAGCGCACAGCCCACGGCAATGAGCGCATAGGGCAGGCGAGACGAACGACGGGGTGTGCGGCTGTTGCCGATGCGAGCGCTGCGGTCGCTAAAGCCGCGGCTATGGTTGAGATACATCGCGCCGGGCTTACGGTGACGCTTGCGCTGACCGCTGGGCAGCTGCCCCAGGTCGCGGCGCGCCGTCGGACGCGCACCCGAACGCCCGTTTAAGTTGGATCCGTTTTGGCGCATGTGCCCTCCCCCATAAACACAGCAAGCCGGAGCAACAGGTCTCCGGCTTGCCTCCCATCATTTGGTACGTCGCTATTTTGTAGCTTTTGACGAGCCTCCGCTCGCCTTTTGGTATTCGTCCTTAAACGCCTTGAACATGCCGCGCGTCTTGCCGAGCTGCTTGCCCAGTGCGCGACTGCCCTTGTCCACGGCAACCGATCCCTTGTCGTCGAGCACCTTGGCGCCCTTTTTGACCTTGTCGCCCACCACGACGCTGGCCTCGGCGGCCTTGGCAGCCGCACCGCCCGAATACCCGAGCGACTTGACCTCGTCCGAAACAATCATCGCGCCGTCCGCATAGCCGCGCAGCATCGTCGGCGGCACCTGCGTGTCACCAACCAAAACACTCGAAGCAGCACCGGCGGTCACATAGAATGCCTGCACGATGCCCGAGCGTGGCTTGAACTCAACGTCCGAGCAATAGCCCACGATGTCGCCCGATTCCGTGCGCACGTCCATACCGACCCAGATGATGCAATCGTCCAGGTTGATGTCGAGGCGCTTGGCAGCGGCGGCATCGTACGTGTCCTTGACGTCATCGACCGCAATGGCGCCCTCGTAGACACCAATGGCGTCGAGCGCTACGAATCGGTCGGGGCGCTCGATCATGCCCGCGATATCAGACTGGCGGACCATAAAGCCGACCACGCGCGTACCGCCCGGGGTAAAGACCGGAAAGTGAATCTTTCCGAGCTTTTTAGGGCTGCGCGGCGTGCCGTTCTTTTTGATGCGCTTGTCCTCGGTAGGCTTGCGATAGATCTTGGCGCCGACAAAATCCCCGGCGCGCATTATGCCTCGGTCGAGGGCTCCGCAGCCTCGGTATCAGCCTCGACGGCGTTCTCGACCACGACGTCGGCGGCGGGCGTCACGTTGCCACCCGAGATGGCATCGTTGAGCTGCTCGCGCAGCTGGTCCATGCGCTCGCGGGCCAGATCGACCTTGGCGCGCAGGTCATCGGTCTTGGCGTCGACCATCGGGCCAAAGTCATTCACCGCAGCACGGGCCTCCTCGGCGCTGTGCTCGTAGGTGTCGCGCATATTGTCCCAGGCGTCGTTGGCGATATCGGCAGCCATGGCGCGGGTCTCGGCGCCCGAGCGCGGGGCCAGAGCAACGCCGACAATAGCGCCGGCAGCGGCACCAAAAAGTGCGCCGGAGACAAAGCTGAAAGTCTTACCCATGATCATTCCTCTCCTGCGGGCACGTCGGTGCCCACCGTTTGAATGCTGTCCATTATACCCGCAGCGCATCACTTGCCGCTCCGCTCATCTGCGTACGGCAAAGGCGCAGGTACGTGATGGTGATAAACGCGTAGGCCTACTCCTGAGGCATAGCCGGCATGGTCACCGTGGCACCCGGGTCCTCGCCGGCGCCGTCCACGAGCGGCAGACCGCCCTCATGCGCAGGTCCTGCCGGAACCGTCGCCGCACCGCCAAAGACGGCAGCGGAGGCCTCGTGGTTCTCGGCAACCGCGCCCTCGGTATCAATCGCCACCTGGGGCTCGTCGTCAAAGTTGGGGACGCCCTGGGGCTCGGTGGGAACGGGCTCGGCGGTCGCATCGGCAACGGGCTCGACGTCGGCGTCGGCGTCGGCAGGAGCGTCGCCCTCGGGCGCATCCTCGGCCACGTCCTCGCCGTTCGCAGCGGCGACGGCCTCGTGAGGATCCTTGCCCTCGGCCTCGGCGCGCATGCCCAGTACCAGGTTGCGCAGGCCCGCGACCGTGCCTTCCACGTCGGGGACAGGCTGGTCGGCGTGCAGGTACGCCCAGTCCATCATAAAGGTGGCCGAAGACAGCGCGCCGATGGCCAGCGCGTCGTCGGGGCACGAAAGCTCAACCTCAAAAACGCGCTCGTCGTGCTCGCTTACGCGCGTGCGGCCGCACGAGATGCTGCCGGCAAGCCCGGTCTCGTTCATGAGCTCGACCGTCACATGCTCAAGCAGATGGCAAAGCTCGGTCTGGCCCATGCAGTCCTGGAACTCGCGACCGGAATCACCCAAGCACAGGTGCTTGGCAATCGCCGGCACCAGGTAATACACGCGCGCCGTGGCCTCGATATCCTCCGAGGTCATGAGCGGCATGCCGGGGTTCACCAGCACATGCGCGCAGATCTTGTCCTCGCTGACGGTGACCTTAAGGATGTTGAACAGGCCTGCCATAACTCTCCCCTACTCTTCCTTGCCCTACTCGTCGCCATCGTGCGGATCCACAGAGCCCGCACCCGACGCCGCCGGCTTCTCTGCCGAAGACTCGGAATCCTTCTTATCGGTTTCGGCCGGAGCAATCACGCGAATGAGCGAGATGCGCTGGCCACGCATCGACTGCACCTTGAACTTGTACCCCGCGACCTCAAACACCTCTCCGATGTCGGGCACCGAGTCGCAAAGCTCCAAAATCCAGCCGGCGATGGTCTCATAATCATCGCTTTCCTCGAGCGGCCAACCAAGCTCAATCGCGTCATCGCACGAAAAACGCCCATCAACGAGCCACTCGCGGCGCGAAAGGCGCGTGAGATACTTGTTGTCGGGGTCGAACTCGTCTTCGATCTCGCCGACGATCTCCTCGACGATGTCCTCGATGGTGATGATGCCGGCCGTGCCGCCGTACTCGTCCACGACCACCACGATCTGGTCGTGCGAGGTCTGCATCTCGGACAGCAGCGGCAGGATGTCCTTGGTGTCGGGCACAAAGGTGGCGTCGCGCAAAAAGCCGGCGATGGGCTGATCGCCCTTGCCGTCGAGCGCGGGCTGAATCAGGTCCTTAATGTGCGCGATGCCCGCGACGTTGTCGGGATCCTCGTGATAGACGGGGATGCGGCTGAAGCCGGTCTGGCGCATGGTGGACAGCACGTCGGCGACCGTCTCGTCGTCCTCGCACATGGTGGTGTCCACGCGCGGCACCATGACCTCGCGAGCCACGGTGTCGCCCAGGTCGAAGATCTCGTGGATCATGCGCTTTTCCTCGTCGAGCAGGTCGTCCTGCTCCGAGACCATGTACTTGATCTCCTCCTCCGAGACGTTCTGGCGGTCGTCGGCGCTCTTGATGCGCAGGATGCGGGCCAGGCCATCGGAGCAGGCGCCGGTCAGCCACACGAGCGGACGAGCAATCTTTTGGAACACGGAAAGCGGGCCCACGACCTGCTTTGACACGCCCTCGGCGTTGGCCAGGCCAATGCGCTTGGGCACGAGCTCGCCAATCACGATGGAGACGAAGGCGACCGCGACGGTGATGATGACCGGCGCCAGGCCGCGCGCGATGGCGGAGAGCGGCGCGATGCCAAAGCTCATGAGCCACGTGGCGAGCGGGTCGGACAGACTCGTCGAGGCGACGGCGGACGAGGCGAAGCCCACGAGCGTGATGGCGACCTGGATGGTGGCGAGCAGCTGGTCGGAGTCAGCAGCCAGCTTAATGGCACGCTCGGCGCGCTTGTCGCCTTCCTCTGCCTCGTGTTCCAGCACGGCGCGCTTGGCCGTGGTGAGCGCCATCTCAGACATAGAGAAGTAGCCGTTGATGAGGGTCAAAACGAGGGTGGTGATAAGGGAGATGGTTATGTCCATCGGGAGTTTCTCGAACCTCCAAGATTCGGGACGTCAGGTCAAAACGTTGATGGCGGATAGGGCAGTTGCACCCGGCGGGCGCAGGCGCGATCGCTAGATTACGAAGAGGACCACCGCCATGAACTGGAAGATGCTGCCGGCGAGCACCCACAGGTGAAACACGCTGTGCAGATAGCGCACGTTTTTGGCGATATAGAACGGCACGCCCGCGGTGTAGCACACGCCGCCGACGGCGAGCAGGGCAAGTGCCACGGGGTTGAGCAGCGCCACAAGTTCGGGCAGTTTAAAGACAACGAGCCAGCCCATCAGCAGGTAGACCAGGCCGCTTACCCAGTGCGGTTGACGCTCGCGCATAAAGCACTCGAGGGCGATGCCGATAATGGCGATGGCCCATACGGCAAAGAACAGCACAGCGCCACCGTCGTTTGCGAGCGTGATGAGGCAAAACGGCGTATAGCTGCCGGCTATGAGCAGGTAGATGCAGCTGTGGTCGATGATGCGAAACACGCGCTTGGCGCGCGCGGGCTGAATCGCGTGGTAGAGCGTGGAGGCTAGGTATTCGAGGATAATGCTGACGCCATAGACAATCGCCGCGGCCATGTGGGCCGGACCCCCACCGCGCAGGGCGGCGAATACGATCAGGAGCACCAGGCCCGCGATACCCAGCAGGCAGCCGACACCATGGGTGACGGAGTTCATGATCTCCTCGCCCACCGTGTAGTGTGGAACGGCCGCGGTCTTGGGTCGCGGCTTAGAACTGTCGCTCGAATCGGACATGCCGGTTACATCCTCCAACGTAAAGAGTTCTCAACACTATATCAAAGCGTCTAGGTACGTGCGAAATTTGCACCATACGTGACCCTTTGTTTACCCATTCTTTGTCTGTTGACGCATCAACGGCGAACGTCCATAATGCGCTTGCATTAAATGTTGATGTATTAACATCTTATAGGAGAATACCGCATGGCTCAAAACGCACGTTCCCATCGAAAGCTCAAGATAGCCGGCATCGTTGCACTGGTGGTTGTCGTTGCGCTGCTCGGATTTGCCGGCAACTTCCTGTTTGACTTCGCGCTGAATCCCCGCGCGCCATACACCATGAAGATGATGCAGGATAGCAAGAACGACAAAGAAGGTGAGCAGCCGGATGCCGAGGATACCGAGGCGCGGGCATGGTTTAAAGAGAACCGCGAGAGCAGGAGCCTCACCGCGGACGACGGGACCGAGCTTGCCGCCTGGTATTTTGCTGCGTCGGAGAGCACGCACGACTACGCCGTCTGCCTGCATGGATATACCAACGAGCCCATCGGTATGGCCCGATACGTCAAGCGATTCCACGACCGCGGCATGAACGTACTCGCGCCCGCCGCGCGCGCCCACGAGCGCTCCGGCGGCGACTATATCGGCATGGGCAGGCCCGAGCGGCTCGATGTCGTCGCATGGATCGAGCAAATCGTTCAGGCTGACCCCGAGGCACGCATCCTGGTCTTTGGCGAGTCGATGGGTGCGGCAACCGCCATGAACGTCGCGGGGGAACCTCTGCCCGCAAACGTGAAATGCATTATCGAGGACTGCGGTTATACGAGTGTTTGGGACGAGTTTTCTCTGCAGCTCAAGAACGTGTTCGGCTTGCCCAGCTTTCCCTTGCTCGATGTAGCAAACTTGGTATGCAACGTGCGCGCGGGCTACGACTTTCATAAGGCGAGCAGCGTGGAGCAACTCAAACACGCGACGGTTCCCATGCTGTTTATCCACGGCGACCAGGACACTTTTGTGCCGTACAGCATGCTCGACCAAAACTACGACGCGTGCGCCAGCAAGGTCAAGCAAAAGCTCACTATCCATGGCGCCACCCACGCCAAGAGCGCGCAGGTCGACCCCGAACTCTACTGGAACACGGTCGACAACTTCCTCGACGAGTATTTTTAGGCAAAAAGCAACGTCTGGGGTTTTGTTGCCAAAAAACGGTTTGTGGTCGGCGGGATTCGATTTTTCGCCGCACTTCCAAAAAGCCGCCCGTGAGCGCTGTGCTCACGGGCGGCTTTTGCTCAACTAACGCTACAAAGGCGCTTATTTTGTCCAATAGCTAGGCGCTACTTGACCTCGATGAGCTCATACTCGCTCGTGCCCAGGCCAATCTTCTCGGCGTGCGCGATGCACACGCGCCAGTCGGTGTCGGGATGCGTGATGCAGAAGGGATCCTTGGCCTGCTCGCCCTCCAGATACTCGTGGTTGTGCTCCATCTTGGCCGCGCTATCGGTGAGCTCGGTGTTGGGCAGCGGCTCGGATGCCATGACGGCATCGGCGCAGGCCTGGTCAATGGCGACCGGGTCGAAGCTCGCGAACATGCCGATATCGTTGACGATAGGCGTGTCGTTTTCGGGATGGCAATCGCAGTTGGGGCTGATGTCCATGGCAAGCGAGATGTGGAAGCTCGGGCGGCCGTCGACGACGGCCTTCGTATACTCGGCGATCTTGCAGTTGAGCACGTCGGCCGCGGCCTCATAGCCGGGCTTGATGCAGTCCTGGTTGCATGCCGCAATGCAGCGTCCGCAGCCCACGCAGCGATCGTGGTCGATGGCAGCCACGTGCACCGTGCGAGTGTTGCCGTTGGCAAGCTCGCGCTCGCGGGTATCGTCAAACGAGATGGCGTTGTGCGCACAGATCTTTTCGCAGGCATGGCAGCCAACGCAGTGCTCGGTCGCGACGTTCGGCTTGCCGGCGGCATGCTGCTCCATCTTGCCGGCACGGCTGCCGCCTCCCATGCCCAGGTTCTTCATGGCGCCGCCAAAACCGGCCTGCTCATGGCCCTTAAAGTGGGTGAGGCTGATCACGATATCGGCATCCATGAGCGCCTGACCGATCTTGGCCTCGTGCACGTACTCGCCGCCCTCGACCGGGACGAGCGCCTCGTCGGTGCCCTTGAGGCCGTCGGCGATGATGATCTGGCAACCCGTGGCATACGGGGTAAAGCCGTTCTGGTAGGCGGTGTCGATGTGCTCGAGCGCGTTTTTGCGGCTACCGACATAGAGCGTGTTGCAGTCGGTGAGGAAGGGCTTGCCACCCAATTCCTTCACGACGTCCGCGACGGCGCGGGCGTAGTTGGGGCGCAAAAAGCTCAGGTTGCCCAACTCGCCAAAGTGAATCTTGATGGCGACGAACTTGTTCTCAAAGTCGATCTGCTCAATACCGGCGTGACGGATGAGGCGCTTGAGCTTGTCGAGCTGGCTCTCGCGAGCATGCGTGCGCAAGTTGGTGAAGTACACCTTAGCGGGTGCTGCGGGTGTAGTTGCGGTCATAGATATATCCCCTCGGTCTATATGGCGTTACAGACATAAGAGGATGGTACCAGTTAAAGCAGAGTTAAAGTCAAGTACGGCACCCAGTCATTGGGGACAGACTTAAATGACTGAAACCACTCATTGGGGACGGACTTAAAACCACTCATTGGGGACGGACTTAAATGAGTGCCTCGCCACCTGGCAGCTAGGGGCGCGCCGTCACGTTTGTGGCGGCGCGCCTTGGTTTGGCGGCGCGTTCTAGCGTGGCCACAATCTGGTTTGATGGCGTGCCCTGGTGTGGCGGCGTTAACGGCGTGCCCTGGCGTGACGGAGCGTCCTGGCGCGGACCGCTAGCCCTTTCGCGCGACCAGATGCGCGCGGAATCCCTTCTGTGCCTCGAGCTTGAGCGGGGTGAGCCCGAATTCCTCGACGAGCGCGCGTAGCTCGGACAGCTTGAGGATGCGCACGTCGCCATGGCCCAAGAGGCGTGCCAGCGGTAGCTCGATGTTGTTCATGAGCCAGACCGCGACATCGTTCGAGGTGTAGTCGCGAAGGACCAGTCGCCCGCCGGGCCGAAGGACGCGTGCCACCTCGGCGAAAAACCTCTCCGGATGCGGGTAGTGGTGGAAGCTGTTGGAGCAGAGCACGGCGTCGAAGCTCCGGGGCTCGAAGGGCAGTGCCTCCGCGTCTCCGACGACAAAGCTGACGTTATCGAGCTGCTTTGCCCGAGCGACGTCGATCATCCCGGGTGTGAGGTCGAGTCCAGTCAAGTGCTTGCTGGGGTACCGGGCGTGGAGCAGTTCTAGGACGGCTCCGGTTCCACAGCCCACGTCGAGCGCGTCCTCGAACGGTTCGAGCTCAAGCTCCTCGAGCATTTGCGGATAGTCGTCCTTGCACATCTCGTAAATGCCGGCATGGCCGGATTCGTAGACCTTTGCCGCCTCGGTGAACTCCTTGATGGAGAGCTGCTTGAGCTCCTCTGCCGATCTTGCCATGGGTCTCCTTCTGTTCGGGGAAGTCTGACGTTGCGCGCGTTTGCCCACGTCGGGCCTGGCGGGCAAATAACGCGGGGGCACCCTTCCTTCGGTTCGTGCCCCCGCGTGCGGGCGGTTCTCTATTCCTGGACCTTCAGCGCCTCGGAGAGGCTCACGCGCTTGATGGAGCGCGTGTGTAGCAGCGCCACGACCAGGTAGGTCGCAAAGCCAATACCGACGCATGCAGCCATGGACCAAGTGGGCACGTAGATCTCGATATTGCCGTTGTAGGCGAGCAGCATCGAGCGGAAGATGGCCGTGAGCGAGCCAATGATGACCGGCAGGCTCAGCACGAGCGACGCTGCCACGCACAACGTGATCGAGCGGATGTACAGATGCGAGATCTCGCTATCGCGGTAGCCAAAGACTTTCATGTAGCTGATCGAACGGGCGCTGTGGTCGATCACCGCCTTGGTCAGCAGGTACATAAACAGCAGGAAGATGAACACCGCAAGTCCAACCATCATGCCGATCATTTTGCTCATCATGCCGATGAACTGGTCGCCCACGGCGCGCATGTCGTCGGGCGTGGTGTCGCCGGCAAAGTAACGAGCATCGAGGTTGAGCTTCTCGTCGCTCACATAGCCGTTAAAGTAGGCGGCGTCGTTGCCGAACAGCTCGTTAAAGTCGTCGGTGCTCATATAGACATTCATATCCGACTTAGAGCCCCAAACGCAGTCCTTGCCCACGTACTCAAAGGAATAATTCTTGCCCTCGTACTTGTCGCTGAGCGTGACCTTCTGGCCCTCGCTCCAGCCAAACTTGTCGAGCAAGCCGCCGCCAAAGACGACGCGTCCGTCGCCGACGTTGAGGCCTTTCCAGTAGCGCGAATCGGGCGAGATGCCGTAGACAGAAATCGTCTCCTCGCCATTACCATCGCCGCGGTCGTATTGCAGCTGGTAAACGGCGTATTTCTCGGCCTGCGCGATTGCGCCCGCGCCGTTGTCAATCGTGTTGACCGGGTGAATGTCGTCGTTGTCGGTGTCGATCTTAGAGGCCTTGTCAATCAGGTCGATAGCCTCGTCGCGGTTGCAGCCGAGGATATCGGCAAGGTCATCGAGGCGCGCATAAAGCGCATCCTTCTTGTCCTGGACCTTGGTAAGCGCATCCTGCGCCGCAGTCAGGCTCTCGGCAGACGGAGATGCGGTCGCGGCATCGGCTGCCGTCTGCGCCGCATCGGCCGCGTCGTCGAGCTCGTCATCGGCATCTTGGGCGGCAGAAAGCAGCGCGCCGTCAACCGACTGCAAGCACTCGAGTGCCGACCACTGCTCGCGCTCCTCGGCAGTGCCCTCGAGCTCCAGCGGAGCCTTGAGCGTGTACTGGTGCTCGGCGACCAGGCTCGTCTCGAGGTTGTCCGCGTAGTGCGTCATCGTGGGCAGAATCGCCAGGCCAAAGAGCAGCAGCAGCGAGGCAAACGCAATGCCCACAAAGAGCGTGGCAAAGTTGCCCAGGTTGCGCAGAAAGATACGCAGGCGGAAGCGGGAAACAAAACCCATGCGCTCCGGCAGTTGCATACCGCGCTTGGTGCCCGATTTGCCGCTCGCCTCGTGACGAAGGAACTGCAACGGCGTCTTGCCCATTTTGCGAAGCAGGCCCACCAGCGTGATGAGGATGAGCGCGGCGGCGGGAACCACGGCGCACTTCACAAAGATCTCCCAGCTCCAGTACACCTGGAAGGGCGGCAGGCTGTACGAACCGTAATAGAGGCTGCGCATGGGCTCGGTAAAGAACACAACGCCGAGCGCAGTGCCCAAAAGCGCCGCGACCACGCCCACGATGGCGGGAAGTGCCAGGTAGTGCAGCACGATCTCGCGACGGCGATAACCGCTGGCGAGCAGCGTGCCGATGATGGCGCTCTCCTCCTCGATGGTGGCGTCGGTAAGGACCACAAAGACGAACGCCATGATCACGATGATGATGTCGAGCAGCGTCATCCACATCATGGAGTCGCCGTCCACGTCATCGCGCGCATAGCCAATGCCCTGATTGGAATCGGCGTCGGTCAGATCGTCCACGCGCGCATCGGCGTCGGTCAGTGCCTCGACCATATCTTGCTCGGCGTCGATGCGGTCCGCGGTGGGGAGGTCGCGATCGGTAAAGGTGAAGGAGTAGGTGTAGGCGGGTGCGCCGCCGGCATCTTCGAGCGCGGCAAAGCCGCCATCGGTGACCTCGGCCACGCCGTACGTGATGGTGTTCACCGTAAAGTCCGAATTGTTGAGGAACAGCGCCTGACTATCGGGCTGGGTCATGATGCCGCAAATGGTGTGGGTGCGACCCTCGAGCTCGACTTTATCGCCCACGGACAGGTTGTTATTGGTGGCAAAGACACGGTCGATGGCCACCTCGTCATCCGCCTTGGGTTCCTTGCCCTCACAGTAGGACGCAATGTCCACCTTAGCGCGGTGCGCATAGGTGCGCAGCGTGCGCTTGGTGCCGTCGTCGCCGGCGGTCTTTTTGATGATGGCGTCGATGGAGAAATTCTTGTAGAGCGTGACGCCGCCGACGTCGCCGGCTGCATCCTCGGCGGCCTTGAGTTGATCGTCGGTAGCCTCGAAGGAGGTGGTCACGCGGCCGTCCTCAATCGCGTACGCATCGCGCATGTCATCGATAAGGCAGCCGATGGAATGCGCTGCGAGCAAAAATCCCGAGGTGAGAGCGATGCTTCCGCACATAAGCAAAAAGATGCCCAGGTACTTGCCGATATTGCGGCGCAGCTCGCGCGGGAGACGTTTTGCGAGAGGTGTCATGGCGCCGCCTACCAATCGAGCTCGGCGGCCGCGACGGGCGACTCGTTGAGCTCATCCTCGACGATGCGTCCGTCGCGCAGGCGCAGCACGCGGTTGGCCATGCGGGCGATGGCGGCGTTGTGCGTGACGATGATGATGGTGCAGCCGTACTCGTGATTGACATCCTCCATGAGCTGCAGGATTTCCTTGGACGTCTTGTAGTCAAGCGCGCCCGTGGGCTCGTCGCACAGCAGCAGGCCCGGGTTTTTGACGAGCGCACGGCCGATGGCGCAGCGCTGCTGTTGGCCGCCCGAAACCTGACGCGGGAACTTGTTGCGGTGCTCGTAGAGGCCCAGCGAACGCAGCAGGTCGTCGACATTGAGCGGGTTTTTGGACAGGCGCGCCGTGACCTCAATGTTTTCCTTGATGGTGAGGTCGGGCACCAGGTTGTAGAACTGAAAGACAAAGCCCAGCTCGCGGCGGCGGTACTCACCCAGGTCGGCGGGCTTGAGCACCGTGAGGTCGCAGCCGTCCACCATGATGGAGCCGGCGTCGGCATCCTCCAGGCCACCGATCAGGTTAAGAAACGTCGACTTGCCCGAGCCCGAGGGCCCCAGCATGACGCAGATCTCGCCGCGGTTGATGGACGTGTCGATGCCATCGAGTACCGTCAGGCGCGCATCACCGTCGCCGTAGTGCTTCTTGAGCCCCTTGACCTGGACATAGGCTTGCTTTGTCGCCATGCTACCCCCCATTGTTAGCCTATTGCTACTTTTATAGGGTAATAGTAAACCCAAGTGAACTATTTTTGGGCGAGAGTGGGGGTTTGTTTCAAGACTAGTCGTTGGGGACGTTCTTAAACGACTAGCTGTTGGGGGCGCTCTTTCGCCACCCGGCAGTTAGGGACGTTCCCTTTCTGCCGGCAGCTGGGGACAGTCCTTGGCAAGCCGGCGGTTCGGCAAAGACTGTCCCCGATGACTAGTCGTTTAAGTCTGTCCCCAATGAGTACCCGATGACTAGGTGGCTAGGCGCGGGATTTGTTGTGAGCGAGGGCTAGGCCTACGGCGGCGATGGCGGCAGCGAAGAGCACGGTGACGCCCAGGTCGCAGGCGATGTCGCCCAGCACGGTGGACGTCAGGTCCGCGGCGAGCGCCTTGCCGATCGCGTCGTTCACCCAATATGTCGGCACAAAGTGCGCCACGGTCTGCACGGCCGAACCCATGAGCGACAGCGGCATCCAGGCGCCACCCAAAAACGTCATGAGCATGCCAAGCAGGTTGCCCACACCGTTGAGCAGCTCCTCGCGCGCGCCCAGGCTCGACAGCGTAAAGCCAACGGCCAGTGGCGTCAGCGCTAGGGCAAACGTTGCCGCCAGCGCCAGGCACACGCGGCCCACGCCGACCTCGGCAACCGCGCTGGCAAAGCCCACGACGCCCATCATGCTCGACACAAACCAGATACAGACGGTGAGCACGGCGGCGGCCGCAAACACGGCAAGCGAACGCTGGCGATCGGAGATTGGGCCGGCATCCATGCGGCGCACGCGCTCGGACTCGTTCATGCCCGAAAACACCAAGCCCACCGACACGATGACCGACGAGATAATCGCGTACGCGCCAAAGTTGAAGTACGACTCGAGCGTGGCGGCAGCAGCCGAGTCGACCTTGACCCGCTCGATCTGGACCTCCGCGCGCTTTGCAGCGGCATGTTCGGCGGCCTTGGCAACGTCGCCGTTGGAGGCAGTGGGCTCAAGTGCGGCTGCAGCGCCCGCGAGCGAGATCCAGCGCGAAGCCTCGGCAGACGAAAGCGCCGCCGCCATGGTGCCGGCACCGTAGGTCACATCGAGCTTGGGCAGGGACTCCCCCGCGCGGGCAGCCGCGACCAGGTCGTCCTCGAACCCCTCCGGGATAAAGAACACGCAGTCGGCGCTGCCCTTGGCGCTGTTGCTCTTGGAGAGCGCGTCCGCAAGGTCGTACGTGTCATCGCCGACGCCCGTGACCAGGTCAAACCGCGAACCTAGGTGCTTGGTGAGCGCACGTGAAAGATCACTGCCATCGCGGTCGACCACGATCACGTTGGCGTCGTAGGGCTTGTACTCGGTGAGCTGCGACGAGTTCCAGCTCACCGATGCCGCGATGAATACGCCCATCAGCGAAATGAACACCGTGTAGATAAGCAGGTAGAACGGGTGCGCCAGCGCCATGCGAAGCGCGGTCTTAAAGGTGCTCATAGCGACTCCTTCCAAAGATCAGCGTAGCGGCGGCGACAAACACCAGGGCCATCAGGACGAGCGCGCCCGCGCGAACAGCGAAGGGCCCCAGGTCCTCAAAGAAATACAGGCGGTTGAACATGTCGCAGATGAGCTTGACGGGGTTGAGCCAGCACTCGGCCGGACAGGCGCGGGCGACGTCATCGGCAAGCGCCATCGCCGGTTCGCCGTAGAGCCCAGCGAACAAAGCGCACGTGGTGGCAAAGCCTGTGAGGATGCCCGACTTGGATGCCTTGCCGCCCTTAACGGGAAGCGTGCCCACAAAGAGTCCCAAGCCCGTGGCGGCAAGCGCGGAAGCGGCACCGCCCACCAGACACAGCCCCTCGCGCCCGCCAAAGTCGACGCCCACAACCAGGCGCACGTAGCCGATCGCGATCGCCATCGAGGCAAAGGAGACCAGCCACGAGCCCACAAAGATACCGGCCAGCGACGCCGTTTTGGAAAGACCGCCCGCGCAGCGGCGCGCGCCAAGGCCCGACAGATTGGGCTGCAGATCGACGACGCTCAAGGCGGCAAACTCCGCAGACATCATCGCGACCAGGCCAAAGAGCGCGTAATAGTAGATGACCGTGCCATCGGGCGTGGTGCGTGTCAGGCTTACGCGGCGGGTGCCGCCCTCGAGCGACAGGGCGCGCGCAACCGCCTCCGGGTCGGCGAGCGCCGCCGGGTTGTCCTGGGCAATCTGAGACATGAGCTCGGCATTTTGCGTATACGAGCTCGCCACCGTCTCAAGGATGCTGCGGTCGGTGAGCACCGACGAGGTGCGCGAGCTGTCATAACTCGAAAGCAGTGTGAGCTTGGGTGTGCCCGCGACATCGACCGTGTAGATGCCCGCGACCCCGCCGGCCTTGAGAGCACGGTTCGCGTCGGCCGCATCGTCGCACTCGTGGATCTCGAGCAGCTGATTGTCGCTCTCCTTGGCAAGCGACGTCGCCACGTCCTTAAAGGTCGAGGCGTCCCAGGCCTCGTCCGCTATGACGGCAACCGGTACCGGGTCGACCGTGCCGTCAGAGCTCAGATTCGCAAACATAAACATGAACATCGTGGAAAGTGCGATGGGAAAGAGAGCGCCCCAGACCCACGTGCTCGGCCGGCGCAGCAGCGTCTTGACCGTAGTGATGATGGTGTTGAACATGACTGCCCCTAGTCGCGCAGCTCGCGGCCGGTGATCTCGAGGAACACGTCGTTGAGGGTCGGCGGCTCGCTCCACACGCGGCCGAGCGCCACATCGGCGGCGCGCAGCGTGTCGAGGATGTCGACCAAATTGTGCGGGCTCGCTTCGCAGGTGCAGACGAGCTCGCCGCCGGACAGCTCAACCGAAAGCACGTGCTCGAGGGCGCGCAGCCGCTCGACCGTGGCGGTCTCGACGGCGCCGACCTCGACAGTCACGCGCTCGCCCATTTGAATCATGCGTTTGAGCTCGTCATTGGTGCCCTGCGCCAGCACACGTCCGCCGTCCATGATCATGATGCGGCTGCAAATCTGCTCGACTTCCTCCATGTAATGGCTGGTATACACCACCGTGGCGCCCTCGTCGCGCAAGCGGCAGATGCCCTCCAGGATAGCGTTGCGACTCTGCGGGTCGACTGCCACCGTAGGCTCGTCAAAGAAGATGAGCTCGGGCTTGTGCGCAATGCCGCAGGCAATGTTGAGGCGACGCGCCAGGCCGCCCGAGAGCTTGCCGGGGCGAAACTTGGCAAAGTCGCCCAGCCCGACAAAGTCGATCGCCTCGTCCACCAGCGCGCGGCGGCGCTTGCGGTCGCTAACGTAAAGGCTGCAGAAATAGTCGATGTTCTCACGCACCGTGAGCTCGTCGAACACCGCAACTTGCTGCGGGACCACGCCGATGCGGCGCTTGAGGTCGTAGCGGGCGGGCGTCATGGGCTCGCCGAACAGCTCGATAGTGCCTTTGTCGTAGGCGAGCAGCTGCAGAATACAGTTGATGGACGTGGTCTTGCCCGAGCCGTTGGGGCCCAGCAGGCCAAAGATCTCGCCGGGGGCGATGCTCAGGTTAAAGTGGTCGAGCGCGATAAGATCGTCGTAGCGCTTGACGAGGTTTTCGACGTGGACGATGTCTGTCATGAGGCGGCCCTTCTGTTGCTTGCGACCCGGTACGATTGCATCATCGCAGGAGCGGCCGGCGCGCACCAGTGAGCTTTGTCACGAGTGCGGGGGCTCGGTCGCGTGGCCCGCCGACGCCCCCGCTTTGCCGCGTGGGAGGAATGTCACGGTTGCTCCGGGTAGTGCCTCCCCCGTGCGCGGCATCGCGTACAATACCCGTATGAACAGGCTATTCGACAAATCGATCGTGCTGGCGTGCTGCATCGCAGCCGCCACGGGCCTTGCTGTGGACGCTCGTCTGGTTGCGGCGTTTTGCCTTGGCGTTATTGCCACCTCACTGGCCGAGGTCGCACAGGGAAACCGCGCCCGCCGTGTGAGCGAGGCCGCGAGCTACGCCTGCATCATCGCGGCCGTCTTCGTGCCGCCGTTTGTGCCGTTTGCGCCTCTCGCCTTCTATGACATCGCGCGGCGCGTGCGCCGTGAGCACGCCTGGGTCGCGCTGAGCATTGGCTCCGCTTTTGCCCTTGCGCTCGTCGCGGACCTTCGCACCGACGCGCTCACCTCCCGAACGCTTCTGCTGACCGCTATCCTTTCGGTTGCCGCCACCTTGTTGTCACTGCGCACCGCCCAGTTGGAGCGCGAGCAGCGGCGCATGCGCCGCACCCGCGACGAGCTGCAGGAACGAGCCCTCGCGCTCGAGGCGCGCAACCGCGATCTTGCCGATCGCCAGGACTACGAAGTCGAGCTCGCGACGCTCGCCGAACGCGCCCGCATCGCGCGCGAGATCCACGATAACGTCGGGCACCAGCTCACGCGCGCCTCACTGCAGGCCGAAGCCCTACGCGTGGTCCACGCCGACGAGCCTGGCGTCGCCGCCGATTTCGCCGACGTTAAACGCACGGTTGACGAGGCGCTCCAGCTTGTGCGCACCAGCGTCCACGCGCTCAACGACAACGCCGTCGACCTTTCCGTGCAGCTCGAACGCATTGTCGAAGGCACACGCTCGGACGGCGGCCCGCAGATTGAGCTTGAAGTTATGGCCGAACATGCGCCCGCAAACGTCGCCAACTGCTTTGCAGCGGTCCTGCGCGAAGCGCTCTCCAATACCATGCGCCACGCTTGCGCCCAGACCGTCACCGTACGGTGCATGGAGCATCCGTCGTTTTACCAGCTCATTGTTACCGACGATGGCGTGGGTGAGGTCCAAGCAAGCGGCCGCGGCACCGCGGAGGGCATGGGGCTCGCCTCCATGCGCGAGCGCATCGAGGCGCTTGGCGGCACCTTCACCGCCGGCCCGCGTGCCGGCGCCGGCGGCTGGCGTGTGTTTGCCACCGTTCCCAAACAGCAAGGAGATGAGGGCCGATGAGGCTCATCGTTGTCGACGACGACCGCTTGGTGGTCGATTCGCTCAAGATTATCCTGGGCGCCCAACCACAGATCGAAGTGGTGGGCACCGGTGCCAACGGCAACGATGCGGTGGCGCTCTACGCCGAGCACGCACCCGATATCGCGCTGCTCGACATCCAGATGCCGGGACGCGACGGCCTTTCGGCCGCACGCGAGATCCTTGAGCGCGACCCTTCGGCGCGCGTGGTGTTTCTAACGACATTCTCGGATGACGAGTACATTGTGTCGGCGCTCAAGCTGGGCGCCCGCGGTTACCTGATCAAGACCGATGTCGCCGCCATTCCGCCGGCGTTGGCACAGGTCATGGACGGCAAACGCGTGCTCGAGGGCAAGGCAATCGAAGATGTTGACTTTGACGGGATGGGCAACAAGGCAGACACGTCCCGCCGGCCCGCGGCCTTTGCCGGCCTGACCGACCGCGAGTTCGAAGTCGCCGAGCTCATCGCCCGTGGCCTCGACAACAAGGAGATTGCCGCCACAGCCTATATGGGCGAAGGCACCGTGCGCAACCACATCAGCTCGATCCTGGCAAAGATGGGCCTGCGCAACCGCACGCAGATCGCCATCGCCTACCTGCGAGGGTAATTACCCAACGACCGACCACCCCGGCATAGCAAAATGGCTACCACCGATTTAATACCATTTCAAAACTATGCCGGTTTACTACGATGAATCGTCTACCTTCGACCACGGCAAATTGCACGCTTGCAAAACCGCAGGTAGAACGCTTGCAATATTTAGAAAAATGCAGTCATGGTCGGGAATGTCGAATTCATCGTAGTAAACCGACATAGTTTTGTTCGGGCGGCCCTGCACGAGTACCTCCGCAAGCCTCGCGGGACCAAAATGATCCGTTTTCCTCCGTCCCCAAGGGATCAGCCGGAACCGCTCGCCACGAAATCGGCCCATCTACTACGTTTGATTCGATACCCCTGACCATACCTTCGTTTTGAACAAAACCACAGGCGTTCTACCTGCGGTTTTGTTTTCGCGTTTTTTGGCATGGTTAGGGGTAAGGGACTAAATGTAGTAGATGGGCCGGTTTCGTGGCGAATCCTTCTCGCCTACGCACAAAAGCGCCGCCACGGAGGAGGGAGATACCTCCGCGGCGGCTGGGGGTGGGGGTGGGGGCTATGTTCTGGCTCCCCGCCGGCCGCCCGGGGCCTTTTGGCCCCGGGCGCTGCCAGCGTGCCTAGCGCTTACGGATACCCCAGACCAGGGCTCCGACGCCGGCCATGGCGATGACGAATGCCATGAGCAGTGCAGCGGCCTGCTGGTCACCCGTGGTGGGCAGGAAACCCTTGACCGTCTTGACGATGTTCGTCACGGTCTTGGGTGTGCCGGGATCGGGCGTCGGCACGGGCGTCTCGGGCTTCTTGTACGTGTTGTTGAACACGATACCCTCGACGCTCTTATCGCCCTTGGCAAAGGCGACATTCGCCTTGAGGTTGCCCTCGCCGTCGTCGACCACGTTGACGGTCGCGGTAAAGACGGACTTGTCGTAGGTTATACCGGCCTCGTCGCCCTTGACCTCGCTGATGGTGTAGACGTACGTACCGGGCTCGCTGTACTCGAACTTGTCGAAGTTGATCTTACCGTCGGCATCGTTGGTGACGGCGGACTCGATGCCCTCGCCAACGAGCTTAAAGCTGAACTCGTCCTTCTTGAGCTCGCGTCCCTCGAGCACCTTGATGGCGCCGATGGAGACCTGCGTGGGCATGGCGTGATACTTGTTGGTAAAGCCAGCCGACTCGGTGGTTCCCTCGAGCTTGTGCGTCGCGGTCAGCGTGCCGTCGCCGTTGTCGGAAACGGTGGTCACGACGGTGTAGGTCGTGCCGTCATAGGTGACGCCCTTGTACAGGCCGAGCGCGTTGGGGCAAGCCTCGCGCAGCGTGTACGTGTGCGTGCCGGGCGCCTCGTAGCGGATCGGGCTCAGTGTCACAGTGCCGTTGGCGTCGTTGGCGCCGCTTGCGACAACCACGTCGTCCTCGAGCAGATCAAACGTGAACTCGCCAGCTGCAAGGTCGCGTCCGGTCAGACGCTTGACCGTCTTGACCTGATCGGTCACGGAAGAATCGGTAGGCGCCACGCTGTAGGTGTTGGTGAACGTGAAGGCAGCACCGTCGTCGCCTTCGCGCTTGACGCTCAGATGTCCGGTGCCGTCGTCAGTCACGGTATAGGAAACCTTGCGCGTGGCGTTGGCATCGTTAGTCACGCCAGGGGCGCTGCCGGTCTCGGTTACCGTGTACGTAAAAGTGTGCGAGCGCGGAGCGGTGGGGGCCGCAGGCTCGGGCTCGTCGGCGTTGGCGTCAGCGTCGGCCTCTTCAGCTTCGGTCTCGTCAGCCTCGTCGGCCTCGGCCTCGTCAGCTTCGTCCGCCTCGGCCTTATCGGTCGCATCGTCCGCCACGCCCAGGGCGCGGTTGAGGTCCTCGAGCGTAAAGTGGATCTTGCCAAAGTCCACGTTGCCGGCCGCGTCGTTGGTTGCGGTCGTGCGCTCGGGCATCGGGGCACCAGCCTCGTCGGCGGTCACGGTAAAGGTGAACTTACCCGTGATGTCGGCCGGGGCCAGGCCCTCGGCAACCTGGAGCTTCTTAGTACCGGTGAGCGCGGCATCGACGGCCTCGGCGCCGTAGACGTTCTCGAACAAGGGCTCGACGCCGCCGTAGTCGACCGTTGCCGTCAGGGTACCGTCACCGTTGTCGACGACGATAACCTTAAAGCCAAAGCTCCACGTTGTAGCGGAAACGCCATTTGGCAGCCCGAATAAATCTTCGTAGGCCGTGTAGTTAATGGTCCAGGCAAGCTTGCCGTCCTTATCGGTACGATGGGCAAGCCCAGCAGACTCAAGATCGGCAAGCATCTTGGTGTCGTAGTGCAGAGCATCAAAGCTCACGTGCCCGCCGATATTGGGCTTGAGATTTTCATAACCCACAAGCTCACCCTGATAGGCGATACCGAACCAGAACTCGCCGTCGACCATCGGGCGACCGGTCAGGGTCTTGGCGGCAACGACCTGAGCAGCGGTGCCACCAGGCGTGTTGGTCGTAGCGCTATAACTGTTGACGAACGGAACCACGGCGCTCTCGACCGCAGCCGCGCCGGTCTTGTACTCGGTCACCAGCGTGCCCTCGGAACCGCCGGAGACGGTCGTCGTGGCGGTGAGCGTACCGGCGGTGTCGTCGGCGATGGCGATCGTCACGGTGCGGACAGCGTCGTCGTAGGTGTAACCCGGCTGGCCGTCGTTCTTCTCGGCCACGGTGTACGTAAAGGTCTTGCCGGCATCAGCCTGCGTAAATTTGGCCTCATGGCCCGCCAGGATGTCAATCTGACCGACCGTTCCCTCTATCGTTGCAGGGGACTCGAAGTTGTTGGCCCCGGGAAGCAGGCCAAGTGCGCGAGCCGAATCATCGTCGGCGGGCGTCACGGTAAAGGTGAACTGCCCCTCGGTCATGGGACGTCCGTAGAGGGTCTTGCTGAGCTTGAGGCCGCCGGCCGCGGCGTAATCGAGCTCAGTGCGGTACGTGTTGGTAAAGCGTCCGTTTTCCTTCTTGGTGACGTTTGCGGTCAGGTTGCCATCGCTGTCCTCGGTCACGGTCACTTCGGCGGTTGCGACATGCGCGTCATACGTCATACCGACCGTGCTGCCCGCGTTCTCGCGAATCTCGTACTTATAGGTTCCGGCGGCAGCGTAGTGAATCTTGCCGAACTTGATGGCGGCGATGCCGTCCTTCGCGTCCTTCTTGCTCACGGTTACGGTTGCGGGATCGGGCAGCGGGGCGCCTTCGGGGGCGGTGATGGTAAAGCTAAACTCGTCCCCATCCGTCCAGTCGCGGCCGCTGATGACCTTGCTCAGGTCAAAGTCGAGCTCTGCATCGAGCGGGGTTACGCTGTAGGTGTTCTTGAACTCGGCGGGCTCGGTACCTTTCAGGACATGCTCGGCCTTGAGGGTGCCGTCGCCGTTGTCCGTGATGGTGGTCTCGATGGTGTACTTGGCGTCGCTGTAGGTGACGCCCTTGCTGGTGGTTCCGCCCTTGGCCTCGCGCAGCGTGTAGGTGTGCTTACCAAGCTTGTCGTAGGCGATCTTGTCCATGGCGATCGTGCCGTCGGCAGCGTTGGTGCCCTTGGCGACAACCTCGTCGCCCTCGACCAGCTCAAAAGAGAACTCGCCGGCAGCAAGCTCACGCCCGGTCAGGACCTTGTTCGCGGTGATCTGGTCGGTGACGCTCGTCTCGACAGGCGTCACGTTATAGGTATTGGTGAACGTAAATGCCACATCGCCGTCCGGCTTGCAGGATACGCTCAGATTGCCCTTGCCGTCATCGGTCACGGTGAAGGAAACCTCGCGCGACAGCTTGGCGTCGTTGGTCACGCCAGTGGCCTCGCCGGACTCGGTCACGGTATAGGTAAAGGTGTGCTCGCGCTTCTCGGGCTTCTCGCCCAGAGCCTTGTTAAGGTCGTCGAGCGTAAAGGTAATCTTGCCAAAGTCGACCTTGCCCTTGGCATCATTGGTCACGCTCGCATTCGCGGGCATGGGTGCGCCCTCTTCACCGGTCACGGTAAAGGTGAACTTGCCGGCAATGTCAGCCGGGGTCAAGCCGTCGGCGACCTGCAGGTTCTTGATGCCCGCAAGCGATGCCTCGGCAGCATTCGTGGTGTAGGCGTTCTTGAACTCGATACTCTTGACGTCCTCGGCGCCCTTCAGCTCGTGCGTGGCCACCAGCTGGCCCTTGCCGTTATCGCTGATGGTCGTCACGATGGTGTAGAACGCGTCATCGTAGTCAATACCGCCGGCGTTGCCCTTAACCTCATGCAGCATGTAGGTGTGCCGGCCGATCTCGGTGTACTTGATGGCACTGAACGTCACCTTGCCGTCGGCGCCGTTTGTAACAGTCTCGACAGGCTTAACTTCCTTGTCCGCGATCTCGAGCAGCTCAAAACTGAACTCGCCTTCCGCCAAGTCGCGCCCGGTCAGGGACTTGGCCGCGATAATCTGGTCGGTAACGCTGGACTCAACAGGATCCGCAGCGTAGACGTTCTTGAACTCGGTCTCACCCGAGGTCACCTTCACGTCAGCGCTCAGTTCGCCCTTCTTATTGGGCTTCACCGTCACGGTGATCTCCGCGACGTTACCGCTGTAGGCGATGCCGTCAATCGTGGTCCCGGCGTGCTTTTCACTGACCTTGTAGACGTACGTGCCAGGTTCGGTGTATTCGATCGTACCGAAGTCGATGGCAGCCTTGCCCTGGGCGTCCAGGTCGGCCTTGCGCACGATCGCAGTCGTAGTCGTAGGCATCGGGGCGCCGTTCTCGGACGTCAGGCCAAACTCAAACGCGTCAGCATTCGTCCGGTCGCGACCCTCGAGCACCTTGGTTAGACCAAAGCTGGCCTTGGTGTTCACCATTGCCGGCGTCATGTCATACGCAAAGCTGATCTTGCCGTTGTTGCCCAGGTAGGAGTTGACATGCGTCGCGGTCGCCTTGGCGGATATGTTGTTCCACTTGGGATTGAGTACGTCGGTCGCGGTGCCGGTGTTGTTGTCGCCCACGCTCTTCTTGGTGGTGTGGAGCTCGTCGATAAAGGCCAGGCGCGCGGTTCCCACGCTAAACGAAAGGTTGCCGTCCTTGTCGGCAACAACAGCGCCGTCAAACTTCGCAGCGTCGCCGCCGGTAAACTCGATGACGGCGGTGGCGGGCTTGGCCTCGCCGTTTTCGCCCTGCTCCTCAAACTCATCCTTGTAGTAATAGGTGCCGGTATCTGCCAGCGAATTCTTTGCAGGCTGTGTGCAGCCCTTGTCCGTGAAAATGGGAGTCTGCTTCTGGAAGTAGTAGTAGCGGTTGGTGTCGGCCGGCTCAAAGGTCGCAACCGTATCACCCAACGCACCACCGTTCCACTTGTTCGCGTAGAAATTCACGGTCTTGGTGCCGTCAACGACAGTCGTATTACGCTCGATGTAGTCCTTGAGCCCCGCTACCTTCTCGGGCGTAAACAGGTTGTCAAGCGCGTCCTTCTTCACGCTCGAGGCATACTTCACCTGAATGGGCTTAACGTTGTTGACCGAAAGCTTGCCGTCTACGGTCTTAAAGTGACTCAGCGGAATCAGCGACGCAGGAATATTAACCGTTACGATATCGCCCTTCTGGGGATTGTCATCGCCGGCACGCTGCACGGTGATGAGCAGGTCTTTTGCCTTGCCGGCGAACTCGTATGTGTCGGTATTGGCTTCTTTGTTGACCGTCTTGCTCGGCTTGGTGAACGACGTGCCGTTGATGACGACTTCGGTAAATCCATCAACCTGCATGAAGTCGCCTAGCTCATCGGTAAACGTGATGTAGCCGGACTTGGTCTCGTCGTATCCCTTATGGATTTCGGTCGGATAAGGCGGCTCCGATGTGATGGCCTGTGAGATGTCGTCGAATACCTTCTTGAGTTCTTCTGCATTGGTCGCCGACTTGTAGTAGTCGGAGTTTTCCGCGCGTGTGCCATGAGTATCCCATGCCGTGGCATTGGGGTAGTTGCTTGAAACAGCCTGCATGAACTTGTTCTCTTTTTGGCTTTTTCCCGAATCCTGGATACCAGCACTGGGGTTCGCGCCATCAAAGATGCCGATAGTATAAACGGTGGCCTTGCCGTCCTTCATATTCTTAGCAGCTGTCACGGCAGCGTTGGCGACACCCGCATCGAATTTATTTTGCTTTGTTGGCGTACCGTCGGTAAAGAACACAATAATCTTCTTGGCGTCTTTGCGGCCAGAAGTGATAGTGATTCCCTCGGCCAGCTCTAGGCCATAGTCGGCGCGCGTGGCGCCGGCAGGCTGAATTTGATTAATTGTATTCTTCTTGAGATCATCCGCATTGCTGCCGGAACAGTAGGTCAATTCTTTCATAACCTGGGTGTAATTGTAGGAGTACCCTCCGTCGTGATACATATTGTTGCCGATATCGTTGGACTTCTTGCCCGCAAACTTAACAATGGCAACCCTATGCTGCCTATTGACGCCCTCGATGCCCTCGTTTTGCTTGGCAATGGTATCGATAAAGCTATTCGCAGCGTTCTTCAACGCATCGATACGCTTAGGTGAGTATCCACCGCCCATATGATCATCCATCGAGCCAGAGGCGTCCAGCACCATCACGATGTCGAGTGGCGTGGTGACTGTCACGGTTGAATTAGACGTCGAGGACATCGCCGAAAGCGTGGTCAAAAAGTCCGACTCTTCGTTTTCCCCGGTTGCCTTGACCGTCTTATCGGTCCAGATTCGGCCGACGTTTTGGGTCGTTACCTTATTGCCGCCGTGGCCTGCCGCCCAAATTTCCCAGCGTCCGCTGGTATCGGGGTCGACGACCTTTCCGGTCATTATCGGTCCGTCCATTCCTGTGCTGGACCTGGCGTTGGCCTCGGGCAGCATGGCGAATGCTGCGGCTGGCAACACCAGCACTACGGCCAGTATCACCGCCAAGAGACCCCTCGTGTACTTACCCATCGTGTCTCCCTTCTCGCGGTCTCAGACCTTGCATCAGCCTAAAGTTACGAAATGAGACACAATTAAGGCAGGTGACACACGTTCCAGATTTGATTTTGGGCGTGAGACAAATGTCTCACCAAAGTTGAGACACGAGAGTTTTCGCAGGAAAACGGGTGCGACTCGGAGCCATCAAGCAAAAATGATCCGTTTTCCTCCGTCCCCGGGGGATTAGTTGGTAACGTTCGCCACGAAACCGGCCCATCTACTACGTTTAACCCGATACCCCTGACCATAACCGCGTTTTACGAAAAACCGCAAGCGTTCTACCTGCGGCTTTCTTTTCGCGTTTTTCGCCGTGGTTGAGGGCAGCCACCCAAACGTAGTAGATAGGCCCATTTCATGGCGAACGGGTCACGCGGATATCCTCGCAAGGCCAAAATGATCCGTTTCCCTCTGTCCACGGGAAACCAAGGGCTGTTATGGATATGGTTCCATTTCAAAACTATGCCGGATTACGGGGCTAAAGTCGGGACCCTCATCCATACAACCTTTTTTGAAAAACGGCAAGCAATCTACCTGCGGTTTTATTTTGGGATTTTTCGCATGGTCGGAGGTTCGATATCCAGCCCCGTAATCCGGCATAGTTTTGTTCGCGACGGCACAACCGCGCGTTCAAGCGCGGGGCCGGTGGGGTATTTTTGCCCCACCGGCCCCTATTCCAGCTCTAGCCCCGCGTTACTCCGGCTTGGTTTCTACTGTGGGAGTCTTGTCCGCTGCGACCGGAGTGCGGGCGGCGTCCATAGTCAGGCAGTGCTTGGGACAGCTTTCGATGCACTCGCCGCACACCACGCAAGCGTACGGATCGATCGACCAGGTACCGCCCTTGCGATCGACCGCGAGCGCGCCCGCCGGGCAGCGGCGCGCGCACATGCCGCAGCAGATGCACACGTCCATGTCGTTGACGATATGCCCGCGCAAGCGCTCGGGTGCCGTCAGCTTCTCCTGCGGATAGCGCACCGTGACCGGCTGCTTGACCATAGAACCTAAGGCCGTCTTGGCAAATGTCAGTAAACTCATGCCGCGCCTACCTTTCCGTGCAGCTAATGCAGGGGTCGATAGTCAGGATAATCATGGGCACGTTGGCAAGGAGCACGCCCTGCAGCGCATGTGTCAGACCCGCCAGGTTCTGCGACGTCGGCGTGCGCACGCGGAAGCGGTCCAGGTTCTTGGTGCCGTTACCGCGCACATAGTAATACGCCTCGCCGCGCGGCTGCTCAATCACAACCTCGCCGCGTGCGCCGTCGGCCGGTGTAAGCTTGGTGCGCCCGCCTATCCCGTCGTGCGGAATCTTGCCCACAAGCTCCTTAATGATGTCCATGGCCTGCGTGACCTCGGCACAGCGCACCTGGCAGCGGGCATAGCAGTCGCCGTCGGTAGCAACGATGGGCTCAAACGCGGCCAAGTCCGCATAGGCGCCGTCACCGAACATGCGCACGTCGTAATCCACGCCCGAGGCGCGCCCAAACGGACCGACCATCGAAAGCTCCAGCGCGTCTTTCTTGCTAATCACGCCCACGCCATGCAGGCGCTCGCCGCAGCTGTTGTCGTCCAAAAACGTATGCACCAGGGCCTCGTAGTCAGGACGCATGGCATCGAGCGTCTGGACAATGCCCGCCAGCTCGGAGTCCTCGATATCGTGCTTAAGGCCGCCGATCTCGTTAATCGACAGAATCACGCGCCCGCCGCAAGTGCTCTCAAAAATCTTGAGTATCTGCTCGCGCAGGGTCCATGACCGATAGAACAGCGCCTCGAAGCCAAAGGCGTCGGCGAGCAGGCCCAGCCACAGCAGATGCGAGTGAATGCGCGAAAGCTCATGCAGAATGGTGCGGATATACTGCACGCGGCCAGGCACCTCGATGCCGAGCATGCGCTCGCAGGCGCTGGCATAGCCGCAGCTATGGCCCACGGCGCAGATGCCGCAGATGCGCTCGGCAATGTAGCCAAACTGATGCATATCGCGCTTTTCGGTGAGCTTCTCGAGTCCGCGGTGCACAAAGCCGATCTGCGGAATTGCCTCGATGACGCGGTCGTCCTCGATCACCAGGTCCAGATGAAGCGGCTCGGGCAGCACCGGGTGTTGCGGGCCAAACGGAATAACGGAGCGATGTGCCATGGACCTTACGCCTCCTTTTTCTGCTTGTCGCGGGCGACCTTGGCGGCAAACGCCGCGCGGACCTTGGCCGCTTTCTCGGGATCCATGGCGGCGAGCTTTGCCTCCATCTCGGCAGCCTTGAGCGCGGCCTTCGCAGCAGTTTCATCGTGCTGGGCATCGGAGCCGGCAGCCGCAGCGGGCTGAGCAGCGGCGCCCGCGGCGTCGCCGGCGCTCGCAGCACCCTCCCCTGCAGCAGCCGCAGCCGCGGCGGCCTTTTCGGCCGCGGCTTTGCGCGCCTTGGCCTCGGCGGCGGCACGGACCTTCATGGCCTTCTCGCGTGCGGCCTTCACCTCGGGCGTGATAACGCTCATGGGTTCGGCAGTCGAGACCTGGTAGAAAAAGCCCTTAAAGTCGATCTGCATGTCGGTGATGGCAAGCCCAAACAGGTCGTGCGCTTCGTTCTCAAACGGAAATACCGCCGGATAGTACGAGCTGATGGACGGAATCTCCTGATACTGATCAATTCCCTCAACCACCAGGTTCTCAATCGCATAGCTGCCGTCCTGCGCAATATTCTCCTGAGCAGCGCGGACGTTGATAAACGTATAGACCAGGCGATACGATCCGTCGTCCACACAGCGCTCGGCATGCATCTGCACAAAGCGCGCGCCGGCACCCTTGAGCGCCTGCATATGCGGCAACAGTTCATCGATCCCGACGGTGGCATAGATAGCCTTTTGCATTACTCGGCCTCCTTTGCAGCGGCGGGTGCGCCGTCAGCCGCGCCTGAGTCGACACCGGCCCCGGCACCCGCAGCAGCCACAAACCCGTCCTCGCCCAGCTCAACGCCACCGTCCCAGGTAGCGGCACCGCCCACGGTGAGCGGGTCACCGCCGGCGCGCATCACGGCCTCCTTCTGGTCCAGGATGCCGCACGCCTCCACGATGGCATCGATCACGGTCTCGGGGCGAATGGCGCACCCAGGCGCATACACGTCCACGGGAATCGCGCGGTCCACGCCGCCGATCACGTTGTAGGCATCGCGGAACACGCCGCCCGAGCACGCGCAGATGCCGCACGCCACCACGCACTTGGGCTCGAGCATCTGGTTGTAGATCTGGCGCACGACGGGCAGGTTCTGGGCATTGACCGACCCCGTCACCAAAAAGATATCCGCATGCTTGGGGTTGCCGGTGTTGACCACACCAAAACGCTCCGCATCAAACAGTGGGGTAAGCGAGGCCAGCACCTCGATATCGCATCCGTTGCAGCTCGAGCCGTCGTAATGAATAACCCACGGCGAGCGCGACATTTTATGATCCATGGATGCCGCCTCCTAAATAAACACGTCGACGAGGATGGGCATAAGGTTGAGCAGGCCAAACACCAGCGCCACACCCCATCCGAGCTTAAAGCAGCTGCGCCAGGTGCTGCGTGCGAAGGTGTTGTCGATCAGTACCTCGACAAAATACGTCGCAGCCATCACGACCAGGGCGACCACCCAGCTCACCGGGTTGTCCCAAACAAAGAACATGCCCACCCACATCAAAAACAGCACGGTCTCGCACCAGTGCATAAGGGTCATCTTGGCCAGCGTGCCGCCGCTCATCTCGGTGGCGACGCCCTGGACGATCTCCTGATGCGCGTGATGCGAGTACGAAAGATCGAACGGCGACTTGCGCAGCTTGATGGTAAGCACCGCGAGCAGCGCGAGGAAAATGGGCGCGCTGTACACGATGATGGGGGCCGACTGCCCCGTCACGGCAATGGAATCGAAGCTGTCGGTGGCAAGGTACAGGCCCACGCTCATCAGCAGAACGGCGGGCTCGTAACTCATAACCTGCAGCAACTCACGATCGGCGCCAACCTGGGCAAACGGACTTTGCGTCGAGGCGGACGCCAGCACCACAAAGATCGCGGCGAGCGTAACCATAAAGGCGCACAGCAGCGTGTTGGAACCCGACACAAAGATGCCGCCGCCCACGACGGTGAAGATGAGCGCGCACGCCATGTAGGTATCGTCCATGGTGTTTACGCTGGCGGGGGCTTTGCGCAGCAGCTTGGAAACGTCGTAGAAAGGCTGCAGCAGGCGCGGGCCCACACGGCCCTGCATGCGGGCCGAAAGTTTGCGGTCAACGCCGTCGATCAGGCCGCCCACAAGCGGCGCCAGCAAGGCAAATGCCACGGTGCCAATAAAAATGCCCACGACGCCCGAACCTTCAAAATACTTGCCGCGCAACACCGAGGGCGCGCTCATGGCAAGTCTCTCGGGCCCAATCCACGCGCAACACAGCAGCGCAAAAAAGATAATGCTGCAGCACACGACGCTACCCGCGGGGCCAATACGCTTCTCGCCAAGGGCGTCCTCCGAGTACCAATTGCGCTTTTCGGCCTTCACCTCGTGTCCCATCGAGCCGCGGAAATGGCGATATTTGTCGGTTCCCACACCCGAAAGGTACACGTTGACGTGCGGCTTGTTGCTCACGCGGAATGAAGTCAGCAGCACCACGGCGATAAACGCCACGATAACCACCATCAGATACATGGCGTCCTTGCCGATAACGTACGGCACGCGGCCAAACACCATGGCCAAGTAAGGCGACACCAGACCGCTCGAGATAACCGGAAACGCCACGCAGCACAGAATCAGCAGCGCGGCGATGGTGTTGAGGGCCATCCATTCGGTCTTATGGACATTGACCTCAACGTTTTGAGCCGTGGGGTCGACACCCGAAAGCTTGGCAAGCCACTTGCCCCAGAAGAAGAACGTCGCGGCCGAGCCAAAGGCCAGCACCATGATCATGAGCACGTTGCCAGTCTGCGCGAACGCCACCAGGGCGCCCCACTTGGACACGAGCATGCCAAACGGTGCCACAAACATGCCCATGATGCCCAGCATCATCAGACGCGTCAGGTGCGGCATGCGGCTGAACATACCGTCCATGTCCTCGATATCGCGGCTGCCGATATGATGCTCGGCCGTGCCCACGCACAGGAACAGCAGCGACTTTGCCACCGTGTGGAACAGGATCAGAAAGATGGCCGCCCATACGGCCTCGGGCGCGCCGACACCCAGGCAGGCACTGATGAGGCCCAAGTTGGAAATGGTGGAGTACGCGAGCACGCGTTTGGCGTTGCTCTGCGAGATGGCCATGAGGGCAGC
>CABRZT010000017.1:0-39709 GCA_902475595.1 uncultured Collinsella sp. | reverse complement strand
AGGCAAGGCATAGACCTTCTGGTCATGCCTTGCCTTTTGAATGACAAATTGTCGCCCTGGGCGGCGCGCAGCGTCGACTAGTCCGCCGTTCGTCAGAACGGCGGAACCTCTAGAATAAGGTGACGCTAAAGCTGCGGACGTCCGTCTCGCCCGGTGCCAGCGTAATGGTGTTGACCTTGTGCTCAAAGACATCGTCCTCGGTGTCCATGGTGGTGTGACCGGTCCAGGGCTCGAGCGCCACAAACGGAGCGTCGTTGGCGGCAGACCACACGCCAATGTACTTAAAGCCCTCAAAGTCGATCTTGACGCCGTGACCCGACTTGCGGCCGCGCAGCGTGAGCGTGGAGCCCGGGGTATCGGTGAACATGATGGCGTCGTTATCGAAGCTGCGGTGCGTGATGGGCAGCACGTCCGAGTTATCGGGAGCCTTGTAGCTGCCCTCGAACGTCATAAGACCGTCGGGCGTGATGATGGGAGCCTCGTTAGTCCAAGCCTCGGTAAACGCCAGCTCGTAATCCTCGAATGCCTCGTCCTCGGCACCGGGAGCCGGTACGTTAAACGCAGGGTGGCCGCCCACCGAGAACGGCAGGTCCACGTCGCCGGTATTGGTGACGGCAAAGGTCTGCGTGAGGATGGCGTCGCCGGTCAGGGCATAGGTCATGTTGAGCTTAAAGTGGAACGGAAAGGCCTTGAGCGACTCGGACGTGTCGGTGATCTCGTACGTTACCGAGGAGCCGTCCTCCGAAACCTCGACCAGCTTGTGCTCGACGATGCGCGCGAGTCCGTGGCGCGGCATCTCGCAGGTGCCGGCCGCAGACGTTGCCGTGTTGTTGCGCAGCGAACCCACAATGGGGAACAGGATGGGCGCATGCTTGCCCCAAAAGGCCGGGTCGCCCTGCCACAGATACTCGTTGCCGTTGAGAGCAAGGCTCGTGAGCTGGGCGCCCATGGAATCGATGGCCGCGGTGAGGCCGCCGCGCTTGATGGTAGTGACGGTAGACATGCTACTTCCTCCAAAAGTAAACAATAGTGTCGAGGGCTATTGTCCCACTCTTGGCGGCGGGACGGGACGGCAGGCGATTATTGAGTAGCCATAGCGGAATGAGCGGCGAGCGCCTACTGGGTATCTACGTAAAGGTCAAACCCGCCCTGTGGCGTGGTGTCGACCGTATCGGGCGCCTGCGAGTTAAAGCTCACGGGAACCATGCGCTTTGAGGCACGGAAGCGCGTGCCGTCGGTGGCGACGGGCGGTTCATCGACGGTGAGCTCGTAGTCGCCGGGCTTAAGTTCGATGCCGTCACCAGCGGAATTGACGTATTGATACTCGTCAATCGTCTGCCCTTTGAGCGTGCGCCCCACGATGTGGATGAGCATTTTGCTGTCGCCGCGCGCGGTGTCCCACGTCGCGCCGTCCTTGACCTCGACCGACACATGTACCGAGCGCGTGCGGCCGAGCGATTGCTCGACAGACATCTCGACCTTGGCGGCGTCTTTTCGCTGCTGCTCGACATGGCTCCAGACGTTTCCAATTACCGAGCATGCGATAACGCCGGCCATGAAGGCGATAAGGATGGGGCCAAGCGGAGAGCGACGTCCTGCATCTTCCTCGCGAGACAGATTGGGGCGACGTGTGGGCGCGGGCGCCTGGGCGCCCTGCGAGGGCACGTCGAGAATGCTGAAGGATGCCGTGCTGTCGGGGTCGATCGTGTGACGCAGCTGCGGGGTCTTTGCCGGCGAGATCGACATGTCGGCTGGCTCGCCGAGCGTGGCCGTAGCGTCGGCCTTGGCCTCGTCTGCCTCGGCCTGGGCCCAAGCTTGTTCGAAGGTCAGGGGCTCGACAGGGTCGAGGGCGGCGTCCGAGTCGGCGGCGACGTCGTTGCCGGTCTCGTCCTCGTCGCTCGACACGTCACGCGACGCGGGCTCGTCCCACCCCTCGTCCGGAGCCTCGCCCTCGCTATACCACCATTCAAAGTTATCGATATCCATACGGGGCGCCCCTTAGGCCTCGCAAATAAACACTTGCTAGCCTTATACCCCCAGACAGCACCGAAGCTCACCCGCGCCGGACACGAAAACCGTCACAACATTCGACGCTTTTCCTCGATTTCGAGATTTTCATCGAATGTTGTGACGGTTTAGGCGGCAGCCACGCCGCGAATGTGACAAAGAGACTGTCCCTTTGTCACATTCTGTTAGAGTTGCAGGGATTGAATCCCGCTTATTCACGCGACATTGGAGTGACAACCTTGACCGCCGCAACCACGCCAAAAAGTAAGTCAACCGCCGCCGCGCTCTCCCCCGCGCGCACCAATCTTTGCCTGGCGCTGCTCGTGCTGTTGGGATTCTCGCTCGGCTGCTCCGAGTTCGTGGTCATCGGCATCGAAAGCGACCTAGCGACGGAACTCGGCGTATCGCTTGCCACCGCAGGCCAACTTATTAGCGTGTTCGCACTGATCTACGCTATCTCGACGCCGGTGCTCGCGCTCAGTACGGGGCGTTTTCGCCGCTACCAGCTGCTCGTGTGCTACAGCATCGTCTTTGTGCTCGGCAACCTGGTCATGGCGTTGGCGCCCAACTTCCAGGTGCTGTTCATCTCGCGCATCATCCTGGGCTCCGTCTCGGGCGCACTGCTCGCCGTGGGCGTGACGTACATCCCCGAGCTTCTGTCTCCGCAGCAAACTTCGCTTGCCATCTCGGTGGTATATGGTGCGTTTTCCGTGGCAATGGTCTTTGTCACTTCGATCGGCAAGTTTGTGGCCGACACGCTCGATTGGCACGTGGCCATGTACGGCACGCTGGCCTTTGCCGTTCTGATCTGCGGAGCGCTCGTGGCGTTTATGCCGCGCGCTGGGCAAACCGACGAGCCCGCCACTTTTCGCGAGCAGGCGGGTCTGCTACGCGAGCCGAGCATCATCACCGGCATGCTCATCTTTTTGTTTGGCGTGGGGTCGGTCTACGTTTTCTACGGCTACGTGACGCCTTATCTTGAGCAGGTGCTGGGCATGGGCACGGTCGAAGCCAGTACCACGCTCATGGCCTACGGCGTGTTCTGCCTGATCTCGAACATCCTGGGCGGATGGATCGATGCGCGCTTTGGCATGAAGGCGCTACTCGTGACGTTTGTGCTGCAGGCTGCAGCGTTACTCGGACTGTTTGCTGTGGGCGGCACCATGCCGCTCGCGCTGGTCTTTGTCTTTAGCCTGGCGCTGCTCATGTACCTGTTCTCGGTGTCGTGCATCACGCACTTTATGGACGTGGCACGCAGCCGCCATCCCAAGTCGATGGTACTCGCAAGTTCGGTTGAGCCCATGGCGTTTAACGTCGGCATCTCGTTTGGCACCGCAGTGGGCGGCACCGTGGTAAGCAGCGTTGGCATTGCATATGTAGGCGCAGTGGGTGCCGCGTTCTCGCTTGTGGCCTGGGTGCTTACGCTGGTGACGATTAAGTTGGCTCGCTGGGAACGCAAGAGGGCGATGGCGCAGGCGTAGATGCGATACTCGAGCTCGATGATGGCGATCGAAAGGAAACCGCATATGCAACGTGTACTGTTTATCTGCTATGGAAACATCTGCCGCTCGACGATGGCCGAGTCGGTGTTTACCGAGCTCGTGCGCCGCGCTGGGCGCGAGGCGGAGTTTGCCATCGATTCCGCGGCGACCTCGACCGAGGAGATCGGCAACCCGCCACACCACGGTACCGTTGCCAAGCTACGCGAGGTCGGGATTCCCGTCGTCGCACATCGCGCACGTCAGGTGCGTCGCGCGGAGTATGGCGACTGGGACCACATTGTCTATATGGACGACGAGAACGCCCGCGCCCTGTACCGAATTTTTGGGAAGGACCCCGATGGCAAGATCTCGCGCCTGCTCGATTGGACCGATCGCCCCGGCGACGTGGCCGACCCCTGGTACACCGGCAATTTCGACGCCACCTACCGCGATGTACTCGCCGGTTGCACCGCCATGCTCGAGCAGCTGTAGGCGCTCGGGCGGCGCGGGCACACGGGCCACGCCATCGGCATAAAACGAGCGTAGATTTTCTCCCACTTTGAGCGTTCGAGTGCGCTCTAAACGGGAGAAAATCCACGCTCGTTATCTCGGTGGGAGAAAATCCACACTCATGAATGTGACAAAGGGACTGTCCCTTTGCCACATCCGGGACCGGCCCTAGACCGGCTTGACCTCCAGCTTTATCCCCTCGGCGCAGGAGTCGCCCAAAACATCCGAAAGGGCCCAGGTCGCATATAGCGGCAAATAGAGAACCGCTCCGTTGCGCTCAACGTTGCCTCTCGAGAAAACAATCCCGAGCCTTACGCCATATTCAGCCGTATCAAGCACATGACCGAGCGCAGCGTGCGCGTGGTAATAGGAGCCCGATTTAACCTCGATCGGAACAGCCGTCCCATCCGGTCCGTCGACCACAAAGTCCACTTCACCGCGCTTTTTTGTCTGATAGTAGTAAAGCTGGCGATTTTGGGCAGCCAGCTGCTGGGCCACCACGTTTTCGTAAATGCCGCCCAGATTGGGCTCCTTGCTATCAAGATACGCCGCTTGGGCGACTCCAACGGGGTAGCGCGCCATCAACATGCCCGTATCCGATTGGTATAGCTTGAACTGCGATGGCCGTGCCGTCTTGAGCAGGGGCGACTTTGGCTCGGTTACGATATCGGCTTTGAGAGCAACGCCGGCATCGACAAGCCAGACAAAATCTCGCTGGTACTTCTCATAATGCGCCTTGGGGTCAATGGAATTGAGCACGAAACGCTTGTGTTCGCCCTCAAGCATAATGGGGAGCTGATCGTAGATGCTCTGCACCTGAAGGGCACGCCCGCTTGCATACTTGGAAATATCCCGTCGGTACTGTTCGTTGAGCTCGGACTGTAGCTGACGAACAGAGGCAAGGTCGCCCCGCGTGTCAAGGAAACGCTGCACGACCTCTGGCATTCCGCCGACAACGGTATAGGTCCTGAAGTTTGCCATCATCGTGTCATGAATGTAACCAGGAATGGGCTTCTCGTTGATGCACGCGTCGCGTATCGTTTGGCGAGCCCCCTCGCTCACCCCGGTTGCCCAGCAAAACTCCTCAAAATCGAGCGGGAACATCCTAAGCTCGTGGACATACCCCACGGGATAGGACCTGACACCCTTGAACTGGGTCCCAAGCATTGACCCCGAAAACGCCCAGCGGCACCTCCCGTCCTCAACAAGGAACTTTGCCATCGTCATGATGTCGGGGGCCTCTTGGACCTCATCGATAAACACGAGCGTTTTGCCTGGCGCTATCGGCTTTCCCGAAAGAAGCGTCACCCTGCTGATGAAATCATCGGCATCTCGCGCCTCGAGAAGAGCATCTTTTGCCTGGCGATTTTCCATGAGGTTGAGTTCGATGTAGGTTGCGTGGTTGGCTTTGCCAAACGCGCGAATCGAATAGCTTTTGCCGATCTGGCGAGAACCCGTGATGAATAAGGCCTTTTGCTCGGCAGACTTCAGCCAACGCTCCAGCTCTGCCGCTATTTTCCTGTGCAGCATAGGCTCTCCCCTCAGTGTCATAAAATGAAATGCAAAGTTCTATGCGCTTGATTATCGATGAAATGTAGGATTTTTAGAACCTAAAATCGGATGAAATGCAGAGATTTAGGATTATAAGCAGAAAGAAGGGGCAGCCCCGGCGAATGTGACAAAGGGACTGTCCCTTTGTCACATTGCGCTCGACTACTCGTCGACGATCTCGGCAAGCCAGACGTTCAGCGTATCGACCTCGGGGCAGCAGAACTTTGCCGTACCGGGCTCGTTGCCAGGCACGGTTCCGCCATAGCGCAGGATATCGATATAGGGAAAGCCCACATGGCAGGCCATGGCACACATCTTGCCGCGGTCTCGGTCGAAGTCGAAGACGTCACCCGGCTTGTGCCCGTGATGGCAGCGGCATGTGCCCAGCTGGTCCACGCAGCTAATGCGAATACGTGGGCGCCTGCCGCGCGGGGCACCGAGCGGCTTGTTCTCGCCCGCCGCCTCGGTGCTGCTCTCGTCGGCGTTACTCATGGTCAATCACATCCAGGCAGGCCTCGATGGGAAGGCCGGCGGACTTATCCTCCTGGTCGGCATTGCGCTCGATGAGCTCCGCTACCACACGCATGGCATCGATCGTCGCGCGCTGCAGGCTCCAACCGGCCATAACGCGGCCGATAAGCACCGCCGAGAACGTGTCGCCCGTGCCCGGAAAGTAGACCGGAATCAGCTCGAAGGGAATCGTGAAGTACTCCCCCGCCACATGGTCGTAACCGATGACGACATTCGCACCGTCGACCACAGCGCTCGTAATGACCACCGACTTGGCGCCCAGGACACGCACGGCATCCACAAGAGCGCGGCCCTCATCGGGCGTGATTTGCTCGGCAATGGGCGTATCGGTGAGCAGGCAGGCCTCGGTGTAGTTTGGCACCGCATAGTCGGCGCACTCGAGCAGGCTGCGCATGAGACCGATCGTGGACTCGGGCACGCCGGCATAGAGCTTGCCGTTGTCGCCCATGATGGGGTCGACGAACACCTTGGTGCCCTTTTGCGCGCGACGGTGGCAGAAATCCGAAATGATGCGCGTCTCTTCCTCGGTCACGATAAAGCCGGTGGAGATGGCGTCGAACTCAAAGCCGAGCTCCTCCCAAATGGCGAGGCTCTGGCGCACGTACTCGGTGGTGTCATGGATGTAGAACTTGGGATAGTTGAGCGTATCGGACACCAGCGCCGTCGGCAGGTTATGGATACGGTAGCCCATGTGCGACAGCACCGGCAGCATGGCGGAGAGCGCGACCTTGCCGTAGCCGCACATATCGTTGATCAACAGCAGCTGAGTATTCTTCATGAGGGTCTCCCTTGGTTCGGGCACGGCGCGGCAGCGCCACAGTGCGACTAAGTGTAGCGCAGGGAACACGGCAGGCGGGCGCTGGTGCCGTGGAGGTCGAATTGTTGCGGGAAGGTTACGGGAAGGAAGTTAGTCGTTGGGGACGCTCTTAAATGACTAGTCAAACAAGAACGTCCCCAACGACTACCGAAGCGGACCGTGCCGGAATCACAGGTTGAGGACGGACAGCGAAAACGCTCCTAGGCGAGCAAGGTGGCGTGAAAGAGGAGGGCATAGGCCTTGTGGCCATGCCCGACGATTGAACGCCAGATTGCCGCTTAGGAGCGTTTGCAGCGTCGAGCCGTTGCGCGGTTTGGTAAAACCGCGCAACAACTACTTTGGTACCTTGACATTCATTTCTCATGCTCCTAGATTGGTTAGGCACAAAACAATTCCACTACCTAACTAAAGAAAGGAGCAACACTAATTCATGTGCGATGAACCTCTTAACCTTTGTTCGCACGAGCCCGACGGCGATCCGTCACAGCCGGCGGATGCACCCGAAGCGGTTAGCTCAGAAGACAAGCTTGCCAAGCGCATCCTCAATGGCCTGGGCTTTTGCGGCCATTACATGCATTTTCATGGCGGAGGCGTGTCCGGCAAGGCGCCCATCATCTGCCTGCTGGCCAAGCAACCCGGCGGCGAGATGTCGCAGCAGGAACTCGGCATGCACTTTGACCTCAAGCCGGGCTCGCTTTCCGAGATCCTGTCCAAGCTCGAGCTCAACGGCCTCATCGAGCGCAGCCGTAACCCCAAGGATCGACGGCAGCTCACCATTCGCCTGACCGAGACCGGCCGGGAAAACGCCCGCATCGACCAGGCAGCCCGCATTCGCTTTAGAGAGCAGGCCTTTAGTGCGCTCACCCACGACGAGCGCGAGGACCTCGCCGAAATGCTCGATAAAATCCGTGTAACCTGGGAGGAACTGGATGATTAAAACCCTCATGGGCAGCATCCGCGACTATATGAAAGTCACCGTTGCCACGCCGTTGCTCGTGCTTGGCGAGGTGCTCTGCGAGATGCTGATTCCATTTATCACCGCCAACCTGATCGACGCCATCAAAGATGGCACCACCGTAGCCGAGATGCTTCCCACCGCGGGCTTTTTGGTGCTCATCGCGCTGACGTCGCTTGCTTTTGGCGCCGCTGCCGGCGTCACCTGCAGCCATGCGAGTTGCGGCTTCGCTAAGAACCTGCGTCACGACCTGTTCTACAAGATCCAGACGTTCAGCTTTGCCAACATCGATGAGTTCTCGAGCTCCTCGCTCGTCACGCGCCTGACCACCGATATCAACAACGTGCAGCAGGCCTTTATGATGATCATCCGTATCGCCGTGCGCGCGCCGCTGGTATTGATCTTCGCCTTTACCATGGCATTTATCATGGGCGGCAGCGTCGCCATGGTCTACCTGGTCATCATTCCGCTGCTGGGCTTTGGGCTGTTCTTTATCATCTTTAAGGTGCGTCCCATCTTCTCGCGCGTGTTCCACAAGTACGACGCCCTTAACGAGTCCGTCGAGGAAAACGTCACCGGCATGCGCGTGGTCAAGAGCTATGTGCGCGAAGACTTTGAGAAGGAGAAGTTCGCGACCGCCGCACGCGACGTCCAGATGGACTTCACCCGCGCCGAGAAGCTGCTCGCCTTTAACAACCCCATGATGAACATCTGCGTCAACGGCGCGTTCGTCGTCATCATCTACCTGGGCTCCAAGCTCATCATCACGAGCCAGGGCACGCTGTTCGACGTGGGCCAGCTCTCCTCGATCTTTACCTATGGCTTCCAAATCCTCATGAGCCTGATGCAGCTATCGATGATCTTTGTCATGGTGACCATGGCCGACGAATCGGCGCACCGCATCACCGAGGTGCTGGCCGCCGAGCCCACGATCGCCGATCCCGCCGAGCCCGTGCTCGAGGTCGCCGATGGCTCCATCGACTTTGACCACGTGAGCTTTAAGTATTCCGCGCATGCGAAGCGCCAGGCGCTCGACGATATCGACCTGCACATTAAGAGCGGCGAGACCATCGGCATCATCGGCGGCACCGGCTCGGCCAAGTCCACGCTTGTAAACCTTATCGCCCGTCTGTACGACACCACCGAGGGCACCGTGCGCGTGGGCGGCGTGGATGTGCGCGACTACGACTTGGACGCCCTGCGCCACCAGGTCGCCATGGTGCTGCAGAAAAACGTGCTGTTTAGCGGCACCATCGCCGAGAATCTGCGCTGGGGCGACCCGAACGCCACCGACGAGGAGGTCCGCGAGGCGGCACATCTGGCCTGCGCCGACGAGTTTGTCGACGGCTTCCCCAAGGGCTATGACACCTGGATCGAACAGGGCGGCTCCAATGTCTCGGGAGGTCAGAAGCAGCGCCTGTGCATTGCGCGCGCCCTGCTGCGTCGCCCCAAGATCTTGATCCTGGACGACTCCACCAGCGCCGTCGACACCAAGACCGACGCCAAGATTCGCGCAGGGCTGGCAAGCTATCTGCCCAACACGACCAAGCTCATCATCGCCCAGCGCATTAGCTCCGTGCAGGACGCAGACCGCATCATCGTCATGGAGGGCGGCCGTATCGCGCAGATCGGTAACCACGACGAGCTGCTCAAGACGAGCGAGATCTACCGCGAGACCTTCACCTCGCAGAACAAGATGTCTGCCGAGGGCGAAGAGGCCGTCGAAGCCGACACCGAGGCATCCGCAACACAAGCTCAGACCAAGGAAGGAGGCGAGGCACATGAGTAAGGCAACGACCGCCGAGCGCGCGCTCAACCGCAAGGGTGGCACCATGTCGCGCCTCATCAAGACGCTCTTTGGCTTCTACCCCGTGCTTTTGCCCCTCGTCGTCGTCGGCGTGGTGCTCTGCGCCATCATCAACTCCATCGGCGCGACCTTCCTTCAGAGCGCCCTGCAGATTATTAGCGAATCGTGGCAGTCGGGCGATTGGGAAGCTGCACAGCCCAAGATCGCACAGCTCGTGACCACCCTCGCCTGCATCTACGGCGTCGGCATCCTGTCCTCGCTGTTCTGGAACCGCGCCATGGCCATCGTCACGCAGGGCTCGCTCGAGAAGCTGCGCGAGAAGATGTTCAACCGCATGCAGGACCTGCCGATTCGCTACTTCGACACGCACCAGCGCGGCGACATCATGAGCCACTACACCAACGACATCGACACGCTGCGCCAGATGATCAGCCAGTCGCTGCCCAACCTGCTCATGACGACCATCGTCATCGTCACGGTGTTCTTTATCATGCTGTACTACAGTGTTTGGATGTGCCTGGTCATTGTGGCAGGCGTCGCCTTTATGACCTTTATGACCAAGCTGCTCGGCTCCAACTCCGCGCGCTTCTTTATTGCGCAGCAGACCGAGCTCGGCGTTGTCGAGGGCCATATCGAGGAAGTCATGAACGGCCAGAAGGTCGTCAAGGCATTCTGCCACGAGTCTGCCGCCGAGGCCGATTTTGACGAGCGCAACGAAAAGCTCTTCGAGGTCTCGCAGAAGGCCAACATGTACGCCAACATCCTCATGCCCATCCTTATGAACCTGGGAAACCTGCTCTACGTGCTGGTCGCACTGGCAGGCGGCATTTTCCTGGCGCTGGGCGTGCCCAACCTGAGCATCTCGGGCATGGCGCTGTCCATCGCCGTCGTGGTGCCGTTCCTCAACATGACAAAGCAGTTCTGCGGACAGATCGGCCAGATCTCGCAGCAGATCAACGCCGTGGTCATGGGCCTCGCCGGCGCCGACCGTATCTTTGAGCTCATCGACGAGGAGCCCGAAGCCGACGAAGGCTATGTGACGCTCGTCAACGCTCAGGTGAACCCCGACACCTGGCAGCTCGAGGAGGCCGACCACCACACCGGCATGTGGGCGTGGAAACATCCGCACCGCGCAACCGGCGAGATCGAGTACGTGCCGCTGCGCGGCGACCTGGTCATGGACAACGTCGACTTTGGCTACACGCCCGACCACGAGGTGCTGCACGGCGTGTCCGTGTTTGCCAAGCCGGGCCAGAAGGTCGCGTTTGTCGGCGCCACCGGTGCCGGTAAGACGACCATCACCAACCTCATCAACCGCTTCTATGACATCGCCGACGGCAAGATTCGCTACGACGGCATCAACGTCAACAAGATCCGCAAGGCAGACCTGCGCCGCTCGCTGGGCGTGGTGCTGCAGGACGTAAACCTGTTCACCGGCACCGTGATGGATAACATCCGCTACGGCAATCTGGATGCCACCGACGAGGAGTGCATCGCGGCAGCAAAGCTCGCCGGCGCGGACGACTTTATCACCCGCCTGCCCGACGGCTACGACACGATGCTCACCGGCAACGGCGCCCAGCTGTCGCAGGGCCAGCGCCAGCTGATCTCGATCGCACGCGCCGCCGTCGCCGATCCGCCGGCGATGATCCTGGACGAGGCCACGTCGAGCATCGATACCCGCACCGAGGCCATCGTGCAAGCCGGCATGGACAAGCTCATGGAAGGCCGCACGACGTTTGTCATCGCGCACCGCCTGTCCACCGTGCGCAACTCCGACGCGATCATCTGTCTGGATCACGGCCGCATCATCGAGCGCGGCAACCACGACGAGCTGATTGCCAAGCGCGGGTATTACTACCAGCTCTATACCGGAGCGTTTGAGCTGGAGTAGTTCGACTCATCTCAGCGACCCAAACACAATGCGCCGCAACGAATAAAGCCTCCGCAGCCACACGAGCTGCGGAGGCTTTTTCATGCCGGCCGGAAACCATATCCCACTTTTCGGGCCCAGAATGGGATGCCGTTTCCCGCTGGACCCCCTCCGGGAAACGGCATCCCATTTCAAGGGAGTAAACCGGGATGTAGTTTCCCCTAACGGCACCTTTGGGAAGCCGCATCCCACTCTAGACGCACAAAACGGGATGAGCTTTCCCATGGTGATCCAAGACCAGAAGCATGTCCGATAGCGCAGCCAGGTCAAGAACAACAAGGCAAGCGTCACGCCAATTTGGACGAGCGTCTGCTGCAGTTTGAGGCTGCTGGCCCATATGGTAGAGTTAACCACCCATGAATTTCAGCACACTGCGTGCTACCTGCTCTTTTGTCATTTAGGGGAGTGAACTTGTGAATACTTCTGTCGCCAAGAAGGCCAGCCAGGCGGTGCGCCTGCTCATGATGGTGCTCACGGCAGTTCTCATCTTCTTCTTCATCAATGTTATGCTGCTCGTCTCCGATATCCAGGGCACGGCGCGCGTGGTCAACTACGCCGGTCTGGTGCGCGGTACCACGCAGCGAATTGTTAAGCTCGAGGACGCGGGCCAGCCTCAAGATGACCTGCTCAAAGCCGTGGATTCATACATCAACGGTTTGCGTTACGGAAGTGACGACCTCAACCTCGTCCGCCTCGACGACGACGAGTATCAGGCAAAGATGACCGAGCTTGCAAATTATTTTGATGAGCTTTGCACCGAGATCATCCGCGTGCGCGAAGTCGGCTATGAGAACACCGACATCATCTCCATGAGCGAGGAGTTCTTTGGCATTTGCGACGATGCTACGCGACTCGCAGAGGACTACTCTCAGGAGAAGGCGTCGGCGCTCAACTATCTCGAGGGCTTGGTGATCATCGACATCATGGGCTTGGTGGCGACCTTTGCGGTCGAACTTGTTCGCGCGGTGCGAACTGCCGCGCTCAATCGCGAACTGCAGAACAAAGTCTATCTCGACGAAGCCACAGGACTGCCCAACAAGAACAAGTGCGAGGAGGTCTTGGGGCAGGAGCAGCCTGTCTCCGCGGAGGAGCCCGTTGCGGTGTGCGTCTTCGACCTTAACAATCTGCATGTGGTCAATAACAACTTCGGCCATGAGAAGGGCGATGAATACATTCGCTCTTTTGCCCAACAACTGGGAAGTGCGGCGTCGGAGACGTGCTTTGTGGGTCGCGACGGCGGCGATGAGTTTATCGCGGTGCTGCGAGATACCGATCGAGCTGCCGTGGAGTCCTGTCTCGCTCGGGTTCGCGCGAACGTGAACGAGTATTCCGAGACTCATCCCGACATGCCTATCAGCTATGCGGTGGGCTATGCGCTTTCCAGTGATTTTGATGAACCGCCTACGATGCGCGAGCTCTTTTCCCAGGCCGACAAAAACATGTACATCGACAAGAACCGCGTAAAGACAGCCGAGGCAGCCGGGCCGCAACGCGAGGACCGCTAAACCCGTAGCAAAGGGTAGCTAATTTGGGACGGGACTCTTTTGGCTATTTGAGGAGTTGGGCCATGGCGTTGACGAATTTTTGGACTTGGAGGGTGGGCTCGAGCGGATAGTGCAAAAAGACCGGCACCTCGCGACCGCATAGGAACGGCACGCCCACAAAGGCCGGGTGTACCCCCGACCATGCGCCGCAGGTGAGCACCGCGTCGCCCTTTTCCTCTGCCTCGTTAAAGAGCGCAAAGTCAAAGCTGTCCACGTCGATCACGTCAACGCCGCCGTCGGCCAGAAGGTCGATGCGCAGGCTGTCCATTGCGTCGTTGCCGTGGCGGAGCACGCGCAGGCGCATGCCCTCCAGGTCGGCAACCGTAATGCGTGTCTTGCGCGCCAGCGGGCTCGTGCGTGGCACGTCGATATAAAACGGCACGTTAACGATGCGGAGCTTTTGGCAGGCGTCACCCCAGCGCGGGGTCGAAAAACTCGACTGCACCACATCCACCTCGCGACCGAGGCTGCGCATGACGGTCTCGCGTTCGTCGTAGAGGTCGCTTACCGGCACGATCTCAAATCGCAGCGACGGTTCCAGATCGTGGATGCCCGACCACATCGACAGCGTTTGGCGCCCCGGGCACATCATCGACACACCCAGACGCACAGCACCGCCATCGCCCGCCGCGCGTCGGGCGCGGCGCAGCGCGTCCTCGGACTGCCGCATGATCGAGCGCGCGTCGTCCACCAGCAGAGCGCCCGCCGGCGTCACCTTAACACCCGAATGCGAGCGCTCGAACAACGTGATGCCAAACTCGGCCTCGAAACCCGACACTTGTTTGACGAGCGCCGGGGTCGACACGCGCAATTTTGCCGCCGCACGTGAGAAGCTTCCCAGCTCCGCGGCGGCCGATATGGCCTCGAGTCGTCGATCGTACACGTCAATCTCCCGTTTTCGCGCCTGTGAACGCATGGCGCCACAGGGGGTCGTTTTGGCAGGTCACGCGCTCGATTGAGAAAAACTGCATCGCACAGTATAAACCTACGGTTAACGCCATTCTAACAAATATGCAATTCACCTGCGCAAATGCAAAGCATACGATAACCAGCGAAAACCACGTGGGTCGGTTAATGGGAGCGACCCACCGGGAGGCACAAGAAGGGAAGTTCCTATGAGCAATTGGCTTAAGCTCGAGGGCGATGTCTGCGCCGTGACTGGCGCGCTCGGCGGTATGGGCGTCGAGATTTGCCGCGAGTTCGCCCGCAACGGCGCCAACGTCGTCCTGCTCGACCTGGACGAGGAAAAGGTCAAGGCCGCAGCCGCCGACCTCGCCGCCGAGTTTGGCATCCACGCCGAGGGTTACAAGATGAACGCCACCGATGAGGCCGAGGTTCAGGCCGCCGTCGACGCCACCATCACCGACTTCGGCCGCGTCGACGTCCTCGTCAACACCGCCGGCATCCTGCGCTTCGCCGCCATGGAGGACCTGCCGCTGAGCGACTGGGAGCAGGTGCTCAACGTCAACCTCACCGGTTACTTCATCACCTCGCAGCGCTTTGGTCGCGAGATGATCAAGGCCGGCCAGGGCCGCCTGGTGCACATCTCGACCGTTGCCAGCCACTCCCCCGAGACGTTCTCGGGCGTGTACAGCTCCACCAAGGCCGGCGTCAACATGATGTCCAAGATGCTCGCCGCCGAGTGGGGCCCCTACGGCGTCCGCTCCAACTGCGTCGAGCCTTGCTTCGTTAAGACCCCGATGTCGGCCAACTTCTACGCCGACCCCGAGGTCGAAAAGAGCCGCAGCCGCCTGATCGCCACGCGCCGCATCGGCGAGGTCAGCGATATCGCCAACGCCGTCATGTTCCTGGCGTCCAAGCGCTCGGACTTTACCACCGGCGACGCCATCAAGGTCGACGGCGGCTTCTCCAACATGATGGGCGACCTCACCGCCAAGCCCGGCGGCCGTCGCGCCTATGCCGACAACTACCTTAAGAACAAGGGTGTCGAGCTCTGGTCCGATGAGTCCGGCGTCGCCAAGCCGACTGACCAGTAAACCAACCCGACAGGGAGGACCCGCAGACACGCCTGTTCCTCCCCCGTATCGATTAGAAAGAGTCCAATGGCTTCCACCAACTCCAACAAGGGTCGCGCCGTCGTGCTTTCCGCCGCGTGCGTCACCATGTTCTTCATCAGCTCCATCGCGCTGTATTCCGTCGTGAGCAAGAACCTGCTCGCCGTCTACCCCGAGTGGTCCAGCGCTCTTACCTGGGCCTTCCCGGTCTTTCAGACCATCATGGCCGTGACGGGCATCTTCGCCGGCCGCATCTCCGATAAGATCGGCCCGCGCAACGTCGTGATCGCCGCCGCCGCGTGCTACGGCCTGGGCTGGTTCATGTCCGGCACCGTCACCGAGCCGTGGCAGTTCTACCTGTGGTTCTCGCTCGTCGCCGCCATCGGCAACGGCCTGGGCTACAACCCCGCGCTCACCACCGGCCAAAAGTGGTTCATCGACAAGAAGGGTCTCGCCTCCGGCATCACCCTGGCCGCTTCGACCGCCGGTCCCGCCGTGCTGTCCCCGGTGCTCGCCTCGCTGCTCATCCCGAGCCTGGGCATCTTTGGCGCCCTTAAGGCGCTCGGCGTCATCTTCTTTGTGACGATCGCCGCCTCCGCCCTGTTCCTGAAGGCCCCCGAGGCCGGTTGGCTGCCCGAGGGCTTCGAGGCCCCCAAGGGCGGCGCGCACGCTGGCACCTTCGGCGACCTCACCCCGGGCGAGATGGTCAAGACCCCGCGCTTCTGGGTCCTCATCGTCACCTTCGCCTTTGCCGCCACCGCGGGCACCCTGCTCGTGGGCAAGGTTGCCTCCATCGCCGCCGTTCAGCTCTTCGCCGACCCCACGAGCGCCGCGGCCGTCGCCCTCGGCGGTGTGGTGGTCTCCGTCAACACCTGCGCCAACCTGGTCGGCCGTCTGTCCTTTGGCCAGATCATCGACAAGCTCGGCGCCTATAAGTCGCTGCTCATCAGCCTTGTCGTCACCATCGTCGCACTCGTCATCATGTCGATGAGCTTTACGCAGGCCATGTTCTTTGTGGCGCTCGCTCTGCTCGGCTTTAGCTTTGGCGCCCTGCTCGTCATCTACCCGCCGCTCACCGGTGGCGCCTTTGGTACCAGCAACATCGGCGTCAACTACGGCATCATGTTTTTGGGCTACGCCGCCTCCACCTGGATCAGCCAGCCCATCACCGCCGTGCTGTATCACGCTGAGGCCGGCAGCGCCGCCTACCAGCAGTCCTTCTACGGCGCCATTGTGATCGCCGCCATCGCCGTCGTGCTCACCGTCTACATGATGGTCTCCGACAGCAAGAAGAAGTCCGCCTAGTTTTACCGATGCGACAAAGGGACAGTCCCTTTGTCGCATTCCACCGGTCACCAGTATTAAGGAGTCGAAATGTCTGAGCTCAACCCCGTCCGCATTGCCGTTATCGGCGCCGGCGCCATGGGCCGCAACCACATCCGCTTTGTCACCGAGGAGCCCGAGGCCGAGCTCGTCGCCATCGCCGACGCCTTTGAGGGCGCCCGCGCCACGGCTGAGGCCGCCGGCGTGCCGTTCTTCACCGATCCCGCCCAGATGATGGACGAGGTTAAGCCCGAGGCCGTCATCATCGCCACGCCCAACGACCTGCACCTGGGCGTTGCTCGCGAGGCTGTGAAGCGCAATATCGTGCCGTTGGTCGAAAAGCCGATCTCCAACGACCTGGAGGATGCCCAGGCTTTCGCTGCCGAGGCCGAGACCGCCGGCGTGCCCGTGCTCGTGGGCCAGCACCGTCGCCACAACCCCTTCGTCAACAAGGCCAAGGAGATCATCGAGTCCGGCGAGCTGGGCAAGCTCACCGTGTCGAGCTTCCACTACATGATCTATAAGAATGACGAGTACTTCGACGTCGAGTGGCGCCGTAAGAAGGGTGCCGGCCCGATCCTGGTCAACCTGGTTCACGACGTCGACCTGCTCCGCTACCTGCTGGGCGAGCCCGTTGCCGTCCAGGGTATGCAGTCCAGCGCCGCCCGCGGTTTTGAGACCGAGGACTCCGCCGTGGTCAACGTCCGTTTTGCCGATGGCGCGCTCGCAAGCATGACCATCTCTGACGCCACCGCCAGCCCCTGGAACTGGGAGGCCACCGCTCGCGAGGATCCGCAGTACCGCCCCTTCGACGCCGACGCCTACTTTATCGGCGGCACTAAGGGCGCCCTTTCGCTGCCCCGCCTGCACCGGTTCTCCTACGACGGCGCCTCCAACTGGCACAAGCCGCTGCAGATGGATATCCCGGCCGTGGACCCGGCGCTGCCGCACAAGATGCAGCTCAAGCACTTTGTGAAGGTCGTTCGCCGCGAGGTCGAGCCCGTCGTGACTCCCGCCGACAACATTAAGACGCTCACGCTTCTCAACGCCATCAAGGAGGCCGCCGAGACCGGCCAGCTCGTCGAGCTGTAATGCCTTAAGAGCGGCCGCGGCAGAAGCCCCATGCCGAACCCTTCGGTCCGTCACCAACAAGCCCCTCTTCTTTGCCCCGCGAGCAGCCTCCTGCCCGCGGGGCATTTTGCTACCTTGCCGACGATTTTTCTGGAGCGGGGGGCTATTTTGCACCTCGGCTTGATTCGTTCGCCACGAAACGCGCCTATCTACTACGTTTAGCCGATCGCCCTCAACCATGCCGAATTTCCTAAAATCAAAAGCGCAGGTAGACGGCTTGCGCATTCTCGGAAAACCGGGGGATGGTCGACCCATACGGTTCAAACGTAGTAGATAGGTCGTTTTCGTGGCGCGGGCCCAAAACAGTCTTTTGAAACGGGTGGTATCCTTGGTAGCCCTGTGCTGCAAACGCACCTTAAACGCAAGGAGTCCCATGGATCTTATCGCCCAGCTCGCCCACGAGCTCAACCTTAAGGCCGCCAACATCGAGGCAGCCGTCAAGCTCATCGACGAGGGAAACACCATCCCCTTTATCTCGCGCTACCGCAAGGAAGCCACAGGCGGAATGGACGACGTCGCCCTGCGCGCACTCGACGAGCGCCTGTCCTACCTGCGCAATCTTGAACAGCGCAAAGAGGACGTCATTCTGCTCATCGACGCCCAGGGCAAACTTACGCCCGAACTCGAACAGCAAATTCGCGAGGCCACGCAGCTCCAGCGTGTCGAGGACCTCTACAAGCCCTACCGCAAAAAGCGCATGACCCGCGCACAGAAGGCCCGCGAGGCAGGCCTGGAGCCACTTGCCAACATGGTCATCATGCAGGCCTCGGCCAAGGGCAGCGCGCTCGACGCCGCCGCGGCATACGTCAACGAGGAAGCCGGCTTCGACACGCCCGAGAAGGCGCTCGCCGGCGCGGCGGACATCGTGGCCGAGACGGTGGCCGAGGACCCCGAGAACGTCGCCGACCTGCGTGCCTTTACGCAAAACACCGCAGACATCGTCGTCGAGGCCACCGACCCCACCGAGAAGACCCCCTACGAGCCGTACTACAGCTATGATGAGCCGCTGCGCCGTATACCCAACCACCGCGTGCTGGCTATCGACCGCGGTGAGCGCGAGGGCAAGCTCCGCGTGCGCGTGAACGTCGACGGCGCCGCCGCCACGGCACGCCTCGGCAGCCGTTGGCCCCGACGCCAGGGCGTCTTCGCGCCCGTCTTTGACGCCGCCATCGCCGACGGCTACAAGCGCCTCATGGCCCCCTCGCTGGAGCGCGAGGCCCGCGCCAAACTCACCGTCCGTGCGCAGACCGAGGCCATCAATGTCTTTGCCAAGAATCTCGAGGGCCTGCTCTCGGCACGCCCCGTGCGCGGCGCCCGCGTGCTCGCGCTCGATCCGGGCTACCGCACCGGCTGCAAGGTCGCCGTCATGGACGAGACCGGCAAGCTGCTCGACCACGGCGTGGTCTACCCCACCAAGCCGCGCCACGACGTCGCCGGCACCAAGCGCGAGCTCGCCCGCCTCGTCAAAAAGGACAGCGTCAACACCATCGTCATCGGCAACGGCACCGCCAGCCGCGAGACCGAGGAAGTCGTCTCGGAGTTCATTGCCGAGCAGGCGCCTGGGCTGCGATACACCATCGTTAACGAAGCCGGCGCGTCGGTGTACTCCGCCTCCGAGCTCGCCAGCCAGGAATATCCCGACCTGGACGTCACCGTGCGTGGCGCCATGAGCCTGGGCCGTCGCCTGCAAGACCCGCTGGCAGAGCTCGTCAAGATTCCGCCCCAGTCTATCGGCGTGGGCCAGTACCAGCACGACCTTGACCAGGCCGAGCTCTCGCGCACTCTGGGCCACGTGGTGGAGGACGTCGTCAACCGCGTGGGCGTCGACGTGAATACCGCGAGCGCAAGCCTGCTGGGATACGTATCGGGCATCACGCCGAGCGTGGCCAAAAACATCGTGGCCTACCGCGAGGAAAACGGCGCCTTTACCGATCGCCGCCAGCTTAAGAAGGTCCCCAAGCTGGGACCCAAGGCATATCTCAACGCTGCGGGTTTCCTGCGCATTAGCGGCGGTAAGAACCCGCTCGACGCGACGAGCGTCCACCCCGAAAGCTACGAGGTGGCCACGGCCGTCCTAGAACGCGCCGGCGTTAAAACAAGCGAGCTCAGCCGCGGCGGCGTGCCCGACATCGAGCGCCGCCTGGGCAGCATCTCGGCGCTGGCTAGCGATCTGAACTGCGGCACCCTCACGCTCATCGACATCGTCAACGAGCTCAAGAAGCCCGGCCGCGACCCGCGCGACGACGCGCCCGAGGTGGTCTTTAGCCGCTCGGCGCTTTCCATCGACGACCTGGAACCCGGCATGGAACTCAAGGGCACGGTGCGCAACGTTGTGGACTTTGGCGCCTTCGTCGACGTGGGCGTGCACCAGGACGGCCTCGTACATATCTCCAAGCTGGCCAACCGCTTTGTCAAGCACCCGAGCGACGTGGTGCGCGTCGGTGACACGGTCAAGGTGTGGGTCGAGAAGGTCGATCGCGACCGCAAAAAGATCTCCCTCACCATGGTACAGGGCAAGTAAACCGCCAAAGCAAAGGTACCCCCTGTAGCGATGTGCAAAATCGCGAGTATTCTGCAAATTCCACCGTTCCGGATGCCCCTCAGAGACGAAAAAGCAAAAAACAGCCCCCGTTTTAGCGTCGTCAGAGCCAAAACGGGGGCCGTTCCATGCTTCGGTTAACTGATAAAGACCTTTACGTTGCTGAATACTCTCAATTTTGCACGGCGCAGGCGGGGGTACCTTTGCCCACGGCAGGATATGGAAGCCAAGCGCCAACTTGCTGGCAAGCTCGTGCCGGCAGCCCCGGCCTTCCCTTTCCCTAGCGCGACCCTCGCAAAGCGCGTGAGCGATAGGGAAAGGAAAGGCCGGGGCGAACAACCCGCGGCGCAGCCAGTGTTCGCGTTACGGCAGAATATGGAAACCCAAAGCGGCGATATCCTTGGCAAAGCCGCGCACGGTGTCGAGCGAGACCTCGTACGGGTCGCGGCCGATGTTCTTGCGCTTGGCCAGGATGCTGTTAGGCACCGTGATGATCTGACAACCGCAGGCTTCGGCCTGGTAGATGTTGATGAGCTCGCGCGTGGACGCCCACAGGACCTCGCAGTTGGGCTTGATGGCGGCCTTCTTGACCGACTCCGTCATAAACGGAATGGGGTCGACGCCGGTGTCGGCGATGCGGCCGGCAAAGAGCGAGATGATGGACGGCGTCTCGGTGTCAACGGCCTCGACCATCTCGTCAACCTGCTTAGGCGTAAAGATGGTGGTGACGTTGACCTTGATGCCGTCGGCCGAAAGCTTGCGCACCAGCTCGGCGGTGGACTCGCCCTTGGTGGTCACGCACGGAATCTTGACGTAGACGTTCTCGGCCCAGGTAGCGATCTCGCGCGCCTCGACCTCCATGGTCTCGACGTCGTCGGCAAAGACCTCAAACGAGACGGACACATCGGTGATGTGGGTCAAGACCTCTTTGGCAAACGCGCGGTAATCCGTCACGCCGCCCCTCTTCATAAGGGACGGGTTGGTCGTGAAACCCTGAACGTTGCCGTTCTCGTACATGTCGAGCATGCCCTCGAGGTTTGCACCGTCAGCGAACACCTTGATTGCCATCTGCCTGATTCCTTTCGCTTGCACATGGGCGTTAAACTGCTAAACACTTTACCTACGTTTATCAAGGCGTGAGCTGCGGTTTTTTATCTTCTCGGCGAACGGTATAAACACCTCAGTGTTTGGATTGATAAATCGATTGAGCATGCAAAAGCGAAGAGTCGCAGTTTGAGCAAACGTCAGAACGCGGGATTCATTAGATGAGGCCGAAATGCTGCATCGCTGTGACGGTGCCGTCGTGTGCGACATCGTCGGTCACGTAGTCGGCGACCGCCTTGACCTCAGGCATGGCGTTGCCCATGGCGACAGCCGTCTCGACCGCAGCGAGCATGCCCAGGTCGTTGCCGGAATCACCAAAGCCAAAGGTGCGCGCGTTGCCGGTGCGACCCAGGTATTCCAGCGCTCGCGCCACGCCCACGCCCTTGTCGATGCCCTTGGGGCTCAGCTCGCGATTCTGGCCACCGGTGTTGCACAGCTCAAACTCGCGATCGATAAAGCCATCATCGTTGGCTACGCGAGCCAAACTGGGCACATTGAGGCATACCTTGCCCACGCGCAGACTGCCGTCGACGCGCATTTCCTCGGCGCTGTGCACCACAGAAGTGCCGATCAGAGACGACTGCTCAACGCCCGCGGGTTCCAAGGCAAAAGTAGCCACGTTGGTCTCGAAAAAGGCCTCAATCCCTGCCGCGGCCATACGGCGTGCAAGCTCCTCGACAATGTCCTCGTCAAAGCAGTCCTCGTGTACCACGCGGCCCTCGACCTCGAGTGTCGCTCCCGCCATGGCAACGACACCCGCAGGCTCCAAAGCACGCAGGCCATCAGCAATCAGCCACAAGGGACGACCCGTGCAGATAAACGCCTTGTGCCCTGCGTCGCGCAGACGATGAAACGCCTCGATCACCGCCTGCGAGGGGCGAACCGCCGAAAAGTCCTTGTCGGTCATGTTGTCGGGATCGAACGACGTCAGCGTGCCGTCCACGTCAAAAAAGAGCACGGCAGAATCGGGGCACGCATCAATCATATGGGTTCCTTTCGGGGGCGAGAGTAAACGAAGCATCCATCATATAATGGAGCGACGCAACCAGAGAGGTCACCCATGGAATTTTACGCAAGCTGCCCCGAGGGCTTTGAGTCCGCACTCGCCGATGAGCTTAAACGCCTCGGGCTTTCGCATGTTCGCCGGCTGAAGAGCCGCGCCACGTTTGAGGGCGAGCTCGAAGAAGGCTACCGCGCCTGTCTGTGGTCGCGTCTGGCGAGCCGCGTGTTTGCGGTGCTCGGGCGCTTTGAGGCGCAGGACGCCGACGAGCTGTACGATAGCGTTTACGACATCGCCTGGGAGAACATCGTCCGCCCCGGCGCCACCATTGCCATCACCGCCCGCGGCGTGACCGAGCAGCTGCGCAACACGCGTTTCTCGGCCCTGCGCGCCAAAGACGCGCTGTGCGACCGCCTGGCCGAGACCACGGGCCGTCGCGCCGATGTCGATGCCGCCGACCCCGATGTTCACCTACTGCTTTCGCTGCGCCAGCGCCGCGCGAGCATAAGCCTAGACCTTTCGGGCGACCCGCTGTTCAAACGCCTGCCGCCCGCAGCGACCCGCGCCGGCGAGGGCGCGCACGTGCTGCGCCCCGACTACGCCGCCCTGGTGCTGGCGCAGGTCGGCTGGACCGCGCTATGCGAGCGCGAGCTGACGGCCGACGATTACGAAAATGAAGCCCTTCCCACGCTGATCGATGCCTCGTGCGCCGGCGGCGGCCTGCTGCTGGAAGCCGTGAACATTCTGACCGACCGCGCCCCGGGCGCCGCACGCGAGCGCTGGGGCTTTGAGGGCTGGCAGCTGCACGACGCCGCTCTGTGGGAGCAGCTGCTTGCCGAGGCGCGCGAGCGCGAGGCGGCAGCGCGCGAACGCCAGGCGCGCATCGTGGCCGCAGACATCGACCCCGCCGCTCGCAAGACCGCCGAGCGCATGGTCAAGAGCGCTGGCTACAAGCGTTTTGTCGACTTTTGCGCCGCCAAGCCCGCCACCGTGCTGGACCATGCGGGCGCCGTCGCCGGTGCCGCCGTGGTCGCAGACACCACCGAGACCCCGCTTTCGCTCATGCACGACGCCATGACGCTGGTCGGCGAGCTGCGCCGCGCGCCCGAGCTTTCCGCGGCGCCGGTCGCTGCGCTCACCCGCGATGGCCTTATGGCCCGCGCGCTCCATGCCGAGCCCGCGCGCTCCATCGCCGTCATGCCCAATAACGAGGAGGCGGCTCTTGAGGTTTGGCACTCGCTCGACCACGCCGCCGCGGCATTCGAGGCTGCGACCAGCATAAACGCCGAGGAACAGTCCACGGACGTCGAAGACGAAGCCGCCGCTTCCTCCATGCCCGAACCTGCCGCCACGCTCGACTTGGGCGACGGCAAGCCGCTGCCCGTGCTCATCCCCGGGTCCGAGCAGTTCGCCAACCGCCTGCGCAAGAACGCGCGCCTGCGCCGCAAGTGGGCCAAGCGCGAGGGCGTAAGCTGCTACCGCGTCTACGATGCCGACCTGCCCGACTACTCCGCCGCCATCGACCTGTACGAGGGTTGCCCGCAGACGCCGGGCCGCTGGCTCGTCATCGCCGAATACGCCGCGCCCAAGACCATCGACCCCGCGCTAGCCCAGGCCCGCATGCTCGACATTCTGGCCATCGCGCCGCGCATCCTTGATGTTCCGGCCGAGCATGTGCACGCCAAGGCCCGCATGCGTTCGCGCGGCGGCTCGCAGTACGGCAAGCAGGGCGCCGGCAAGGGCGGCTCGGGCGAGCGCGCCAATATCGCACGCCGTCGTCTGCCACTCATCGAAGAGGGCGGCCTTACCTTTGCCGTCAACTTTGACGACTATCTGGATGTGGGCATCTTCCTGGATCACCGCGTCACCCGCAACCTAGTGCGCGAGCACGCCAAGCAGGCGCGCCGCTTCCTCAACCTGTTTGCCTACACTGGCACTGCCACCTGCTACGCGGCCGATGGCGGCGTCGAGGAGACCGTGACGGTCGACCTTTCCAACACCTACCTGGACTGGGCCGAGCGCAATATGCGCCAGAACGGCTTTGTTGGTCCGCAGCATCATTTTGTGCGCGACGACGTGCTCGCCTGGATTCGCGACCAGCGCCAGACGCGCAACCGCTGGGACCTGATCTTTGTCGACCCGCCCACGTTTTCGAACTCGTCCAAGATGGGCCGCCGCACCTGGGATGTCCAGCGCGACCATGTTGAGCTTTTGGCCGGCGTATCGCGCCTGCTCGCACAGGGCGGCCACGCCATCTTTAGCTGCAACCTGCGCGGCTTCCGCCCCGAGACGCGCAAGCTCGCGCGCGCGGGCGTGGTGCTGGAGGACATTACGGCACAGACCATCCCCGAGGACTTCGCGCGCAACCAGAAGGTGCACCACTGCTATATCGTGCGCCGCCTGCCCATCGAGGACGCCATGGCCGAGGTCGGCTTTAGCGCCGAGGAAATTGCCGAGCGCGTCGAGGAGCTGCGTAACCCCGAGGCCCGTAAGCCTCGCGCGGCAGTGCCCGCGCACGTGCAGACCGGCAACGGCAAGTCCAACTTTGCTGGCAAGCCCTCCCCCGCCGGCAAGTCCAAAAAGAAGAAGTTCTACGCCAGCAAGCCCAAGGGCAAATAACAAAGTTGCGGTGGAATACGGACTGTTTTGCCTGGAATTAGGCAAATTTAGACCGTATTTCACCGCAACTCATAGTGGGATGGCGGGCGCCGTCCTACCCTTGGGTGACCAGGCGATAGCCGATACCCACGTGCGTTTGTATATAGCGCGGATGCGCGGGGTCGGACTCGATCTTCTTACGCAGCGTACCCATAAAGACGCGCAGGCTCGCCAGGTCGCTCTTAGTTGCCGTGCCCCAAATCTCGTGCAGGATAAACTGGTGCGTCAGTACCTTGTCGGCGTTATGCGCCAGCAGGCACAGGAGCTTGTACTCAATCGGCGTCAGGTGCAACTCCTCGCCATCCATCGTGGCAATGCCGGCATCAAAATCGATATGCAGCTCACCGGTATCGAACGAGCCCTCGGAGACAACGCCGCCCGTTTGCGCATACGAAAGGCGCCTGAGCGTCGTGCGAATGCGCGCGAGCAGTTCCTCGACCGAAAACGGCTTGGTCAGATAGTCGTCGGCACCGGCATCGAGCGCGCGGATTTTGTCCGCATCTTCGCTGCGCGCCGAGACCACGATGATCGGCATGCCTGACCATGCGCGCACCGACTCCACCACCTTGACGCCGTCCATATCGGGCAGGCCCAGATCGAGCAGCACGATGCTCGGTGCCTGCGATGAGGCGGCGGCGATGGCGGCATGGGCGGTCTCCACAGCCATATGGCGCAAGCCGTGCGCCTCGAGCGCGGCAACGATAAGATTGCGAACGGCGGGGTCGTCCTCAACGACCAAGATGAGCGGTTTTACGGCAGAGTTCGGCACGGCGCTACTCCTTATCAAACGAAACGTCGGCGGCGGGAAGTTCAATCGTAAAGACCGAACCGTGCGGGTCCGCCGCGGCAACCTCTATGCTACCGCCATGTGCCAGCGCAATGGAGCGGCAGAGCGAAAGACCCAAGCCCACGCTGCGGTGGCTGTCGGCCAAACCGTGGTTGGCGGTATAGAACGACTCAAAGATCCGCTCGCGATCCTCGGGTGCGATGCCCGGGCCGTCATCGGCCACCGAGCACGCCACGCGTCCATCGTCGACGCTAATCGAAATCATGATATGCGAGCCCGCGGGCGTATAGGTGATGGCGTTGTTCACCAGATTGACCACCAGCTGCACCATCAGGCGCGCATCGACGTTGACGAGCGCCGGCTCATCGCACGCCACCACCTTAAGGTCGTGCTCGCGCACGGCAGGGTTCACGTGGCGCAGCGCCTCCTCGACGATATCGTCCATGAGCTCGAGCGTGGTCGACAGGCGCATACCGCCACCCTCGAGCTTGGTGATGGCGAGCAGATTCTCGACGGTGGCGTTGAGCCACAGCGCATCCGAGCGAATGGATAGAAGCAGGCCGCGGCGCGTCTGGGCATCGAGCACCGCGGTGCCGGTCGAGCCCTGATCGAGCAGCACGTCGGCATTACCCGAAATACTGGTAAGCGGCGTGCGCAGATCATGCGAGATGGAGCGCAGCAGGTTGGCGCGCAGCTGTTCGTTTTTGGCGAGCACCGCCGCTTCCTCGCGGGCCTCCATGGCGCGGGCGCGGTCGAGCGCCAGCTCGCCTTCGCTCACGATGGCATCGGCAAGCGTCCGCTCCTCATGCGTCAGCACGTCGGGCTCGGCAACGATAGCCAGCACGCCCACCACCGAGGCGGGGTCGCCCGAGCGCGCGAAGCCGTCGCCTGTGCGAACCGTCAGGTAGATGCCATAAAACGCCGAGCCGCCAAACGTGGCGTCGAGCGGCGTTCCCACATAGGCGGACGCCGAGAGCCGAGGCGGCATCTGCGGCGCCAGTTCGTGCACCGGTGCGGCATCGCCCACGGCCGTGTAAGTCGCGCGCGGCAGCAGGTCATCGCCCTCGGCGTCGGCGCTGTACCACACGACAGGGCAGCCCGAAAGACGCGCCAGCTGCGTGGCCATGGCGTGAACGATCTGATGCTGATCGGCGCACCGCTGCAGCATGCGGTTGGTCTCGAGCACCATATGCGTGCGGCGGTCGCTGGCGGCAGCCTGTGCCAAGGCGCGGCGCAGGGCCAACGCAATCGAACTCGACACAAGCGAGACCACGAACATGATGAAGAACATGCCGGGATAGCCGCGGTCGATAAGCGACAGCGAGTAGCGCGGGTCGACAAACAAGAAGTTGTAGAGCGCCACGGCGGCAGCCGAGCTCAGCAAGCAATACAGGCGACTCCAGGTAAAGAATGCGCACAGCTGAACGGCAAACACATAGACGATCATGATGCTCGGCGCGAGACCCGGATGGTCGAGTAGCGCGCCCACAATCGTCGCCGCGACCAGCAGCCCCACCGATACGCAGGCGTCATACAGAGGAGTGCGGCGCGTCAGCGTTGTGCGCCGCCACCAAAAGCTATCGGCAATATCGCCGTCCGTACGGACGTCCATCAGCGCCCCGCCCCTCTCTCGAAAACAAAAACCACCACAAAGGGACAGGCACCTTTGTGGTGGTTTCCCTTGTGGTGGTTCCAAGTGTATAGCCTTTGCAACCGGCGGTCGCTAGACAAACAGCACGTGCGCGAGCAGGGCACACACGCACACCGCTCCAAATACCAGTGCCACGATCGAGATCACGCGGTCGGCCATGTCCATGTTGGCACGATTCGTAAAGAACCGATCTTCGGCGGCGTCGACGCGCGCCTCACGCACCATTTCGACCACCGCCTCACGGCCATCGAGCGCCTTTGTATCCATGTTTACCTCCCCGGCCTCATGCTTATCCATCAAAAACCAACTCCGTGTAGCCGCCGACGTCTACGGCCGCTCGTTGGGAGCCAGGCGTTGCATCTTGTTCACGGCCTTGAACTTGGTGAACAGCGGCACGTACTCAAAGCTCACGTTGGAGTTCTCCAGGCCGTACCAACGCGCGGGCGTGCCGGCGGCGCGGCGAATGATGTACTTGAGCGTGATGGCCGTACGCTCGCTCGGCTCCACATCGCTTTCAGGCGCCAGAAGCTTACGAATCAGGACGAACTTGAACGTGCCGATGTTACCCGGATCCTTGTAGACCGAGTAGTCATGCGTCTGCGGCGGCAGCTCGCCGGTGGCAGCCAGGTCCTGAACAACCTGACGCAGGTAGGCATTGACGCGCTGGTTGATCTTGTAGCCCAGGTACAGATGCACACGGAACACGTAGTCGGTGCCGAACGTCTCGACCGAATAGGCAAAGGTATGCGGTTCGTCCATGGTCTCGACATTCACAAACCACCAGGCGCGGGCACGCTTGGGATGCTTGTCCAAGATCGAATAGACGATATCGCGGTCGATGTAGTCGGTATGGGTGTCCTTGGTCAGGTACACGACGTTGTCACTCATGCGCTCGTAACGGTCGTCGTCGCGCAGGCGCTTGAGCTGCGGCAGGTAGCTGCGCAGCGGCAGCAGCGTAAACTGGCGCTGCTCGACCGCCGTGCCGTTGTACCAGCACACCATAATGCCCATGATGAGTGCAGCCATGAGGATGGTGAAATAGCCGCCGTGGAAGAACTTGGTGAGCGAGCTCACGAAGAAGAAGCCTTCGAGCAAAAGGAAGAAGGCCGCGAAGATCCACGGAGCAACCTTGAGCTTGCGCTCCTCGTGCAGGTAGAAGAAGAGCAGCAGCGTGGTGCACATCATAGTCAGCGTAATGGCAAGGCCGTACGCGGCTTCCATATGCGCCGAGTTCTGGAACAGCAGCACCACGATGACGCAGCCCACGAGCATGACGTTGTTGACCATGGGGATGTAGAGCTGGCCCTTGGTCTCGGCAGGGTAGAAGACCTGCATGTGCGGCATGAGGTCCAGACGGCTGGCCTCGGACACCAGCGAGAATGCGCCGGTGATGAGCGCCTGCGAGGCAATGATGGCCGCAACGGTGGAAAGGCCTACGGCAAAGGGACGCAGGCCCGGGGCGAGCATCTGGTAGAACGGGTTGAGGTCGGCAATGCCCATGAGCTCGGGGTTGGCAGCGTTGTTCATAAGCCAAGCGCCCTGGCCCATATAAGAAAGCAGCAGGCAGCACTTAACGAACGGCCAGGTGGCGTAGATGTTGCCGCGGCCGACGTGGCCCATGTCGGAGTAGAGCGCCTCGGCACCGGTGGTGGCGAGGAAGCAGCTGCCCAGAATCATGATACCCGCGTGGTTGTTGGGGCTCAGCAAAAAGGCGATGCCGCGCACCGGGTTGAGGCACAGCAGCACGGCGGGGTGCTGGAAGACAAAAAACAGACCCGTGCCGCCCAGGAACAGGAACCACAGCGTCATGATGGGGCCAAAGGCGTGACCGATCTTGGCCGTACCGATGCGTTGCACCAAAAAGAGCGCGATGATGATGGCGAGCGTAATGGCGACGACGCGGCCCTGGTCATCGCCCAGCACGGCATGGACCGCCGGGATGGTGCGCAGGCCCTCGATGGCCGTGGTAACGGTAACGGCCGGCGTCAGGATGCCGTCGGCGAGCAGCGCGGCGCCACCCAGCATGGCGGGGATGATAAGCCACTTGCCACAGCGCTTGACCAGGCTGTACAGGGCAAAGATGCCGCCCTCACCATGGTTATCGGCGCGCAGCGAGATGAGCACATACTTGATGGTGGTCAGCAGCGTGACCGTCCACACGACAAGGGAGAGCGCGCCAAGCACGAACTCCTCCGTCACGCTTCCGATGCCGCCGTTGCCGGCAACGAGCGCCTTGGTTACATACATAGGGCTGGTGCCGATATCGCCGTACACCACGCCCAGCGTGACGAGCATCGCCGAGATGCTCACAGGAATCGCAGCGTGCGAGGCTGCCTCCTTGGCCTTCTGTTCCATAAGCCGGTTTCCTCCCAACTTTAATGTTCGAAGGAATTATAGGTAATCGGCCTATGTTTGAATGGTACTGTTTTCCCAGCTAGATAAACATTTATACGGCCTTTAGGCCACCGCGACGATATGGAATGTGACAAAGGGACTGTCCCCTTGTCACATTCGTCATTTTCCAAGCCAGTTTTTGAACCACCACTCCATGGAGCGGCTCATCTCGGCCATAAAGGGGCTCGTGTGCTTGCGAGTGTAGATATCCACGACGCGCTCCCCCACCTCGCGGGCATGCGGACGGAACATCGCGTCCATCTCGGCCACCTGTGCGTCCATGGTCGCGGCATCCGCACGGCAGTAGTGCTCCTCATGCACCAGGTTCACCACGGGATGCGCGATTGCCGGACGCTCCTTACGGGGCGTGCCGATGATGAGCATCGACAGCGGCATGGTATAGGGCGGCAAGTGCAGCAGCTCGGCGACTTCCTCGGCGTTCTCGACGATATCGCCGATGTAGCAGCTCCCCAGCCCCAGGGCCTCAGCGGCAACCACGGCGTTTTGCGCGGCGATCACGGCGTCCTGGGCCGCGATGGCAAAGTCGCCCAAACCCGGCGCGCGGCGGGGCGCCTTGCCCGTGCGCTCGACAAACTCGGGCTCAAAGCAGCCCACGTGCTCAAACAGATCGATCCACTTGGCATAATCGACCACAAATATGAGTGCCCAGGGCGCCTTGGCAATCATGGGTTGGTGGTCGCACAGGTCGGCCAGACGGTCCAGCGTAGCCTGCTCGCGAATGCTCACGATGGAATACATCATCATGGCGCCCGCCGACGGCGCGCGACTCGCCGCATGCAAAATCGCTGCGCGCTGCTCGTCGGTCACCGCCACGGGACGGTCGTCGTCATCACGCGCAAAGGCACGCGTGGACGAGCGATGCTCCAAGATGTCCAGCACCGCATTGCCCGTAGTCTCGACCGGATAACCGTTCGTATCCACGCCCGCAGCTCCGTCGCAGTACTCGGCGCCCGTCATACAAACCTGCTCGCCCATAGCTCTATCCTCGCCAATTCTTTTAGAAGCCTTTACGTTTCCGTGTAATTCCCGTCCATTATCGCGCAGGTCGCCACTACATTGCGCCACACCGCCGCACATGCGCGTTAATATGGCTGGTTGTTGTGCGCAGCCCGCAAATGCAGCGCATATTTAGGTAACAATCGGGTAAACCCCCGCTTTCGTAGGTTTTAAGTTTGTGAGGAGTCTCAGCATGTTCGCTGCCGCCATCTCGCTCGTCGGTCTTGCGGCGACCGTCTACCTTGTTTTGCGCGAGGCCAAGGCCATTCGCGCTCAGTCGGGCACCGTCACCAAGGGCGCCTTCGCCTGGAGCGTCGCCTTCGGCCTGTTCCAGCTCTTTTTGACCGTCTGGGGCGCTATTGGCCTCGTCGCGCAAAACGAGCCGCTCGCCTTTGTGATGCTCATCCTGACCAATGCCATCCTCACCGGCTGTGCCTGGGCCAGTATCGCCCGCGACCGCATCGCCCCGCGCGTCTTTGCGTTCGCCGGGCCCGACGCTCCCGCCCCCACCGGCAAGCTCGCCCGCCTGCGCGGAACCTTTGTGGGTAAACCGCTCGTCGCCGCCGTCCTGTGCCTGCTGCTCGCCGGCGTCTTTGCGCTGCTGGGCATGGAGGTCTCGTCCAACCACGACTTTACCTGGGTCTACCCCCTGTGCATCCTGCTCGAGTGGGCCATCATCACCACGCTCATGGTCGGCCTGTTCTTCCTGTTCCAGCGCCACGGCGCAGCTCCCGCGGTCCTGGCCTTTGCCCTCTTTGTCCTGGGCATTGCCGAGTTCTTCGTCATCACGTTTAAATCCATGCCCATCCAGCCGGGCGACCTTTCGGCCATCTCCACCGCCGCCGCGGTCGCCGGCACCGGCTACACCTTCTCGATCTCACTGTTCTGCGTGCTGTCCATGGGCTTTACCGCCATCGCCATGCTGCTGTGCGAGTACGCCGGCCTGGTGGCACCGCATCGCCAGAAGGGTGCCGCCAACGCCAAGCGCATCCTGCTCACCAACCTGCTCGTCGCCGTGCTGTGCCTGGGCGGTGTAACCGCACACGTCACGCTCATCGACTACTACAACACCCTCGGCATCACCGTCTACACCTGGCGCCCGCTCGAGAGCTACTGGCGCGAGGGCTACCTGCCTGCTTTTATTAGTGCGGCGCAGTCCATCAAGCCGCCCAAACCCGCCGACTACTCCGTCGACGATGCCAAGGCCACGCTCAAAAAGTACGCCAAGGCCTACGACAAGTCCGACGCGGCCAAGAGCGACGAGCGCGCCGCCGCAAAGGAGCAGTTCGACAGCGAGAAGCCCACGGTCATCGCCATCATGAACGAGACCTTCTCGGATCTTTCGATCTACCAGAACATGCGCGCCGGCTACGAGGGCCCGCAGTACTTTAAGAACCTGTCCAACTGCCTCAGCCGCGGCAAGCTCTACGTGAGCGCCTACGGCGGCGGCACCGCCAATACCGAGTTTGAGTTTATGACCGGCAACTCCATGGCCAACCTGGGCTCGGGCGTGTACCCCTACACCATCTACAACATGGAAACGACCGGGAACCTGGCAGAGCAGTTCAAGTCGCTCGGATATTCCACCACGGCCATGCACCCCAACCACGCCACCAACTGGAACCGCGAGAACGTCTACAAGGATTTTGGCTTTGACCGGTTCCTGTCCATCAACGATTTCCAGGGTGCCGATACCCTGCGCGGCATGGTGACTGACCAGGCGACCTACGACAAGATTCTTGAGCTGCTCGACCAGAACGCCGATCCGCAGTTTATCTTCGACGTGACCATGCAGAACCACTCGGGCTACGACACGGGCCTGCTGCCGGCCGACAAGCAAATGCACCTGAACATCGACACGACCGACCTGGACGCTAAGACCGTCGAGGACGGCACGCTCTCCGATGTCGATGAGTATGTCTCGTGCATTGAGCAGTCCGATCAGGCGCTGCGCTACTTCCTCAACGCCTTGAGTAAGCTCGACCGCAAGGTGGTCGTGGTGTTCTGGGGCGATCACCAGCCGTTCTTCCCGTCCAAGTTCAACGATAAGTGGTTTACCGGCGAGGACGACGCCACCCACCAGGAGCGCTTGTGGCAGACCGACTACATCATTTGGGCTAACTACGACGTTGCCGGCTGCGGCCAGACGAGCGAGGTCGACGACCTGTCCACCAACTACCTGTCCACCCAGCTGATGCAGCTGATCGGTGCCCCGCTTTCCGACTATCAGAAGGCGCACATGACGCTGCGCGAGTCGCTGCCCGCCATCAACTCCGTGGGCTACGAGGACGCCAGCCTGCGTTGGGCACTCTCCTCCAACGTCACCGGTGACGACGCCGCTGCCGCTGCCGCAACCAAGGCGCGCGAGGATTACGCCAAGATGCAATACTACGAGATGTTCCGCGACGGCAAGAACGTGTACACCGAGCACTTCCAGACCGAGGCCAACGAAACCGACCCCAACCTGGCACCGGGTACGACCAAGATCAAGTAACGACACGTCTTAACTGGTTCGTCTGCCCGGCGGCGCGGAACGTAAGGTTCCCTGCTCGGACAGTCCTGCTCGCACGGAGAGCACATTAAGTGCTCTCCGGCTCGTGCGGAACTCGCGATGAACCTTACGTTCCGCGTCGCCGGGCAGACGCCTCGGTGTTGAAGCGCGGCTTGTCATGGGGGCATCTGCTGAACATATATAAGTCGAAGGCCACGTCTTGTGGCCTTTTTTGCATCCGGAAAGCATGTCCCAGAATTCACGTCCGGAGTGGGATGCAGTTTCCGCTTGGGACCCGATTGGGAAAGTGTGTCCCACTATTCAGCTGGATTCCGGGATGTATTTTCCGGTTGAGGCTCGTTGGGAAAGTCCCACTTTGGACGCATCCGGGCACGGAACCATCGACCTATCAGGCCTCCCATCAATAAAGAGGCGTCCTCCCGGACGGCGGGGCACGAAGTTCATCGCGAGTTCCGCACGCAAAGAAGGCCACTTAATGTGGCCTTCGTCTTGCGCAGGACTGTAGAGCAGGGAACTTCGTGCCCCGACGCCCGGGAGGACGTTTCATTTAGAAAGATGGACCGACCGCCGTCAGCGATGGGAGCTACTCCCCCAGCACGGCCTTTTTGGCGGCTGCAGCCATGTTGTCCAGATCTTCCTTGGTGGGGTGATCCTTTGCGGCAACCCAGTTGTCGAGCAGCATCTTATAGCGCGCGTTGTTGGGATCTTGCTCGAGCATGGCCTCGTAGCGCTGCTTGACCGCGGGGCCCATCTTGCCCTGGCACATCGCCCAGCCCGCAAGCTCGGCATCCCCAGCCAAATTGGAAGTTACGCGGTCGATAATCTGCTGGTAATAGCTCTGATCGGCCCCAAAGCCGCAGGTGCCAAACAGGAAGACGCGCTTGCCGTGCAAGGCGGAGAGCAACGCCGCGACCGAAGGCGTGCACGCGCCCTTGTCGCACCAAAAACCGACGAGCACCGTGTCGGCCGCGCAGGCGCCCTGCGCCTCGAGCGCAACCTGATCTGCATCCGCATCGTCGCTCAACGCCGCGGCATGGACAAAATCAACACCCGCAGCCTGCAGAGCGCGCTTGATCGCGCCCGAAACCATCCTGGTATTACCGCTCTTGCTGTTAACCACCAAAGAGCACGTCATAGTCACGTTGCCTCGTTTCCCCCAAAACTAAAGCCACTAATGCAATTTATTAGATGAATATCTTAGTACTTACGTGACAGATGTAAACCACCGTCTGTCGATTGATTAATTTGCCCCACGGGCTTGCTTACTGGGCGAACTGACTGCGGTAGAGTTCGGCGTAGAAGCCGCCTGCCGCTAGCAGCTCGTCGTGCGTGCCGCGCTCGATAATCTGGCCGTCGCGCATGACCAGAATGCAGTCGGCGTTGCGGATCGTCGACAGGCGGTGCGCCACGACAAAGCTTGTGCGACCGGCCATGAGCTCGTCGAATGCCGCCTGCACCTGCAGCTCGGTGCGGGTATCGATGCTCGAGGTCGCCTCGTCCAGCAGCAAGATAGCCGGGTCGGTGAGCATAACGCGCGCGATGCACAGCAGCTGCTTTTGGCCCTGGCTAAACGTACCGCCGTCCTTGCCGATAACCGTATCGTAGCCGCCTGGCAGCTGCACGATAAACTTGTGCGCGTGTGCGCGCTTGGCGGCTTCAATAACCTGCTCGCGCGTGGCGTCGGGACAGCCGTAGGCGATGTTTTCCGCCACTGTGCCCTCGAACAGCCAAGTGTCCTGCAACACCATGCCAAAGGCACGGCGCAAGCTCGAGCGCGTGTAGTCGCGTGAGGAACGGCCATCGACCGCAATGCGACCGGCATCGATATCGTAAAAACGCAGCAGCAAATTGATGAGCGTTGTCTTGCCACAGCCCGTAGGACCGACCAGGGCAAAGCGCATGCCGGGCTTAGCCTCGATGCAGATGTCCTGAAGCAGCTTGCGGTCGGGCACGTAGCTAAAGTCCACATGCTCAAGGGCGACCTCGCCCTGCGGTGCGGCAAGTTCCACGGCATCTGGCGCGTCGGGCTCCTGCTCGCGCGCATCGAGCAGCGCAAACATGCGGCGCGCCGAGGCATACGCGGTCTGGATCTGCGTAACGACGTTGGTGACCTCGTTGAACGGCTTGGTGTACTGGTTGGCATAGGACAGGAAGATCTGCACGCCGCCCACCGTAAGCGCCGCGGGCACGCCCGTGATCACGCCCACGCAGCCGATCACAGCGACCACGGCATAGATGATGTTATTGATAAAGCGCGTACCGGGGTTGGAGAGCGAACCCATAAACTGCGCGCGCTCGCCCGCGGTGTAGAGCTCGGCATTGAGGGCATCGAAGCGCTGCTGGGCGTTAGGGCCATAGGCAAAGGCGTCGACAAGCTTTTGCTCGCCTACGTACTCCTCGATATGACCACCGAGCTGCCCTTGAATACGCTGCTGTGCCGTAAAGCTTTTGTTGGAAAGCTTGGCAATAGCACCAGCTGCAAAAATGGAAAGCGGCGTGATGAGTACCACCACGAGCGTCATGGTCAGGTTAATGGAGAGCATAAACGCGAGCGTGCCCACGATGGTGATAACACCGGTGAAGAGCTGCGTAAAGCCCTGCAGCAGACCGTCGCCCACCTGATCGACGTCGTTGACCACGCGGCTCATAAGGTCGCCGTGGGCATGGCTGTCGATAAAGCTGAGCGGCATGCGGCTGAGCTTATCGCTCGCCTCCACGCGCATGTCGCGCACCGTCTCGTAGGACAGGCGGTTGACGCAGTAGCCCTGTAGCCACTGGAAGGCCGCAGCACCTACGACGACAATCGCGAGCTTGGTAACGAGCGGCAGCAGTGCGTCAAAGTCCACCTGCCCGGCGGCAACGATCAGGTCGATGCCCTCGCCGATGAGGATGGGCGTGTAGAGCTGCAGAATCACGGAGATGGCGGCGCTCACAAACGACGCAACAAACGAAATGCGATGCGGACGAACGTAGCCCAGCAAGCGGCGGGTCACCGCACCCACGGGATAGCGCTCGGGATCGCCGGGCTGGCGCGGACCGTCGCCCAGGTCGTTGAGGTTATCGTTACCGGACACGTTGGCCGTCATCGTGGCGACCGAACCGGAGGAAGTGTACGGATTCATTTAGCATCCCTCCTTTGCGCAGACGGATGCGGGGGCGGCCGGAGCGGACGCGGGCGTCGTGCTCCCCTGCTGGCCCTCGAGCTCCTCGCGGCGCAGCTGCGACTGACAAATCTCGCGATAGAGCTGGCAGGTCGCGTACAGCTCGTCATACGTGCCCAGGCCCGCAACCGAGCCGTGGTCGAGTACGCAGATCATGTCGGCATCGCGAACGGTCGAGACACGTTGGCTCACGATGACGGTCGTGAGTGGCAGCCCGCCCTCGGCGGCACCGCGCACACTGCGCTCGCGGATGGCATGGCGAAGCGCCGCGTCGGTCTTAAAGTCGAGCGCCGAGGCGGAATCGTCCATGATCAATATCTGAGGCGAGCCCACCAGGGCGCGCGCGATGGTCAGGCGCTGGCGTTGGCCACCGCTGAAGTTCTTACCGCCCGCCTCGACCGGGGCATCGAGCCCCTGCGGCTTGTTGCGCACGAACTCGCTCGCCTGCGCCATGTCGAGCGCCGCCCAGAGTTCCTCGTCGGTTGCCGCCTCATCGCGCCAGGTCAAGTTGCTGCGGATGGTGCCGCTCACCAGCGACGCGCGCTGCGGAACGGTCGCGACCACACGGCGCAGCTGGTCGAGCGGCCAGGTGCGCACGTCGGCACCCATCACGCTCACGCTGCCGGTGCTCGCATCGTACAGGCGCGGGATAAGCGAGACGAGTGTGGACTTGCCGCTACCCGTGCCACCGATAATGCCGAGCGTTTTGCCCATCGGCAATTCCAGGGTCACATCGCTCACGGCATTTGCCGCGCCCGCGCCAAACGAAAAGCTCGCATGGCTCAAGCTCAGCGCGGGGACTGGAGCGACATTGCCCGGCTCGGGCAGTGCGACCGGTTCGTTGTTCTCGTCGGTGATGCTCGGCACGCAATTGAGCACCTCGTTGATACGTGACGCACTGGCGCTCGCCTTGGTAAAGACCACGACCAGGTTGGCGACGTACACGATGGAGGTCAGGGTCTGCGTCATGTAGTTCACAAACGCCATGACCTGGCCCTGCGTGAGCTCGCCCACGTTGACCTGAATGCCGCCCACCCACAGGATGGCGCACACACCCAGGTTCATCACCAAAAACGTCACGGGGTTGAGAACCGACGAGAGCTTGCCCACCGCGATGGCAGTATTGGCCTGGTCATCGGCAGCTTGGGCAAAGCGCTCGCGCTCGTGGTCCTCGCGCACAAAGGCACGGACCACGCGGGCGCCCGAAAGGCCCTCGCGGCAGATAAGCGCAATGCGGTCGAGCTTTGCCTGCAGCTGCCTGTAGTACGGGATACAGCGCGCCATGACAAACCAAAACACCAGGCCGATAGCGGGCGTGCAGATCAAAAAGATGATGCCGAGCTTAAGGTCGATGGCAAGAGCCGCGCACATAGAGCCCACCGCCAAGAAGGGCCAGCGGATGAGCATGCGTACGCCCAGCGCCACAGCGAGCTGCACCTGGTTGACGTCGTTGGTGATGCGGGTGATAAGCGACGGCGTGCCAAAGCGGTCGAGTTCGGCATAGCTCAGTTTGTTGATGTGCTCGTAGAGCGCGCCGCGGATATCGGTACCCATGCCCTGCGAGGTGAGCGCCGCCATCTTTTGGCAGACGAGCGTAAACGAGATGCCGATCACGGCCATGGCGGCAAGCAGCATACCGTAGTGGATAACGGCGTTCACGTCGTGCGCCCCAATGCCCTTATCGATCATCTGGGCAATCACCAGCGGCGTCAGCAGGTCAAAGATCACTTCGATCAGCTTGCATGCAGGGCCGATCACCATATACCGGCGAAACTTACCATCAAAACGCCTGAGCAGCTCAATCATGTATAGGCGCTCCCTATCATCATTCACACTCAATTCGAATCATGATAGTACGGTGAACCCAAAAGAAGCGTAAACAACTCGTCATTTCTAATGGGATTCGGTTTCCAAAGAAGCGGAGAGGCACACGCACACCCAGCTAGTGTCGGGTCGACCACTTGGTATACTTGCATTAGTGCTACCAAGTTAGTCGCCGACCCTTGAAATGAGGTGCCGAGATGAACGACATTCTCGCAAGAAGAGCAAAACGAGCAACTGTGGGCATCGCCCTTTCCACGGCACTTGTCGCGGGAATCGCCCCCGCAACGGCGATCGCGGCAGAAACCAGTTCCCCCACCGGTGCAGTTGCCTTGCAGACGGAAGATGCGGCCGCCGCAAAAGAAAAAGCGTATGCAGCCATGCAGGAAGCGCTCAAAAACCTCGAGGCCGCAAAAGACGCCGCAAGTCCCGAAAAACTTGCGGAAATCGATGATGACATTGCCAGTTTTCAAGAGATCCACGACATGGTGGTGACGGAAGCCGCCAAACGGAGGGAACCCCTTCCCGCCATGCAAGCGAACGTCGATGCAGCCCAAGCCAAATACGATGAGACCCACAACCGGACAAGCGGCCTTCAGGCAGAATTAGATAAGGTACTCAAGGAGCTCGGCGACGAGGCGCCCAGCACAGCTATTAAGGAGCATATTAAGCAGTTGCGCAGTGAGATCATGGCGGCAGAAAGGCGAGAAAAATCTTGTGAAGATGATCTTCACCGCTACCAACGCCGGCTCGAAAGCCAGGAAAAACAGGTTCAGTATTTCGAAAGTGAGGCAGAGGAAGCTAAAGCCCACATCGACGAAGAGACAGCCAAGCGAGATGCGCTCCTCGACGATTTGAAAAAGGCGCAAGCGGCCTATGACGACGCCTGCAAGGCATACGAAGAGGCAAAAGCCGCGGCAGACAAGACCACCTCTCCCGAGATAACGAAACCCGTCGAGACGACAAAACCCTCCAGCTCAGCGCAACCCACCGAGGCGACACCGCCTGCAACCGGCAAAGACGCCTTACCAAGCTCCCCCAAGCAAGCGAACACAAGCAGCGGCAAACAGACAGATGCGACCGCCGGCAAGCTCGCGAACACGGGCGACACAGCGCCGAGCGCAACCGCACTCGCAGGAATCGCCGCCGCAGGACTCGGAATAACCGCCACAGCCACACGCCGCATCAGGAACTCAAAATAGCTGCCAGCGGTTATTGTCTTCGCCAATCCACGAGCCCAGAGAGAAAAGAGGCCCGTTTCCCCAACCTAGGGAAACGAGCCTCTTTAACTGCAAAAATTCAAGCAACAGCACTGCCGCCTCTTGAACCACGTAGCCATCAATGCCCAGACAACGCCAACGAGCAGCATTCCTTAAGGGATAGATTAAATTAGATAAACGCGCCTTTACGGGTGATTTTTGGACGACGGGGCCCGGCCGGCGGCGAGGTGTTTGGTAGTC
>CABRZT010000016.1:0-40830 GCA_902475595.1 uncultured Collinsella sp. | reverse complement strand
ACACCCTGACGGCCTTCAGGCTCGCGGCGGAGGCCGGGTCCTTCAGCAGGTTCCGCTCGGCGCCGGCCTTCGCGAGCTGGTGCGGGCTGACCCCGTCGGAGCACTCGAGCGGCGAGTCCGAGCGGCGCGGCGGGATAACCAAGGCCGGCAACGCGCTCGCGCGCACGGCGCTCATAGAGTCCGCATGGCACTACTCCACGTGCTCCCCGAGGCCCAAGGCCCCAGCCCCCGGCACCGACGTGCCCCCGGCGATACGCTCTAGGGCGGACGACTGCACCGCCAGGCTCCACCGCCGCCGCGAGGCGCTGGCCGCGGCGGGCAAGAGCGCGTGCAAGGCCAACGCCGCCGTGGCGCGCGAGCTCGCCTGCTGGGTCTGGGAGATCGGGTGCAGGTCCGAGGGGACCGTCCTCTAGCAGCCGGCGACAACCGACTCCCGCCGGGAGGGCCCGCGCCTCGACGCATCGCCGGCGCGAGTTCACGACCTTTTTGATGGGCAGCCCCGGGGCCGCGCCCGACAAAAGACTGGATTCGTACGATAGCGCCGGACGGAGAATCGAAATGCGGTGGGGTGCGCGGACATACCGGGCTGACCGCCGGAAGCGCACCCGCAAGAGCCCGCGGATATTAGCTTGCCAGGCAAGCGTCGACTAAGCCATGCAGCGTGCGCGGGCTCTCCCGACGGGAAACGAAAAAGCCCGGTTTCAGAACGAACATGCCTATTGACAATGGCTTTCTCATATTACAAAAAAGCTCCCATTGCTGGGAGCTCTTTCATTTAATGGTGCGGGCGAAAGGACTTGAACCTTCATGGGGTTGCCCCCATACGGACCTGAACCGTACGCGTCTGCCAATTCCGCCACGCCCGCGTGCAGGAATTAGAATAACGGAGCGCCACCACGAACGCAAGAACTATTTTTGAAAAAGTTTGCAGGCATTCTCCCAAGCGGCTTGCACGATTGTTTCGGCGTCCTCACCCGTGCGATCGACACGGTCGTTGACCAGCGTGTTTGCCGTAATGGAGATCATTGCGGGCTCGCATTCAAGACCGCGGATGGGCTCCGGAGCCATATACGGGCAATCCGTCTCGAACAAAATTCGATCGAGTGGAGTTGCCGCAAATGCCTCGCGCACATCGTCGTTGCGCTTAAAGGTGGCCGCACCGCCATAGGCGATATAGCAGCCCAAATCCACAAAGCGCTCCATCGTGGCGCGGTCCTCGCCAAAACAGTGCAGCACACAACCAGCCTGGGGCACACCCACCTCGCGCAGTACGTTGTACGCATCAACGTGCGAGGTGCGCTCCCCATCCGAGTCCTCGTGACGCAGGTGCAGCTCCACCGGCACATTGCGGCGCACGGCAAGCTCGAGCTGGCGCGCCATGCAATCAATCTGCACGTTATGGGGTGCCGGCGCGATATCGTCGTCATAGTCCATGTGGTAGTCCAGGCCGATTTCGCCAATACCGGCGCATAAGGGGTCATCAAGTGCCGCAACGACCTGTGCATGAACGTCGTCGGTATAGTCCGGCGCGCCATACGGATGCACGCCGGCAAGATACTTGATCTGCGGGATATCCTGCATCGGAAGAATCTCGCGCACCAGCCAGTCGCTATAGTCCGCCACGCTGCGCTTGTCAGCAATGGGGTCGAACATCGTCACCAACAGGTCGACGCCCGCGGCTTTGGCGCGCACGAGCGTCTCGGGCACATCCTTGCCCCAAAACGAAAGCAGATGTGCATGCGTGTCGGCAAGCGGCGCCAAGGGCACGGGACAAGCAACCGTCTTCTTTTTCTTGGTAAACGTCACGCGTTCGGCATTAGGCGTCATGGATTAGCTCCCGGGCCAGACGGACAAAGTCGGCAACATCGAGCGTCTCGGCGCGCGTGGTGGGTGCGATACCGCAAACCTCAAAAGCGGCATCGAGCACGTCCTTGGCAAAACCGTTGGCGCTCATGGAATTGCGGATGGTCTTGCGACGCTGAGAAAATGCAGCATCAATCACGCGGGCCACAAATTCGCGATCGAGTCCTTCGGGCACCACGCCGTCAACACGGTCGATACGCACGACGGCCGAGTCCACGTGCGGCGCCGGCATAAAGCAACGCGGCGGCACCTCAAAGCGACCCGTCACCTGCGCGTACAGGCCGAGTTTTGCCGTGTATCCGCCATAGGTCTTGTTACCGGGCGTTGCGGCAATGCGATCGGCAACCTCCTTTTGAACCATGACGACAGCGCGCTTAAGCGCGGGCATCGTCTGGAAGAACTGAAGGATGATCGTCGCCGCCACGTTGTAGGGCAGATTCGCGACAAACACCGTCGGCTTACCGCCCGCAACCTGCTCAATCTGCTCCGGCGTCACCTTAAGCGCGTCGCCCATGATAAAGTGGAAGTTGGCGTAGTCGGCGGCGTGAGCATCGAGCACCGGCTCGAGCTCGGGGTCTGCCTCAATCGACGTGACGCACGCCGCTTCCTGCAGCAACGCAAGTGTCAACGTACCGCAACCCGGACCCACCTCGAGTACGCGCTCGTCACCTGCAAGCTCGGAAAGCTCGCAGATACGCTCGATCACATGATTGTCGATTAGAAAGTTCTGGCCCAGGCGATGCTTAGTCGCAAGGCCAAACTCCTCTAGCAGCTCCCTGGTGGCCGTGGGGTTTGCCAAAGGCGAAGTTGTCATGGTTGCCTCCTTAGCATGATGGCGGCGTCTTGAAACAAAAGGGCATGGACCGTGGCGGCCATGCCCTTACAGCTAAACAGCAAATTGCCGATATGGCGCTCGCGCGGTCTCTACGCCAGACGCGGGAACAGCGGCTCGCCCTTCTCGACGGGCTGACCACCGGCAAGCAGGCCCCAAGCGCAAATGCCCTTGAGGTCGTCGCTCGCGGCCTCGTCCTCGCAGGACAGGCGGCGCAGGGCCTCGGCAGAGGTCTGGGGCATGAGCGGCATCAGCAGGTGAGCGGCAATGCGGATGGCCTCGAGCAGGTTGTAGATCACAAACGCCAGCTCGTCAGCCTTGGCCTCGTCCTTGGCAAGTGCCCAAGGCTCGGAGTCCTCGATGTAGTGGTTGGCGGCATGGATGAGCTCCATGACCTCGTCCTTAGCTCCACCGTAATCGAGCACGTCCATCTTGGCCATGTAACGATCGACCAGGCCATCGGCAATTTTTGCCAGCGGGTTGTCGAACGCATCGAACGATGCGGGCTTGGCGGGCGCGCAACCGTCAAAGTACTTGCCGCTCATGTTGAGCGAACGCGAGATGAGGTTGCCCCAGCTGTTGGCCAGGTCGGCGTTGTAGACCTGCTCCATGCGATCGAAGCTGATGGCGCCGTCGGTGCCGGGCACCACGTCGGTCATAAAGTAATAGCGATAGCCCTCGACGCCCAGCATGTCGATAACATCCTGCGGAGCGATGGCGTTACCGCGGCTCTTGGACATCTTCTCGGCCTTGCCGGTCTCGGCGTTGCGCACGGTCAGGAAGCCGTGGGCAAAGACGTGCTCGGGCAGGGCTTCACCGATGGCCATGAGCATGGCAGGCCAAATGACGCAGTGGAAGCGGATGATGTCCTTGCCCACGATGTGGAACTGCGCGGGCCAGCGATAGGCCAGCTCGGCACGGGCCTCGTCGGTGTCGACACCGTAGCCGACGGCCGTCATATAGTTGAGCAGCGCATCGAACCACACGTAGGTCACGTGACCCTCGTCGAACGGAACCTGAATGCCCCAGTCAAAGCTCGTACGGCTCACGGAAAGGTCGTTGAGGCCGCCTTCGACAAAGCTGCGCACCTCGTTCATGCGGAACGCGGGCTCGACAAAGTCGGGGTGCTCGTCATAGAGCTTGAGCAGCTTGTCCTGGAACGCAGAGAGCTTAAAGAAGTAGGACTCCTCCTGCACGCGCTCGAGCGGACGGTGGCAATCGGGGCACAGGTGTTGGCCGACGCTGCCGTACTCTTCGTCACCCTTCTGGACCTGTGTATCGGTAAAGTAGGTCTCGTCGGGCACGCAGTACCAGCCGTCGTAGCTGCCCTTATACAGGTAGCCGGACTCCTTCATGCGCTCCCACAGATACTGCACCGCATGATGCTGGCGCGGCTCGGTGGTGCGGATGAAGTCGTCGTTGGAGATCTCGAGCTTGCTCCACAGCTCCTTGAAGTGCGGAGCCTGGCTGTCGGTCCACTCCTGCGGCGTCATGTTGTGCTTGGCTGCAGCCTCGGCGACCTTCTCGCCATGCTCGTCCATGCCAGTCAGGAACTTGACGTTATAGCCGGCAGAGCGACGATAGCGAGCCTGGACGTCGGCGATGATGGTGGAATAAGCCGTGCCCAGGTGCGGATCGGCGTTGACGTAGTAGATGGGCGTCGTGATAAAGAACGAAGGCTTGCTTTGATCCATGGGGTTTGTCCTCCAGAAAAACGTTGCATACAGGGGATGATTCTAGCGCAAGGGCTGGATATCCTCCATCTATTGCATATCGAGCACCATGGCATAGACATCGCGCTTGCGGCGCGAGTACTTCTGAGACAGGCGCTTTGCCACCGCAGAGGCGGGCTCCCCCTCCTCGAGCGCGGTGCGAATGTCCTCGCGTAGGGCTTCGTCGGGGTCTACCGCTGCGGCTCCAACCGGCGCGATACCGGCCTCCTCGTCCTCACTCGGCGGCGCGATGACCAGCGCGATCTCGCCCTTTACCTCGCCACGGGCACGCAGCTCCTCGGTTAGCTGGGCGGCGGATCCACGCAAGACTTCCTCGTGCAGTTTCGTAAGCTCGCGGCAGACGGCAATATCGCGCTGGGGAAAGACCTCGGCCACGGCCTCGAGCGTCGCGACGATGCGATGTGGAGACTCGTAGAAGATGAGCGCGCCGGGGACGACGGCAAGGCGCTGCAGTCGGCGCACGCGGTCGCCGTGCTTGCGACCCAAAAAGCCTTCGAAGAAGAAATGCTCGCAGGGAATACCGGACGATACGAGCGCCGTGACGCAAGCAGATGGGCCGGGAATAACCTCGACAGGCACATCCGCCTCGCGCGCCGCCTCGACCAGCGCCTGGCCGGGATCAGACACACTCGGCATACCGGCGTCCGAGGCAAAGGCGAGGGTCTCCCCCGCCAGCAGGCGGTCGACCAGGCCGGCTGCGCGACTTGCGATCACGTTCTCGTCGCAACGAACGAGTGGCTTGGAGATGCCTAGGTGCATCAGCAACTTTGAGGTCACACGCGTGTCCTCGCAGCAGATGGCGTCGGCGGCGGCAAATGCCTCGCCGACGCGCGGAGACAGGTCGCCCAGATTGCCGATGGGCGTACCGACCACATAAAGTTTGCCCGTGCGGGCGCTGTTTTGCGTCATATCAACCTATTCAATCATGCCGCGCTCGAGCGTGCCGAGTGCCGCGCGGGCGTCCCATGCTGCAATACGCTTCTCGGTCTTCCACGTTTGGAAGAACCAGCCAGCCGCCGGCGCAAACGATGCCAGCTGGTTGGCGATAAACACGCGCTCGTAGGCATTACGACCCTCGGGCGTAACCGACGAGTTGGCAAAAATCGCCGCACCCGACCATTCACCAACCAAAACGGGGAATCCGGTCGAGATTGCCTCCTTGAGCTCACGCTTGTTGCGCGAAATCGCCGTCGTCAGACCGCGGGGGCTCGTGATGTCGAGCGCATACTCGTCGCGGTAATGGTACAGGTGAAGGTCCATGTAAACGTTCCTATACTTGGCGCCGCGCATAAAGTGCTTCCACTCGCCAGGGTGTCCCGAAGAGGAAAAGACGACGATCTTGTCCTCGGGCATATACGAACGAACGAGCTCGTACGCGTCACGATAGAAGTTGCGCAGGTAGTGCGCCGGAATGCCATCCGTCATGGTAAAGAGACTCTTGCGGACGCTCATCTGCGGCGTATCCAACAGCTCGATGCCCAGCAGGCTCTCGGCCTCACCATAGCGATCGGCCAGGCGCTCGAGCACATCGAGCGCAACGTGACGGCCGTTGGTGGACGAATGCCACTCGGCAACAGCCTCCGGAGTGGTGGGCGAATCGTTGGAATCGCCCTGACCGCCGGGTACAGTCGCCAGATCGAGCAGTACGCGGATGTTGTACTTGGCGGCCCACTCAATAGCGCGATCGATATAATCGACGACCGAGATGTAGGAAGCGTCGGACTCCTGCGAGCCAAAGGCATACCACGGCACCGGCAGGCGCACGGCGTTGAGACCGATCTGCGCCATACGGCGAAAATCGTCCTCGCTCACAAACGTCTCGTAATGGCGACGCATGCGCTCGTTATAGGCAGCGGTGCCCATGGCCTCCTGCAGCTCGGCTGCATTGGATGCTCCAGTCGCTGCATAGAGCGACGGGGTCACCCAGGGCTCGGGAATAAACCAGCCAGAGAGATTAACGCCGAGAATCCTCTCCATCACGGCCCCCTTCGAATCGCGCAGGCCGAACCTGCATCGTATTGCATAGGAAAAGTATCGTTTTGAGTATACCCGCGCGTGCGGACAGGCGACCGAACGGTCTACAAAGTGGCGCAAAAGTGGGAGGAATGTCCGGGCAGACGGAGCCCGAGATGGCGCGCCGAGATGTACACGCGCGCCGGAAGTAGGCGACCGGAAAGCGTGCCCCGTTTTTTCGCAAGAGACTGGGATGTATTTTCCGTTCAAAGCCTCAATCGGAAAGCGCATCCCGTTCTGAGCGCGGGATCTGGGACGCAGTTTCCGCCAAGGGCCGCAAAAGGAAAGCATGTCCCATTCTGACGCCGGATTCCGGTCCACACTTTCCCAAACAGGCTCAAAGCGGAAAGCGTATCCCGCTCTGAAGCCAAATTCCGGGATGCATTTTCCGCAGGAGCCCTCGGTAAAAGAAAAGGACCCCTTTGCAGAGGTCCTTATCAAGTCAAGGTGGCGGGGAAGGGAATCGAACCCCTGACACGAGGATTTTCAGTCCTCTGCTCTACCAACTGAGCTACCCAGCCATTTGAGGTGTGCCTTGTTTCAAGGCTTGATTAGTATAACCAAGGATGCGCTCCGGTCAACCGAGAATTTTAAAAAAGTTTTTGAGCGCGACATCGGCCACGATCTCGCTCCTATAGAACGGCACGTCAGAAGCATCAACCGGCCGCAAGAAGTTTTTCACTCAGGGCCGCACGGGCAAACTCACTTGGCGTCATCCCCTCGGCAGCCGCCCGTCGACGAATAGCCTCCTTCATTCCCAGAGGAATCTTGACCGATAGCGTTGCCGTTCCCTCACCTGAGAGTGGAGGCCGTCCATGCACGATTCCGCCAACGGTGTGTTCGCCATCCGGAAACTCTCCGCGCTCGTACGACTCACACCACGCGTCAATCATTTCATCCGTTACAACCTGACCACTAGCGGTCGTATATGTCTTGCCCATCATCGACCCCTTCCGTCAGGTGCTTTTTGGCGTTGGGATGAATCTCGACATCCATGCATTTCCTCCCCCATCTTACCCAATTTCGTATGACGAAATTCCGCTGTCGCCAATTCTTAAGCCGGCACGCGTTGAAGAACAGCGGACGAAACAATGATTGAAGGGCGCTCGAGTGCCGCCCAGGCACCGGGGCAGGAACACATACGCCAGGGACGTACGTTTTCGTAGCAAGCAAGAACATTGCCATTGCGATCGATAAAGGCGATGTCGATGGGATAGGCCATAAAGCAGGTGTGAACCGAGGAGCAGCGCGGAAACGCCATGACAAGCGGCAGTCCGCTGGCGGCAATCGGCCGCCGTCCCAGCATGCCGCGCAGACGCACGGTAAACGACTCCGCCACCACAAACTCGGCCGGCGTCCAGCCCAACCTGTTGAGCGCCCGAGCATAGGCGATATAGGACGAGACCGCGGTCACATGACCACCCCCGGACGCCATGGATCGATCGTCACCGTGCGTTCATGCGTGAGCACGGGCGGCGCCCCCAGGGAAACGCCGGCGATGCTCAGCGAACTCGGCCACGGCTCGTAGCGCATGGTGCAGGTATAGGTCCTAAACGTGCCAGAAAGAGAGAGCAGACCACCATCCGATGACGCCGTGCCTTGCTCGCTCGAGACCTCGACCTGTAGGTCATATCCCTCCATGGCATCCTGAATCTGAGCTTGAACGGTCGCGGAAGCGTCAATGGAGCTCTCGTCACCCTCCCCGCCCGGCGCCACAGCGTGCGCAAGCACGATGTCGGGCACCACGCGGTCGAAGCGCGCAACCGCGCCGGCAAAGATCATGACGTTGTACGCGATGAGAGCCAGCACGAGCAGGACAGGCGTGACCACGGCCATCTCGACCGTCGCCTGGGCACGTTCCTCGTGCAAGGCCGTGCGAATGCCCATTACGACCCACCGCCAAAAGCTCCCACCAGCGTGGCAACATCGACAGTGAGCGGGATGGAGCCGGCGCCGGGTAGCGGGATCTCCGCAAGTGTGAACACCGCGCCGCTGATGGTGCGCTCGACGTGATATTCCAAGGCCCCGCAAAGCGCCTTGGGGTCAGTCACGCCCAAGGGGATTTTTCGCAGGGTATCTTGAGTTTTGGAGATGCCTGCGATATCGGACCCCGGACTTTTGATGACATTGGCGGTATCGGTCAGCACCGGTTTTCGCAGACGCAAATCGCACGGTTCGAGTCCCAGCGCCGCCACGGAGGACGAGACGGTGTCACCGAGCCAGGACGCGATGGAGCCCAACGCGCCGCTACCCCCTCCCAAGCCACCGATCAGCTCTCCCATAAGCTCGTCGGCCGCACCCTGGATGTCTCCGTACCCCACAAGCAGGCGGCCCCAAACATCCATAACACCGTCGAGCACGCCGGCAACGCCGCCCGAACGCTCCTCCAGCGTCGAGAAGAAACGCGCGAGGACGTTATTTTGTGCCGTCGCGTCATCGGGCGCGAGCACTGCAGCAGAAATTGCACCACGATCGCCAAGCTCAACTGCCGTGTTAAACGAAGAGTTGAGCTCGTCGGGACTGGAGATGGCGCCCGAGACCGCAAAGGCGACCACGCCGTTGCGACCGGGCGGGGCGATGCGCGGGCGCTCACCGGAAAGTTCTTTGATGGCGGTATCGAACGCATTGCCCGCACAGTCGGCTTCGTCCTCGGTCTGACGCTCGAGTTCGAGTTCCTTGTTGCGACAGTCGACGTAGTCCTCCAGGGCGTCTTTAAACTTGTCAAAGTGATACTCGAAGCCGTTTTCGATAGAGGTTGAAGGCGCCGCAACAGCACCAAGCGACGAAACGCCAAAATGGCATTTGCTGCATTTATCTTGTCCATCGTAATCGGCAACCGAAGCAAATCCGCTCGGCGTTCCTTTCTTATAGTTAGGGCAGGTCGTCCCGTAATGCAGATACGCCTTGCCATCGTTCATGCTCGTCGGCCACACCGCATCGGTATAGAGTTCCGTCGCCCGAACCTCATCAGAGTTGCGCGGCAGCAGCGGAATATAGGAGGAAACCCTGTCTCCGTTCTCAGTTATATATGCCCGATCGACCTCCGCGCTCGCATAGGTATAAAACGCCTTACGCGCCGCAGACTCTGCCTTCATCTCGACACTCGAGCCTTGGGGCTTCTCGCTTGCCAGACGCCGATGGTAGTAGTCCTTCGAGCGATTGAGCGCCACTTGGGGCTCCCACGTAACGCTCGATGAGTAATGCGGATTTTGAACACCGGAGAGATCCGTTAGGCTTTTTGCGCGCTCCCACATACACGAACAGCTGCCGACCGAACCTTTATCCGACCCACCGCAATCCGCTAGCCAGGCGCGCTCTTTGGCCTTCGCCGTCTCCTCCGATGCTTTTTGCAGCTCCTCGGCCGCGCGTTCCAAATCTTCCGATGCATCTTTAATGGCATCGGTCGAAATCTCGGACCCTTCGAGCGCAACAAAATCCGACTCGGATGTCCTGGGCACGGCAAGCGCCGTACCGGTATAGGTCACGCCGTCGGTATCCTGCGCCGATACTGCCTGCATGGCACGTGCGGCAACCAGGTACGGCAAGGCGGTCTCGATCTTTTGCAGGCCCTTTGCCGCGCTTTTGGCAAACTTGTTACGTGTTTTAATGATCTGGGTTCCCGTATCGATGATATCGCTGCCGACAACCTCGACGCCCGGAATGAGAATGGCAACCAAGCCGGTGCCGATCGTGGCAAACCCCGCCAGGCCCAAACTCAAAATGCTCGCATCCACCACCGTGGCGGCTGTGTGATAGGACGACACCACGTTGGCGCCCGCCAGCGCACCGCTATCGGCCGCCACCTGGGTGTCTCCGGCGCGTGACATGCTCCATATCGCCGCGGTCGACGAAAACAGCAGCGTAAGCACCACCAGAATGACAACCGCAGAGGAGAGCGTGGTATAGGCCCCGTCTTCGATAAACAAGTCGATACCGGCACGGCCCATAAAGCCGCCCCGCTTGCGGCGAGCGCCTGGTCGACGGCGGGCCGCAAACCCTTGCGTCGCCCGCAACAGGCAGCGCCTAATCCCATGCAGCAATCCATGAATCATAATCTCCCTCCAGCCATTCGGGACGCGATCGATACGAGACGTCGACCTTGAGCTCGACATAGCCGCCCTCACCCGCACTGCCCATGGCCTGCACAAATGCACCGATCACGGGAAGCGGCTTAACCTCGCCGGCAACAGACACGGACGAAACGCCACCGGCACCGGCCCGCCCCAACTCGATATCCCACGACAGCGGCCCGCCGGCATGAAAAATCGAGACGTTGGGCACCGCGGCAAGTCTGCGGCGAGTGAACTCCTTAAGGTCATCGTCGTCCTCCACCGTCGTCGTGGTCATAAGCCGCGCGGTCTCGGCGGCGGCAGACTCCATGACCGCACGCGTATAGAGCAGGCACACCGGCTGCAACGCGAGCAAGATAAGTGTCAAAAACGTCGGCAGCAAAAAGGCGGCCTCGACCGTAGATTGCGCCCGATCCTCGCACGCGATATCAATACAGAGCGATGTCCTTGGCACCCGTCGCGGCATCGATAACCGACGATGGGGCGACGCCATGAGACGCCGCCCGCTCGACCAGTGCCGCCAAGCGCCCATCGGCGCCAGCGCGCCAAAGCCCCGCAATCGCCAGCACAATCGATAACAGCGCCACGGTGACGATGGCGTATTCGACGGTCGACTGAGCAGATTCCTCACGCAGGACATCATGCATTTCACGACCCCTCCTTTGACTCCGTTGTTTGCGGAACCAGACGCACGGCACGCAGGCGGCACGAGGCATCGCCGGCATCCGCAGCAACCGTCACCATATCGACCCAGCCTCGCCCATCGCGCACGATGGCGCCCCATACGTTGCCCTTAATATCGAGATAGCCGCTCAGGGCGAGCTGGGCCGTGGGCACCTCGCGGTAGGCGCGCAACAGGTCTGCCGCCGCCTCGGTCATCGGCCGGTCCTCGGACCATGCGAGCCGAACCGCGATCGCGTTGCCTGCAGACGGCTCCGTCGCGCTGGCAGCCCGCTCGTCGAGTGCCTGTAAAAAGGTCTGAGCCGTAACGGCGGCATTCCGACCGCCCATATCTCGCGCGCCTTCCGCTTGTGACACCGCCGCCGAGCCCGATCCCAAATCGGCAGCAGCGCCTGGACGCTGCTGCCGCGCAACACCCAGCCCCCAAAGCGTCACCGCTATTGCTACGAGCAAACAGACGAGCACCAGCGGCGAACCAACAGGCCGCCTGCCTCCTACAGGCTGTTGATGCCGTCTTTGATCGCGTTCCATAGTTCTTCGACTTTGCTCTTAAACGCGACGATGGCGATAATCGCGATCACTACGAGCACGCCGACCAAGATGGCGTATTCGGTAGTGCCCTGCGCGCTCTCCTCCCGCAACAGCGCCTTGGCACGCTGGCGAGCGCGGATTGCCCGGCAAAAAGCCCAGCTCCAAGCCTTGCCCGCAATGTCGGTCATCGTGTTCATGTATTCCTCCCTACATCATCCCGCCTGCTCCCAGCAGCGGGCCCAATATGGACAGAAGCAACGCCGGCAAGATGAGCGTGCCGGTGGGAATCAGCAACTTGACCGGCGCGCGCTCGATCTCGCGCTCGACTGCGGCGCGATGGGCCGCACGGATCTCGCGACTTTGAGCAGCCAGCGTCTCGGCCAGCGGAGCGCCCAGGGCAAGCGCCTGCCCCACCGTGATGGCAAAGGTCTCGAGCGCCCTCACGTCCAAATCACGCGCGGCAGCCAACAACTCGGCCTCGCGCGTCCCCACGCCCACCTGCCATGCCATGCAGGCTCGCTCAAGACGGACGGCCAGCACCGACCGACGATTGGCACAGAAAATCTCGAGCGCCGCATCAAACGAAAGGCCGGCAGAAAGCCCCAGGCGCACCACGTCGATCATCTCGGACACCTCACCGAGCGACACCCGCGCCGGGCCGCCCACCCCAATTGCGCCCTTCATTCGCGCGGTCAGGGCATCAATCACCAAGCGGCCCGCGGCAATGACCAGTACCGCCTCACGCTTGCACGTCCCTGCAATCTTGCGGGCATCCGCACGCTCTAAACCTGTCGCGGCAAATACGCTCAGGGCACACAGACAAGCCGCGACCCCGACCAGGGCGCTCATAACTCCACCCGCATAATGCGCCGGATAACTACCAGGGCAACGACGTTGAGGGCAAGCCCCAGCACCACGGCGCCCGCACCAGCCGGCGTCGCAAGACCGCGGCGAAAGTCTGCCGAAAGCAAAGCCAGCACCGCGCACATGCCCGCCGGCATCGCCGCGACCATGTGTGCCGACATACGCGCCTGTGACGTCTTAACGTCCAGACGGCGTTTGAGCTCAATGCGCTCACCCACCATGCTCGACGCCTCGGACAGCAAGCCGGCAAGCGGAGCCCCGGTACGTTGCGATACTTTGAGCGCCAAGGTGACAAGCGAAAGGCCGGGGGCATCGATGCGAACGAGTAGGTCATCGAGTGCGTCGGTCGCCGAGATACCGCAATCGATTGCCGCCGCCACCCGCAAAAACTCGGTATGCACCGGCTCTTGCGCATGGGCGCCCACAAAGCGCATGCCCTGTGCCAGCGAATGCCCCGAGGCAAGCGACATGGATAACGCCGTGAATGCCTCGGGCATGGCCTCGTCTACATCATGCTGTTCGCGTCGGCGATCGAAGGCGTCACGCGCGGCGCCCACGCCAAACGGCGTCACCAGCCCCAAGACAAAGCCGATGGGCGACAACGACGCAACGGCCAGCAAAACGCTGCAGATACCGCTCGACAGCAGCAGAAATGCCAGACGAGCCGCGTTATCCTCAATAGCAAGCCCAAGGCGATCTGCGGGGACCAGCGATGCCCACGAGCGGGCAATCTTTGTCAGCAGGTCGTTTTCCGCCAACTCACGGGGCAGCTTCTCCGCCATCGATTCGAGCGTCTGGCGCGCCAGCTCCGCCGGCGGCATCCGCGGCACACGAGGCTCTGCCCCACACGCCGTCGCGACAGAAAGCCCCGCCAAACTCCCTACGACGAGGGGCATAGCGATCTCCATTCGTCCACCTCCTCTTGCGTGAGCGTTCCCGACCGCAAGCCCTCCGCAATAAACGGCGGCTCGCGGTCGAGCGTCCAGGTGCGTTCGGCGGCATCGAACGTCACGTAGCGTTCGAGCTCAACACCGCCCGACGCGCCGCGGTGAACCCCCGAATATGAGGCCACAAAGCGCCTGCCATCTGCATGACGCTCGGACATCACGATGCCGTCGAGCGCCATGGCGATCTGCTCTTCGATAAGCTCACTCGGCAAATCGATGCCGTAGCGCGCAAGCAGCGTCAGGCGAACCACGGTCTCCTGCTCGGTACCCGCATGGAGCGTGGTGAGCGAGCCGTCGTGGCCCGTGTTCATGGCCTGCAGCATGTCGCAGCACTCGGCACCGCGCACCTCGCCCACGACGATGCGGTCGGGGCGCATACGCAAAGCATTGGTCACCAGGTCGCGGATCGTCACCGCACCCTCGCCCTCGATTGACGCCTCACGCGCCTCCAGACGAACAACGTGTGGGTGATGTGCAAACTTGAGCTCGGCGGAATCCTCGATCGTCACAATGCGCTCGCCGGTGGAAATCTCGCACGACAGCGCATTGAGCAGCGTGGTCTTGCCCGACCCCGTGCCTCCCGCAACCGCCAAGTCCTGCCGCAACGACACCGCGCACGACAGCAACTGCGCATACCAAAGCGGCAGTGACCCCAACCCCACAAGCTCGTCCAACGAACAGATACGGTCCGAGAACTTACGGATGGTGAGGATTGGCCCGTCGATCGCCACGGGCGGAATCACCGCGTTGACGCGATAACCCGTCTTGAGGCGGGCGTTGACGATGGGGCTACGCTCGTCGATACGACGGCCGAGCGGCGAGATGATACGGTCGATGAGCACACGGATCTGTTCGTCGTCCTCAAATGCGTGCTCGATGGGATACAAAACGCCACTGCGCTCAAAAAAGGCAGAGCGACAGCCGTTGATCATGATTTCGGTAACGGTGTCGTCCTCGATGAGCGGTTGCAGCGGTCCCAGGCCCACCACGTCATCTAGGATCTCGTCGATGATGGTCTCACGCTCAGGCGTCGCCAAGTCGGTCGGCTCTTCCACGTTGAGCGCCGCTTCCACCGCCGGACGTAGCTCAGAGCGGGCAAGGGCCGGGTCGACGTAGGCACTGATGCGCGCCACCTCGTCGTAGCCCATGCGGTCCATCACCGCACGCTTGGTGCGGCGTTTAACGGCACGGTGGCGTCCCGCATCAACAGGGGCAGCCGCGGCGGCCGCGCCAGCAGCTTTGATCCTCGTCTGCAGACTCATCGCGAATCACCCTCACGCGACCAGGGAAGACGGATGCGCGGGCGCTCGGTGCGGGTCGCGCGGTCGGCGACCATATCGCTCCAGGGACCGACGGCGCAGCCCAGCTCCACGAGCATCTCGCGCGTGGCCTCGCGCACGCTGGTCGCAAAAGCGCTCGTCTGACCCACCGCCTCGTCGGCGCGACCGAATGCCATGAGCGCGGCCAAGTCCTGACCGCCATCGGCAATGCGGATCTTGGAACTCAGTGCGCAGGCAATCTCAAAGCGCATGGCGACGTCCTCGTCGGCACCGCGCGCACCAAACCGGTTGAACACGGCGCTCATGCGCGTGCGCGGCACGCCCACACGGCTCGCCAGCTCAATGACGCGCGAAGCGGATGTCGCGGACGATACCGCCGCATCGCCTACGACCAGGCAACGGTCGCTCGCCGCCACCGCGGCGGCCACGGCATCACCCCAAAAGACCGAGGTGTCGACAAAGACCACGTCGGATTCGCGACGCAAAACATCGAGCAATAGCTCCACCGGACGTGCCATGAGCTCGGCCTTCTCGGGGGCCGCGACAGGCCCCCAGAGCGTGACGCCCGGGGCGACGCGCATCGATGCGGCCACGATATCCGGCTCGGCAAGTGCGCCCGCCGCCGACGGCTCGATAAGCGCCGCCATATCGTGCGGGGCATCGACACCCAGCAGATCGTATAGGTTTCCAAACATGAGGTCCAAGTCGAGCACGGCGGCACGCAAACCCAACAGCGACGCCGCATGCGCCATGGTGGCAACGATCGTCGACTTGCCGCAACCGCCCGAACCCGAAACGGCGCAGACGACCGGTACCCGACGCGACGGAATCGACGAGTCCGCCGACGGCGCGGGGGCTGACGGTGCAGGAACCGGCGACACGGACGCGGGCGATAACATCCCCGTCTCCCCCGCCGCGGTCACGCGCTGAGCCCAAGCCGGCATGGCAGGCTGCCCGGGCTGCGGTTCCGAAGCCAAAGACGCAGCGGCGCACGGCTCGTCAGCCCCGGCAAAACCCTCGACCTCGTCGAGCTCATCGGCCAGATTTACGCCGTGCACGTATCCCATATCTTCAGCCAGAACGTCATCGCCATACGGTACCGGCCCTCCAGCGTCATCGTATGCAAGGGGGTCCCGGGGGCGCCGACCATGCTCGGCTTCCGCTTTTCCATATTCATCAACACGCGGGCCTCTTGTAGCGCGAGGCGCCCCGGGTTCCCTATCAACAAAAGCATCGGGCTCGATCGCCATGCGCCGATCGGAATCAACCGTTCCCTCACCCGCGCGCCCGTTGCCGCACAAACTGTGCGCAGCGATGACCTCGGTCGCCCCCGCGCGAAACAGCCCTTCGACATCCGACGGGTCGAGTGTCTCGATCAACACGACGACGCGACTCACACGGCCCTCGGCCGTCAGGCGCGCAACGGTCTTCCGCACGTCTTCGGTATCGAACAGAGATGCCGCGATGATGGCGGCACCGCGGCGCGAGGGAAACGCCCGCGCCATGGATACCAGCCCGTCCAGATCCCCCACGCGAAGCACCTGTGCGCCCACATCGCGACCCTCGACTTCCTGCTGTAGCAGCCCGTAATCGCCGCACGCGCAGCACGCAAGCCAGATTGCCTTCATCACTCGTCGCCTCCGCTCTTTTTGCCGCGCGCCGTGGCGGGAATCGTCAAGCTGACCGTTCCCTTTCCCGAGGCTCCCAGCAATTCCTTGACATCTTCGGGGTCTGCCGCCAGCGTCACCCACTCGATCTTGCCCTCACGCGTGGTGCCGGCATCTTCGCTGGTATCGATCACGTACGCGCCGCACAAACGATCGGTCACGCCATCTTTTTGCACGTACACGTCCACATAGCTGCCCACGCCCGTGGCGCCGCCGACCGAGTGCTCGGCATCGACCGCCACCGAAACGGCAACCTTGCCTTTAGGCACCTCGAGCTTGTGGCTCTCGGCCTTGGTGTAGACATTGCAAATCACGGCGTTTTTGGGAATGCGCGAGGTCGTCACGTCGCCGCGCACCTGACGCAGCTCGGTCGCCGCATCACGCGGCAACAGACTCGCCAGCCATTCCTGAGTTATGACATTAGTCTCATCGAGGGTCTCACCCGCATCGATATCGCGCGCCGCGACGCACACCTCAACGCGGTCGCCGCCGTATTTTGCCAACGTCTCGGCCTGGGCCTGCTCGGCTTGCGAGCGGATCGACGAGCCGTAGACCATGCAGAGCGCCGCGGCAAGCACGCCCGCGACCAGACTGATGGCGATGCGCTTGCTCTTGTTCACGGCCGCTCCTCTCAAGGTAGCACCGGGCAAATGCCCGTACCACCATTGTCTGGGCGACCAGGGTACAAAGCGGCGCAATCGCAATCTTGGTTTTACGTGTCAAACCAATTGCTGACCAAAAGCTGACCAGCCCGTCAAGCTCGTGGCAAGGTTTTGGTCAGAACGTTGGCAAAACGCATATTTCGAGACGCTTTGGCAGCAAAAAAGCCGCCTCCCAAGCAGTTGGGTGACGGCTGTCATAGGAAAAATCAATTACAGATGAACATCGGGATCGAGCATTTGGGCACTCACGCGCATGGATGACGCCAGGTTTTGGAACGTCTCCAGGCGCAGGCTGTCGATCTGCCCCGCGTCCTCGGCCTCGCGAACGGCACAACCCGGCTCATGGGTGTGCGTGCAATCGCCAAACCGGCACGCACGCGACGCCTCGACGATCTCGGGGAAGGCACGCGCCAGACCCCGCTCATGTCCCACAAGCGGCAGGCTGCGCAGGCCCGGGGCATCGGCAATCACGCCGGCGTCGCCCGGCAGCGCCACCATCACGCGCGCAACTGTGGTGTGGCGACCTTGGTCGTCACGCTCGCGCACGCCGCCAGTAGCCAGCGCATCGTGGCCCAGCAGCGCGTTGAGCAGCGTCGACTTGCCGGCGCCCGACTCGCCCAAAATCATGGCACAGCTCCCAGCCGGCACGCAGGCGCGCACCTCGTCCAAGCCGAGGCCCTCGGCAGAAGACGTCACGATCACGCGCACGACCGGACCCACCAGACGGCGCACGCGGTCCAGATCGCGCTCGAGCTCATCGGCCTCGCAGCGGTCGGCCTTGGTGAGCACCACCACCGGCTCGGCATCGCAATCGAGCGCCAGCACCAGTGAGCGCGCCACGCGATCGAGCAGCACCTCGCCGGCGCCGAGCGCCTGCACGATCAGCACGCTGTCAACGTTGGAGCAGAGCACCTGGTGCTCACCGCGGGCACGGCCACGCCAGCGCTCAAAGCTCGTACGGCGCGGCAGTACGCACTCGATGACGCCCATGTCGTGCCCGGGAGCACGGCGAACCGCCACGCGGTCGCCCACGGCGGGCAGCAAGACCTCGTCCTCGCCACGCGACTTGGCAAACCCTACGGCATGCTCGGCACGAAACGTGTCATCGGCAGTCGCCACCAGCGGAAATCCGCGGTCCAGGCGCACCACGGCACCGAGCTGCATCTGCTCGGGCTCCTCGGCCTGTGCGCAAAAGTCGTCAAATGCAGCCTGCTGAGCCGCATCGACCGGCAGGTCATCGAACGCCGGAACATCCTGCAGCGCGTCAAGCCCCGGTACGCTTGCCAGCAACTCCTCAGCAGATGCAGGGGCTTCGGTCGCAAGCTTCCGACGACGGTCACGCTTAGCCCGCGCCCCCGTCGTCTTTTTCTTCGCCTTAGCCTTAGCCTTAGCCACAAACGCCTCCCAGCACAAAACCACACAACTGAGCAGGTATTTTAAATCAAAAAGAGCTGGCCGGGCAAAGCCCGACCAGCTCACACACTTTCCTTCAGCCCTTTATCATCCGCGCGGGAGAAAAGCCAGCAAGGATACCGCAGGGCCCGCCCGCCGGGAGGGGTTTCCTAAGGGCACATCCCGCAGCCGCAAAGCGGCGAGGACGTGCCCGTGGAAACCCCGCAGGCGGTCGGGGCCGGACAGGTACGTTACTCTTTCTCCACTGCGCGCATGATCGCCTTGTAGATCTCCATCAGCGGGATGATCAGGAAGGCAAGGCCCAGCGCGGCGATGACGCCCTTGAGCTCAAGCGTCACGGGACCAAAGAACATCTCGGCAAGCGTCGGCTGCACGGTCACGATAACCGTCAGCACCAGCGCCAGCGCGGCCGAAGCCCACAGCCACTTGTTCTGCTTCTTCATACTAAACAGCGACGCACGACGGCTGCGCATATTGAAGCAGTGGAAGATCTCGACCATGTTGAGCGTGATGAACGCCATCATCACGCCTTCCTCGTCGGCATTGCCGGCGATCATATCGGCGATGTGGATGTAGCCCATGTCAAAGTACACGCCCACAAAGAAGCTCGCCAGCACCAGCACGGTGATGATCAGGCCCTGGACCACGCAGTCCAGGCCCATGTGACCGGCAAAGACGCCGTCCTTGGCGTTGCGCGGCTTGCGCTTCATGATGTCGCCCTCGGCATCCTCCATGCCCAGCGCGAGCGCGGGGAAGCAGTCGGTGACCAGGTTTACCCACAGCAGCTGCACCGGCTGGAAGATGGTAAAGCCGATGAGCGTGGCGATGAACACCGAGAAGACCTCGGCAAGGTTGGCCGAAAGCAGGAACTGGATGACCTTGCGGATGTTGTCGTAGATGCGACGGCCCTCTTCGCAGGCACCGATGATAGTGGCGAAGTTATCGTCGGCAAGCACCATGTCGGCGACGTTTTTGGTAACGTCGGTACCGGTGATGCCCATACCCACGCCGATGTCGGCGCGCTTGATGGACGGGGCGTCGTTGACGCCGTCGCCCGTCATGGCCACGATCTGGTCGCGCGACTTCCAAGCCTCGACGATGCGGGTCTTGTGCTCGGGCTGGACGCGGGCGTACACGCCGTAGTCTTCGATGTGCGCATCGAGCTCCTCGTCGCTCATGCGGTCGAGGTCGGCACCGGTGATAGCCTGGCTGCGATCGGCGACGATGCCCAGCTGCTTGGCGATGGCCACGGCGGTGTCGATGTGGTCGCCCGTAATCATGACGGTGCGGATACCGGCGTCGTGCGCCTCGCGGATAGCGTCGGCCACCTCGGGACGGACCGGGTCGATCATGCCGGACAGGCCGCAGAAGACCAGGTCATGCTCGAGCGCAGCGGGGCTGCAGTCGGCGGGAACCTCGGTGTAGGTGCGGCTCGCCAGCGCCAGCACGCGCAGGGCCTCGTCGGCCATGGCCTTGTTGGCTGCCACGAGCTCGGCGCGACGCCCCTCGGTCAGCGGAACGACCTTATCACCCTCGTAGATATGGGTGCACAGGCCGATCACCACGTCGGGCGCGCCCTTGGTGTACTGCTCGTACTCGCCATCCAGGGTCTCGACGACCACGGACATCATCTTGCGGCCCGAGTCGAACGGGGCCTCGCCCACGCGCGGGTGCTCGGCAGTCAAACCAGTAAGACCAGCCTTGCCGGCATCGTTGACAAGTGCACACTCGGTCGGCTCGCCCACGGCCTCGCCCAGCTCCTCGTCCCACTGGGCATCGGAGCACAGTGCCATACCGGCCAAGAACTTCTCCTTGGGCGCAGCGAGCTCGTGCTTGACGACAGTCATCTTGTTCTGGGTAAGGGTGCCGGTCTTGTCGGAGCAGATGGTCTGCGTGCAGCCGAGTGTCTCGACAGCAGAAAGCTTGCGGATGATCGCCTGGCGCTTGGCCATCTTGGTCACGCCGAGCGAAAGGACGATGGTCACGACGGCGACCAAGCCCTCGGGGATAGCGGCGACGGCGAGCGAGACGGCAACCATAAAGGTATCGAGCAGGGCAGTCGGGTCGGTAAGGACGTTGCCCACGCCGTGGCGGAGGATATCAACGCCAAAGATGACGACGCAGATGACGATAACCATAATGGTAAGAATACGGCTGAGCTCGGCGAGCTTCACCTGCAGCGGCGTGAGCTCTTCCTTGGCCTCGGCCAGGGCGCCAGCGATCTTGCCCATCTCGGTGTTCATGCCGGTACCGACCACGACGGCGCGACCGCGGCCGTACACCACGGTGGAGCCCATGTAGCACATGTTCTTGCGGTCGCCGAGCGGCACGTCGTCGGTGCCCGCGGCAAGCTCAATCACGTTGGCGTGCTTCTCGACCGGCACGGACTCGCCGGTCAGTGCGGCCTCTTCGATCTTCATCGTGGCGCTCTCGAGCACGCGGCAGTCGGCCGGGACGGAGTCGCCCGCCTCGAGCATGAGGACGTCGCCGGGCACGAGCTCGGCGCTCGGCAGATGCACGAGCTTGCCGTCGCGCAGCACCTTGGACTGCGCCGCGCTCATCTCCTGCAGGGCCTCGAGGGCCTCCTCGCTCTTGGCTTCCTGGACCACGCCCAGCACCGAGTTGACGATAACGACGAACATGATGATGGCGACATCGGCAAAGTCCGCCTCGCCCTTGACCATGCCCGTGAGCGCGCTGATGACGGCGGCAACGATCAGCATGATGACCATGGGGTCTGCCATCTGCTCAAAGAAGCGCTTCCACAGCGGCGTCTTCTCGGCTTCCTCAAGCTTGTTAGGGCCTGTCTTGGCGAGGCGCGACGACGCCTCGCCGTTGCTCAGGCCGAGGTTCTCATCGACACCTTGGTCGCTGAGCACCTCCGCCGCGGCGGACAGGTATTCCTTTTGCATATAGAGTCCCCTCCTGGGATTCGGGCCACTCAGCAGATTGATGCCCGATCATAATTCCCAGGAGAAGGGCAAGGGCTCATCAAGGCTGCCGTGCTGAGCGGCAGTTGATAGTGGAGCTATGGTACCCCAAAGCGACGCGTCTAGCCAAAACATTCCATCTGGAAACACGGCACAGGCGCAACGGTGCAGACAGTGTGATGCTCAAGATTGATAAAACGTTTTTTCTTCGGCGCATCATCGAACTAAAATATCGCCCAGATAGCAGCGGTTAGAACGGTTGGTAAAGTTTTTGGATATACCGTTTTTCCGCAAAAAATGAACTTCTAATTCGGCATACGGTCGATTTTTTGGGGTATTCGGTCGGCATTTCGTTATAATCATCTCAGTTTTATTTCTTATGGTTTATCTATCAGCGCAAGACGATGTCAGATGGAGGTCTGAATGTACAAGCGCACCAAGATTGTATGCACCATGGGTCCCGCCTGCGATAGCGACGAGACCATCCGCGAGATGATCAAGGCGGGCATGAACGTCGCCCGTTTTAACTTCTCGCACGGATCCTACGACGAGCACCACGGTCGCATCGAGCGCGTCCGTCGTATTTCCAAGGAGCTCGGTCTGCCCGTCGGCATCCTGCTCGACACCAAGGGCCCCGAGGTCCGCACCGGCCTTTTGGTCGACGGCAAGAAGGTTGCCGTCAAGACCGGCGACAAGATCGTCGTCACCGCTCAGCCCACGTCCGAGGATTTCCATGGCACCGCTGAGCACATCTCCCTCGACTACCTGGCTCTGCCCTCCGAGGTCGAGAAGGGCTCCCTCATCCTGATCGATGACGGCCTGGTTGCCCTCGAGGTCGAGTCCGTCGACGGCCAGGACATGACCTGCGTCGTTAAGAACGACGGCCTGATCGGAGAGCGCAAGGGCGTCAACATGCCCAACGTCAACATCTCTCTGCCCGCCATCACCGAGCGCGATCGTCAGGACATCCTCTTTGGCCTGACCGAGAACATCGACTACATCGCCGCTTCCTTCATCCGTGACGGCGAGTCCGTCCGCGGCATCCGCAAGCTTTGCCGCGAGAACGGTGGCGAGCACGTGACGATCTTCCCGAAGATCGAGTGCGCCCTGGGCGTCGAGAACTTCGACGAGATCCTCGAGGCTTCCGACGGTATCATGGTCGCCCGTGGCGACCTGGGCATCGAGATCAAGCCTGAGCTCGTTCCCCACATCCAGAAGGAGATCATCGCTAAGTGCAACGCGGCCTACAAGCCCGTTATCACCGCTACACAGATGCTCGACTCCATGCAGCAGAACCCGCGCCCGACGCGCGCCGAGGTTGCCGACGTTGCTAACGCCATTTACGACGGCACCGACGCCGTCATGCTGTCCGGCGAGTCCGCTGCCGGCAAGTACCCGGTCGAGGCCGTCAAGATGCAGGCCAGCATTGCTCTCGAGACCGAGAAGTACCTCCCGGCTCACGCTCCGCTCGAGGTTCCGGCTGACGCTCACGGCACCCGCGTCGTCAACAACGTTGTGGGTATGTCCGCCGTGAACATGGCCACCACCGTTGGCGCCAAGTGCATCACCGTGCCGACGACCACCGGTCGTACCGCTCGCCTGATTTCGCACTTCCGTCCCAACATGCCGATCTGCGCGTTCTCCCGCCACGAGTGGGCCGTCCAGCAGATGATTATGTACTGGGGCGTTATCCCGCACCAGGCCGAGATTACCCAGGGCACCGTCAACGGCACGATCGTCAAGGCGATCGAGACCGCTAAGGAGCTCGGCTACGTCGAGGCCGGCGACCTGACCGTCGCTACCGCCGGCGATCCCCGCATGAGCGTCCAGCTCGAGGACAAGGTCTCCTCGACCAACGTCGCTTACGTCGCTCAGGTGCGCTAAATCGCACTTGCAAGCAGATTTGCATTGCAAAGGGCCCGGAAGGCATTGCCTTCCGGGCCCTTTTTCTGTGCCAATGCCGGCGCACGGCAAAACACGCACTCATTTCTTTACCAAAAGCGCGAAATCCACCCTTCGAGGCCCAAAAATAAAGTCCCAAGCGCTAAAAGTGTTCGCCCGGTGGCAAACCCACACCTTAACCGACGCTGCTAAATCGTTTTAGCAAGAGTCAGATCGACCTGGTTTTCGGAAGTGCGGGGAAAAATTGCCTACCCCCGAGCACAAGCCCTTTTATTTCAACAAAACCCCTGATAAAGTTGGCTCAAATTCCGCTTGTGCTTTGCCTGTTTGTCTTTTTCCCCGCACTTCCGAAACCGATAGCCTTTCTAGCCCAAACAACGCTCGAACGATCGGATTGCCATGTCATTTCTCGCTTGCGGACCCACAGCTTTTCAGTACTATCGCATCCCGCCCCAGATACTAGGACTCTATCCGGCAATCCTGCCGCCCGACCATGACCATCGCTTGGTGCATTACTCAAAACAACCAGTATTTAAAGACTTGCTCGGCACACCAGTTTGGAGATTCGTGGGCGAAAGAAAACAGCGCGCGAACGGAAAGCTATTTCATAGCCGTCTGCTAACCCAAGAGCCGCCTCCTGGGTCGTTTAGGCAGACTGAGCATGGGTTTGATGTCACGTCCCCGGAGTTCACACTGCTCAACCTTGCTACGCAGGTCTCGCGCAACCAGTTACTCATGGCTTGCTACGAGATGTGCGGCTCCTTTGCAGTGTTCACGCCTTGTAAACGGGCGCAGCAGCAGCTCGATGAAGCAATTTCGCTTAAGCTCATTCCGCCCGACTGTGGTTGGAAACGCGTTGTCGACACCAAGGGCAATGACACCAACCTGTGGAAGCGCCCACCGCTCCTCAGCGCAGCGGATATCGCCGCGTTCGCCAAGCAGGCCGCAGGCCTGCGCGGCGTTAAACAACTGCGCTGGGCGGCCGAGCACATGACGGGGCAGACCGCCTCGCCCTTTGAAGTACAGACTTCCATGCTTGTCTCGCTCCCCCGCAACGAGGGCGGCATGGGCATCAACATCGCAAACAACGTGCGCATCCCACTCAGCGACGCCGCGCGCTCACTGTATGACAAAACCTGCTGCTACGCAGATATCCTCATAGAGAGCAACACCGACAGCATGGGTGTCATCTTGGAATGCCAAGGCCGTTCCGCCCACGATGGCGAAGCCGCAAGTCTCTCCGATGCCGAGCGCACCACCGCCCTCACAAGCATGGGCTATGACGTTATCCAGATAACCTATGAGCAAATCAAAGACACGAAGAGCTTTAACAACATCGCCGAGCTCATCCATAAAAAGGCGGGGCTCCCCTACATCCCAAAGACCGATCAGGAACGCACCACCGAAGATGCGCTGCGACGGGAGCTGTTGGTCAATTGGGATGAACTGTTCTCCGTAAAGCCGGCCGGCTAGCAGCTAGCGATCAGGGGGACTGCCGGAACGTCAGAAGCAGCAACGCGAGCCGCAAAGCCTGCCTCGGTTAGCTCGATGACCTCGGTAAACGTTGCATCGAAAAACTCCTCGGTTAGCAGGCGATACGGCGGATGATCGGGCTCGCCGGGGTTTTCGCGCACGATCTCGTGCATGACGCCGATGGTCTTGAGCACATACTCCTTATGGATGGGATACTGCCCAAAACGCGTCGCAGCGGTATACAGGCGATCGGTCGCACGCGGGATGGAAACAATGCCCAGCGTCTTGCCAAACCAGTCAAAGTCGCCTTGCTTTTTAATGCGGAACTCCTCACACGGCTTGCCGCCATGCGCCTCCAGGTACTGATTCACACGCGTATTCCAAACCGTGTCGGCCACCAGATGCGACCAGACGCCCAGTGTTAAATCGAGCAGCGACTGCGCCACATCTTCGGACGCAAGCGAGAACTCACAGGCGCCGGGACCGGCAACCGGCTCGGCATCCTTGTAGCGCTGGGGATAGTGCACGCGGTTCAGCCGCTCGCGTTCCTCGATAATCGAGGTCGCCGCGGCCGGCGCACCGGTGGGCGAACTTTTAAGCAACGGTGCCACATAGGTATCCCAGAACTCATGCTCACGAGGCTTAGGGATGGGCTCAGGCTTGGCAAAGTGCGTAATGCGGTACGGGATGGGATCAGCGATGCCAGGGACCATATAGCCCACGAAGATATCCGGAACCACGCAGCCAAACAAAAAGGCATTGCGGTCGCGCACGCTCTTGGCAAGCGCACCGGTGCGCTCCAGCAAACGCTCCGTCTGAGCGATATGAATGTTCCAGCTTGGCATAGCCACCCCCATAAAAACCTGGATAACTATACCATCACGGCAGAGCCACGCGGGCAGCTACGCACGCTCTACGCAGCAACTAGTCCGTAGCACCGCTTTCGGTTCCATACGACGGCGAAGGCGCCTCGACCACATGGTGATATCGATCGATATAGATGGCGCGGGCACCCAGGCGGCGCACCAAATCTTGGTGATGTGTGCTCATCAAGACCGTCTTACCGGCAGCAACATAGGCCAGTAGGAAGTTGACCACGATGTCGCAAGAGTCCTCGTCAAGTCCGTTAGTAGGCTCGTCGAGCACCAGGATATCGGGGTTCATCGACACGACGGCAGCCAGTGCCACACGCTTCTTTTGCCCGCCCGAGAGCTGATAGGGAGAGGCGTCGGCAAGGTCGGCAACCTGGAACAGCCCCATGGCATCGCGCACGCGGCGCTCGAGCTCGTCTGCCGGCAACCCCATCTGCGCGGGACCAAAGGCAACTTCCTCGCCCACCGTAGCACAGAACAGCTGGGCATCGGAATTCTGGAACACAAAGCCCACGCGCTGATGGAACCGCTGGGCCGTCGCGGAATCCTTGAGATATGCCGCATCGATCACATGCCCGTCAAACAGGTATGCCCCTGCGTCTGCGAGTTCAAGGCCGTTAATAAGGCGCATGATCGTCGTCTTACCGCAGCCGTTGGGACCGAGCAGGGCAACGAGTTCACCTCGATCGACCTGCAACGACACACTATCGACAACCGTATGCCCCGCATAGGAGAACACCACGTCGCGCAGCTCGATGAGCGGCGTGACCTCGGCGCCGCCCGCACCGTTCGTGCCCGCCGCATTATTCATATCGATCGTCAAAACGTCGCCCTTCCCTATTTGCATCCCCAGCCGGAACCAGCAGCGCCTACAGCACCGCGCATAACACTGCCAGCAGCGCCACGCCGGCCGCATAAACCGCATCGCGCCAGCCAAACCCGGCGCGCGCGGGCGCCGGATACGCACCGGCAAAGCCGCGGCAAAGCATAGCCTCGTCCATCGCGCGGCTGCATTCCATCGCCTTGATAAACGTCATGCCCATGATACCCGCCAGCGAGTCGGCGCGCGAAAAACCCGCAGGCGCACGACCCACGCTGCGCAGCATGACCGATTCGCACAGATTGTGCGCCGTGCGACCCAACACCTCGATGTGCTTGAGCGCCATATCAAACGTAAAGATAACTTCGTCGGGTAGATGCAGCATCTTGAGCGCCGACGACATGCGGCTCCACGTGAGGGTCCACGAAACACCCAGCACCAGCGACACATTAATGAAGGTCTTGAGTGCAATCTTGAGCATGGCGCCCGTGGCAGACGCGCCCAGCAGCAGGGCAGGCAGCGCTAGAACCACCGCGAGCCCCGCAGCGCCAAGCGCCGGCACAAAGGTTGCCCGCAGCCCGCGTACGGGGCGCACGGCAACGAGCACCAGCGCAATGGCCGCCATCAACATGAGGTACAGCGGGCTCTGCGTCAGACACACGCACAGGACGCAAACGAACATCCCCACCAGGCGTACCGGAGCCGAAACGCAAGAAAGGGCGCGGTCGACCATCGACCCGCCCTCGTGTACGCCTCCACCCAGGCGAACCCGCTCAAGCAGGCTCGCCAGGTGCAGGACATTCTTTTGCATCACACGATGCCGAGCCCCCGCGGGCTCGTAACGCTGCTCGACCGCAAGCCAGCTAGGCAGCTCGGCTCTTGCCATGAGCACCGCTTTCCTTGACCGTCAGCGAGACCAGGCGGAATACGATGGTGAGCACCGCCACGCCAATCACACCCGAAAGAATATACATCGCGGCCTGGCCGGCAAAGCCAAGGCCTTGCTCCTCGGAATAGGCCTGCAGATAATCGCCCGTGGGCAGGGCATCGGCAAAGGTCGGGGTATCGAGACCGACCGAAGCCTGCAGGCTGTCGTCACCAGCCTCCTGGACGGCAGTTGCGGCGCCCTCGGCGTCCCACTCACCCCAGGCGTCACCGGTGGCAAGCAAGCCCAGCGGCGTGGCCACGACAAGTACGGCAACCAGGATGAGCGTGGGGACCAGCGAGGTCTTCTTGGCAGCAGCGCCCTCGGCAGCAAGCTGGCCATCGACGGCCTCGGGCCCGACGATAACGCTCGGCGCCGTCTTCTTAATGAAACCGTAAATCGCAGCCGTCGCCACGCCCTCGACCACGCCGGCAACCAGCATATGCGGGATCATCATGGCCGGAATGGAAACAGACAGCGGGAAGGGGCAGTACAGCGGAGCACCCGAGGCGTTGGTGAAGAGCATCGGCTGAATGCCAAACTCGATGGCAGCGCAAAGGGCAGCCACGCACAAGCCAACCCAGCCGCTCACGATGGCAGAAACCGAGGTGCCCCAGCTCTTGTCGTGCAGGCGGCTGTTGAGCGCGCGGAATACCATGGCGGCAACAAACGGCAGCACAAAAGCCATGTTAAAACAGTTGGCCCCAAAGGACAGGATGCCGCCATCGCCAAACAGCAGCGCCTGCAGCGCCAGCGCAACCGAAACCGCAATGGCCGCGGCCTCGGGACCCAGCAGCAGCGCAATGAGCGCGCCGCCGACGGCGTGACCCGTGGTGCCACCGGGCAGCGGAACGTTAAACATCATGAGCAAGAAGGAAAATGCTGCACAGATGCCCAGGAAAGCCATGTGCTCGCGATCGAGCGTGGCGCGCACCTTCTTGATGCAGTGGACCCAAACGGGCACCATTGCCACCGCCATGACGGCATCGGTCTGCGGGGACAGATAATTATCTGGAATGTGCATGTACGCCTCCCGGTTGTCGACGCACAGAATTGCAACGCCGCTTAAATCACCTTGTCAGTGTTACGCATTGTCAGATTCGTAACACGCCGCGGGCTATCATAGCAAAACGGCGTGCTGCCGACAAAGCAGCACGCCGTTATGTAATGCGCGTGTCATATATGCAGGATCAACGGTGCCTTATACCGAACACCGCGGTCACGTAGGACTCGGCGGCAGCCACCGCTGGCCTATACCCAGCGCAAATCCTAGCCGCGGACCTCGCCGTTTACGCCCTTGCACACCTTGGTGACGATCTTCTGGTGCGCCTTTTCGACCTCTTCGCTGGTGAGCGTGTGGTCGTCGGAGCGATACGTAAGCGCAAAGGCCATGGACTTCTTGCCCTTGCCGATGCGGACCGGGTCGCGGTAGACGTCGAACAGGCGCACGCCCTCGAGCAGCTTGCCACCAGCGCTGGTGATGCGACGCTCAAGATCCTCGCAGGTCACAGCGTTGTCGACCACAATGGCAAGGTCGTGCTCAACGGCCGGATACTGCGAGAACTCACGGTAGTTCTCCTGGTTGCGGGCGCCCTTGATCAGCTTGTCCAGGTCAAGCTCAAAGGCAACGACGACCTCATCGATGCCCATGGCCTCGCGCGCCTCGGGGTGGATCTCGCCGACCCAGCCCAGCACGGTGCCGCCGGACAGAACCTCGGCCGCACGACCCGGCTGCAAGAAAGCGTAGCCCTCGCCCTCGACGGGACGGAAGCGAACCTTCTCGATGCGCAGCTGGGCGAGCAGCTCCTCGACAATGCCCTTGCCAAAGAAGAAGCGCAGCTTGCGGTACTTCATGTTCCAAGACTGCTCGCTCCACTGGCCCGAGAGCACACCCGCGACGGACTTGGTCTCCTTGGGCAGGCTGGCGTTCTCACGGCCATGGAACAGGCTGCCGAGCTCGTACAGGTGCACGTTGGGCGTGCCGTGGGCCTCGTTATAGGCAACGGACTGCAGCAAGCCCGGCAGCAGCGAACGACGCATCTCGGTCTGCTCGGCGACCAGCGGGTTCATGAGCACCACGGGGCAGCCGCGGCCTTCGGTGGACATGCCGATCTTCTCCAGGTCGCCCGGGGCGGCAAAACCAAAGGTCGTGGTCTCGTTGAGGCCACAGGCGCGCAGGATCTCGCCGACCTTGCGGGTGAGCTTCTGCTCGCGGGTCAGGCCGCCGATGTGGTTCTTGGCAGCCGGAATGGTCGCCGTCACGCGGCCCATGCCCCACAGGCGCAGGACCTCCTCGATCAGGTCAATCTCGCGCGGCAGGTCAGGACGGAAGCTCGGCGGGGTAACCATAAAGTCCTCGCCGTCGCGCTCGACGGTGCAGCCCAGACGGGTGAGCGAACGCTCGATAAAGTCGGGCTCGATATCGGCACCGCAGATGGCGTGCACGCGGGCCAGGCGCAGCTTAATGCTGTCGATGGTCTTGGGCGCGGGGAACACGTCGACATAGCCGGGAGCAACCTCGCCGCCGGCGATCTCCTCGATGAGCGCGCAGGTAACGTTGGCGACATCCACGCAGCCGGTCTCATCGACCTGGCGCTCAAAGCGAATGGAGGCGTCGGAGATCAGCGACAGATCACGGCTGGTGTGCGAGGTGCGACCGGCGTTGAAGCAGGCACTCTCGACCATCACGTCGACGGTGTCGTCCTCGATCTCGGAATCCATGCCGCCCATAACGCCGGCCAACGCCACGGGGCGCTCGCCGTCGGTGATGAGGCCCATGCCGGCGTCGAGCGTGCGCTCCTCGCCGTCGAGCGTCGTGAACTTCTCGTCCTGCTGGGCGGCGCGAACCACCACGCGGCGATGACCATCGCGCTCGGCAAAGGTGTCCAGGTCAAAGGCGTGCAGCGGCTGACCGGTGAGCATCATCACGTAGTTGGTGATGTCGACGATGTTGTTGTGCGGGCGCACGCCCAGGGCGTTGAGGCGCTTGACCATCCAGTCGGGCGACGGACCGACCTTCACGTTGCGCACGATGCGGGCAACATAGCGGTCGCAGAGGCCCTCGTCGGCGATCTCGACCGAAAGCTCGTCATCGGTCGCGCGGCCGGTCTCGGCCTTGATGGCAGGCAGCTCAACGTGGAAATCGCGGTCGAAGATGGCGCCGGTCTCGCGGGCCATGCCGATCATGGACAGGCAATCGGGACGGTTGGGCGTGATCTCGCAGTCGAGCACGGTGTCGCTCGAGCCCACGTACTCGGCAAACGGCATGCCGCAGGGCGTATCTTCGGGCAGGATCATAATGCCGGAGTGGTCGCCGCCCAGGCCGAGCTCGCGCGCGGAGCAGTTCATGCCCATGGACACGACGCCGCGAAGCTTGCTCTTCTTGATCTTGACGTCGCCGGGCAGAACCGCGCCGATCATGGCCGTGACGATGTGGTCGCCGGCCTCGAAGTTCTGCGCGCCGCAGACGATCTGCAGCGGAGCAGGGTTACCGTCGGCGTCGAGATTCTTGTCGCCCACATCGACCGAGCACACATACATGTGGTCGCTATCGGGGTGCGGGGTCTTGGTGAGCACCTTGGCGGTCACCACGTGGTCGAAGGATTCTCCCACGGTGTCAATCGCCTCGACCTCGGTGCCGGTACGGATATATTCGTCCGAAAGGGTCTTGGGATCCTCCGGAATATCGATCATGGTCTTGAGCCAGTCGTAAGAAACGCGCATGTAGCTCTCCTAGTTCTTAATCTCCGCAAAGGGAGGAATATCAAATGAAGACGTTCGCCTTAGGGTTGTCCAGGTGCCCCAGGTTGGCGTGAAAGAGGAGCGACGCGTACTAAAGGTACGCGAGCGACGGTTTGAACGCCAAGATGGGGTGCCTGGGCAAGCCTAAAATTGGTTCAGGAAGCGCATATCGCCCGTCATGAGAGTTCTGAGGTCCGGCAGGTCGTAGCGCAGGGCCGCGACACGCTCGGCGCCAATGCCAAAGGCGAAGCCGGTGTACTTCTCGGGGTCGATGCCGCAGTTGATCAGGACGTTGGGGTCGACCATGCCGCAGCCCAGGATCTCGATCCAGCCGCTGTGCTTGCAGAAGTTACAGCCCTTGCCGCCGCACACGTGGCAGCTCACGTCCACCTCGCAGCTCGGCTCGGTGAAGGGGAAGAAGTGAGGGCGGTAACGCGTCTTGCGATCCTCGCCAAACATGCACTTAACAAAGTAGTCGAGCGTGCCCTTAAGGTCGCCAAAGGTGATGCCCTCGTCGACGACCAGGCCCTCGATCTGGTTGAACTGCGGCAGGTGGCAGGCGTCGGCCGTGTCGGGACGATAGACGGTGCCCGGGCAAATCATATAGATGGGCGGCTTCTGCGACTCCATAGTGTGGATCTGCACGCCCGAGGTCTGGGTGCGCAGCAGCACGTCGGACTCGCCGTGAGCATGTGCCTCGGGGTGCGCGACGCTGCCGGGGTTGTTGTCGACCACGTAGAAGGTATCGCGGGCCGAGCGGCTCGGGTGATCCATGGGGGCGTTGAGCGCGGTGAAGTTGTAGTAGGAGGTGTCGACCATGGGGCCGGACTCGACGGTGTAGCCGATGCCGCAGAAGATGTCCTCGGCCTCCTCGATGATCTGCTTGATCAGGTGCTGGTGACCGATCTGCGGACGGATGCCCGGCAGCGTGATGTCGACGGCGTCGTGCTCCAGTGTGTGCTTGAGGGCGGCGGCCTTCATCTCGGTAGTGCGCTCGTCGAACATGCCCTCGATCAGCTGGCGCATCTCGTTGGCGCGCTTGCCCATCACGGGACGATCCTCGGGGGCGAGCTTGCCCATCATGCGCATCAGGCCGGTGATGCGGCCCTTGCGGCCGAGCAGCTCAACGCGCGCAGCCTCGAGCTTGGCGGCGTCGTCGGCGCCTGCAACGAGCTCCTTGGCCTCTTCCTCGAGTTTGACCAGATCATCAATCAGACTCATGTCTTCCCTTTCGTCTCTCGCGCATTCGCTTGCCGGGGCGACCGATGCCGCTTGGCGCTGCGAAAACGCGGCCCGGTTCGGTAACAAAAAACCGCCCTCGGGCATGTGCATTGCCCAAGGACGGTTGAATTCCGCGGTACCACCTTGTTTGACCCGGCGGATGTCTGGCCCGCCGTGCCCACTCTGCGCCCCTTATCGCGAGGCTCACGGCTTCCCTACTGGGGCTTCGCCGCCGCTGGCCGCGCGCCCGTTGAGGTTGCTGCTCGGGAGTGAACGCTTGGCCCTTGCCACCGTAGGAAGGCTTGCAGCCCATGACCTTCCCTCTCTTGCCGGCGACGCGGCGGGCAAAACCCTCTCCGTCAACGCATTGGGCTATAGGATAACACATTCTGCGAGTATATCGCCGCGTTCCGTTTTGTTCGCACTGGGTACAAGACAGGTAGCTGTGCAAACTGGCCGCACGCCCACCCGTGGCGTCCGGTCTGCGAGATCAAGGATATAGGTATGGGAAAGAAACTCGATAAGAAGGCCAAGGCCGCCGTGGCCAAGGCCTCTAAGAGCGCCAAGACGGGCAAGGCCGTCAAGAAGCTCCGCAAGCTCGAAGGCAAACTGTGGACCCGCGAGTACCTGCTCAAGATTGCCGAGTTCGATGGCGCGACGATTGCCCCCGTCAACGGCGCCGCGGCCCGCGCCGATGCTATGGGCACCCTTGCCGGCGAACATCACAAGCTCCTGACCAGCAAAAAGTCCGTTGAGCTCGTGCGCTCTCTCGCGCGTGAGACGGTTGCAGGCGGCAAGATCGACGACCCGCAGCTGCTCGACGAGATTCGCGTGCTCGGCCGCGACCAGCGCGAGGCAAGCGCCATTCCCACCGAAGAAGCCGAGGCCTGGACCAGGCTCACCTGCGAGGCCGACGCCGTGTGGCACAAGGCCAAGACGGCCAATGACTGGGCGAGCTTTGAGCCCTATGTGGATAGAATCGTCGCCCAGCTTAAGCATCAGGCCGAGCTCATGGACCCCAAGCGCGACCCATACGACGTTTGGCTCGACCAGTACGAGCGCGGCCTTTCCGCCGAGAGCTTCGACGCGTTTTGCGACGAGGTCAAGGCCACGGTCGTGCCGCTCGTGCACGCCATCGGCGAGCGCGGCCAGCAGCCCGCTGCCGACTTTTTGCATGCCCGCGTGCCCGAGGCCGCCCAGCGCGCCATGAGCTTTGACCTTATGAAGCTCGTCGGCCTAGACCTGGACGACACCACGCTTGCCTTTACCGAGCATCCGTTTAGCGAGGGCTTTGCCGTGGGTGACGCGCGCATCGCCACGCACATCTACGAAGACGACTGCATCTCCAACGTCTACAGCATCATCCACGAGGCCGGTCACACCATGTACGAGCTGGGCGTGAACCCCGCCTATGCGCGCACGTGCCTGGAGGGTGGCACCTCCATGGGCATCCACGAGAGCCAGAGCCGCTTCTTTGAGAACACCGTGGGTCGCAGCCGCGCCTTTATGGGACCGCTGCTCGAGGTGCTGCGCCGTCACGCGCCCGAGGTCTACGGTAACGTGGACGAAGATGCGCTCTACCACGCCGTGAACATCGCTCAGCCGTCGCTGATCCGTACCGAGGCCGACGAGCTCACCTACCCGCTGCATATTATGGTGCGCTACGAGATTGAGCGCATGCTGTTTGCCGGTGAGGCTACAGCCAAGGATATCCCCGCGCTTTGGAATCGCTTTATGGACGAGTACCTGGGCATTCCGGTTCCCGACGACACGCGTGGCTGCCTGCAGGATACGCACTGGAGCGGCGGCTCGTTTGGCTACTTCCCCACCTATGCGCTGGGCAGCGCCTACGACGCCATGTTCGTGCCGGCCATGTGCCGCGACGGTGTCGACCTTACCAGCGCCTGCGCGAGCGGCGACCTGACACCCGTCCGCGCCTGGCTGGGCGAGCACATTTGGCAGTGGGGCCGCGCCAAGGACGCGCCGGAGCTCATCAAGGGCGCCTGCGGCATGGCATTCGACGCCCGCTACTACTGCAGCTACCTGCAGGACAAGTTCACCACGCTCTACGAGCTGTAAGGCATAACCGACACGCCAACGCAAAGGGGACGCCGCGGAACCAATCCGCAGCGTCCCCTTTCCACCTAGTCGTTTAAGAACGTCCCCAATGACTACCTTACAGAGCTTCCAGCGCGTTGGCGATGCGCTTCATGGCAGCATCGGCGGATGCTTGGTCGGGCGCCTCGGCCAGCACGCGGATAACCGACTCGGTTCCGCTCTTGCGCACGAGCACGCGGCCCTCGCCTGCCAGCGCAGCCTCGGCCTCGGCGATGGCGTTCTGCACGCCCATGTTCTCGAGCGCGGCGTCCTTGTCCGCCACGTGCACGGCCACCTGCGCCTGCGGCAGCAGCTTGCACGGAGCCGTGAGCTGCGAGAGTGTCTCGCGCTCGGCACGAATCACTTCCATCACGCGCAGCGAGGTCATAATGCCGTCGCCTGTACGCTCGATATCGCCAAAGATCGTATGGCCCGTCTGCTCGCCACCCAGGCTGTAGCCGCCCTCGCGCATCTTGGCATACACATGACGGTCGCCCACGCCGCTGGTCACGGCGCTCAGACCGGCAAGCTCCAACGACTTGATCAGGCCAAAGTTGCTGGCGATCGTCGGCACCACGGTACCGCCCGAAAGGCGACCGTGCTTGTTCAGATACACGCCGCACACGTACAGGATCTGGTCGCCGTCTACCACGCGACCGCGCTCGTCCACAGCCAAGCAGCGGTCGGCATCGCCGTCGTAGGCAAAGCCCACATCCAGGCCCTGCTCCACCACGTGGCGCTGCAGGCGCTCCATATGCGTGGAGCCGCAGTCGACATTGATGTTAAAGCCGTCGGGCGCGGCATTGATCACGCGCACATCGGCGCCCAGTGCGTCGAACACCGGCTTGGCCACCGAGGATGCCGAGCCGTTGGCGCAGTCGATACCGATCTTGACGCCCTGCAGCGAAAAGTTCGCACTGGCGATGAGCGAGGCAATGTAGCGGTTGCGACCCTGCATGTAGTCCACCGTGGCGCCGATATGGTTGCCCGTTGCCAGCGGCACCTCGCTCTTGCCATCGATGTAGTCCTCAATGAGCTCCAGCACGTCCTCGTCCATCTTAAAGCCGTCGCTGTTGACAAGCTTAATGCCGTTATCGCAAAACGGGTTGTGGCTCGCGCTGATCATGATGCCGCAATCGAAGCAGCCTTCCACGGTCTGATGCGCTACGCCCGGCGTGGGGATCACGTGCAGCATATAGGCGTCCGCACCGCTCGCGACCAGGCCGCTCACCAGCGCCGCCTCGAACATGTAGCTCGAACGACGCGTGTCCTTGCCCACGATCACGCGCGCCTTAGCACTGCGGTTGGCACCGTAATACCAGCCCACAAAACGGCCAATCTTATAAGCGTGCTCTACCGTCAGCCCAACGTTGGCCTCACCGCGAAAGCCGTCGGTGCCAAAGTACTTCATGCGCTCTCCTTACAAAATAGGGGCGAACAGATTGCCTGTCCGCCCCAAAATGGTACTCGATTATCTGCGCTACCAGAAAAACCCTACGCCGACGCGCTGTCGCGAGCCGCCTGGCATGTAGGAGTCTGACGCAGCGTAAGCGGCTTGTCCCCCGCCTCGGCCGACGTGGTCAGCGTATACGTGATCGTCGTCGTCTCGCCAGCATGCAGGTCAACGGTGCCCGAATAGAAGGGGATTCCATGCCACGTAGCGGCACCAAGACCAAACTGGGTGCCCTCAACCGTAAGGTCACTGATGTTGCCGCCCGTCGGGGCAAACAACGAGACATTCAGACGCTCGTCGTCACGCGCGGCATCGGGTGCGCTCGCCGCAACGTAGTCGGGCAGCTTGCCAGCCTCCTCCTGCGTCATGATGTTCGTCAGGGTAACGGTGATGCGATAGGAACACGTGCCGTCGCCGTTCTTCACGCCCTGACCAATCTGAGTGTCGGCGTTCAGATACCAGTCGAGCTTGGAGAAGCTCAGGTTGTTAAAGTAAACGCCGGCAACGGGATCGGCACTCGGATCATCCGGATCGGGCAGCGAAGCGTCAATGCCCGTCTCTTTGATGGCATTCTGCTCATCATCGTTTCTCATCCAAGCGATCAGGCGGCCCTCTTCGGCACCGCGCTCAACGGCGCTGACAAGCTTCGTAACATCGACATCGCCGATACCGCCAAGGATCTTGTCGAAGGCAGCGCTGGCGACGGATGCAAAGATGCCGTCAGACTCCTCGACCGGATAGTTCCAGTACACATCGTGCATGAGGACCTTTGCGGCGTTGGCGCCGTCGACAACCGTTCCGTCGGGCAGTGACACGTTACCGACCAGGCCCAGCAGATACTGCAGGAACACCGGGTCGATACCGATGACGCCATCAACGTCCTGTCCATACTGGGACTTCCACAGCGCGGCGACACGCTGCGAGTTGCGGGGCCAATCAGGCGAATAGGTATTGCCCGAGTTGTACAGGTTGCTGTGGTTGCCGAACAGCGCCTCATCCTCTTCGTCGACGCTCTCGACTGCCTCATCCTCACTGAGTCCAATGCGGGGAACAAACTCGCCAATCGACATCTGGCCGTCAGTGACCGAAATCAGGCCCTGCGAACCGCCAAAGCCGCCGCAGGCACGAATCTCGACGTTGTTCATGGCGTACACAAGGTAGTTGCGCGTCTGGCCGTTGGCGCCGAGCATCTGGGGAAGGACGGGGGCGACCTTCTCCGCCGCGTCAACCGCGCCGTTGAGGGTGGCAAAGCCGTCCTTGGCCTTATCGACCAGCTCGGTCACCTGGGAAATATGAGTATCGCCAATGCCCTGGACCTTCTCGTTGGCGCTCTTGAACACCTTCGAGCTGCTGGAAAGCGAATCGGCGACCGCCTGCAGCGCGGACACGTTAATCATGCCATCCTGGAACAGCTTGCCGGGCGTGGCCTGAGAAAGGTTGTCGGCCATGGGAACCAGCGCGTTGCTCGAGACATCGGACAGGGCGTCAATCATGGTGCGGGCTGCGTTGATGTCACTGCCATACACCGGGATAAACGAAGCCGCCGTCCACAGCGGGCTCGAAGTCTCCGCCTTCATGCTGTCGCAGAGCTCATCAATCTTCTTCGCGTCGTCAGGCAGCGTCGAAAAATCGCCCGACGTGACCTTGTCCTTAAGGCCACCGACGATCTCGACAGCCTCCTTCGCTTCGCTCTTTACGGTCTTTGCCGAGTTAAGCAGCATAAAGCCGCTCGCGCCAAGCGCAACGAGAAGCACCGCGACTACAGCGGCAATAATGGCGCCAGTGTGACGCTTCTTGCCCTCGCCCTTGCGATGGCGATGACGGACCAGACCGTCAGAGGTCGAACTCGACGAAGTGTCGCTACCGTAGTTCAAGCCAAAATCGTAATAATCTTCCTTGGATCCCGAGCCCGCAAACTCGGCACCGCTATCATCCAGGCGGGCGAACGTGCCAGTCTCGGAGGCGCCGGTGTAGATCGCGCCAAGGTTACCCGTAAGCCCCGCGCCACCGGCAGAGGGAGTATTGTTGGCGGCCTTGCCGGCATTAACGTTGCCGGCGCCATTCGCGGCGTTGGCAGCACCTGCGTTGTTCGCAGGCACCGAAGGAGCCCCGCTCGGCTGCGACGTGGAGGTTGCACCGCCCGCAAAGACATTCCCTTTTGCACGGCCGGTCTTTTTTGCCTTTTGAGACTGCTCGTACAGAGCGGTAAACATCGCCGTCTCGCCCGGGGACACGCGCTTACCGGAACCGCCCTGTCCAGCGCCGCCCGGCATGCCGGCCTTACCAGCCCCGTTCGGACGCGGCGGAACTGCAGGACGGCCGCTATCGCTGCCCTTAAAGTGATTACCAGCCATAAAGAAATCCTCGCAATTGAGTCGCAATGAAAAAGTCCATAACATTACTAGTTTATGGCATTTTGAGCATCGACAGCTAAACTCCAGACACGGACATCAATTGGCGAAAATGCGGCACAACACCTTTTCTGTCTTGGCGGCGGCGCTAGCTACACCGTGAGGAACATCATCACGATGATCATGACAAAGCCGATAAGGTCGGTCGGCAAAAACACCGTCCCCAGCATAACGGCGCTGGTGATGGTCGCCGAAACCGGCTCCACAGTTCCGATGAGGCTCGCGCGCACCGAGCCGATGTCCTTAACGCCCTGCATATAAAGCATGTAAGCAAAAAACGAGCCGATAACCACGAACACCGCGAGCGCCTCGATGCCGGCAGCGTCGAGCGCCGGCATATGCGCCCAGGGCTGCACGAAGACGCACGAGACCACGCCCGCCGTGAGCATTGCCGAGCCCGTGACGATGGGGCTGCCGTATTCGGGCAGGATCTTGGCGGGAATCACCGCCATACACGCGGCGCTGACCGCACACATAAGACCTGCTGCCAGGCCAAGCGGCGAGATATTCAGGCTGGTGGGGTCGCCGCCGGTGGCGATTAAAAAGGTTCCACCCAGAGCCAGGCCAATGCCGATGACTTCGCGAGTACGCGGCATGCGGCGATCGGTCACGCAGGCGTAGCCCATGATGATAACGAGTTGCAGGCACTGGAGTACCGTCGCGGTTCCGGCATTAGTCAGGCGCACGGCCGAAAGATAGCAAAACTGGTTGAACAGCAAGCCAAAGGCGGTAAAGAGCAGCAGCTGCTTGCGATCAGCGGGCGTCGTCCAAAGCTTGACCAGGCGTGCGCGGTCGCGCGTGACAACCACAGCCATAAAGAGCAGGCCGGCGAGAATCTGACGCACGCTCATAAGCCACAGCGTATCGACATGGTAGGTATCGAACAAAAAACTCGCGCTGGTGCCCGAGAAGCCCCAAAACGAACCGCCCACCAGCGTAGCCAAGACGCCCGTGATCATCTTGCGCGTCGAAGCGCTGTTCAGGCGGTCGCGCCATGCGCGACGGGTGTTGCGGCTGAGCTCGTCGGTGCCCTCGGGCACATCAATGTTCGATATATCGGTCATCGGCACCGAAGCCCCTGCGCCTTCGACCTGCTCGACACACTCTTTGCTCATTCCACCCCCCCGAAACAGTCTGGAAGCAATTCGACTTACCTTACCACGGCGAAGGCACCAGCTGGAGGCTTGTCCGCTTATCGGTAGGACAATTCCGCAGGTGTCTTTCCATAGCTCGATACCGCAATGGCCTTGCATTATGCGACAGCCAAATCGCGGCAGCAGGCTCTTTTGAAATGGATGCGACAAAGCCCCCGAATTCCACAATGTAAGCGATTTTTAAAAATGTTCTTGCCACCGAGTTCAGGCTCCGTTATATTATCCCTTGCGCGCTTGCGCACCCTTGATCGGGCGTTTAGCTCAGGGGGAGAGCGCTTCCCTGACACGGAAGAGGTCAGAAGTTCAAATCTTCTAACGCCCACCAAATGTTCGCAGCTCAGAGGCTATGTCCTCTGGGCTGTTTTGTTTTATGTCGCCAAATCAGCTGGCAGCTCCAACCGCCCAAGCAACCACCCTGCCCATACACAAAACCGCGTCAGCGACCCAAGTGCCTATCCCGGCTGACTCTGCAGTCAATCAAAACCGCGTCAATAGCCACCGAGGCCGAGACCAACGCGTCTCGAACCCATCCGAGCCGCAACTTCTCAGCAAAACGCCGCGATGTCTGCGTCCTGCGGTATCCTTGAGCCACTTGCACCTGCAGCACCAAGGAGCCGCCATGCGCACCGAGCTCGATGTCCCCTTTTCGCACAAAGAAGAAGCCAAGGCGCTGGGCGCCAAATGGGACCGGACCAAGAAGATCTGGTATGTACCCAGCGGCGTCAACCCCGAGCCCTTTGCCGAGTGGCTGCCCGGTGTTGACCGATCCGACCCCTCAGCGCCGTATATATATCTAGTACTGGGCAAGCGCGAGTGCTGGAAGTGTCACAAAGAGACCTCGGTCGCGGCCTTCGGCATTCCCTATCGAACCGATAACGACGAGAGCATCGCCATCGCGCACGCGCCCAACGAAGCCGGGTACATTGCCATCGACACGGCCAACGCCAACGCACTCGCCATCGTGCCCGCTCTTGGCTGCGTACCGGGCGAGATCCGCGACTACCTTCATAAGCGCTGCGGCTACAAGCCCGTAGGCGCGCGAGCCTCCAAAGCCCCGTCGCTCGGCAACACGTGCACCAGTTGCGACGCGCTGCAAGGCAGCCGCTATCTGTTCGAGGAGCCCTCGTCCCCGTTTGCCCTCACTGCCATCAACAAGCTGCCGGCACTGGAGTTTATACGCGTCGAAGTTGCCGGCGTCTTTGGCGTCCCGGCCACGCGTACCGACTTTGACCAGGCGCTCTTTACCTGGGCACGCGACCATCACGCCGAGTTCCA
>CABRZT010000015.1:0-40832 GCA_902475595.1 uncultured Collinsella sp. | reverse complement strand
GGACCGTCGCCATGGCGCCGCCCGCGTCGGGCTCGAGCCAGTACCAGGAACCGCCGGTGTAAAGCCAGCCGGTCGAGGCGATACCGTCAGCGAACCAGTACCAGGAGCCGTCGACGAAGCCCCAGCCGTTAAGGGGGCCGCAGTTGCCGAAGTAGCGGCGGACGCCCTGCGCGTCCGTCTGGTAGCCCGTCAGCATGGCCCCCGTCCGGACATCGAAGCAGTAGGGCACGCCGCCGACGGATACGGGGCCGCGCGCCAGCGCGCCGGAGCCCGTCGCGTAGTACCAGGTCCCGCCGTCGAGGACCCATCCGGTCGCCATCGCGCCGGAGGAGTTGAACCAGTACAGGGAGCCGTTGCACTCGTGGAGCCCGGTGGCCATTACACCGCCCGCGTCGGGGTCGAGCCAATACCAGGCTCCGCCCTGGCGCAACCATCCGGTATACGCTTTGCCGTCAGAGGTTGCGTAATACCAAGTGCCCTCTTTTAACTGCCAGTAATAAAGAGAGACATCAACATACGCGTAATTCATATCAACGTTTCCGCTAATACCAGAAACTTTTCCGCGGCTTGTATACTGCCAAAAGCTGTAACTGCCGGTATAGTGACATTGGGAGTTGTATTGAGCAATCCAATGATCCCAAGAACCGCTCTTAAATACAGGGTCGGTCAATATATTGTTAAACCAATTTAGGTTTGCATAAATGCCTGGCTTATATCCAGCACTAGAAATCTTATTACAGAATGTCTGAGCTCTAGATGCAATTCCGGATTGACGACCATCTGCAATAATTGTCTTGTCCTCAAGATCGTAATACACCGGTAGCCTAGGATTGTGCCCCGATAGGCAGTCAATCACCATGGACGCCTCATCGGCTGCCTGTTGATTATCAAAAGCATATGAATAGACATAGACGCCGTAGGGAATTCCGAGTCGCTCGCACTCAGAAATATTTCGATTAAATTGATAGTCAATTCGACCGCCGAAAGACGGAGCGCCAAACCCAACGCGCAGAATAGCGAAATCGATGCCAGAAGCTTTAACTGCGTCCCAATCAATACGCCCTTGGTGCTCGCTGACGTCAATGCCCTGAGCTGTAACCCCATCGGGAAGAGTGTCCATAGACAATAAAGCTATTCCGTCTTCTTCGGAAGAAGCATCATCTGAAACTAATTGTCCACCCTCATAACGCCAAGAATTCTCAACCAGAGTCTGAGCAGTCCCTGCATCCGCAGGGCATACAAACATAGAAACGGGCGCAAGGAGCATCAGCACCAACAATGCCGAAAACAACTTAAAATGTTTGTTCATGTAAACCTCGTCATTCGCTCTTGATTGCGTCTAGCTTACAGCATAGCTATGAAAGATTCCCGAACATCTAACAGGACAAGATGCCATCTAGGACAATAAATAGTTGGGCGCAATGCTGCAAAGAAAAGAAGAACTTACCGGCAGGGTTGAACCCGCAGGCTCATTGCCCCCTCCTCTTGCCCCCAAGAATACCGACTTCAAATAAACTTTCAAACCAGATGTCAAAAAGGTAGGGGGCCCAGAGAGTCCCCTACAACTCGGAATTCTAACGAATCAGTATTACTTTCGATGGGCCCAAAGCGGTCAAACCGGAGATGCGATTTCCATAACCATCACTATGCCAGAACAAATTTTCGCTCGGCGAATTGCCCCAGAAAAAGCCAATGTGGCTATCGTCCGCATATGGGTTGTAAGGATTAAAGAACACAATGTCCCCCTTACGAGCCAAACCACTACGCAGTAACTCATCAATAGAATTGAAATAAGTCACGTTCGCGCACGTATCGATAGCGTAGCCGTACCAACGATAAGCGTTTACGCAGCCGCCCCTTCCGGGACCTCCACTCCAAGGGGAATGACTCTGCTCGGCGGCAATGGGAGCTAAATTCCCGCCCGCTTTCATATATGCATGCGATACAAATCCGCCGCAGTTCATACCGGTATACCCGTCCCAACGAGGATCACCCTTTGGATACATGCATGTTTCTTGGCTAAGATGCGTATCATAGCGTGTTCCACGGTAATAGCCGTCGTTTTCGTGGCTCATAAGCCAATTGACCAGACTGGACCTATTGACCCCCAAAACAGAACCAGACGTATTCAACCATGCACCACTTGCATTGAAGTAGTAGTCAACGCCATCGATTTTCAGCCACCCGTTAGCAAACATGGCGCCCGAAGGCTGGAGCCAGTACCACGTACCGCCGTCATTAAGCCATCCAGTTTTCATCTTGAATGTGGAAGGGTCCATCCAATACCACGCACCGTTGACATATTGCCAACCAGACTTAAGGACACCATTGGAAGATGCGTAGTACCAAGTATTGCCACTTTCGTCAGAAGCGTCTTTCGACATAATCCAACCAGACGCCACGTTAACGACACCATTCGCATCCGCATAGAAAACCGCATCTCCAATATGAATCACACCTGGCAATGAAGACGAGTCGGTACGATCAGCGACTACAGGAGATCCATCAGATGAAGTAGGCAACGGCTCGCTCAGTGCTCCAGACGAATTCGCCCATGCTATACCATCGTTCAAGTTGATCCAGCACGAAGATGCCATTGCACCGGAATCATAAGAAAAATAGCGCTTGCTTCCTACCGCAAATTCACCAGTACGCATTGCGCCGGATACATCATCAAGGTAATACCAGGCGCTTCCGGACTTTATCCATCGCCCTCGTTGAATAGCTCCGTTTGATGCGGCGTAATACCAAGTACCATCAGCAAGTGCCCAGCCTGTTGCCATGGCACCTGAACTCGTAAGGAAATAGGTGGACGAGCCCACTTGCACAAAGCCCGTGAGCATAATATGGCTTCCTGGATCCAGGTAATACCAAGAATTCCCTAGAAGTAACCAACCTCCATGCAGTAAGCCGTTGGAGTCAGCGTAATACCAGTTGTTGTCAATAAGTGCCCACTGGGAGGATAGCATGGCCCCTGAACTGTTAAAGATATAAGAGGTGCCATTGCATTCATTCAGCCCGGTGGCCATAGAACCGTCTGCAGGATCAAGCCAGTACCAACGACCCCCATCCGAGAGCCAGCCCTTTACCAGAGCGCCAGAACCGGAGAAATAACGCCAAGCAGAAGTGGGGCCTGTAGAATCTAGGTACCAGCCGACACGCATTGCACCCGAAGAGGAGAATCCATAAGTCGCACCCCCGACTTGAACCAATCCATCCTGAGCCATTCGACCTTCGTCGTCGAACCAGTACCAGCTACCGTTTATGTGTCTCCAAGAAGAAACAGCGATTGTTCCGTCGGACAAGCCCCAACGCCAATAACCAGCCCCTTCTTCGGGTGATATCCACCCCTGATGCCAAACAATTTGATTCGAAACCTCAGAAGGGGTCTCATTATCCACCTGAGAGTTCTGCTCGACAGCGAAGGTCGATTCGCGCTGAGCATCAACGCCTGACTCGACAGAAGCAATAGCAACGTTAGATGCGGGACCTTCGTCAGTGTTATTCGAATCAAGGGCGTATAACATCGAGGGCGAACCCAAAAGGAGTCCCAAAGAAACAAGGCCCGAAAAGACCAACACCCCGAATGAGCATTTCTTCATAGCAGCACGGTATCCAATCACGCAGCGACCCCGTCACCTCAGGGCAACGGGGCCTCAATCAAAACTAGCTCAATAATGCGTTAGCCAATTTGTTGGCAGTTCTTGCACTCTCGTAAAGCACCGCGCTTCCGGGCCTCCTGGATAGAGATCTGCGAATAGCCCTTTGCGTCCTTGCCAACGGTACGACACTTATGCGTATGGTAAACATCGCTACCGCTCTTATACCAAACTAAACCGTAGTCCGGAATCCACTTGCCGTCCTCGCCGACATAGTAGGAGCCAACCCAGGCATTCGTAGCCATGGCGCCGGAAGACTGGAGGTAGTAGTCGCCGACCCAGGCGTCGTGGGCCATAGCGCCGGAACCGCTAAAGTAGTACCAGGCGCCGCCGACCTGACGCCAGCCGGTGGCCATCGCACCGGAATCGTCGAACCAGTACCAAACTCCACCAACGTTAGCCCAAGAGCTAGAGGCCATAGCGCCCGAACCTCCGAGCCAATACCACGTGCCGCCATTGCTGAGCCAGCCGGTTGCCATGGCGCCCGAACCGCTCGCATAGTACCAAGAGCCGCCTGCCAAGAACCAGCCAGTGGCCATTGCACCGGAGTCGCCGAACCAGTACCAGGAGCCGCCGAGGCTGCGCCAGCTGTTAGCGACCATGGCGCCCGAGCCGTCGAGGTAGAACCAAGTACCGCCGATGTTGAGCCAGCCAGTGGCCATCGCACCGGAAGCGTTGGCGTAGTACCACGTCCCCGAAACGTTGATCCAGCCGGTCAGCATGACACCATACTCGTCGAAATAATACCAAGTTCCACCGATATTATGCCAACCGGTCAGCAGTTCGCCACTGGAGGTCGCATAGAACCACTTTCCATAGATGGAGTCATAGAGCCAGCCGCTATGCTGCATGCGGCCATCGGCGTTGGCACCAGGGGTGTTCAGGAAGTAGTTCTTGCCGTCAATCTGAACTCGGCCGTATGCCATATCATGGCTTTCGGGGTAGAAGTAATACTTGTCCCCACCGATAGACTGCCAGCCCGACACCGCGATCCCGTCAGCGCCAAAATAGTACCAGACAGCTTCGTATTCGTTATGCCACTGGTTCGTGACCATGGCGCCAGTTTCGGGATCGAAATAGCGAAGATTGCCGTCCTCGCACCGAACGAGTCCAGTCTTCGGACGACCGTCGGAGCACCATTCCGTAATCGGTCCACCGCCTCCGCCACCGCCAGCAATATCAGCAAATGAGGGCGCCGGGGCAACCGTCATGCAGACAGCGGCAAATGCAACAACTCCCAGCACTGTTAGTCCGCGCCATCTTTCTCGAAGGTTTTTCATACGACATCCTTTCTCCGAGATTTAAGGCTCTCTTAAGTTATTTTTAAACTATCAATTCAGTATTTCAACGGGAAATCGATAAAAGGTGTCTTTGTGACTGCAATTTAAATATGAGTCGCCACACCTCAACCGTTACGCTGAATAGCTTCTAAGGCAAACTTAGCGCATGAACGAACTGATTAAACGAGTGAACTGATTAATAAAGCAACAAAATACAAACCTTGGTCATCAATCACATCTACCGCGGGCCGATAACGCCCGCCTAATGTGCTGCGATATAATCAATCTCACTAAATGCCAAATCAGCAAGCCGAAGGAGCTAACGTGCTAACAATTCACTATGGTGATATGGAAAACGTTATCTACAACACGTCGGTTTACTTCGATAACGTCTATTCGCCCCAGTGGTTTCAAGACTCCTTTGCCCAAAGGGTCATTAAATCCATCGATAAAGGCACCGTGGTAGGCCCCAATGCAATCGATACCAAGATTCTAGGCGTCATTCCTCCCGAGAAACTATCCAGCGGCACCAAAACACTACTGCTTATGTACTTTATGCCGCAGAATATATATAACGCCTCAAATTGCGGTGATAATTGCGCCTACTGGATTCTGAGGATCGCCGCGCAAAAGGATCTAACAATCAATCTCTACCATTTAATGGATTTCGGAAACGGCAAATTCACGGCTGCCATTGCGAACACAGGCGATGTCGTTCACACGATGTTTGACCTTGTCCCCATAGCTGGAAAATGCCTAAGGGAGAACTCCTGATGCGCGGATCATACAAGGTAACTATTCAAAATAACCGGGTTCAGTTTAAACTGACCATCAATCGAAATCTGACCATCATCCAAGGCAACAGTGCTACAGGCAAGACAACTTTGCTTGAAATGGTGGCAGCTCACGAAGATCTTGGGGCACAAAGCGGCGTAACAGTAAGTTGCAAAGTGCCCTGTAAAACAATATCTGGAAAATATTGGCGCAGAGATCTCCAAGAAATTTCCAGCAGTATTGTTTTTATTGATGAGGGCAATACTATTGTTCGATCAAGAGAATTTGCCCATGAAGCAAAACGTAGCTCAAACTACTACGTAATCGTCGCCAGAGAGTCACTGCGTCAACTGCCCTATAGCGCTGATGAAATCTACGGTCTTAAGAACACCAACCGAACCACAACGAAGTATCCCGTTTACTCTCGTGTCTACACCTCTACATATCGTATTTACGGTGATACTGATTTTAGAGGCGAGAGGCCCGAGCTTGTCATCGTCGAGGACACAAATTCGGGCTACGAATTCTTCAGTTTGCTATGCAAAAAGAGCAGCATTAAGTGCATCAGCGCGGGAGGAAAATCAAACATTTGCAACTGCATTATGGACGCACCGGAAAACGACATCCTCGTGATTGCCGACGGCGCCGCCTTTGGACCAGAAATTGCGGAAGCAGCTGCTCTATTGCGCCGAAAGAACATCAAGCTATTCCTACCGGAATCGTTTGAATGGCTCGTGTTGAAGTCGGGATTATTCAACAGCAAACACATTACGGACATGCTGCTTAACCCCGCTGAACATATCGAAAGCTCAAAGTTCTTTAGCTGGGAGAAGTTCTTTACTGCAGAACTCATCGAATGCTCACGAGACACACGTTTTCGATATGACAAGAGCTGCTTGAACGAGGAGTACTTGAACCCTACCGCTCTTGCGGCTCTTGAAGATACCTTGCCGGAACTTGGCATTACTTCGCACTAAAACGAGAAGTACTCACTGTCGGAGGATAGGTTTGGTCCGAGCCACGGGTCGCCATCGAGGAAGAACTCAGGCCAGCGCCGCATGAACAGTGCCTGCTCGCGCTTCCAGCGGCGCAGCTTTTCCTCGTTGGCCTCTTCCCTGCCGCGCGAGGTGAACTCGTAGTGATACAGCTCGGCATAGGGCGTAAAGATGGTGCGGTAGCCCGCCTCCCACACACGAAGGCAAAAGTCCGCGTCGTTGAAGCCGACGGCGAATTCCTCGTCGTAGCCTCCGACCCGCTCAAATACGTCGCGTCGGACCATCTGACAGGCACCTGTTACGGCGCTAAAGCTGCCCGGTCGTACGGCACGAGCAAGATAGCCCTCGCGCTTTGCCGAGAAGTCCTGGTTGGCATGGGCAAGTGCGCCGCGCACCCCAACCACAATGCCGGCATGCTGCACCAGATGATCGGCAAAGTAGAGTTTGGCGCCCACCACGCCCGCATCGGGACGCTGCAGATAACCCATCATCTCTTCGATAAAGTCGGGGCTTATGACCTCGGTATCGTTGTTGAGCAGCAGCAGATAGTCGCCCTTGGCATGCTCCACGCCAAAGTTAATGATCTGGGAGTAATTGAACTCGCCCGGCCAGTACACAACGCGCGCGCTACCTTTGCCCTCAGATGCCGCGACCACGCGCTCCGGCAGGGTTTCGTAATACGCAAACGTCTCCGGGGCTTCGCTGTTGTTCTCCACCAAGACGATCTCGTAGTTGGCATACGTGGCCTTCTGGGCGATCGACATCGCACAAGCATCGAGCGTCTCAACATGGTCCTTGGTGGGAATCACAATGCTCACCAGTGGCGCAGGCTCCGGCAGCGCATAGCGCATGCGGTAGACAAACGGCGTCTCGGTCTCCTCGACCGTTCCGTGAACGCCCAGCGAGTCAAAGTGGCGCTGCAGAGCCAGGCGCCCGGCCTCGATGGCATACGGTTTGCTGTCGGCGGATCCGTCGGCGGTCGATCCCGGATGAACGCGCCAGTGATACAGCACGTGCGCAACATGCTCAAACCGCGCGTCCGCCAAAAGGCAGCGAAGCGTCAGGTCGTAGTCCTGGGCACCCGCAACGTCTTCTGGGGACGTGCCGATACGATCGATAAGCGTCTTCTCCACCATCAGGAAATGCGTCACGCAGTTATGGCTATAGAGCAGGTCGACGTTGAGTTTGGTCTTAAAGACCGGCTGGCCCCACTCCCCCGTTTTCTGGAACATGTCCTCGTCGCAGAATAGGACCTGGGGACGCTCGTCCTCGGCCGCCTTATTCAGCGCGGAAACATAGTGGAATAACGCGTCCGGCTCCAGAATGTCATCGTGGTCCAAGAACGCGATGTAGTCGCCCATCGCTTGCTCAATACCTGCGTTGGTGTTGACCACAATGCCGCCGTTGCCGGGCAGCCCAATGCGACGAACGCGCTCGTCGTGGGTGCCTGCCGCAAGGTCGGCAACCGCATCCCATTCAGGTGAGGCATCCATAAGGAGCAATTCCCAGTTGTCATAGCTCTGGGCTAGCACCGAGTCCAGTAGCTCGCGCAGGTAGACCCGATCAGTCTTGTAGCACGGCACCACAATGCTCACGAGCGGCCTATAGGCAAAGGCCGCCGAAGCGACACGCTGGCACGCCAGATCGCCCGGCTTTGCGCGATGCTGCTCAAACCAACGTCGATAAGCTGCGTCGTCAGCGCGTGCATCCTTCATGCGGTTCCAGCTGTCGTCGACCATGCCGTTGTACAGGCGACCATCCATGGCGCAAAACCCGCTCTGGATCTGCTCCGTAGGATCGCTCACAATCGAGACAAAATCTCGTATATCCCGAGGCATCTCAACGCTCAGATACGTTTTATTGACGCGGCATCCGTTGCACTGCGGTACATCGACCTGCGATTCAAACACATGCATGGTGGCATCGATGGCGTTCATATGCGTATCGAAGACCTGGAGCTCAGGTGCGCACTGGGGGTCTCCCACCCACGTAACCTCATAGCGCCACACCGCGCCGGCGTCTGCCGGTAAATAACGAACGGCATCGATCTCATAGCGACCGCAGCACTCGCCGCGCTGTGCATCGCGAACGAGCGCGCACATCGCAGCCTTTGCTTTGTAGTTAATCTTGGATTCCAGCTTGGCCACGCGGCTATCGAGGCGAATGGAGCCCAACCTTTGACCACCGGATGCAAAGACGACATCCATCGACGAGCCATCCAAAAACGGAAGCACCAAGACGGCGAGCTCGCGCTCGTAATCGGAAACGGAAGGGCAAAGCGCCAGCACACGGTCATGATCGACCGGGAGCACCAGCGACGGCACACAAGAACCGCTCGTCGTCGCGCGGGCAAACGCTTGAGAACCCTCCCGCTCAATAAGCGCGGCGACATCCTGACCGGCAAAACGAAGCAGCACAAAAAGACGGCCCTGACTGCGGCAAAGTGCCAAACGCTTGATACTCATCTACACTTCTCGCTTTCCCAGGGCGTTCGCTGCCATGCGTTTGCAGGCACCCAGGCGCCCAAACCTCAAGACGTCGTAATCGAACATGAGCTTTTTGCACCAACGGGCATTGGGGGCCTTGCTGGTAAGCGCCGCACGCACCATGGCAGCAACAGAAGGAGCGCATTGTGCGAGCGCAGCATCGCTGCCCACGGCAGAACCGGCAAGTGCCGTGGCAACGGCAGCAAACACCTTGCCGCAATCCGAACCCAGCAACCTGAGCGCATCGTACAGCACCAGGTCGCATAGGAAGTACGCCAGGTCATCGGCATACTGGACATCGAGACCGTCGCGCTGCCAGTCAGCCAGCACAGCGGAGTAAATCTTCACATGCTCCAGCAGACGCGTCTCGTCGTCATAGCGCATGGTATCCATGAGCGAACCCTTGCGCGCCACGCGGTAGTCATACAGCTTGCTCGAGATAAGCGCGGTCTTGTGCGAACGACCGTACACGGCAAAATCGAAGACCTGGTCCTCGCCATACTTAACGGTTTCGTCGAACACGATCCCGTTGCCCAGCAAAAACTCACGCTTGCAGGCAGTGCGCCATGCAAAGGGGCGAGAAGCTTCCTTAAACAGCAGGTCGGAGCTATAGCCTTCAAACGACACATCGCGCGGGCTCAGCACATAGTTAAGCCACGGATATCCCGCCTCCAGCGGATACGGATTCGCACCAAAGGTCAACACGTCGCAGCCCTCGCGCTCAAAGGCATCGACGATCACGCGGCATGCATCGGGCGTAAAACGGTCGTCTGAATCCAAAAATGCAACGATAGGCGCCGTGGACGCAGCGATGCCCGCATTGCGGGCGCTCGACAGGCCGCCGTTCGGCTTATCGACCAGCGTAAAACGCGCGTCCTTTTCGCAATAAGCGGCCGCAATATCGCGCGAACCATCCGGCGAGCCGTCGTTGACCAGCACGCCTTCCCAATCGGGCATATCCTGCGCAAGCAAGGAGTCCAGGCACCAGGCCAGACACTCCTCCACCTTGTAGATGGGAACGACAACGGAAATCTTAGGGGTAGCCATAATCACGTGCTCCTACTGCGCCGCCGGCACGTCGTCGGGATGCGGGTTATCGCCGTAGGCGCGCTGATACGTCAGCACGCGCCAAACCAGCGGCAGGCCGCCGATCTTAAAGTAGTGTTTAAACGTATTGAGCTTGCCCGGCTTCTTAAAGTCAAAGCGCGAATCGATATAGGCGCGGGGCGACTTGACCATCAGGCGCAAGTCGGTCTCGCCACGCGGATCAAACAGCGACAGGTCAAAGCGACCGGCATCCCAATCGGCCTTCAGCTCGGGTGAAGCCTTCTCCCAAAACTGCTCGCGCAACTCATCGACCAGACGCTCATCATTCCAGCGGTACGTATCGACCTTCATGCGCATTAAAATGCCCTGGAGCTGAGCCTTGAGCTCAGGACGCTCGTCCAAAAAACGTTGCATCTCGGCATATTCGTCGCACACGCAAAACACCTTGTTGGGCGAATTAACGGAGCTCTTCTCGTTATCCTGGCGATAGCACAAAATGGGGTCCGCAATAAACGCGGCGCGCTCGGCGCAAGCCCAAACCTTAAAGTTAAAGCCTGCGTCCTGATACGAGGCACCCGGCGTGGGAAGGAACCGAATCTGATTGTCGTTGAGGAACTCGCGCCGATAGATAGCCGACCAAATGGAAGGTTTGCGGTAGAAGATGCCCGGGCGATCGACAGGGCGATACGCGGCGCCCGTCATATGCTCGTCGATGATCCCAAACAGCTCACGGCGCTCGCTGGGCGTGGACCAATACAGGTAAAAGTCGCCCTTCACCACATCGGCATGCTCAGCATCGGCCTTGGCGACCAGCTTTTGGAGCGAATCCTCAAACATAAAGTCGTCGGACTCAAGGATGCCCACGTACTCGCCGCGCGCCATCTCCAGGCCGCGGTTCATCGAGTCACCGTAGCCGCTGTTGGCTTTGTCGATCATCTTTACACGGGGGTCGCGCTCCATGTACTCGCGAATGATATCCGGCGAGCTATCGGTGGAACCGTCATTGATGCAGATGATCTCGATGTCCTTGAGCGTCTGAGTCACGGCAGAATCGAGGCACTCGCGCAGGTAGCGTTCGACATTGCAAATGGGAACAAGCAGCGAAACTTTAGGGGTATCAGAGTTCTGCAAGAGAACCTCCTGTTGAATAGCGTGTAACAGGGTTATTTTAGCAGCCGGGTTGCGGCGGGCGGCAACGCTTGGAATTATATAAAGCGCTCCAGGCAGGCTTTGAGACCGCGAGTCGAAAGATAGAACAGCGTGGCATCTGCCATCGAAACGCCCGAGGTCGCCGCAACGAGCTTGTGGGCAACACGGCGAACGGCGCCCTTAGCAGGCATATCCGCCCACTCCGTTCCCAAAAACGTCGTGAGGTCCATGTTGACGCGAGCCGCCACGCAATGGAAGTCATCGGAATCCAAGCGCGCCAAATCAAACACGATAAGGTCCAGGAACCAGGTGATCAGCTCGCCGGGACACAGGTCCATAAGACCGTAGCCCGCCCAGTCCTCCAAGACCTCCTCGAGCATTCTCATATGGGCATCGAGCTTTTTGGCGCGAGCCTCGACACTGTTGAACTCGTGCGTCGCCGATTCGCTCTCCATCACGTAGTGGTAGAACTTGTCCGGCATGACGACGGTCTTGTGGGCAAGCGCATAAGCCGCAAATTGGAAGACGACGTCCTCGCCCAAAGCCAGACCGGGGGCGAAGCGAATGCCTTCGCGATTGAGCAGCTCGCGCGAAAAAGCCGCACGGCAGGCATAGGGCTGCGCATTCGAATGGAACAGCAGTTGGGGATCACGGGCGCCGAAGGTGCCAGCTTTGGGGCTCATGAGTTGCTGGACGCGTTTGGGGGCAGCATCGGCAGGTTCACAGACGCCGCCAAAAACGGCGGCCTCGGCATCCGCAGACTCCATGGCATGCAGCACGCGCTCGACCGTCTGGGCATCGATGTAATCGTCGGCGTCCACAAAAAAGACGGTCTCGCCCTCGGCAGCATCGATACCGGCATTTCGAGCGCACGAGACGCCCGCGTTTTCCTGGTCAATCACCAGTACACGATCGTCGGCCTGCGCGATCTGGCGCAACGCGTTCAACGAATCATCAGTCGAACCGTCGTTGACGCAGACAGCCTGAATCGAGCGCTCGGACTGGGCCAACAGCGAATCGAGGCATCGCTGAATCGAGCGCGCAGAGTTGTAAACGGGGACGACAATGGTAGCTTTAGGACACGAGGCCTCTCCCATGCCGACCTACCCCCTCAGCGATTCGATGAGGAAGGCAGCAACCACGCCTGGGCCTCCAACCGAGGCGTAATACTTAGCACGCCCCAAGGCACCATCCGTCGCAAAACTCGGGTGCTCGTCAACCCAGCCCTCAGGATCTTTGAGGATGACAGCGAGATTTGCGCGCTTCCACGGCTTGAGGTCGTCAAGCGAAAAGTCCCCGGCGTCCAAGGCCGCCTGAAATTCCTTGGCCATCTGCACCAGGAACTCCTTATAGAACTTAGGCGCCAGGCGCACGTAGTTCCACATGTACGAATCGTACTTAATGAGCTGATTGAACTTGAGCATGCGCGCGACATCGACGCTTGCGTGGTCGCGGGCATAATCCTCTCGAATCCAACGCTCAATCTCGGCATACTCGGTATTGACGCAAAAGACCTTAGCCGAAGAATTGACCGAGGAATTCTCGTTGTCCTGTCGATACGACAAAACAGCATCATGCAGGTAAACAGCCTTATCGGCGCACGCGATCACCTTAAAGGCGAATGACGTGTCCTGAAAGGATGCCCCCGGAGTCGGCAGGAACTTAATGCCGTTGCGCTCAAGAAAATCGCGACGGTACACTGCCGACCAAATCGACGGCTTTTGCTTAAAGAACTGCGTCGTATCGCTCGGGTGCACTGGCTTGCCACAGTCCTTGGCTTTAAACATCTCGTGCAGCGAACGGCGCTCCTCGGGCTTAGACCAGTAGAAATCAAAGTTCGCCTTCGCAAAGTCGGCATTATTGCTATCGGCGGCCGAGACAAGCTTTTCGAGTGCGTCGGACGCCATAAAGTCATCGGACTCCAAGATGCCAACGTACTTGCCACGCGCCATCTCCAGACCGTGGTTCATCGAGTCGCCGTAGCCGCTGTTGGCCTTGTCGATCATCTTGACGCGCCTATCGCGCTCCATATACTCGCGGATAATCGCCGGCGAGTTGTCGGTCGACCCGTCGTTAATGCAGATGATCTCAATATCCTTGAGCGTCTGCGCCAGGGCGGAATCGAGGCACTCGCGCAGGTAGCGCTGAACATTGTAAATGGGAATAAGCAGCGACAGAACAGGGCTGCCAGAGGCGTTAGTAGACAAATGTGCTCCTTAGGAAATACCTGTCGTTTCATGGTATCAAAGGGTCAGCGCGCCAGCGGGCGTTTATATAATCTATGGAGCCTCTTGCGGGCAAAGCAGCCCCACGTCATGCGGCGGGCCCATGGCAGGTTCCTGCGTTTTATTCAAAGCTTGCCGCTAAGGTGCGCCGAGCCTTTACAATAGGACAGTCCCAAGGACGTATTCGATAGCTTCCGTGCAGCGCTCGCCCGCCGCGCGTGAAAGGATATATTGCCCCATGCCTTCAACCCTTCCCGCTCCCATCGATAAGCTCGCCATCGTCGTCGTTACGTACAGGCGCCAGGAACTCCTGGCCAACTTGTTCGACTCTATGACCGAGCTCACGGCAACGCCCTGGCGCATCGTGATTGTCGATAACGAGAACTCACGCGAGACCGAGGCCATGTGCACCGCATTCAACGAGCGCCTGGCTAACCTGTGGGGCATCGACACCGAGCAGCCCGACGCGCAGGGCGGCACCGACCGTGTCATCTACGCCCCGCAGCTCGAAAACGGCGGCGGTGCGGGCGGCTTCTCCGCCGGCACCAAATGCGCCTACGACCTGGGCGCCCAGTGGTTCTGGGTGATGGACGACGACGTGCTCGTCATCCCCGAAGGCATCGAGCGTCTTGCCAAGTGGACCGACCGCTACGATGTCATCCAGGGTTCGCGCCTGGACTTTGACGGCGGCGCTTTCTTTTGGCAGTACCAGCTCATCCTTTCGCTCGGCATCCCTAACCCCATCGCCAAGTGGGATCTGGGTCCCGAGGGCTACCGCGCCATGAACCAGCTGTGCTTTGAGGGCGGCATGTTCTCGCGCCGCGTGGTCGACAAGATTGGCCTGCCCGACGCGCGCTTCTTTATCTACGGCGACGATGCCTGCTACGGCTACGTAGCCAGCCAGCACTTCCCCGCCGCCGTGGTCGCCGACGTGGTGCTCAAGCGCGCCCGCGCCGTCTCCAACTGGGATATCGCCGGCAAGCGCCAGCTCAACTCCACGAGCGACACCAACCGTTACTACATCATGCGCAACCGAGGCTTCCTCGCTCGCTATATGCAGATCTACGGTGACTACCACCCCATGCTGTTCCGCCTGGGCAATGCCGCGACCTTCTGCAAGGAATTCATTCGCCTGGCCGCCGTTGACAAGTGCTTTAAGACCGGCATTCCGGCGCTGCGCCGTGGCATGAAGGACGCCCGCAAGATCGTTAAGGATCCCAACTGGAAGCCCATGCCGCCCATGAAGGACACCGAGTAACGGAAGCCGGAAACACCTCGGCGCTTAAAGCCGCTGGCACACCGTAGCCACATGCTGCCCATCAAAACCGAACCCCCAGCGCATGCGACCCACGCCGGGGCGCGGTACACGGATTTCGTCGATGCTGTCGCGCTCTATGTCGAGTAGCGACTGCACGGCCAGCAATTCCAGGCCCAGCGCATCCACATCGGGATCATACATCAAGTTAATCGTTATCAGCGGGCGCTCGTCCAGCATGCCAATCGTATCTGCTACGTCGAACACAGCACCCGTAGGGAAAACCTGGATGTCCCAGCGACCCGCACCACACTTTCGCCTCGAGGCAGGATTGGCATAGCCCGGCAAGCCAAAGCAGAGCCCCTGCAAGAGCAGATGATATGGTAGCGGCTTATCTGGGTCGGTCTCACCGATTCCCGCATCCCCCAGGATGCGGCTTAGCGCCCGCCTCACCGTATCCTCGTTCCCACGGCACAGCCCGTCGCGAAACGCATCGACGTCTCGAATGTCTTCGGCATCGCACTCAAACCACTCAACAATCACTAGACGCAAGGCCTGGCGAAGCTCGTTATTGGGCAATCGCAAAGCACGGAGCCGATCGCCATGCTCTGGCTCCTCAGTCATATCCGTCGTGAGAAAACCGGACAGATACAGCGCTGTCCACATGCCATCGTCAGGTGAGACATCTGGCTCTGCAGTGCCCAAACAAAGCGGGACCTCAGCACACCCATGGGCCTCGAGCAAATCAAACAAGACCGAAAGGCGGTCGAGATTCCACCCGGCAACTACCCTACTCAGGCAATCCGCATACCCATACAGATCGGCGCGCACAGGCGCCGTGCAGCCTCGGTCCAGAAAACCGATCACACGCGCTGGACTCGAGCAATAGGCCCTACCAAACCGATATCCCTCGAGCCATTCACGCGCATCATCAAGGTATTCCTCGCGCCCAGCATGATTCAACAGAGCCTGGACCTCGGCATCCGAAAAGCCGAACCAACGGTCACACCACGTCGAAAGCGGCGTCGACAGACAATACGAGCAACTGCGCGAAGAAAGCGCCGCTTCGGCAGGACTGGGACGCTCCCCCATCAGACAAGCAAAGCGTAGCGAATGACCCGCGACAGCAATGGCGTCAAACAGCACACGGTCAAGTAGTTCTGCCGGATCGGCGTCGGAAGCGTCCCTCGCGCTCGCACGGCGAGACCACGCCGCATCGTACCCATCAACGAGCAATACAACCTGCTCATCGCAGGCAATCTCCAGCAGCTCTATGAGCACACCGAGCACCGAGTCAACCGCGTCCGCGCTCGCCACGCCACGCGCGACGCGTTCGATGTGACGCACCTTATCTCGAGCTAAATCCGGAGCCTCCAAGAGCGCCAGCAGGCGGGCGCACTCGCCCGAAAGAGCATCGCGCAGGACGTCGGCAACAGCGGGGCCACGCCTCGCAGCACCAGAAAAGTCCAGCGATATCACCGGATAGCAAGCGTACTCATCCCGATAACGCCCGCCGTCCGCATCCCAAATCTGAGCATCGGCAAACGAGCTCCGACCGGTGCGACCGACCGCGGGACGCTCCAGAAAAGCCCTGAGCATCGACAAGTTCATGCTCTTGCCAAAACCCTCGGGTCGACAGCACACCACAACGGACGCGTCGCAGTCCAACACATCGGCAATAAACATGGTCTTATCGATCAGCATGCAACGACCAATGGCATCGGCAAAATCATGTACACCGACCGGCATAACCGCATCATCGACATGGTTGACAAGCCGTACGCCAAAAGTATCGGCACTGTTGCAATACTCCTGTTCAGACACTGTAACTTCTCCCTAAAACGTAGCACGAGGCCCATTGTAGCGAGCAGTTCAAGCACAACGCTGCATCCGCGCAAAGGCATCGGGCAACGGTAGGAACAAAGGCCTTGAGGGGGCATAACAAATCGTTGTGCAACAAAAATGGGGCCCGATGCAACTGCACCGGCCCCCATTGCGAATCTTTAGCTGTCGGGCAACCGAAAGGGACTACTCCTCGGAGTCGTTCTGCCCAGCAGCCTTCTTTTGCTGATCGAGCTTATGCTTACCACTTACGATAGACGTAGCGCCCAGTGTGGCCAAGCTTGCACTGGCAAGGCTCGCCATCACGATCAAGTCGCCCGTCTTGGGCATATTGCCGCCAGATGACTTGGTAGTTGTAGTCGTCGTGGTAGTAGTGGTCACCGTTTTGGAGCCATTTTGCTCTTGGCTCTGGTTGTCGGCACCGCTCTTGTCGTCGTCTTCGGACTGTTTCTTTTCGTCCTCGCCCTGCTGCTTTTCGCCCTCGGTCTTGCTCTTGTCCTTCTCCTCAGATTCAGACTTCTTATCCTTGTCCTTCTCCTCAGAGCTAGAACCCTTATCGGATTCAACCTTCTCGGATGCCTCGTCCTTGGAGTCGCCCTTTGCAGCCTCAGCCTTTTCCGTGGAAACCTGATCAGAGTTGTCCTTGTTCTGGGCCGAGCCGTTATTGACGCCAGCCATCAGCGAAGAACCCAGCGTAGAACCAAGCTGCTCGGAGAAAGAAGGCTTCTTGTCCGGCGAAGCAACGGGAGCGTCCGGCGCCTTATTCGAGTCGTCCTTGGAAGCATCGGAATCAGGGGTTGCGTCAGAGCCAGAGCCGTTGTTAGAGCCGGTGTCAACGGACGAATCGCTCGAGCCGATGGATGAGTTAGAGGTGTCAGCGTCGGTCGAACCAGAAGCGTCGCTGTCCGTATTGCCGGCAGAGCTTGAAGACGAATCGCCCGCAGCAGAGCCGTTCGAATTGGAGCCGTTCGAGGTAGAGCCGTCGTTGGTAGTGCCACCAGCAGAGCCATTACCGTCAGCATCGGTCGAGGGCGCATCCATCCTGTCATCGTTGGCATCGTCACTCGAGTCGTCATTCGAATCAGGTGTCGGCGAGGGCGCCGGTGTGGGCTCGGGCTGCACGGGCGTCGCAGCGGCAGCCTCATCCTCGGCGATAAAAACCAAGCAGTCCTTCAGCTCATTTTTATAACGATTCTTCCAGCCCTCATGATACTGGGGCTGACTCGAAAACTTAGTGGCGACATTGTTGACCACGCTATTGGAGAGCGCCGTCACAAACTCGCGGTCGGACATATCGTTGGAAAGATTCGCCCAGCGGAAAAAGTCCCTGCAGCCACCGGTGCCGCACATGTTGGTGATGCTCCACACCATGCCCTTGACGCAATCGGCGCGGCCCGAAATATCAATGCCCAGGCCGCTCTTGAGCCACGCCTCGGTCACTGCGTAGTAAGAGTTGTACGCATAGGCGTCCTGAAGTGCCGAGAACTCGACAGGATCGATGTTGTAAGCACCCTGGAAAGCCTCTTGCGCGATACGGCCCAGCTCGGTAAATTGGCCGTTCTCGTACATGGCATTGCTCGCGTTGGAAATCTCGCTGCCGCGATCAATCGCATCTTTGAGCATGCCGTACTTGGCAGAATCGTAGTTGTAAACCTGCTTCATAAACGGAATGAGCGACCAGCGGCGATCAAACTGATAGTAGCCCAGTGCGTTATAGCCGTCACCATACGAAAATCCCTGGTTGTAGTTGCCATGGCTCTCGTACTTGGTAAAGTACTTCATCTCGGGAGTCACGTTGACAAACGAAACACCCTGGACCGACCTCAGCACGCCCGAGAAGGACTGCTGGGTGTAGAGACCCTTATCGATATCGGTGGCATCCGAGGCAACGCCCGGCGTGGGCTCCTCGGCAGCGGCGGGTGCCGGCGCGGAAACGGCGCCAAACGAAAGCGCCAGCGTCAGACCCGCGACAATAGCAGAATGCTTGGGCTGCATAAGATCCTCCCTGCATTGGTGTAGTTAAAGTTCAGTTTGCAAAGATAAAAATCAGTATTGCAGCTCGCCCGTTGTTACACAACAACCCCTCGATAAACGGCAACAACCCTCCGCGAAATCTTAAGGAATTGCGCTCAACCTACAGCTTAATGTCAAAGTTGATTTCGGGGACGGCGGCCAGGTCGGCCAACGTCACGCCGTCGACGTACTTTTCGATCACGTCGTCCAGGCCGCGCCAGAACTTGACGGTCGAGCACAAATCGCTGCGGGTGCAGCTGTTGTCGATGCCGTCGCACGCCACGGGCGCCGTGCTGCCCTCGACGGCGCGCAGGATGTCGCCGGCACGCACCTCGGCTGGATCCTTGGCCATCATGTAGCCGCCGCCCTTGCCGCGCACGCTCTTAAGCAGGCCCGCCTTCATAAGCGGACGAACCAGCTGCTCCAAATACTTTTGTGAGATATGCTCGCGGTCGGCAACCTCGCGCAGGGCAATCTTGCCCTCGGCGTCGCCCAGCGCCGCGATATAGATCATCAGCCGGAGGGCATAGCGGCCCTTGGAAGAAATGAGCATACCTACCCTCCCATCACATCTGGGACAACATAACCAGGTCTGTTTGTCCCAAATTTTAAGTAAGTGGGACAAACAAACCTTGTTATTTTGTCCCACATCTAGAAAAGTCGAGTGGATTAGTCGGGTTTTCCCTTGACTAACGCCGAACCCATAGTAACTTTATTCCGAGAAGATTCCTAGGGTTTAGTACACCTATGAGTACACCATATACAGAGAGGGACAGCATGAGCGCAAATCCGCTGCTTTCCATTGAAGGTCTGACCGCCTCCGTGGACGAGAAGACCATCCTCCACAACGTCAACCTCAACGTCGCCGCCGGCGAGACCCACGTGCTGATGGGACCCAACGGCGCCGGCAAGTCCACCCTCGGCCACCTGGTCATGGGCGACCCCGTCTACACCGTGCAGGACGGCCGCATCGTCTTTGACGGCCAAGACATCACCGAGCTCACCACCGACAAACGCTCGCGCGCCGGCCTGTTCCTGAGCTTCCAGGCCCCGGTCGAGATCCCGGGCGTGCCGCTGTCGAGCTTTTTGCGCGCCAGCATCGCCGGCCGTCCCGGCCTGGAGATGAAGGGCAAGGAGTTCCGCCGTCGCGTCAAGGAGCTCGCGGCCGAGCTCAACATGGATACCGCCTACTTCAACCGTGAGCTGGGCGTGGGCTTCTCGGGCGGCGAGAAAAAGAAGGTCGAGATGCTCCAGCTTCTGCTGCTGCAGCCCAAGCTCGCCATCCTGGACGAAACCGACTCAGGCCTGGACGTCGACGCCCTGTCCACCGTCAGCCATGGTATGGACGCCTACCGCAAGAGCTGCGACGGCTCCATGCTCATCATCACACACAACACGCGCATCCTGGAGCACCTGGATGTCGACCGCGTCCACGTTATGGTCAAGGGCCACATCGTACGCGAGGACGACGCCTCGCTAATCCCCTGGATCGACAAGAACGGTTTTGAGACCTTCGAGCGCGAGGCCGCCGAGCAGCGTGCCCAAGCTCAGGCCGCCGCTACCGAGCAGCAGGCGTAAAGGGGCGACGCAATGACCAAGAACCGCACCGAGGTCGCGGACATCGACCGCAGCCTCTACGACTTCACCTATGGCGAGGAGGGATTCGAGCGCCTCGACGCCGGCATCACGCCCGACATCGTGCGCGAGATCAGCGCCAAGAAGGACGAGCCGCAGTGGATGCTCGACCTGCGCTTAAAGTCCCTCGAGATTTTCAACCGCTTCCCGGATCCGACGTGGGGCCCCTCCATCGAGGGCTTGGACATGGACAACATCGTCACCTACGTCAAGCCCAACACCGACCAAAAACACGACTGGGAATCGGTGCCCGACGACATCAAGAACACCTTTGAGCGCCTGGGCATCCCCGAGGCCGAGCGCAGCTACCTGGCGGGCGTCGGCGCGCAGTACGACTCCGAGCTCGTCTACCACAACATGCAGGACACAGCGTCTAAGATGGGCATCGTCTACTCCGGCATCGAGGAGGCCCTGCACGACCCGCAGTGGGAACCGCTCATCCACGAGAAGTTTATGACGCTCATCCCGCCCACCGACCACAAGTTTGCGGCCCTGCACGGCGCCGTATGGTCGGGCGGCTCGTTTGTCTACGTGCCCAAGGGCACCAAGCTCGACTTCCCGCTGCAGAGCTATTTCCGTCTTAACGCCAAGGGCGCCGGCCAGTTTGAGCACACGCTCATCATCGTCGAGGACGACGCCGACCTGCACTTTATCGAGGGTTGCTCCGCGCCCAAGTACAACGTAGCCAACCTCCACGCCGGCGCCGTCGAGCTCTTTGTGGGCAAGCGTGCGCACCTGCGCTACTCGACCATCGAGAACTGGTCCAAGAACATGTACAACCTCAACACCAAGCGTGCGCGCGTGGACGAGGACGGCGACATCGAGTGGATCAGCGGCTCCTTCGGTAGCCACGTGGGCTACCTCTACCCCATGAGTGTGCTCAACGGCCGCCGCGCCCGTTCGAGCTTTACCGGCATCACCTTTGCCGGCGCCGGCCAGAACCTGGATACCGGCTGCAAGGTCGTGCTCAACGCGCCCGATACCTCGGCAACCGTCGAGACCAAGGGCATCTCCAAGAGCGGCGGCATCCAGACCTTCCGCAGCTCCATCGTGGCCACGCCTAAGGCCGAGGGTTCCAAGGCAACCGTAAGCTGCCAGTCGCTCATGCTCGACGACCAAAGCCGCTCCGACACCATCCCCGCCATGGACATCCGCGCCAAGAACGTCGACATCGGCCACGAGGCCACCATCGGCCGCATCGGCGACGACAAGGTGTTCTACCTGATGAGCCGCGGTATCTCGGAGGAAGAGGCCCGTACCATGATCGTCAACGGCTTTGCCAACCCGGTCTCCAAGGAGCTGCCGCTGGAGTACGCCGTCGAGATGAACAACCTGATCAAGCTCGAGATGGAAGGAGCGATCGGATAATGAAACAGACCACGAACACCGCTGCTACCACGCTCGAGCAAGTTAATGCGATGCCGGCCGCCACTTGGGGTTGGCTCAAGATGAACCAGACCAAGCTTGAGCTTTCGGACGAACTTGCCGCCGCTCCCGCCGAAACCATTGAGGTCGAGGGGCTGGACGAGCAGTTCCGCGGTTCTGCCGACGCCTTTGACGCCGCCATGGACGCCATGGCCGAGCACTTCCCCGAGCGCCGCGCCTCCGCCCCGGGTGATGCCGCCGACCGCGCCCGCATCACGCCCGAGACCGAGCTCGACGTGCCCGCCACCTCCGTCTACCAGGCCGGTGCCATTAAGCTAGAGGAGGAGCTCTCCCCCGCTGAGGCCTTCGAGACTGGCATGGGCGAGGCTGCCTACACCTACTTGGCCGACCACGCCACCAAGCGCATCGTCATCGATGTGCCCGCATACCAGCACGCCACGGTTACCGTGCGCGTGAGTGGCGTCGACGCAGCGGCTGCGATTGCCGCCATTGACGTCGTCGTCCGTCCCCAGTCGACGCTCGATCTGCATATTGCCCTAGACTCCCCCGTTGCCGGCCAAGGCGTCGTGGGCTCCGTGCTACGCGTGTGCGCCCACGAGTACGCCACCGTCAACGTGACCTGCACGCAGACGCTCGACGATAGCTGGATCGCGCTCGACGACACCGGCCTGTTCCTGGACGAGGGCGCCCGTGTCAACGTACAGCACACCGTCCTGGGTGCCGGCGCCAGCGCCACCGGCCTTGCCGGCGACCTGCTGGGCGATACCGCCAAGGTCACCATCGATACTGACTACCTGGGCGCCCGCGAGCAGGTGCGCGACTTTAACTACGAGCTGCGCCACCGCGGTCGCAAGACCGAGTGCGAGATCGACGCCAACGGCGTACTGACCGGCACGTCCAAGAAGGTCTACCGCGGCACCATCGACCTCGTGCACGGCTGCAAGGGTGCAACCGGCACCGAGCGCGAGATGGTGCTTTTGGCCAACAAGGGCGTCGACAACAAGACCGTTCCCGTCATACTGTGCGACGAGGACGACGTCGCCGGCAACCACGGCGCCACCATCGGTCACGTCCGCGACGAGCAGCTGTTCTACCTCGCCTGCCGCGGCCTTGACCAAAACGCCGCCGAGGACCTGTTCATCCGCGCCAAGCTGGAGGACGCCGCGCTTTCCGCCACCGACGAGCGCACCCGCGCAGCCGTCGTCCGCTTGGGCAACAACCTGATCGACAACTTTGAAGAGGAGCTCGCATGATCGACACCGAGCACGTTAAATGCGACACCTGTACTGCCCCCGAGCCCATGGAGCTCGACGCCAGCGACGAGGCTTCGCGCGGCTGGCCCACTGTGGACATCGAGACCAACCCCTACAAGGCGCAGTTCCCGCTGTTTCAGCAGCACCCCGAGATCGCCTTCCTCGATAGTGCCGCCACCGCGCAGCGCCCTGCCTGCGTGCTCGAAGCCGAGCGCGACTTCTACCAGCGTATGAACGCCAACCCCCTGCGCGGCCTGTACTCGCTGTCCGTCGAGGCCACCGAGGCCATCGCGAAGGTCCGCCAGCAGGTCGCCGACCTCATCGGCGCCTCACAGGCCAACGAGGTCGTCTTCACCCGCAACACGAGCGAGTCGCTCAACCTGGTCGCCAAGAGCTTTGCGCCAACGGTGCTCGAGCCCGGTGACGAGGTCGTCATTACCATCATGGAGCACCACTCCAACCTGATTCCGTGGCAGCAGGTCTGCCGCGAGACCGGCGCCAAGCTCGTCTACCTCTACCCCACCAAGACCGGCCAGCTCACCACCGAGGAAGTTCTTGCCAAGGTTGGTCCCAAGACCAAGATCCTGGCCGTGGGCCAGGTCTCCAACGTGCTGGGCGTCGAGAACCCGGTCAAGAACCTCGGCAAACTCGTGCACAAGTACGGCGGCTACCTGGTCGTCGACGGTGCGCAGTCGCTGCCGCACATGCCGGTCAACGTGGCCGACCTGGGCGCCGACTTCTTTGCCTTTAGCGCGCACAAGGCCATGGGCCCCATGGGCATCGGCGTGCTGTGGGGCAAGATGGACCTGCTCAACGCCATGCCGCCCATGCTCACCGGCGGCGAGATGATCGATTCGGTCACCGAGCAGGACGCCGTCTGGGCGCCCGTCCCCGAGAAGTTCGAGGCCGGCACGCAGGACGCCGCCGGCATCTTCGCCACGGGTGCGGCACTCGACTACCTCGTCAACACGGTTGGCTACGAAAACATCCAGGCACGCGAGCAGGCACTCGTCCACTACCTGATGGGCGAACTCATGCAGCTCGACTTTGTCCAGATCATCGGCTCCATCTACTGGGACAACCATCACGGCGTCGTCAGCTTTAACGTCAAGGGTATCCACCCGCACGACGTCGCGAGCATCATGGACATGGACGGCGTGTGCATCCGTGCCGGTCACCACTGCGCGCAGCCGCTGCTTACCTGGCTGGGCGTCGAGAACCTCGCCTGCTGCCGCGCCAGCGTAGCCTTCTACAACGACAAGGCCGACATCGATAAGTTCATCGCCGGCCTGCATCACGTTTGGAGCACGTTCAATGGGTAATCTGTACACCTCCACCACGTTTATGGAGCACAACTCGCACCCCGACTACAAGTACGAGATGGATGCCCCCACGCACGAGCACGACGGCATCAACCCCAGCTGCGGCGACGAGCTCACCTTGCAGCTGCGCGTCGAGAACGGCGTGATCGAGGAGGCCTCCTTTACCGGCCACGGCTGCGCCATCAGTCAGGCCAGTGCCGACATCATGGCCGACCTCATCACCGGCGAGACCGTCGAGGAAGCTCACCGCTTGGCAGAGCTCTTCCTCGCCATGATCCGCGGCGAGCAGCTCTCCGAGGAGGACTTGGAAGACCTGGACGAAGCCGCCCAGCTCCAGGACATCTCGCACATGCCCGCCCGCGTCAAATGCGCCGAGCTCGCCTGGCGCACCCTCGACGGCATGCTCACGGGACAAAATAATCAGTAGAACTTGTCCCAAATCTTAAGATTTTTGTTGGCCGAATCGCTTGACAAGAGTGGTTCGGCCATTTTCTATTCCGAGAGCTCAGCCTGTGCCTTCACCCGCGCATAAGCGCGCACGATACGAGATACGGTACTCTTGCTGATTCCCGTATACCGTTCGACCTCGCGCACCGTAAAGCCGGCATTGTTCAATCCAACAATAACGGTATCGCGCTGCGCCGGCGGTGCAGTTTTAACCCCATTGAGCGGAACCCCGAGGCTCTTCACCATCTTGTCGGCAAAGGCGTGGCGTTCCCATTCCGTCTCTTTCATATCACACAGCGCTGGCTCACTGCCGTCGGGCGTCGAAAGCGAATAGGCAATAAAGCCCTCGGCAGAGCCAAAAAGCTCAAGCACGCAAGAAGGATCAGAAAATCCCCTCGCGGCATCGGCCACATCACCGTCGTAAGCGCGTAGATGTTCCGGAAAGCTGCTCCAGGGATAACGCTCGATTAGGCTAACGCCCACCTCCTGCGGATCGGCGTGTACAGAGCGAATAGCCTCCATCACCTGCCAGTCGGTATCGAGCGAGCGCCGGTCAAAACGGTTCTGGAACAGATGCCCGGAGCGTCCGGTACGCTTGTTGAACCGACGAGCGTACGTCAAAAGCAGTCGGTGCATCGCCGCGCTCATCGTGTCCTCATAATCCGAGAGTACCAGATCCACGTGGTCGTTCATAAGGCACCACGCAACGACCGTCACGCCCGCCTTGCGGCAGCACTCACGCATCAGCTCCAAGAACTCCCACCGGTCTTCATCGCCCTCAAAGATGAGCTGCTTGCCCGTACCGCGGGCACAGACATGGTAAAAGCCGGTAACCGTTCTCCAAACGCGCTGCATGGCGCTCCCTTCGCCGGGATCTGCTTGCCATCCAATACAGCACGATTGAAGCGTGCCATCAAAACATTCACGCAAAACAATTCGCTCGCGCGGCCAAAGGCAGTAAACAGGCGGCGAACGGCACCGTTGCAACAGGTCAACCCCTGCAACGCTTACAAAAGCTGACCAAAAGCTTGCCCAAGACGGACCCCCTCTACGGAAGTGCACGACCACAGAATATAGAGTTAAACCGTTTCAATTGAAAGTTCCGCGCATCTCGCTACGAAAACTGAGCCGTTCGCCGAATATTCCGTGCATTTCGCGGTATTATAGGGGCTGCATGTCATGTCCCTTTCGAAGGGTCGCCCGGCAATCGCCAGCCACGGCCCCCAGACGGGACGCCAACACGATAGAGAGGAGAGGCATGCAGTACTCACAGGAAGTGGAGAACATGTGCCCCGTTGCCAAGGGTGCATACCACGGCCCCGCACCCATCCCCGAGGAGGGCAAGTGGGTCCAGGCTAAGGAGATTTCCGACATCTCCGGTCTTACGCACGGTGTGGGTTGGTGCGCACCTCAGCAGGGCGCCTGCAAGCTCACGCTGAACGTCAAGGACGGCATCATCGAGGAGGCCCTCGTTGAGACCATCGGCTGCTCGGGTATGACCCACTCTGCCGCCATGGCTTCCGAGATCCTTCCCGGTAAGACCATCCTCGAGGCCCTCAACACCGACCTCGTCTGCGACGCCATCAACGTTGCTATGCGCGAGATCTTCCTGCAGATCGTTTACGGCCGCAGCCAGACCGCGTTCTCCGAGGGCGGCCTGCCCGTGGGCGCCTCCCTCGACGACCTCGGCAAGGGCCTTCGCTCTCAGGTCGGCACCATGTTCGGCACCAAGGCCAAGGGCGCTCGTTACCTCGAGCTCGCTCAGGGCTACGTCACCCGCATGGCTCTCAACGACAAGAACGAGATCATCGCATTCGAGTTCCTGAACCTCGGCAAGTTCACCGACGCCGTCAAGGCCGGCAAGACCCCCGAGGAGGCCATCGCTGGCGCTATGGGCCACTATGGTCAGTGGGAGAACGCTGCCAAGTACATCGACCCGCGCACCGACGAGGAGACTCACTCCGTCGCCAGCGTGTTCCCGGTTCACGAGTAGAAAGGGAGGGAAATAACTATGACTGTTACGTTCGAAGGTTACGAGCGCCGCGCTGACAAGATCAACAAGTGCCTCGCCGACAACGGCATCGCCTCCCTCGAGGAAGCTCTGCAGATCTGCACCGACAAGGGCTTCAACCCGCGTGAGATCGTCAACAACACCCAGTCCATCGCCTTCCAGAACGCCGAGTGGGCCTACACCCTCGGTTGCGCTCTCGCTGTCAAGCGTGGCGCCAAGTCCGCTTCTGAGGCTGCCGCCATCATCGGCGAGGGCATCCAGGCCTTCACCGTTCCCGGCTCCGTCGCCGAGGACCGCAAGGTCGGTCTGGGCCACGGCAACCTGGGCGCTATGCTGCTCTCCGACGACACCGAGTGCTTCGCCTTCCTGGCCGGTCACGAGTCCTTCGCTGCCGCTGAGGGTGCTATCGGCCTGGCTCTAAACGCCAACAAGGCTCGCAAGAAGCCGCTGCGCGTCATCCTCAACGGTCTGGGCAAGGACGCTGCTCAGATCATCGCCCGCATCAACGGCTTCACCTACGTGAAGACCCAGTTCGACTACTTCACGGGCGAGCTCAAGGTCGTCGAGACCATCCCCTACTCCGATGGTCCCCGCGCCGCCGTCAACTGCTACGGCGCCGACGACGTCCGCGAGGGCGTTGCCATCATGTGGCACGAGAACGTCGACATCTCGATCACCGGTAACTCCACCAACCCCACGCGCTTCCAGCACCCCGTCGCTGGCACCTACAAGAAGGAGCGCCTCGAGGCTGGCAAGAAGTACTTCTCCGTCGCTTCTGGTGGCGGCACTGGCCGTACCCTGCACCCGGACAACATGGGCGCCGGCCCTGCCTCTTACGGCATGACCGACACCATGGGCCGTATGCACTCCGACGCCCAGTTCGCCGGTTCTTCCTCCGTGCCTGCGCACGTCGACATGATGGGTCTCATCGGCATGGGTAACAACCCCATGGTCGGTGCCACCGTCGCCTGCGCTGTCGCCGTCGAGGAGGCCCTCAAGGCCTAATCGCGCCCGTGCGATGCTCATATAGCTGAGCTTTGGAGCCGCTACCCACCCGGGTAGCGGCTCTTTTTGTTTGCCCCGTCCCAAATTGGTTACTCTTATTAGAAGGTCCGATATATCAGTTGCGGTGAAATACGGACTGAATTGCATCCATACAGGCCAAAACAGTCCGTATTCCACCGCAACTTACCAAATTAGCCGACCGAAGTGACCGAGTCCACCTGACGCCCACCTGCCATATTTGCCCTTTACCGATTTGCCGAGTCTTTGCGGCCCCATTGCCGATCACCCGTGCGACAATGCGCCGGACGAGAAAGGAATCCGATGGAATCGACTGATGTACTGGTAATTGGAGCTGGCATTGCGGGCCTTTGCGCCGCCATCGAAGCGGCACGCACGGGTGCAACCGTCACTGTGGCAAGCGCCGGCAAGACCATGAGTGGATCGAGCTTCTTCCCGGGTACCTGGGGCCTCGGCCTCATCGGTCCCGTCGACGAAGACGACGAGCAGGACCTCATCGACACCATCCAGACCGTCGGCGGCGGCGTTGCCGACCCCGAACTCGTCCAAACGTTCGTCCACGGCATTCGCCAAGCGATTGACTGGCTCGAGCAAGACCTGGGCGTTGAGCTCCAGCGTCCGCAAAGCGCCAAGAGTGCTCAACAAAAGCAGTTTATCCCCTGCTTTGACCACAAGACGCGCATGTGGCGCGGCCTCACCCGCAAGCCCCTTGAGGACGCTCTGACGACCTGGATCGAGTCGCTCGGCATTCGCCTGCTCCCCCGCCATGAGCTTATCGACCTTGTTGAGGACACGAACGGCAGAATAACCGGAACCGTACTCTACGACCTTACCGAAAATCGAATCGTGCCCTTTGCTGCCAAGGCCACGATCATCGCAGCCGGTGGCACAGGCGGCCTGTTCGAGCGCAGCCTTACGTCGGCTGATGTGCTCAGCTCCTCGCAGGCCATCGCACTGGCGCACGGCGCAACACTTACTAATATAGAGTTCATGCAGATGATGCCTGGCTTCATCGAGCCCAGGCGTAACTTGGTCTTCAACGAGAAAACCTGGCGCTACGTGCATGTAGACCAGCCGGTAGATATTGCCGACGACAAGCTGGACGACCTGCTCGAGCAGCGCTCTGGACATGGTCCCTTCACGTCACGCTTGGCCTCCCGCGCTATCGATCTCGTCATCGATCAGGCAGGTGCCGAAGGCCTGGCACTCCACTACGACTTCCCCCGCGAGGATGTCCCAGAGTTTGTGCAGACCTTTGCCACCTGGCTGCAAGACGAGCACGGCATCGCGCCGACCGACGAGATGCGCGTTGCGATGTATGCCCACGCCGCTAACGGCGGCATCAAGATCGATAAGACCGCGCACACGGGCGTTGAGGGCCTCTACGCTTGCGGCGAGGCGACAGGCGGCATGCACGGAGCCGACCGCATTGGTGGCTTGTCAAGCGCCAACGGCATCGTGTTCGGGCGCATCGCAGGCGCATCGGCAGCCCTTGCAGCGCAGAAAGAGCCTAAGACAGCCCTGAAGGCGGATATCGCCCTCCCCCAGCACGGCATTGCCACAACAGATGCCGAGCGCCTGACCCGCAGCCTTAAGCACACGATGAGTACCTATTGCATGATCAACCGCACCGAAACAGGCCTATCCGAAGCACTACACGAGCTTGAGGGCTTGAAGACGGAGGCAACGACCTTGAGCACACAGAAAGCCCAGGACAGCGAAGTCGCAGCCCTCGCCCGCCTGCAATCGCAGATTCAGCTGGCACAGGAAATGGTCAAAGCCATGCGCAAGCGAACTGAAAGCTTAGGTTCGCACTATCGAGCAGACTAAATCGATTCTCACTTTGAGTTTGATCACAACTTCTCAACATGCATCGAGCCCCGTGAGCATAATTCTCATAAGGAGAGCACGTTTATGGGGCTTTAGCCGTGTTTCCCTAAGGGAATCACGGTGCAGTTTCCCCAACTTCGCGCCCCGACGGGTTCGACCCCATGCGAGGTCAAAAAAAGACGGCCAACTTTCGTTGACCGTCTTAACTTGCTTTGGTGGGCCGTCAGGGGGTCAGCCTGCTTTGCAGGCGACCGCTGCGGCGCCAAGGCGCCTTGCGCGCTACGCTGGTAAATGCTCACGCATTTCCTCAGCTTCGCGCCCCGACGGGTTCGACCCCATGCGAGGTCAACAAAAAAGCGACCAGCCTGAGCCAGTCGCTTTAACAATCTTTGGGTGGGCCGTCAGGGGGTCGAACCCTGGACCTTGGGATTAAGAGTCCCCTGCTCTACCAACTGAGCTAACGACCCAAAGCTAAAATCCGTTGTGGCGGACTTTAGAGGAGATATCGTGTGGTGGGCCGTCAGGGGGTCGAACCCTGGACCTTGGGATTAAGAGTCCCCTGCTCTACCAACTGAGCTAACGACCCGATATCAACACGAAGCAAGAACTGGGGTGGGTAAAGGGACTCGAACCCTCGACCTACGGGACCACAACCCGTCGCTCTAGCCAACTGAGCTACACCCACCGTGTCCTGTGCGCTTCGCGCTCGACTATTATTGCAAGGAACGCCACGCGATGCAAGCCCCAATTTTCAAGAATTTTGAAAAGAGTTTTTCGAGACCATTTCGAGCAAATCCCACCGGTTTCATAGGAGTAAACTTGCCCCACTGCAAATGCTCGAAAGGACCGGCATGAAAGAACTATCCAACCGCACGGCAACGTTTACCGATTCGGTCATCCGCCGCATGACACGCATCTCCAATAAGTATGGCGCCGTCAATCTCTCGCAGGGCTTCCCCGACTTCGATCCCCCGGCGCAGCTGCTCAACAGCCTCAGCGCCATCGCCAGCGACCCCAAGCCGCTCTATCACCAGTACTCCATCACCTGGGGCTCCCAGGCCATGCGCGAGGCGCTCGCCGCCAAACAGGAGCACTTTATGGGCATGCCGGTGAACCCCAACGAGAATATCGTAGTCACCTGCGGCTCCACCGAGGCCATGATGGCCGCCATGATGACGGTCACGAACCCCGGCGACAAGGTCGTCATCTTCTCGCCATTCTACGAGAACTACGGCGCCGACACGATCCTTTCGGGCGCCGAGCCCATCTACGTGCCGCTCAACCCGCCCACATTCGACTTTGACCGTGAGGTGCTCGAGGCGGCCTTCCGCGACAACGACCCCAAGGCCATCGTCCTGTGCAACCCTTCCAACCCCTGCGGCAAGGTCTTTACGCGCGAGGAGCTCACCTTTATCGCCGACCTCTGCAAAAAGTACGACGCCTACTGCATCACCGACGAGGTATACGAGCACATCGTCTACGCGCCCCACGAGCACGTCTATATGGCCACGCTGCCCGGCATGTTCGAACGAACCATCAGTTGCAGCTCGCTGTCCAAGACGTACTCCATCACCGGCTGGCGCCTGGGCTACACCATCGCCCCTGCCGAGATCACCGAGCGCATCAAAAAGGTCCACGACTTCCTCACCGTGGGTGCCGCCGCTCCCCTGCAGGAAGCCGTCGTCACCGCCCTAAACTTCAACGACAGCTATTACGATGAGGTCCTTGACCTCTATACCGCCAAACGCGACCTGTTCTGCCAGGGACTCGACAGCATCGGTCTTGAGCATAACGTGCCGCAGGGTGCCTATTACGTGATGATGGATATCTCGGAGTTTGGCTATGACAGCGACCTCGAATTCTGCGAGGACCTCGCGTCTAAAGTGGGTGTGGGCGCTGTGCCCGGCTCGAGCTTCTTCCGCGAGCCCGTCAACCATCTGATCCGTTTCCACTTTGCCAAGCGTGACGAGACGCTCAACGCGGCGCTGGAGAACCTCAAATCGCTACGTGATAAAATCAAGCCGCGCGGGTAAGGACGGCCCGGCAACTAAAGCAACCAAAGAAGTCCCGCACCGCCCGTAACGTTGCGAGGTTTCTTTTATTGCGATTTCTTAATTGTTTTATAGCTCTAGACTTTGGCAAAGAGCATCTTATCCTGGAAAGGGGATCACTATGGCAGAGCAACAGCTTATCGGAGCGCTCGAGGCCGGCGGCACCAAGATGGTTTGCGCCACGGGATATGCAGACGGTACGGTCCTGGAGCGTGAGCAGATCGCGACCACGACCCCGCAGGAGACCGTTGAGGCCGTCAATGCATGGTTTGCCGACAAGGGCATCACCGCGCTCGGAATCGGCGCCTTTGGCCCCACCGCGGTCAACCCCGCCTCACCCCAGTACGGCAAGATCTTGGAGACCCCCAAGACGGCATGGCGCTACTTCGATCTGCTGGGCACCATTCAAAACGAGCTCAATATTCCCTGCGGCTACGACACCGACGTCAACGTCGCCTGCCTGGGCGAGGTCACCTTTGGTTGCGCCCAGGGCCTCACAGACGTGGTCTACCTGACCATCGGCACCGGCGTGGGCGCCGGCGTGCTATCGGGCGGCAAGCTCGTACACGGCATGATGCATCCCGAGGCCGGCCATATCCTGGTCACGCGCGACCCGCGCGACACCATCGGCGAGCATAGCGCCTGCCCCTTCCACGACAACTGCCTCGAGGGTCTCATCGCCGGCCCCGGCGTTAAAAAGCGCTGGAATGGCAAGAGTGCCGGAGACATGGCCGATGACCCGGAGGCCATGGATCTGCTCGCGGGCTATCTGGCACAGGCGCTCATGACCTACACGCTGTGCTATGCCCCGCAGAAGATCATCATCGGCGGTGGCGTTGCCGATCACACCCCTATCGTGCCGCTCGCCCGCAAAAAGTGCGCCGAGATGCTCAACAGCTACATCGTCACGCCCGAGGTCAACGACATCGATACCTACATTGTCAACAACAGCCTCGAGGGCAAGCAGGGCATCATGGGTTGTCTTGCCCTGGGCGCACAGGCGCTTCAGTAACAGACGCACCCACGGGGCGTGGCGCGCCCAGCAAATCCGACCAATGGAACGACGCCACCACGCCTCATATAAGCCCTCAAATAAAAAAGGCCGCCTAGGACCAAACAATACGTCCTAGGCGGCCTTTTTGGCGTACATCAGCGACCGTAAGAGATATCGGAGCACAACGCCCATTGCCGCTCCACAGCAGTCGATCATCACATCGGTGATCATGCCGGCGCGTCCCGGCACAAAGAGCTGAATCGTCTCGTCGATCGAGGGAATCAGCAGCAGGAACACCGCCGTGGGCAGCAGCACGTCAAAGGTGTGCCGGCCCTCAAAATCAAAAGCGTGCGTTGCCAGGATGCCGAGCACCATATACTCGGTAAAATGCGCGCACTTGCGAACAACAAAGTTGGTCACCCATTCATATGGAAGTCCCACGCCGTGCAGGAAACCGCGGATAGCTTCCATGACCGTTAGGCTCAGCGAGCCCGACCCCGAGCCGGGAACCAGCGAATTGCCCCAGATCAAGAGCGCCATCAGGCAGGTCACGACCGCCCATTTTCGATTGATCTTAACCATGCAGAAGTTATGCCTCCGCGCGGAGCGGCGCGAAGCTGGCGGTACCGCCCTCGATAACGCTCAGATAGGCACGGCCCGTACGCTTGGCGGTAGAGGACTGCAGGCGCTCGATCTCTTCCTCGAGGATCTGATTGACGCGCTCGTGACGACGATTTTCCATAATGCCGGCGGCAATAGCCTCGGCCCGCTCGATGCTCTCGCGCGAGATACGGGCGGTATCCTCGGGGAACACAGCGCTGTGACGGCCGACATAGGCGGGAGCAGCAGGCTGAGGGGCAGCGACGGGAGTGGGGACTGCAACAGGAGCGGGCTCGTCAATCTCATCCAGAATCGCGGTGGCGGCGGCCCACATGTCCTCGTGGCCCGAGTAATCGGCCATGGGGACATCGACCTCGAGCGAGGCGTCCGGAAGGTCGCCGGTGTCGATGCGATCTTGGGCATCAATCGATGCGGTGATGGCTGCAGGCTCATCGAGGTCATCGAGATCGATGTCCGCGGCACCGGAGATGATAGGCATGCTGGCGAGGTTTGCATTGTACGGCGCAGCCTCGGCCGCCTGCTGCTGGGCAGGAGCGCCCCACAGTGAGCTTTCGGCGGCACGGCGGGCGGCAACGGCCTCCTCGTCCGCGGCCATGGCTTCATCAACGTACGAATTGTCGGCAGAAGCGTTCGCGTCCGCCGAGGTAGCGTTGTAGGCGTTATTGGCTGCCTCGTTGGCAACGAGTGCCACGAAAGCCGCCGTGCTGCCCGCAGGGGCGGCCTGGGAACCAGACACGGCGCGTGCCGCGGCGGCGATGTCATCGCGATTGAAGGAGCCGGTCTGCCCGCCGTTGGTGAGCTCGTCGATGGCGACTTGATAGACGTCGCGCGAGTGTGCAGGGTCGCAGCTCACCGGCGAATCGTCGTCGAGCATACTGTCGATCATGGACCAAGCCTCGTCCTCGTCCATAGCATCTGCGGCTCGAGCGATGGTAGGGACACCATCATCGGCGTGACGGCGCTGGAACGCACCAGTCAGGCCGGAAAGGAATGCCGAGGTAGACTGCTCCGCCTGAGCCTGAGAAGCAGAAGTCGCAGCGTAAGGAGTCGCATCCTGCTGCTGGGCTGGAATCGAGGCGGTCTTGAACTCGCTTTGATGCTGATTGAGATTGGCGGCACCGCCCATGGCATCGGGCTGGAACAGACGCTCTTCACGCTGCGCACGGTACTCGGAGATACCCAGCGAGGCGGCATAGATACCCACGCCCGCCACCGCACCCACGGCGAAGGGAACCGCACCCGCCACGACCGTCTCGTTCACCGACGAAAACGGCAGCGTCGCGGCATACATAACCACGGGAGCGGCAAGGCCGATCCCGCACGAAAGTCCGGCAAGGACTGCTCGTTGTGTTGCATCAGAAGAAGCCATGAGCTCTCCCCATCTTCCAGCACCCAAATCGCATCATTCAGTTGGCTGCGCGAGAGAAGATGAAGCGGGGCTATGCCCCAAAGCAACGGTATATGGTTCGTTTCATCTGCGTTTTCCGTCGCGAAGCTTAAAAGCTATTATGCGAAACCGCCCTGTCGATTGCAAGCGACGATGTCGGATTGAAACGGGAAACCTGCTGCTTGCCAGTCTTATGGTCAAAAATAAGTGCGAAGCGGCGATATAGAAAAGGGCCGAGGCTCAAAGCCCCGACCCTTTATCGCATTGATGATTAACGCTGCGTGTGGATTACAACCTAGAACGTCTGCTCGTAGTCGCTGTGCTTTTTGGCCGAACGCACCAGGAACTCCTGGTTGGTGTTGGTGCCCTTTAGACCCTTGATAAACGATGCGGCCGCGCGCTCGGTGTTGTTCATGCCGGCAAGAATGCGACGTAGACCAAAGACAAACGGACGCATCTGCTCGTCAACCAACAGGTCCTCGTTACGCGTACCGGAGGCAACGGGGTCGATAGCCGGGAAGATGCGGCGGTCGGCCAGGTCGCGGTCGAGCTTGAGCTCCATGTTGCCGGTGCCCTTGAACTCCTCAAAGATGACCTCGTCCATCTTGGAGCCGGTGTCGATGAGGGCAGAGGCCAGGATGGTGAGCGAGCCACCGTTCTCGATATTGCGGGCTGCGCCCAGGAAGCGCTTGGGCGGATACAGTGCCGCCGAATCGACGCCGCCTGAAAGGATGCGGCCTGAGGCGGGCGCCGCCAAGTTGTAGGCGCGGGCAAGACGCGTGATGGAGTCGAGCACCACCACGACATCGCCGCCCAGCTCCACGATGCGCTTGGCGCGCTCGATGACGAGCTCTGCCACACGAGTGTGGTTGTCGGCGGGCATATCGAAGGTCGACGCCACAACCTCGCCCTTGATGGAACGCTGCATATCGGTAACCTCTTCGGGGCGCTCGTCGACGAGCAGGCAGATGAGGTGCACCTCGGGGTTGTTAATCGAGATAGACTGGCAGATCTTCTTGAGGATTGTGGTCTTGCCGGCCTTGGGCGGGGACACGATCAAGCCACGCTGACCCTTGCCGATCGGCGACACGATGTCGATGGCGCGACCGGTAATGGAGTCCTTGCCATGCTCCATGCGCAGCGGCTCGTTGGGATAGACCGGGGTGAGGTCACCGAACTTGGGGCGGTTGCGAATCTGCTCGGGGTCTAGACCGTTGACGGTCGTGATTTTGGCGAGGCCGGCGCGCTTGTCGCCGCCGCGCGAAGGACGAAGCGAGCCCTCGATGACGTCGCCCGTGCGCAGACGCGCGGAGCGGATGAGGTAGGCGGGCACGAAGGCGTCGTCGTTGGACTTCATGTAGCCATGGGCATGGATGATACCGGAGCTGTCCGGACGAATCTGCAGGATGCCCTTGATGTCGCGGAAGCCCTCGGCCTTCGCGGCGGTGACGTAGATCTCCTCGACGAGCTCGGCTTTCTTCTTGCCGGTCGTCTCAATCTCGAACTTCTTGGCCTTCTCGCGCAGCTCGGCGACCTTCATGGCCGCGAGCTCCTCGCGCGAAAGCGTGGGCTCGGTGGGAGCGGCATTACGCTCCTTGTTGCGCTGCTTGCGATCGCGCTGGCGGTTGCGGCGGTCGTTGTTGCGCTCGTCCTTGCGCTCGTTGCGCTCGTCGTTGCGCTTGTGCTGGCGACGGTTGGGGCGAGCGCCGTCTTCGGCCTCGGCGGGCGCGGCGCCATCGGTTGCGGCGGCATCGGCGTTAGCCGCAGTATCATCGCTGGCCTCGGCCTTGGAATCGCCCTGCAGCTCGGCCTCGGCCCGCTGCTCGGACGCCTTGGCCTTAGCGGACTTCTTACGACCGCGCTTGGGCTTCTCGGACGCAGACTGTTCGACGTCTTGGGGCTCGGCGGCATCAGTCGATGCATCGGCGGTCGTCTCGGCGGAATCCTCGGACGCACCCTTCTTGGCAGTCTTGGCCTTGGACGTGCGCTTAGCAGCAGTACGATGGCTGCGACCAGGACGGACGTCGGCGGGCTCGACATCGGCGGGAGCGGCCTCGGAAGTCGTAGCATCCTGGACGGGTGCATCGGCAGCGGTTGCAGACTCGGCGGTCGCCGCAGCATCCCGAGCGGCTGCAGCTGCGGCTGCGGCCTTCTCTGCCTCGACGAAGGCCTTGGGCTTGCGACCGCGACGGTGCGGGCGCAAAGCCGGATCGACAACGGGAACTTCGCTGGCCTCGACAGGCGCAGCGGACTCAGCAGGCGATGCGCCCTCCCCTGCCGCGGAACGAACCGAAGCCTCGGTGAGCTCGAGGGTTACCTGATCGGCAACCTGCTCGGCCTTAGCAGCCGTGCGACGGCGTGTGCGCGGTGCCGGCTTCTCGGTCGGCTGGTCGGCGGCAGGTGTCTCGGGCGCAGACGGAGCTGCAAGCTCGGTCAGAGCCGCGGCCTCGCGCTCGGCAGCACGACGGCGGGCGCGCACCACCTGAGCCTCGCTAATCTGCGCCAACGCACGCGCCTGCGCGACCTCATCGGAAATCGGCTCCGAGGAGTCAGCTGCAACGGTGCGCTTGACGCGCGTCGTGCGCGTGGTACGGCGCTTGGGCTTGGTGACCTCCTCGCCGTCAGCAGCAGACTTGGCCGTGCGGCGCGTACGCTTGGGCTTTGCCGGAGCAGCCTCCTCACCAGTTGCAGGCACGGCCTTCTCAGCCGCTGAAGGCGTAGGCGTCGAAGCAGCCTTGGGCGTCTCAGGAGCCGAGGCTTGCGCGGGCGCCGCGACCTGGTCCAACGCAACCGGTGCAGCGGGAGCGGCTTGCGTCGTCGTTATTTCGTTTTCTTGCTGTTGATCAGACACAGTGTTTGCTCAACTTTCTTTTCAAGCCCTGTGATCACATGCTCCCTGCATAAACCTTCAGGGCGGCTAAACAGTCTAGCTCCGTCAAATACCGACGGACATCATTGATCTGTATCGAGATATTTGCGTCATATACGCAGCGTTAGTGTAACACAACCGCAACCACCTGCAACTTAGTCATTGAAGACGTTCTTAAACGACTAGTCAAAAGGGACAATCTTTGGTTTAACACCCACAAATCTGACTGCCTCCGCCAAAACTGTGGCGGTTTACTACGATGAATCGCTCAACCGCGATCACTCCGAAACTTGTTGAACTAAAACCGCAGGTAGATGCCTTGCACTTTTTTGCGAAAAGCCGGCGTAGTTGGAATTTCTCATTTCATCGTAGTAAACCGGCATAGTTTCGTATTTCCAGCAGTTCCAAATTCGTCAATACGTCGGCGTTTGCAAAAAGCCCGACCTCCGTGGGAGATCGGGCTTTCAAGGCTTAGTTAAACCAAGTCTGTACGGTCAAATGACCCGTAGCTTACATCTGCTCGGGAGCGGAGACACCAACAAGGGTGAGCACCAGGGCGAGCGTCACGCGAACGGCATCGCAAGCGGCCAGACGGGCACGCGAAAGCTCGGGGTCGACGGGACGGCCCTCGCTCGGCAGCACCTGGCAGGCAGCGTAGAAGCTGTGGAAGTCGCCGGCAAGCTCCTCGGCAAAGTGCGTCAGACGGAACGGGGCGCGGTCGCGAGCGCAGCTGGCGATGAGGTCGGTGAGCTCGTTGAGCTTACGCGAAAGGGCAAGCTCGGTCGGGTCGGTCAGCAGCGAGTAATCGACGTTCTCGCCGATGGCCTTCTCGGCGACGGCCTTCATGCCCATCTCGTCAGCCTGCTCGGGCGTAACGTCGGCGGCACGGCGCAGGATGGAGCACACGCGGGCGTGAGCATACTGCACGTAATAGACCGGGTTGGAGTTGTCGCGCTTCTTAACGGCCTCAATATCGAAGTCGACCATCTGGTTGGAGCTCTTGGAGATGAGCGTGTAGCGAGCGGCATCGGAGCCGACCTCGTCGACGAGCTCCTGCAGGGTCACCATGGTGCCCTTGCGCTTGGACATTCGGACGGGCTTGCCGTTACGCAGCAGGTTGACGAGCTGGCCCAGCAGAACCTCAAACTTGCCGGGATAGCCAAGGGCGTCGCAGACGCAGCGGACGCGCTCGATGTAGCCGTGGTGGTCGGCACCCCAGATGTCGATGACGTGGTCGACGCGCTGGAACTTATCCCAGTGATAGGCAACGTCGGAGGCGAAGTAGGTGTACTCGCCGTCGGACTTGATCAGGACGCGGTCCTTGTCATCGCCCAGGTCGGTGGAGCGGAACCACAGGGCGCCGTCCTTGGTGTAGAGGTAGCCCATCTTGTCGAGCTTCTCAAAAGCGCGGTCGACAGCGGAGGTGCCGGCGGTCTCACCCTCGGTGTCCTTCACATACAGCGAACGCTCGGAGTACCAACGATCGAAGTCGCAATTGACGGCGTGGCAGAGGTCGCGCATGTTGTCGACCATCTTCACATAGCCGCGCTCGCGGAAGCTCTCCATACGCTCCTGCGGGTCGGCGTCGACCCACTTATCGCCGTCGGTGCGCCAGAACTCGGCAGCCTCGTCGATGATGTAGTCGCCGCCATAGGAGTCCTTGCCCAGGGTCTCGGCAAAGTTGTCCTGATACGGATGGGTCTCGGGGTGCTCGTCGTTCTCGTCGGCAACGAAGGCGTCGCGGTCGGCGATCAGCAGCTTGTGAGCCTCGTCGATATCCACGCCCTGCTTGGCGATGATGTCGGCAAGCTGCATATAGCGCGTGCTGATGGAGTTGCCGAAGGTGTTCATCTGAGAGCCGTGGTCGTTGATGTAGAACTCACGCTGGATGTCGTAACCGGCGTGGTCCATCACACGGCAGAGCGAGTCGCCCAGCGCGGCCCAGCGGCCGTGGCCGATGTGCATGGGGCCGACGGGGTTAGCGGAAACGAACTCGACCTGGGTCTTCAGGCCACCACCGACGTTGGACTTAGCGAAGTCCATGCCCTTCTCGCGAGCCTCGCCAAAGATGGCATTCTTGACGGCAACGGAGAGGTAGAAGTTGATGAAGCCGGGGCCTGCGATCTCGACCTTCTCGATCGCGGGGTCCTCGGGCATATGGGCAACGATGGCCTCGGCGATCTTGCGCGGGGCGCAGTGGGCCAGCTTGGCGGACTTCAGGGCCATGGTAGAGGTCCACTCGCCATGAGAAGTGTCAGCCGGTCGCTCGATGGCGCAATCGTCAAGTTCAAATGCGGAAAGGTCGCCGGCCTCCTGGGCCGCAGCAAGCGCAGCGCGTACCAGCTCTTCAATCTTCTCGGGCATAGATCCTCCTTGTGTTAAAGTCCCCGAGCTCTTGGTCACTCGTAGGGCAAAAGCCAGAGTTTGTAGTACTCTATCACAAGCGACGGGCACTGTCGCAGGGTAAAGCTAATAGATATTGCATATGCACAAAAATGACTACAGCTTGTATGGAGTCACTCAAAGATGCCGGTCTGCCTGCAGATTATGCAGGCGTTGAAAATGCATAAAGGTGTGAATGAGCTGCGCCTGTTATCGAATACTCTTACCTATCAGAGTTGTGTGCTTTTCCTGCATAAAGTAAGGGTTTGCGCACGTCAGCGTGTTATTCTAGACATACGTAAATTCGTATAAGTTGGAGGTAGCATGTTCTCAATCGGTCAACACGTCATTCATCCGGGCCAGGGAGTCTGCACCGTCGTCGGTTTTAGGGACGACACACCGCAGCCCATGCTGCTGCTCGAGACAAAGCAGGGACATGCGCAGACGATCCTCATGTACCCCGTGGCGCAGGCCGACCGTTTGCACGCCGCCATCTCGCAGCAAGATGCCGAGCACCTGCTGAGCCACTATGACGAGCTGGAGTGCGACACCTTTACCGAGCGCAACAGCTCGCTTGAGGAGACACACTTTAAGCAGCAGCTCAAGCTGGGCGCGCCCGAGACGGTCCGCGTGGCAAAGACCATGATGCACCGCATTCGCCAGGCCGAGGAAGCTGATAAAAAACCCAGCTCCTACTACATGCGCGTACTCAAGGAGGCCAAACGCCGCTCCATCGAGGAGTTCGCCGTGGCCCTTGGCGTCACCGAGGAGGCCGCCGAAGCCCGCCTAGCCCAAGCCGCCCTCAACTAACCCATCCGCGCCAGAAACCACCACAAAGGGGACAGGCACCTTTGTGGTGGTTTTCTTGTTCTAGTAGTATTCATTCTTATCGATAC
>CABRZT010000014.1:0-41227 GCA_902475595.1 uncultured Collinsella sp. | reverse complement strand
AAGGTAGGGACCCCGTGCGCCCGTTATGTATCACGCGGATGGGCCGCGCGGATACCAAGGGAAGGAGGCGCTAGGCCTGGGCGGCAGCAGAGCTGGGGCCCTGGACCTTTGCCCACGTCTTGAGCGACAGCGTATCGATCTCGATAAAGCCGGCGCTGGCCTTCTCGTCAAACGTGGTGTCGCGGTCGTAGGTAGCCAGGCCGTAGTCGTAGAGGCTGAAGGGACTCTTGCGGCCGACGACATGGCAGTTGCCCTTAAAGAACTTCAGACGGACAGTGCCGGTCACGAACTTCTGGGTATCGGCCATAAAGGCGTCGAGCGCGTTCTTGAGCGGGCTGTACCACTGGCCGTTGTACACGGCGGTGGCCCAATCCTGCTCGAGCTTGATCTTGGTCTTGAGCAGGTCGCCCTCGACGCAGATGTCCTCGAGCGCCTTGTGGGCGGTGATGAGCGTCAGGGCGCCGGGAACCTCATAGCACTCGCGGCTCTTGAGGCCCACCAGACGATCCTCGACCAGGTCAAGACGGCCAAAGCCGTTGTCGCCCGAAATCTTGTTGAGGGCGATGACGATCTCGGAGAGCTTCATCTTCTTGCCGTCGACGGCGACAGGCTTGCCGGCCTCAAACTCGATCTCGGTATAGGTCGGGGCGTCAGGCGTGTCCTCGGGGTTCTTGGTCATAACCCAAGCGTCATCGAGCGGCTCATTCCAAGGGTCCTCCAGGTGACCGCACTCGATGGCGCGACCCCACAGGTTGTCGTCGATGGAGTAGGGGTTATCGTTGGCACCCTCGGGAACCGGCACGTTGTGGGCGTGGGCATAGGCGACCTCGTCGGGACGGCACTTCAGATCCCACTCGCGCACCGGGGCGATAACCTTGAGCTCAGGGTCGAGGGCCTTGACGGCAGCCTCAAAACGAACCTGGTCGTTACCCTTGCCGGTGCAGCCGTGGGCGACGTAGGTCGCGCCAAACTCGTGGGCGACCTCAACAAGCTTCTTGGCAAGCAGCGGGCGAGACAGGGCGGAGAGCAGCGGATACTTGTTCTCGTACATGGAGTTTGCTGCGATGGCTTTGGTCAGGAACTCATCGGAGAACTCGTCGCGCAGGTCGAGCACCTGGCAATCGAGAACGCCCAGGTCGAGCGCCTTCTGCTTCTTGGCATCCAGTCCGGTCTCCTCCTGGCCCACGTTGCCGCAGACGCAAACGACATCGAGATTCTTCTCGTCCTGGAGCCACTTGACACATACGGATGTATCAAGACCACCGGAATATGCGAGAACGACTTTTTCCTTGCTCATGGCTGTTTCCTTTCGCCCTTGGTAGCTAGTTAGAACATCGGTCAGTTGCAAGTCACCTTGAGGTCAAAAACCGTGCAATATCAGGTTAAATAGCAAAAATCAGCACATACATGCCCTAGAAACATGCAGCAATGTCGTGCTAAAACCCAACAACCTCAAAATGACTCTGTTGAGGCAATTCGCCCCATGCGGACAGAGACGATTGTTATCGTCGTCGGGAAATTGCGCGTTGGCGTCGGATGGCATTGTCTGCAGTGGTGATGATCTTTACGAACTGCATCTGCCTCTCCTTTCACGTATCGCCGGGCGCAATTCAAATATCGTAAACGGTACCTTTTACTCGGTAAGCGGTTGTTTTTCCGTCTCCGTTTTCGATGGTCGCTATATTACGCTAAAGTGCCCGCAGCACAAGCGACAAATTCAAATTTCTGAAAAGTTTTTTCATTACTTTGTGAAGCGTGGTGCAAATACGCACCATTCCTGCGAAAATACGCTCGACTACTAGTTGATGGTTATAACGTCTGAAACAATCTCGAAACGAAAGGCGCATTTTTATGCAAACTTACGAATCGGACGCCAATATCGGAAACATTAAGATTCTCGCCGTCGATATGGACAAGACGCTGCTGACCGACGAGCGTGTGCTGCCCCAGGGTCTTGATGAGCGCCTGGACAAGCTCGCCGACGCCGGCATCGTATTCTGCCCCGCCAGCGGACGTCCCGCCCCCAAGCTCGAGGAGATGTTCGAGGGCGTCAAGAACCGCCTCGCCTTTTGTCCCGACAACGGAGCGTGCGTGATCTATCGCGGCAGCTATATCTATAAGAGCACTATTGACGTGGAGCTGTATCAGCAGGTCTTGAGCCGTGCCTCGGAGGATCCGCGCGCTGTCCCCGTCCTTTGCTGCTTCGACGAGTTCTACGTGCTTGCCCGCGACCATCAATACCACGACGAGATCAGCGTCTACTACAACACAATCAACTACGTCGACAGCTTTGATGGCATTGATTTCGAGTCCAACAAGATTTCGGTCTTCTTCCCCGGCTACGACGCCGAGCCCGCTTTCCGCGAGACCTATAGTCCCGAGTTCTCGGACAAGCTCTACGTCACCAACGCCGGGCGCGAGTGGATCGACTTTATGAACCTGGGCGTCGACAAGGGCGCCGGCGTCGCTCACCTGTGCGAGCACCTGGGCATCGATATTGCCGATGCTGCCGCCGTGGGCGACACCTACAACGACATCCCCATGCTGGAGCGCGTCGGTCACAGCTTTATCGTGGACAATGCCGAGGAGCACATGAACGCGCATGCCAAATGGCGCATTCCGAGCAACAACGACGGGGGCGTACTGACGCTCATCGACGCCATCTTGGCGGCTCGTTAACGTAGCTCATCGGACCTGGCCGGGCGAGGCGGGTAAGTTTTTCGCTCGGTCAGGTCCTGGGCTCGCTCGGAAAGCACATTAAGTGCTTTCCGGCTCGTGCGGAATCTACGAAAAACTTACCCGCCTCGCCCGGCCAGGTCCTGCGGTGACTTGCTTGCCGCCTGGATGGCGTCTTGGCGTCTAGATACTTGGCTGATTTTTTTGGAATGAAGGGGGCTCCTTGTTGGCAAGGAGCCCCCTTCTGGTTTTGGTTACTTTGGAATTGTGGATGCTTCCCTATTTAGCGTCGGCCCAGGTTATGCCGGTGCTGGCTTCGGCGATTAGGGGGACGCGGAGGTCTACTACGTGCTCCATGACGTCGCGGACCATGGTGGTTAGGCGCTCGACTTCGTCGATGGGGCACTCAAAGTCCAGTTCGTCGTGCACTTGCAGGATCATGTGGGCGGCAAAGCCTTCCTCTTCCAGGCGGCGGCTTACGCGGGCCATCGCGATCTTGATGATGTCGGCGGCGGTTCCCTGCATGGGATGGTTCATGGCCGTGCGCTCGCCAAAGCCGCGGAGTTGCGGGTTTTTGGCCTTGAGCTCCGGAATATGACGACGGCGGCCGTACATGGTCTCGGCGTAGCCCGTCTGCTTGGCGCGTGCCACCACGTTGTCGAGGAACGTGCGCACGCCCGGGTAGGCCTCGTAGTAGCGGTCGATCATGTCGCGTGCCTCGGCCATCGAGATATGCAGCGACTGCGACAGGCCGTAGGCCTGCTGGCCATACACGATGCCAAAGTTCACGGCCTTGGCGCGACTGCGCAAGTCGGGCGTTACCTCGGACACCGGCACACCGAACACGCGCGCCGCCGTCTCGGCATGGAAGTCCTCGCCCTCGTTAAAGGCGCGCACCAGGTGCTCGTCACCCGAGAGATGTGCCAGCAGACGCAGCTCGATCTGCGAGTAGTCCACCGCCAAAAAGACGCTTCCCTCGCCTGCCGAAAACGCCGTCTTGACGGTACGACCCAGCTCCGAGCGCGTCGGGATGTTCTGCAGGTTCGGGTCGCTCGAGGACAGACGCCCCGTTGCCGTGATGGTCTGGTTGTACGTAGTGTGTACGCGACCGTCACCGCGGCGTAGCGGGCCCAGCGTGTCCAGATAGGTGGACTTGATCTTAGACTTCTCACGCCAGTCCAAGATCAGACGCACGATTTCGTGGTCACGCGCAAGGTCGCTCAGCACCTTGGCGTTGGTCGAATAATAGCCGCGCTTAGTCTTCTTGAGGCCCTTGGTCGGAAGCCCCATCACATCAAAGAGCACGTGCGACAGCTGCATGGGACTGCCAATATTAAAGGTCTCGTCACCCGCCAGGTCGCGAATACTGCGCTCAACCTCGGTAATCTGGGTCGCCAGACCCTCGGACAGACTGTGCAGACGGTCGGGGTCCACGAGCATGCCCGCGCGCTCCATCTTGGCAAGTACCGGAACGAGCGGCATCTCGATGCCATCGAACACGTTGGCGGCATTCTCACGGGCCATGCGGTCGCGCAGCGGTGCGACCAGCGCCAGCGTCAAGGCCGCCGTGCGAGCGGCGGGCGCCGGAGCGTCCTCACCGGCACCCTCTGCGCCGCGCGCCGCAGGCAGCGCCATCTGCAGATACGTATCGGCAAGATATGCCTCATCGAACTCGGAGCGATCGGAATCCAGCAGATAGGCAGCGACCACGGTATCGAAGATACGCGTGGAATCGGTAGCGAGCGGATCCATGAGCTCGGGCTCAGAAGAATCGACGGGCGAAAGCTCGTGCAACAGCGCCTTCATATCCGGGCTCGCCACGCGACCCTCCATAAACAGACGCGCGAGCACACCAGCGATCACGCCGTGGGCAAACTTGAAGCCCTCAACAGCGGCAGGCGTGCCGTCATCGGCTTCCTCGAGCGCAAAGAGCCCCTTGGACGTCGCCAGCCACAGCGTACGCGTCAGGCCAAAAAGCGCGCCCTCCTCCTTGTCATCGTCCACCACGGCGGCAATCCACTCGCCCGCATCAATCGCGCGGGAGATCTCGGCGGCAGCGGCAGCGAGCGCCTCGGCATCGCCGGCGGCGGCACGCAAAACAGGGGGAATCTCAAACGCGCTGGCAGCGGGCACGACCCCGCCCTCGCCGCCAATCAGCGCCAGGAAACGGTTCTGCATGGCGGTGATACCAAGCGTGCCCAGCGCCGCGGAAACCTCATCGGCAGAAAACGCCGGGAAGGACGTCGCCTCAAAGTCGAGCTCGACGGGCGCATCGGTGCGAATTGTCGCAACCTTGCGGCTCAGTAGTGCGTCATCGATGTGTGCACGCAGGTTCTCGCCCATCTTGCCCTTGACCTCGTCAGCATGCGCGATGACTTCGTCCAGGCTACCGTACTTCGCAATGAGCGCACTCGCCTTTTTGGGACCGATGCCCGGTACACCGGGGATGTTGTCGGACGTATCGCCCTTTAGACCGTAAAAATCGGGCACGAGCGCCGGCGTAATGCCGTGATACAGGTCGTCCACGCTCTCGGGCGTCATGATCGCCACGTCAGACAGGCCCTTGCGGGTCGAGACCACGTTGACGTGCTCGGTCACGAGTTGATACATGTCGCGGTCGCCGGTCACCAGTAGCATGTCGCAGCCGGCCTGCTCGCCCAGGCGCGCCATGGTTCCCAGGATATCGTCGCCTTCCCAGCCCTCGGACTGCAGAATCGGCACGTTGAGCGCGGTGAGCAGCTCCTTAATCATAGGGAACTGCGCATGCAGATCGGGGTCCATGGGCGGGCGTTGCGCCTTATACTGCGGCAGCATCTCCATGCGCAGGCGCGGCTTACCCTTGTCAAACGCCACGACCACACCGTCGGGGTTAAAGGCATCAATCATCTTAAGAAACATGTTCAGAAAGCCAAAGATCGCGTTGGTGGGGCGACCGTCCGGCGCGTTCATGGTCGGCGGCACGGCGTGAAAGGCGCGGTGCATGAGCGAGTTGCCGTCGATAACGGCAAAAGTGCGGCGCTTGTCAGACATATTAAATACCTCGCTTTGGGCTGGGCACGGTTTGCTCACTCCAGTTTACACGCTCCCCGCCCCGCGGCCACCTCACATCAAGCTCCCCCGCCACCGTGAGCCCGCGCGTGATACGATGGCTCACGGTACATCAACCAGCACGATCGATCCGAAAGGAGCCTGCGTCATGGAGCGTCCCTGCGCATGGAAAAAGTACACGCCACAGCAAGTCGAGGAGCTCGAGGAGCTTTGCCGCGGCTATAAGCAGTTTTTGAGCGAGAACAAGACCGAGCGCCTGTGCGTCAAGACCGGCATCAAGATGGCCGAGGAGGCGGGATACGTCGACCTGGAGACCGTGATCGCCGAAGGCCGCGAGCTCAAGGCAGGCGACAAGGTGTACGCCGCCAATCACGGCAAGGACCTCATGCTCGTCAACCTGGGCAACGCCCCGCTCGAGCAGGGCTTTAACATCCTGGGCGCCCACGTGGACTCGCCGCGCCTAGACCTTAAGCAGAACCCCGCCTTCGAGGCCGGCGACATGGCCTACCTCGACACGCACTACTACGGTGGCGTCAAGAGCTACCACTGGGTGGCCTCCCCGCTCGCACTCGTAGGCGTCATCTGCAAAAAGGACGGTACCACCGTCGACATCAATATCGGCGACAAGGCGGACGACCCGGTCTTTACCATCTCCGACCTGCTGATCCACCTCTCGAGCGAGCAGATGTCCAAACCTGCCAAGGACGCCGTCGATGCCGAGATTCTCGACGTGATCGTGGGCGGCCGCCCCGTCAAGTTTGACGAGGACGACAAGGACGCCCCCAAGGAGCCCGTCAAGCAGATGTTCCTGGATATCCTCAAGGAGCAGTACGACGTCGAGGAGGAGGACTTCCTCTCCGCCGAGATCGAGGTCGTGCCCGCCGGCCCCGCCCGCGACATGGGCCTCGACCGCTCCATGATTCTGGGCTATGGCCATGACGACCGCGTCTGTGCCTACCCCTCCATGCTCGCCCAGATCAACGTCACCAACGTGGAGCGCACGAGCATCACGCTCATCGTCGACAAGGAGGAGATCGGTTCCGTGGGTGCCACCGGCATGACGAGTCGCTTCTTCGAGAACACCGTCGCCGAGATCATGATGCTCGCCGGCGAGGACAGCCCGCTGGCTCTGCGCCGCGCGCTCGCCCGCAGCCGTATGCTCTCCTCCGACGTGTCCGCCGGCTTCGATCCGGGCTATGCCGGCAAGTTCGAGACCAAGAACGCCGCCTTCATGGGTCGCGGCCTGTGCTTTAACAAGTACACGGGCAGCCGCGGCAAGGGCGGCTCTAACGACGCCGACGCCGAGTATGTGGCCCTCGTCCGCGACATCATGGACGAGGCCGGCGTGGACTTCCAGACCTGCGAGCTCGGCCGCGTCAACGCTGGTGGCGGCGGCACCATCGCCTACATCATGGCCAAGTACGGCATGAACGTCATCGACTCCGGCGTTGCCGTCCTGTCCATGCACGCCCTGTGGGAGGTCGCCAACAAGGCCGACATCTACGAGGCATATCGCGGTTACAAGGCCTTCATCGAGCGAGCCTAACCAACCCTTCATCAGTTGCGGTGAAATACGGACTAAACTGGCCCATAAACGGCCAAAACAGACCGTATTCCACCGCAACTTTTTTGGCAGAGGAGAGTCCATGCTGCAGGTCATCATTTCGCCCGCCAAGCAGATGCGCGCGGCCCAAGATGCTTTTGAAGTCCTGGGCATCCCACCCTTTGTGCGCGAGACGGCTCGCCTCCACCGCGCACTGCTAGATATCGAGCGGAATGAAGGCAGCGGCGGCCTGCAGGCGCTGTGGAACGTGAGCGACAAACTGCTGGGACCTTGCCTCAACACACTGCATGAGTTCGGGCCCATCCTGAAAAGCGGCGATCTCGACAATCCCGCACTCGCCCATCACCTCTCCCCTGCCGTCATGTCCTATCACGGCATTCAATACCAGAGCATGGCACCCGAGGTGATGGATTCCGCACAGCTCGCATGGCTGCAAGACCATCTGTGGATCCTCTCCGGCCTCTACGGGTGCGTTCGTCCCTTTCATGCCGTCGAACCGTATCGGCTGGAGATGGGCGCGAAGCTTGTCGTCGACGGTGCCCGAGACCTCTACGCATTTTGGAGCGATAAGCTCGCGCGGGCTATCGCCCCGGCAGGCTCAAACACCACGATCGTCAACCTCGCCAGCGTAGAGTATGCCAAAGCCGTTCTGCCCCACCTCGCGGGCGACGCCACAGCCGTCACATGCCTCTTTGGCGAGGGCATCCGCAACGGGAAGCCCATCCAACAGTCGACCGCCAGCAAAAAGGCGCGCGGCTCCATGGTGCGGTGGATGGCAGAAAACAAGCTCGAGGATGCAAGCGAACTTACCGCATTCAACATCGGCTATCGCCACGTCCCCGAGCTCTCATACCTAGGCACCCTCATGTTCATCAACGAACAGATGCTCTAGAGCCGGCACCCAACACTGACCCGCTCAGCCTTCTCTATATAACTTGCGGTGGAATAATTCCTATTTGAGCCTTTTCCGCACAATCAGGAACTATTCCACCGCAACTTTTATGAATTGGCTGCTAGGCTCGACACCTATTCTGCTAGACCGTCGGCCTTTGCAATCCCGTTTGTCGAACCGTCCTGATAGACAATCTTGACGTGCTCGACCTCGGACACCGCAACACCCGACGGGGGCTCCAGGCGCCATTCCGTCAGCGCGATATCCATCGTCGTGGGCACATCCCCTTGATCTTTGAGCTTCACCGTCAACGTTTTGAACGTCGCATCATACGTCACGCGTTCGATTTCCTCACCAGGAATAGACCCACCACTCAGCTGCAACTGCACAAACTCATCGCACGGGTACCAATAATCGCCCGGAACGGCGAGCGTATTGGCATTACCGCCAGTACTCCTCACCGTCATAATCGGTAGGCTATCATCAGCCTCGAACTCCCATGCAGCGCCGCCGCGACCACCAAACGTCCAGATACAAAAGGCAATCACCAGCACGGCAAGCACCGCAAAACCGATCGCGACAAGGCCATGGTGCGCACGGCTTTCCTCGGCCGATACATCCCATTGCGTCTCTCGATATAGATGCTTGTCTTCCATGTTCGCCTCCTCACAGGCACGCTCGTTAGGCCAATCGTACCCATTCGAGCTATACTTGAGCCCATTACATAAACGGGGGGCTTGCAGGACAAGACGGCAGGCTGAGATTGGGCGCGCCCGCCCTGACCCGCAAACCTGATATGGGTAATGCCAACGAAGGGAGCCGTGCCAATGAGCACACAGACCGAGCCCAAGCTCGTCACGCAAATCGACTTCGCCCGCGCCGGGCAGATCACACCGCAGATGAAGGAGGTCGCCGAGCGCGAGCATCGCGACCCCGAGTACATCCGCGAGCGCGTGGCCGACGGCCGCATCGCCATTCCTGCCAACATCGTGCACATCAAAAAAGGCATGCGCGCCTTTGGCGTCGGTGAGGGCCTGTCCACCAAGGTCAACGTGAACTTGGGCATCTCGGGCGACAAGGCCGATGCCGCCGAGGAATGGAAGAAGGTCAAGATCGCCGAGGACTTTGGCGCCGACGCCATCATGGACCTCTCCAACTCGGGCAAGACGCGCCAGTTCCGCCAGCAGCTCATCGACGAGACGCCGCTCATGGTAGGTACCGTCCCCATGTACGACGCCATCGGCTACATGGAAAAGCCGCTGGTCAAGCTTACCAAGGACGACCTGTTCGAGGTCGTGCGCGCGCACGCCGAGGACGGCGTGGACTTTATGACCATCCACTGCGGCATCAACAAGTCGGTCACAAAGACCTTTAAGGAGACCGGCCGCCTCATGAACATCGTGAGCCGCGGCGGCTCGCTGCTGTTTGGCTGGATGGAGGTCACCGGTAACGAGAACCCGTTCTATGAGTTCTACGACGAGCTGCTCGAAATCTGCCACGAGTACGACGTGACGATTTCGCTCGGCGACTCCTGTCGCCCGGGCTGCCTCTACGACTCCAACGACGCCACCGAGACCGCCGAGATGATCGAGCTGGGCAAGCTGTGCAAGCGCGCATGGGCCGCCGGCGTCCAGGTTATGGTCGAGGGTCCGGGCCACATGGCGCTCGACGAGATCGCCGCCAACATGAAACTGCAGAAGCGCCTGTGCCACAACGCCCCGTTCTATGTGCTCGGGCCGCTGGTGACCGATATCGGCGTGGGCTACGACCACATCACCGCTGCCATCGGCGGCGCTATCTCCGCCAGCTCCGGCGCCGACTTCCTGTGCTACGTGACGCCGGCCGAGCACTTGTGCCTGCCCAACGCCCAGGACGTGCTCGACGGCCTCATGGCCACCAAGATTGCCGCACACGCCGCCGACATCGCCAAAAAGGTGCCCCACGCCCGCGACATGGACGACAAGATGGGCCAGGCACGCCGCAAGCTCGACTGGGACGCCATGTGGAAGTGCGCGCTCGACCCGGTTACGGGCAAGAAGCGCTACGAGGAGTCCCCCGCCGCCACCGAGGGCACTTGCACCATGTGTGGCAAGATGTGCGCCGTCCGCACCGTCAACAAGATCTTCGAGGGCACCACGATCGACCTCGGCATGGAGGACTAACCCTGTCGCCGCGGCCGCTTCTGGCGGCGAGCTGGTGCCTGTCAATTGTTGACTTGTGAACATTTACTTACACTTGCGTAGAGATTGCATCGCCCGCCCGGGTTCGGCATAGAGTCGGCCCGGGCATCTTTATAATGCTGGCTTAAAGACCCATTTGATTCCGACCGAACAAGGGAGCGAACATGGATCGTAGTAAGGTACCTGCCGTCCTGTCCATCGCGGGATCCGATTCCAGCGGTGGCGCCGGCATTCAGGCCGACATCAAGACCATCACGGCGCACCGCCTGTATGCCGAGACGGCCATCACCGCCATCACAGCGCAAAACACCCTGGGCGTTACCGCCGTGCAGGATATCTCGCCAGATATCGTAGCCGCGCAAATTGACGCCGTTTTTGACGATATCCGCCCCAGCGCCGTCAAGATCGGCATGGTTTCTTCTGTCGAGATTATCGAAGTCATCGCCGACCGCTTGAGCGCCTGGAACGCAACGAACGTGGTCGTCGACCCCGTCATGGTCGCCACCTCGGGCGCGCGGCTGATTGCCGAAGATGCCGCCGAGGCGCTCACCCGCCGCCTGTTCCCGCTAGCGACGGTTATCACGCCCAATATTCCCGAGGCCATGGCACTGCTCGACTATGAGGTCGACTCCGAGCGCACGCGGCAAAATGCTGCCATGCTCCTCACCCGCCGCTTTGGTTGCGCATCCCTCGTTAAGGGTGGGCATCTTGTCAACGAGGCCAACGATGTACTGGCCGAACCCGCGCCACTCGATGACGAGGGCAACCATCTGGGAGATCCACTCACCACGTGGTTCCGCCACAAGCGCATCGAGACCGACAACACGCACGGCACCGGATGCACGCTCTCGTCCGCCATCGCCTGCGCGCTGGCTCAGGGCATGGATCTTGCCGACGCCGTCAACGCCGGCAAGGCCTACCTAACCGGCGCTCTGGCCGCCGGCTTTGACATGGGCAAAGGCTCCGGCCCCGTCAACCACATGTGGCAGTATTAAGATTCGCAGTCCAAAGCCACCGCAAAGGCGCCCGTCCCCTTTGCGGTGGCTTGGGGTCGCGCTACTCTCCGAGCATCTCTTGGAGCTTGGCTGCCACGGCGTGACCCAGGCTCTCATGGCTTTCGGGCATCATATGCAGATAGTCGATATCGCCCGGCTCGGCAAAGTCGGCGGCATTCAAAAAGTCGCAGCCAAACTGCTCAGCCACATGCGCGTAGTACTCACCAAAATGTTCCGAGGCTTCTACGGAATGCTCGTCAAAATCGGTCATATATACGTCGGCGATCTGCGGCTTAATCTTGATAGGCGCCATCAGCAGAATGCGCGGACAAGGCGCAGCGTCGGTCCACGGAAACGCGCGGACGGCGCGAATCAGCGCCATGGCGCCACGGGCGATATCGGAAGCTGTCACGTTAAAGACCGTCTTACAGTCGTTGGTGCCCAGCATGATCACAATGGCGTCCAGCGGCTTATGGGCCTCGAGCAGCATCGGAAGTGCGCAGATGCCGTTAAGATTGGTGTCCAGATGGCACATGTCGTCGCGTACCGTCGTGCGGCCGTTGAGGCCTTCTTCAATTACATGCCAGCCCTCGCCTAAGTCACGTTGGGCCACGCCGCACCAGCGCACATCCTGCGCATAGCGCACCGCGGTGCCGTCGCGCATGCCCGCCGGATCGTAACCATAGGTGTTGCTGTCGCCAAAGCATAGAACGTTTTTCATCGTAAGCCCCTCGCTCAGTAAAAAGCCGACGGAAGCAGCCTCTCCCGCCGGCTCGACCTATCTGTCAGCACGTACCGATTACAGGTACTTGCGCCAATCGTCCTCGTCCTCATCATCCTCGGTAGCGGCCTGGGTCTGCTCGGCGGCGCGAGCTGCCGCAGCGCGAGCGGCAACCTGGGCATAGGACTCCTCGTTGCGCTCGGGGAAGTTTGCCAGCACGTGCTCGAACTTGGCAAAATCCTCATCCCAGCGCGTAGAAGGCACGGCAAAGAAGACTTGCTTGACCTTAAAGTCGCCCGACGCGAGCTCCTTGCGGAAGAGCTCGGCCACGGCCTCTGCGTCAAAGCCGTTGTTGTCGCAGCCCCAAGCGCCCAGCACGAGCTTCTCGCGACCTAGCTCGTCGCAGATGGCAAGCACAAAGCGAATGCGGTCGCGCAGGGCGTCCAGCAGAGCATCGTCGCTCACGCGATACTCCTGGCGGGCGCGCTTAACGTTGGGCGCGGCGGCCACGATCACGTCGGCGTATGCATGCACGTGGTTGCGGTCGAAGCGCACCGCAGGCACCACCAGCGCACGGTTGCGGTAAAGCTCGCAGTTGATGTTGCGGCGACGGTTCTCGCCGTACCATTTGCGCTGCTTATCGAGAACGTTGTACAGATACGAATCGGCGCACAGTGTGGCCTCCTGGCCCAGATAACCCTGAATATAGCCACCGCCCGGGTTGGTGAACGAGGCAAAGGCGAGCACGGCCATGTCGCAGAACTGCGCATAGCCACGACCGTTGTCCAAGATGGCCTGCGTGGCGGAGGCATCGAGCACGGTGACCTCAGGCAGAACCGGAGCGGGCTCCTCAGCAGGCGCGGACTCAGCTTCGGCGATTTCCTCGGCAGGCTCAGGCGCTGCCTCGGTCTCGGGCGCCGTCTCGGTCTCGGCAGCCTCCGCGCCCTCGACGTCCTCGGCAACCTGTTCTTCGGCGGCCACAGCACTCTGAACCTTGGCCTTCATCGCCGCGACAAAACCGGCAGGCATACCATCGAACTCGCACACGCCGGCAAGCGAACGCTCGATATCCTTGGCGCACGCTTCGGACACAGTTGCCACGTGACGCTCGGCGGCCTTGGCACGGGCCTCGCGCTTGGGATTGGGCTGACCCGCTCGGTTGGACCTGCGGTTACGGTTCCTGTTGTCGACGTCTGCCATAAGTGGTCACCTTTCCTGTCGCTGCCGCTATCGGCTTTTCCCATCCATGATACCCCGCCGAGTACAAAAAAGACGGCCCCGAAGGACCGCCTTTCGCATCGATTTACACGCACGGCAAGCACCGCCGCAATTCGCCACTAGTCGCGACGGCCAAGGATGTTCAGGATGCGCAGGAACACGTTGATAATGTCCACGAACAGATTGGACGCCATGAGCACGGCGTTGGGCAGCGTAGGCGGCACCGTCGTGGCAACATAGGTGTCGTAGCCAATAAAGCCGGCGAACACCACGATTACGATCAGGTCGGTGATGGTCTGCGAGACGCCCATGAACATCAGCACGATCTCAACCAGAATAGTGGCGAGCAGAATGCCAAAACCGATGCCATATACGCGCTGGAAAAACTTGGGGAACGTCACGCCCAAGGCGCCAAAGACAAAGGTGATGGCGGCCGTGGCGATAAAGGCAGTGTTGATGGTGGGCAGGTCGTAGTTGGCAAGGCCAAACGACGCGGTCAGGCCAAAGGTGCTCGCAAAGATTACGTAGCCCACAAGGGACAGGCCCACGGACTGCTTGCTGGCGGCGGCCGACATCATGACCATGCCGACGATGGTCAAAATAAATGAGCCAAAGACCAGCGGCAAAGCGGCGCCGCTCATCATCATGCGCGCAAACGACATGGTGCTCGTAAAGTAAGCACCGACGCCCATGGCGCAAAAGCCCAAAAAGATCAGGGCAGACATGGCAAGATTATACGCACGCGGCGACATCTCCTTGGCACGGCTTGCGCCGGTTTCGATGGGGCCGTTCTGATAGCCCTGAATATCGTTCATAATTTCGTCCTTTCAAAAGCGCCGCGACAGCGCAGTAGCTGACAAGATTCCTGTCATTGTACCCGAATGCCGTACGTCCTTACCTACGGCGCTCGCCCTCAAGCGTACGATCAAAGGCCCAGACCCACCAACGCATCACGTGTGCCTGCGAGCCGTCTGCCCGCTCGCGCGTCTGGTCCTCCAGATACAACTCGGTCGCGTGCCCGCCAAAACGCACCTTATATGTTGCCGTACGGATGCCGTGGACCATCAGGCCAAACCCGGTGGTCGAGATAATTTCGTCGATCGTAAAACAACGGCCGTCGACCCAGCAGACGGTGACCGGCACGACCTGTCCGCCCGCGAGGATGCGGGCCACGACGTCCACATACTGCTTGTGCACGCGCCGAGTTTTGCCGTCTGTCTGTCGATATTCCATGCCTCCTATTATCGAACGCATGTTTGCATGTTGTAAAGCGAACAGACTGTGGTTTTGGAGTGTCGTAGTAATCGCACGTGTCCGCATGGCGTGTTAGCAAAAAGAACACCCGCGGTCAACAGGGCTAATATTCAATTTTAGTGCCAAAAAGTTCACTTCTCCCATCAGAACTCGGTAAAGAGACCCGCAGGAGGTGATACGATTTATCATGTTTTTGTAACGTGTCTGCAAACTTCGAGAAAGCCCATATATGGACGTAACGTTCTCAACCTTCCTCGGCCAAATTGTGTCGAACCCAGTCCTTGCCGTCACCGTGATCCTCGCGTTGGGCGCCATCTTCGTCAATGGATGGACCGACGCGCCCAACGCCATCGCGACCTGCGTCACTACGCGTTGCATGCCCGCCCGCGCCGCCATTCTCATGAGCGCCGCATTCAACTTCCTCGGCGTGCTCATCATGACGCACTTTAACGCGAGCGTCGCCAACACCATCTCACATATCGTCGACTTTGGCGGAAACAGCACCATGGCGCTCGCCTGCCTATGCGCGGCGCTGTTCTCCATCGTCGTCTACGGCGCCACAGCGTCGCGTTTTGGCATCCCCACCTCGCAAAGCCACAGCCTTATCGCCGGCCTGACCGGTGCCGCCATCGCCCTCGGCGGTGCGAGCAGCGTCAACGTCCACGAGTGGATGAAGGTCATCTACGGCCTGGCGCTCTCCATAGGCCTGGGCTTTGTCATGGGCTGGGTCCTGTGCAAGCTCGTCTCGATTCTTTTCGCCGCCGCCAACAGGCGACGTGCCAATGTCTTCTTTAAATACGCTCAGATCGCGAGCGCCGCGGCCATGAGCTTTATGCACGGCGCGCAGGATGGACAGAAGTTCATCGGCGTGCTCTTTTTAGGCGTGGCCTTTGCCAGCGGCCAGACGAGCGTCGGCGATGCAGGCATCCCCATCTGGATTATGCTGCTGTGCTCGGCCACTATGGGCATCGGCACCAGCGTGGGCGGCGAGCGCATCATCAAGTCCGTCGGCCAGAGCATGGTCAAGCTCGAAAAGTACCAGGGCTTCTCCGCCGACCTGGCGGGCGCAGCGAACCTGCTGCTTGCCACCCTTACCGGCATCCCCGTGTCCTCCACACACATCAAGACCTGCGCCATCATGGGCGTCGGTGCCGTCAAGCGCCTCTCGGCCATCAACTTCGGCGTCGTCAAGGACATGATGTTCACCTGGTTCTTCACCTTCCCTGCCTGCGGACTCATCAGCTTTGTCATGGCCAAGCTGTTCATGATGTTCCTCTAATCAAACCGAGCGTCCATCCGGACCGCAACACTTCGCCCACCCGTCTTCGCCTCGAAAGGACCCACCCATGGCAAAGAAACCCGATTCGTTCTACTTTGATAACTACGTTGCCTGCGCCGACCTCGCCGTTCAGGCAGCCGAGCTGCTCACCAAGATTTTTGAGAACTTTGACCCCGCGCAGATCCACGACATGCTCGATAAGATGCATGCGATTGAGCATGCGGCCGACAAGAAGCACCATGAGCTCGAAGACGCCTTGCTCACCGCCTTTATCACCCCGCTCGAGCGCGAGGATCTGGATCTGATGAGCTGCTCACTCGACACCGTACTCGACCGCATCGAGGGCGTCGTGCAGCGCGTCTACTTCACCAACATCCAGAGCATCCATCCCGACGCCATCGTCATCGCCCACAAGGTGACTGACGCCTGCCGCGCCATGAAAGACCTGATGGTCGAGCTGCCCAACTACCGCAAGTCCAAGACCCTGCGCGAACTCGTCATCCAGATCAACACCATCGAGTCCGAAGCCGACGAGCTCTATATCAACGCCATGCGCAACCTGCACGTTAACGGCAAGGACCCGCTCGAGGTCATCGCCTGGCGTGACGTGTACGCCTTCCTGGAGTACTGCGCTGACTGCTGTGAGAATGTGGCCGATGTTGTGGATTCGATTGTCATGAAGAACAGTTAATTGGGGGTACATGTCCCACCGGTCGCGGGCCCGGCCACTAATAACCTTTTTCACTCCGGCTGCAAGCAGAGTCGTTCAAAAGGTTATTAGTGGCCGGGCCCGCTCCCTTATGCACCACCATTGGGAACTTTGGCTGATAGGTTTAGCGCAATGGGGGGGTTTGGCTGAAGGGACCTTTGGTATCCGTTCGGACACTTTGGCCCTTGATGAGCGTTTGGCCGATTGCTGCTTTGGGTACTGTTTGGGTTACTTTGGGTTTGTTTGATTTTTAATTGTTGGAGGGCTTGTATGTCTTATTTGGATCTGGCTCGGGGTCGGTATTCTTGTCGTGAGTTTGAAGATCGGGCTGTGGAGCAGGCTGTGGTGGATGCCATTGTTGAGGCTGGGCGTATTGCTCCTTCTGCTTGTAATAACCATCCAACCCGTGTGATGGTGTTGGATACGCCTGAGCTTCTGGAGAAGGCAGCTGCTTGTCAGCCTCGGTTTGCTCGTGATGGGTCTATCTTTGGGGCTCCGCTTGTTTTCCTTATTTGCAGCGTTACCGATGATGCTTGGGTGCGCCCGTATGATCAGATGAATTCCAGTGAAATCGATACGTCCATCGTGTGCGATCAGATGATGATGGAGGCCACCGAGCAGGGCCTGGGAACGTGCTGGGTATGCCATTTTAAGCCTGAGGTGGCACAGGAGCAGTTCAATCTGCCCAAGGGCGTCTATCCCTATCACATGCTTGTCTGTGGCTATCCTGCCGACCACATCGCCGACCCCGAGCATCGCGAGGCCCGTACCATTCCCCTCCCCAACTTCCTCCTCAAGTAGTTTTTTGGCACATGCCCTAAAACCTACCTTTTACCGCTCACCCATTCGCCGAGTTCTGCGCCACAATGTGCAGGGCTCGGTTTTTTATGTTGCGCGCCCCTGCACAGTCATAAAAAAGGACCCGCAAGCTGCGGGTCCTTTCTAGGCACTAAATTGTAGGCCGAATGTTAGTCCAGGTCGTCGGCAGCAAAGTTGTCGATCGGGGCGAAGGGGTCGGCCACGGGGACAACCGGGTCAGCGACGGGCAGCGGCTCGGCGGGAACAGTCACTGCAGGAGAAGCGGCAGAACCGACCGGCGTGGAGGACATGAGGTCGGCCGGGAAGGAGTTCTGGGCATCGTCCATGAAGTGCTGGATGAGCTTGAGGTACTCGGCCTTGAACTCCTCACGGGAAGCCTTGAGACGATCGATCTCCTCGAGCTCGGCCTGTTTCTCGGTCAGAGCCTGGCGGATAACCTCGCGTGCCTTGGCGTCAGCCTCGTTGCGGATACGCTCAGCGTTCTCATTGGCATCGTTGACGATGGTCTCAGCGGTCTGCTGGGCGGCAATCAGGGCAGCGGAAATCTGGCGCTCCTGAGCGGAGAAGTCAGGGGCGGGAGCAGCCACGGGGGCGGCAGGAACGGCCTGGGCGGGGGCATCCTGAGCCTGGGCAAGCTGAGCCTGCGCATCGGCAAGCTGCTGCTCGGTAGCAGTCAGACGACCCTTAAGGTCGACGATCTTAGCGAGCATAGCGTCAACCTCGGAGGACAGCGTCTCCAAGAAGACGTCGACCTCGGCAGGATCGTAGCCACGCTTGGCCTCAGAGAAAGTCTGAGCCTGGATGTCTGCAGGGGTAATAGCCATAACAAGTCTCCTTTTTCATCGCCTCGGCGCTACACGCCCGACGTAAGTTACTAAGTCAGTTCTACACGAGTATACCTATAAGAAGCTGCAGAACCAGCCTCTGCACCAACTGCAACGCAATAATCGCAACGACCGGCGAAAAATCGATACCGCCCATCGGCGGGATGAAACGACGGAACAGGTTGAGCCACGGACCGCACACGCTATCAAGCACCGCGGCAATATCCTGAAGCAAACCACCCTGCTTCATGGGAATCCACGTCATAAAGCAGTAGACGACAATGAGCGTAGAATAGAAGTTGAACAGCGTGTTGACCAGCTGGACGATAGTGTAGATGTTGATGGGAATCTCCTCGTCTTGTCTTTACTTAAGGTAGCCGTCCGCACGAAGCTTCTTGAGGTCCGAATCCTTGACCTCGCAGCCGGCGGGCAGCACCATGAACACGCGGTCGCCCACCTCCTTGACCGTGGCACCCAGACCGCAGGCAAAGCCGTAAGAGAAGTCCAAGACGCGCTTGGCAACTTCGGTGCGTACGCCCACAAAAATCAGTGCGACAGGCTGCTTGGTGCGAACGCGGCGCACCACGGTCTCCACGTCGTCATAGCTCTCGGGGCGCAGGACATAGGCCGGCAGCTGCGGTGTGGCGTTGATGATATTGCTCGCATAGGCCGAGGCATCGCTCGGTGCAGGCGCGGGCGCAGCGGCGGCACGGGCGCGGGTGTTCTCGGCGTAGCTAGACGGCGTGTCATAGGCACCAGGACGATAACCGCTCGCAACACTGTCCTGCGAGCGCGAAGGCGGGTTATACGTCGTGGCATGGCGGGAGTCATCGCCGACCAGCTGACCGGAGCGCGTATACACGGCAACCGACTCAGCTTCACCGCGGCGCGTCTGACCAAGCAGGCCGTTGCTCGGCTCGTCTTGGGTGTAGAAGCCCTCGCCCGAAGCACCGCTGTAGCCGTTGCCCTGATAACTATCGTCATAGCCGTCATCGTAGCCGTAGTCGTCGTCCTGGCCATAACCCTGGTCGTAACCCTGCTGGCCGCCCAGGTGCATCTTATTTTTAATCTCGTCAAGGAAGCCCATGGTTGTGTCCTCTCGCGGTTTAGTGCAGGCGCCCCGATAATCAGTGCGCACTTCAGAGCCTTATTTTACTGCAAACTCCGGGCTAAATACTACCCTGCCCAGGCGAACTAGCGTAGAGCCCTCCTCAAGGGCAGACTCAAAGTCCTCGCTCATGCCGCAGGAAAGCTCAGGCAGGTTCAAATCGGGATGCGCCGCCTCCAGCTCATCCCTCAGCTCACGAAGCCCCGCAAAGGTGCGGCGTGCCACATCCTTATTCCCCCGGGGCGCCATAGTCATAAGCCCCTGCACGCAAATTCCCTCAAGTTCCGCAAGCTCACCCGCGGCGGCGCGAATCTCATCGGGCGAAAAGCCTCCCTTCGACTCCTCACCACTCACATTGACCTCGATGAGCACACGCTGGGGGCCGGCGAGCTCGCCTGCCTCAATCTTGCGGACAGCACGGCTCGAGATCGCCTGCGCCAGATGCAGCGAACCCACCGAGTGAATCAGCTCGGCTGAGCCCAGCACCGCATTGATCTTATTGGTCTGCAGGTTGCCGATCATATCGAAGCGCACCTCGGGCAGCTCCGGATGCTCCGCCAGACCCGTGAGCTTGCGAACCAGCTCCTGCGGGCGGTTCTCGGCAAAATGGCGATACCCCGCCTGGATGGCGGCAACGGTCTCATCGACACCAACGGTCTTGGACACGGCAATGAGGCGCGCGGCGTCGTGGGGACGGCCTGCGCGATCGAGCGCCGCATAAAAACGTTCCAGAATCTGCTCGCGGCGAGCGCGCATCAAGTCCAAATAGTTATCCATTGCTAATCGCCTCCGCTGACAGCCAAACAAGTAGTCCCATGCTAACGCAAGAGCGCGGCCCCGCATGTGCAAGGCCGCGCTCACTTAGGTATTTACAATCTTTCGACGAACGGGGTTACTTACTCCTCGTCGTCCTCGCCATCGTCCTCATCCTCAAGATGATCGAGCAGGTAGCGAAGACCCTCGCTGACCTCGTTAGCGGGCACCTTGGCAACGTAGCGAGCGTCGACGGCGGGCCTCATGATAACACCCTCGCCCGAAGGCACGCGCATGCTCTCGAGCTCATCCTCATCAGTGCGGGCGATATCGCCGGCATTCATGCGCTGACCAGTCAACAGGAAGGTCAGACGGCAGGCGGCATCGATGGAAATCGAGGCGATGCGATCGAGGTAGCGCGAAACCATGATGGCGCGGCGCAGGTCGTCATAGTTGCTGTCGTCGTCCATAAAATCGCCCGTGTCCATGCGGTTAAAGGTGCGGAAGAACTTCTCGTACGCCGCATGCACCGGCTCGTCCTCGACGGCCAGGCTGCAGATGATGGACATGTCGTTAGTGACGAGCGCAGAAAGCGAAGAGCCCAGCACCTGGTAGACGGCCTCAGCCTCGGCCTCGACCGTACCGACGAGCTCCTGGGGCAGCGAGATGTCGGCCTTGATCATATGACGCGTGGCGCGGCAGATCTGGCGAACCTTATCGGTCATGCGCTGCAGGTTAAAGTCGACGTAGATAATCGTCTGCAGCAAGCGGAAGTCGGAGGCGACCGGTGACTGCGTGGCGATCAGGTTGTAGCACACGGCCTCCAGGTTAGCGCAGCGCGCGTCAATCGAAAGCGTGCGCTTCTTGGTCTTGGTGGCGAGCTTGCGGTCGTCGGTCACATAGGCCTTAACGGCATCGTGGAGGGCCAGATCGACGGCCTCATAGATGCTCAGCATCTCGTGACGGGCCTCGACGAGCTGACGGGAAAACAGTTTGCGCATGGTTCACTCCAATCAGTTGGGTGCGGTCATGCCGCCCGCACAGTGAATATACACCGGACCAGGTCCGATCAGCTTGGGACTAGTCGCACCGATCAGCCAAAGCGGCCGGTGATATAGTCTTCCGTCCGCGAGTCCACCGGGCTGGTGAAGATCGCGTCGGTTTGACCATACTCGATGAGCGTGGCGGGCTCGCCGGCAACTTCCTGCAAGAAGAATGCGGTGTAGTCGCTAATACGAGCTGCCTGCTGCATTGAATGCGTGACGATGATGATCGTCATCTCGGGCGCCAGCTCGGCCATCAGATCCTCGACCTTAGAGACGGACGTGGGGTCGATGGCGGAGCAGGGCTCGTCCATCAGGAGGACATCGGGTTGCACCGCGAGCACGCGCGCGATGCACAGACGCTGCTGCTGACCGCCCGAGAGCGCCAAACCATCCTTGTTGAGCTGATTGGATACCTCTTTCCAGAGGTTGGCGCGCTTGAGCGATTCTTCCACGATGTCATCGAGGTCACTTTTGCTAGTCACGCCCTGCAGACGAGGGCCAAAGGCGACATTCTCGTAGATGGATTTAGGAAACGGGTTGGGCTGCTGAAAGATCATGCCCACGCGACGACGGAGATCGACCGGGTCGACACCCTCGGCATAGATATCGTTGCCGTCGAGCGTCATGGTGCCCTCGACGCGCGTGCCCTCGATCAGGTCATTCATGCGGTTGATGCAGCGCAAAAACGTCGACTTACCGCAGCCCGAAGGGCCAATGAAGGAGGTGATGGCGTTTTTGGCGATGTTGAGGTCAAGCCCTGTCAGCGCATGAAAGTCACCGTACCAAAAGTTGAAATCCTTGGCCGTGATGGCCGCTTGCTCCAGCGTGGGAGCGGACTGATAAACGGACATGGGACTCCTTAACTAGCGGCGCTTGCGCGACAGGAAGCGCGCAAACAGGTTGAAGGCCAAAATGATCACCATCAGCAAGAGCGCGGTGCCGTAGGCTGCGTTCATGTTGATACCGTCGTTGGCAAGCAGGTACAGGTGAACGGTCATGGGACGACCGGAATCGAGCGGCGAAATAGGTAGATTGATGGCCTGGCCCATGGTGTAGAGCACCACGGCGGTCTCGCCGATGGCACGGCCGATGGCAAGGACGATGCCCGTGGCAATGCGGCCAAAGGCCGAAGGAAGCACGATCTTGGAGACGACCTGCCACTTGGTGGCGCCCAGGCCGTACGCGCCCCAACGGATATAGCGCGGAACGGCGCGAATGGCTTCTTCGGTGGTGCGCATGACGATGGGAAGCATCAAGAGCGCGAGCGCCAGAGCGGCCGAGACCATCGAAAGGCCCAGGCCCATGGCCTCGACAAACAAGGCGTAGCCAAACAGGCCCATAACGATGGAGGGCACCGAGGCCAAAGCGTCAGCAGCGTAGCGAATGAGATCGACGACCTTGCCCTGCTTGGCGTACTCGGCCAGATAGACGGCTGCCAGCACAGCGATCGGCGTGCAGATAAGCATGGCGAGCGCCGTCACGTAGACGGTCGAGACGATCGTGGGCCAAATGCCGCCCTCGGCGTTGACGCCCTGGGGCCAACCGAAGATAAAGTCGAGCGAGATGTGTGGCAGGCCGTTGATGACCACGTAGGCGATGATAGCGACCAGCACCAGCGTGGTGATGTAGGCAGCGGCACGAAACACGCCAAGCATGATCTTGTTGGACAGGTCCTTGTTGATGCGGCCCTTCTTGCCGTGGGAAAGGGCACGCTTGATGCGCTCGCGCGACGAGGTCGTATCGACCGTCGTGTCAACGGAATCGGACATAGCCTACCCCCTCTTCTTCTTGGAAATCAGACGGACGATGCCCACCAGCGTGGCGGAGATGATAAACAGGACCACACCCATGCCGAACAGCGCCGAGCGGTGCAGACCCGAGGAATAGCTCATGTCGAGCGCAATCTGGCTCGTGAGCGTCGAGATGGGGCTCGCAATGCTGTCGGGAATAACCGGGGCGTTACCTACGACCATGAGCACGGCCATGGTCTCGCCGATGGCACGGCCCATACCCAGCACGATGGCATCAACGATACCCAGCTTCGCGGCAGGTAGCACGACCTTATAGATGGTCTGCCACTTGGTGGCGCCCATGGCATACGATGCCTCGCGAATGCCCATGGGAATGGAATTGAGAGCATCGATGGTGAGCGTGGTGATGGTAGGGACGATCATGATGGTGAGCACAAACCACGCCGTCAGCGCACCAAAACCAAGGCCGCCGGTCAGTTGTGCGATAAACGGGCGGATGATGATCATGCCGAAAAAGCCGTAGATGATAGAAGGGATGCCGGCCAGCAGGTCGACGGCAGGGCTGATGAGCTTGCGCACGCGCTTGCTGGCAATCTCGACCAGGTAAACGGCCGTACCCACGCCCAGCGGCACGCCCATGGCGAGCGCACCGACGGTCACCAGACCCGAGCCGGCAAGCAGCGACAAGATGCCGTAGTGGCCCTCAGAGGGCGCCCACGTAAAGCTAAAGAAGTCCGCCAGACCGATGTCGGTAAAGACGGGCAGCGCCGAGTACGTGGTAAAGACAAAAATCAGGATGACGGTAACGACCGCCAAGAACGCGCAGGCAAAGAAGATCCACTGCAGCGCGTTCTCCTTGATATAGGTACTGCGCGATACGAGCGCCAGCTCGCGCTTCTTGGGCGTCTGAACATTCTGCTCAGTCTGGGAGTTTTCCTGTGCTTCCATGCTACTCACTCCCCTTCTCGTCGTTGGTGACGGGAATAAAGCCCGCCTCGCGAATCTGCTTGTCCATCTTTTCGGACGTCACATAGTCGATGTAATCCTGCGCCTGCTGCGAAGGCGCACCCTTCACAAAGAAGTAAAGGTCGCGCGAGATGGGATAGCCGCCACTCGCGACCGTCTTCTCGGACGCCTCAACATGATTGACCGAGACGGCCTTGACCGAGGTATTGGCGTTGAGGCTATCGACGAAGCCCAGTGAAATGTAGCCGATGGCCCCACGCGAACGAGATACCACGTCGCGCACCTGGCCCGTACCCGAAAGAACAGCCGAGCGGCGATCGAACGGCGTGCCATCCATCACGATGGTACGGAAGGCCTCGCGCGTACCGGACGCCTCGTCTCGGTTGATGACCTGAATCCTCAGGTCCTCGCCACCGACCTCTTTCCAATTGGTAATCTTGCCGGCGTAGATATCGCGGAGCTGCTCGGTCGAGAGGTTATCGACGGGGTTGTCGTCGTTCACGATGACCGCAATACCGTCGTGGGCAATGACGATGGGAGTCAGGCCCAGATCCTGTTCGTCGGCATTGAGCCCACGGGAGGAGCTGGCGATATCGGCCGTGCCGGCGCTGACGGCCTCGATCCCAGCGGAAGAACCCAAACCGGAAACGAGCACGTCGATGCCGGTCTCCTCCTTAAAGCCCTCGGCCGCAATCTCGGCGATAGGAAGGCAGGTCGTGGAGCCGGCCACGGTAATGGAAGAGGTAGAAGATCCCGAAGAACAGGCGCACAGCGTAAGCGTAAGCACAGCGGCGCTCAGGACCGATACGATCTTTCTCATAGCATCACGCCGATCGCAGCATGGCGCCCACAGGTGCCGTCCTCGTTACGGTAGGAATAAAAGCGGTCGTTCTGACGCACGGTCGAAAGCTGGGTATCCACGATATTGTCCGCGTCGACACCGATATCTACCAGCGCCTCGCGAATGGCAGCGGAAAGATCAAGCATGCGAGAGGTATTCGCATCGATGCAAGAGAACTCGGCGGCAAAGCGATCCATGAGTTCCTGGGATACCTCATATTCGTCACCCAAGATATGGGGGCCGATATAGGCGGAAACGTCGCTCGCATCGCAACCGGCAGCATCGCAAAGCGCCTGGCACGCCTTGGCGGAAATACGTGCAATCGTGCCCTTCCAACCGGAGTGCACCACGGCAAATCCGCCGGGGGCCACCAGCACCACGGGAACGCAGTCGGCAAAGCAGAGCAGCACGGGCACGTTATGCGCCGTGCAGACGATGGCATCACAGCCCTCGGCAATCTGCTCGCGAACGTCCTCAAGGTCATCGGCGCCGTTCGAGGTCACCGCAACGATATGATCACCATGGACCTGATTGGGAACGAGCAGGTTGTGCTCGCACTCGGCGGCACCCATAGCCTCGAGCGCACGACGACGATTTTCTTGAACAGCAAAGGGGTCATCGCCAACATGCGAGCCCAAGTTGAGTGAGGAGTACGCATCTTCGGAAACGCCACCGGCGCGCTCGGTGAAGGCAAAGCGAACATCGGATGTCGCGCCCTCCACCAACGTAACTCCATCATGGTCGACACGCGAAACTTTGTCCGCACGTGCTGCCATACTAAAGCCTCCTAATAACACAAGTACCGCGGCATCGCCGCTACAGCCCGCGTTTATACGGCTGTCATACTTCTCTAAAAGGATACCTGCTGCGCTGGAGGCAATCGTAAAGGGAACGTAAAGAGATTGGAGGTTCTAGTTTACAAAGTCGAAATAAAAAGGGCGCGTCCATACGGACACGCCCCTGCGCACAACAATGCAAAGAACGACTTAGAAGCTACCGCGCTTCAGGAAGTCGGGAAGCTCGAACTGATCGTTGCCGAAGTTAGGAAGCTCGGTGCCACCGACGTTGCGGGTCGGAGCGGCCTGAGCCGGACTGGTGGCCGGAGCGGTGCGTTGCGGCTCAGCGGAGGCAGCGGCCTTGCTCTGAGACTGCTGAGCAGCAAAGAGCTCGTCCTGACGGTTGACGTTGGAGTCGGAGAAGCCCGTAGCGATGACGGTGATACGCACCTGATCGCCCAGGGACTCGTCGACAACGGTACCGAAGATGATGTTGGCCTCGGGGTCGACGGCGTTGGCGACAACGTCGGCGGCGTCGCTGATCTCCTGGATGCCCAGGTCCTTGGAACCGGCGATGGAGAGCAGCACGCGCGTGGCACCATCGATGGAGCTCTCGAGCAGCGGGCTGGAGATGGCCTGCTGGGCAGCGTCGACGGCACGGGTGTCCCCAGAAGAGGTACCGATACCCATCATGGCGGTACCGGCCTGCTTCATGATGGTCTTAACATCGGCGAAGTCCAGGTTGATGATACCGGGGACGGTGATGAGGTCGGTGATGCCCTGGGTGCCCTGGGAAAGGACGCCATCGGCAATCGCGAAGGCCTCGAGCATGGTGGTCTTCTTCTCGGCGATGTCGAGCAGCTTATCGTTAGGGATGACGATCATGGTGTCGACGCAATCGGAGAGGGTCTTAATGCCCTCCTCGGCGCTCTTCTTGCGCTTGCGGCCCTCGAAGGTGAAGGGCTTGGTCACGACGGCGACGGTCAGCGCACCGACCTCGTTCATCGCGATATCGGCAACGATGGGAGCAGCGCCGGTACCGGTGCCACCGCCCTCGCCGCAGGTGATGAACACCATGTCGGCACCAGCGAGCGCCTCGGCAATGTCGTCGCGGGACTCATCGGCAGCCTTGCGGCCAACCTCGGGGTTGGCGCCGGCGCCCAGGCCGCGGGTAAGGTCGGTGCCGATGTGCACCTTGATATCGGCATCAGAGATCGCGAGTGCCTGAGCATCGGTGTTGATGGCAACAAACTCGACGCCGCGGATGCCCTCTTCGATCATTCGATTGACCGCGTTGGTACCGCCGCCGCCGACGCCGACCACCTTAATGACGGCAAGGTAGTTGTTGATCTCTGTCTCGTGCATGTCGGTCCTCCGAACAAAGGTTATAGCCATAGCATGGGTCGACCCCTGCGCACATTAACCTTCAGGTTGAAAGTAAATGCAAAGGTAAACCGTATTATGTTTGCACATTATGAACGTATCAGTCAAATAATTGACCGTGAAAACCAAACAAACCAGATAAACGGCGTGGTATGGCCCCTCAACAAAGCATCAACCAGCGCTACGAGGTCGGAGCGTTCCTAAATGTATAGTTACCCGGAGAGCGCACATTGATATACGTTACGCCCTCTACCTGCGAAAGCAGCTTGGTGACTACGCGCTCCTTCTTGACGATATCGTTCGAATCGCCCAGCGACACCTCAATGCCGTTATTGAGGTTTGCCGAGATGGCTTCGACCGAAGGCGTGGAAATATCCTTGACTTGTCCCAAGAACTCGCTCGAAAAACCACGCACATAATCCAAGCCAGCCTTAACGGCCTTGGAGCTCACTGCCTGGCCGGAAACCGGAGCGACATCCGCCGAGACATCAGTCAACAACACCGCGCCATAGTGCTTAGCGAGCGCCAGCGCGGCATCAATGCCGGTCAGGGTATTTGAGCCCTGCCCCGTCGTGATGACGTTGCCCTGGTCATCCACTTCGACCGACGTCGACAGCGGGGCGATCCAGGTGTCATCATCCCCGATGGCCCAGGCAAGGTCATCGGAGCTGATATAGGCAATTGCAATGACCTTGCGCTCCATCGGCGTAATGATGAGCGTATGTGGGAACTGACGCTGGACATCCACGCCCGAGACCCACGGGTTCTGCTTGAGGTCCTCGGTAATCTGGTCGGGATCGACGTTAAAAAGCGACGTTCCCTCGGGCAAATCGATCAGCTGGATAGCATCGTGCTTCGTCACATGCTCGCTGCCTTGAATCTGAATATCAGTGGCGGTAAACAATCCAGAGTTAATCACCACGATAGCAACGACGACGAGCACGGCCAAGACGGCCAAAACGCCGCCCACGATTTTGCCTTTGCCTGTAACGACAGAAGCGGCGTCTGATGTTTTATTTGCCATCGCCCTAAGTAAAGACAACGGGTTGACGCCTTTTTTACCCGAAGGCTTCTTGGCGGTAGCCGGCACCGATGTCAGCGAGCGCGGTTTCGATGCGCCCAGCGTGCGACTCGGACGCGCCGCCTTAGTTCCTGTCGAGGGCTTAGGAGTTGCCATGAGACGGGCAGGCTTGGCGCCCATAACAGGCTTTGACGTCACCGAGGGACGCGAGGACTTTTTTGCGGCCGGACGATTACCGAGCTGCGAGCCGACAACCGGACGACTGGTCTGTCGAGCATGCCCGACAGGCTTAGAGTGCGCGACGATATTGCGTTGAGGTTTGGCAGGCGCGCCGGAACGCCCTCCGGCGCGGCGGAAGGTGGGTTTCGATGCTCTAGAAGCCGAGGAATTTAACTTCCGGTCTGAGCTCGATGCCATACGCCTCCCTCACCTTTCCGTGCACATGTCTGATAACCGCGGCAACGTCATCGGCCGAGGCAGTTCCGTTATTAACGATAAAATTAGCGTGAACGGGCGAAACTTCCGCGCCGCCAATCGAAAAACCCTTTAATCCACAATCCTCGATAAGCTTGCCCACGCTCGCATCGGGCGGGTTGCGAAAGACCGACCCGCAGGATGCGCGACCCATGGGCTGTGTACGCTTGCGCCTCGTCAGGTACCGCTCCATGCGCTCGCGAATGTCGGCCTTGGGCGCCGGTTTAAGCTTGAGCACGCACTCGAGGATGATCTCATTGCGGGGAAGGCTACATTCGCGGTAGCCCCAAGTGATCTCGGACCCCGCATAATGTTTGATACCGGATGCCGGGTCAAACGTTACGACATCCTCAACCAGCGAGCCAATCCACTCGGTCCGTGTGCCGGCATTCATAGATATCGCACCGCCAACCGAACCAGGGATGCCAACGGCAAACTCAAGGCCCGAGAGGCTACGTGACAGGGCATCGTTGACCAGGCGCGCAAACATCACGCCCGCACCGACCGTCAGCGTACAACCGTCATCGGCAACAACCGTGCGCTGAAACTCACGTCCGAGCGAAATGACGGCGCCGCGATAACCGCCATCGGCAACCAGCAGATTGGAGCCCTTGCCGATGATGACCCACGGCACCTGCTCGCGATCGAGCACCGCCACGGCGCGGCGGAGGGCATGATAGCTATGGCACGTCACAAAGAGGTCGGCCTTGCCGCCGATACGATAGCTCGTATGACGCGCAAGGCGCTCGTCCTCGATCACATCCGTGTCGATCATGCCCGAGAGCGCCATGACGGCGTTAAACAGACCCATTAGACTTAAGCGTCTTTCTTGGCAGTCAGATACTCAATGAACTCGGGACCGACGGTCGTAACGTCACCGGCACCCATAGTGAGCAGCAGGTCGCCCTCGCCCACCATCAGCTCGAGCTCCTGATTGAGCTCAAGACGGCTGGAGCAGTACACGACCTCCTTGCCAGGATGCTTGGCGCGCACGGTATCGGCGAGCATCTTAGAGGTGACACCCGGAATGGGCATCTCGCCAGCCGAGAACACATCAATCAGCAGCAGTTTATCGGCATTGGCAAATGCATCGGCAAAGTCGTCGCACAGGGCCTGCAGGCGCGAATAGCGGTGCGGCTGGAACACGACGTCGACGTGCTTGTAGCCCAGCGACGAAGCAGCAGCAAGCGTCGCCTTGATCTCGGTGGGGTGATGGCCGTAATCATCGACCACGGTGATGCCATCGATATCGCCCACGTGGGTAAAGCGACGGCGGACGCCCTCAAAGCTCGAGAGCGCCTTGGCGGCGGAGTCGATGTCAAGGCCCAGGACATGGGCGACGGTGAGCACCGCCGTGGCGTTGAGCATGTTGTGGCGACCGGGATTGCTCTTGATCTCCACAGCATGCTCAGTGCCGTCCTCAAAGCGAACGATAAAGTCACTCTGGATGCCCTTGACATCCGGGTGCATGCAGACGATGTCGTTGCTCTCGGCAAAGCCGTAGGAAAGCACGTGACGGCCCGTCGACTTGGCGAGCTCGACCAGATGCGGGTCCTCACCGCAGACGATGACGGTGCCGTCCTCGCCCACCAGGCTCATGAATTTGGCGAAAGTTGCCTCGATCTCCTCGATACCCGAGTAGTGATCGAGGTGGTCGGCCTCGACGTTGGTCACAATGACCACGTTGGGGTTCAGGAACAGGAAGGAGCTGTCGGACTCGTCGGCCTCGGCGACAAAGTAGTCGCCCGAGCCGTTCTTGCCGTTCGTGTCATAGCCCTCGACGATGCCGCCGATCAAGAAGCTCGGATCCAGACCCATGCGGTCGAGCATGGTGGCGCACATCGAAGACGTGGTGGTCTTGCCATGCGTGCCGGCAACAGCGACGGTGGTGTAGCCGTGGCCCAAAGCAGAGAGCATCTTGGCACGGGGCCACACGGGAATACCAAGCTCGCGAGCGCGCACGAGTTCGGGGTTGGACTCCGGAATAGCGGTGGAGACAACAACCACGTCGGGCTTGACCTCGTCGATCGTGGCGGCCTCATGGCCCACATGCACCTTCACGCCAGCGCGGGTAAGCTGGCGGATATAACGTGACGTCTTAAGGTCGGAGCCGGTAACGGCATAACCGCGCTCGTGCAGAACGAGGGCGATGCCGCTCATGCCGGCGCCGCCGATACCGATAAAGTGGGCGCTCTTAAACTCGGGCGCGGAGGTTGCAGTCTGGGAATCAGCCATGTGCTCGTGTACTCCTTGCGTAAACACTGCCTGTAACCCATTAACTGTACCGCACCTACCGCATCAGCGCGAGGGCGACCGACGATATCCCGTCTAACTAACGCAAACCCTCTACCGCATCCGCCAGAAGAGCGGCGGCCCTATCCTGAGCCAGACCACGCGCCGCCTGACGCATGGCGTCGCGCGCCGCCGCGTCATCGACCAGATGCAGCAGCTCATCGGCAAAGGCAGAACCGTCGATATCGGCATCGGCGCAGAGCACGCCGGCCCCGGCGTCAACCAGATACCGGGCATTGGTGGTTTGGTGGTCGGCCGTCGCATGCGGATACGGCACGAGCACTGAGGGCACAGCGAGCGCAGCGATCTCGGCCACGCTCGATGCGCCCGAACGCGAGAGCACCAAATCGGCAGCAGCCAGCATATCGCCCATGTTGTCGATGTAAGGCTGGACGCGGTAACGCTTCGCCTCCTCGGGCGTCAGCGCCAAAGCGCGCTCGGTCTCCTCAAAGCCGTCGGCACCCGTCGAATGCAACACATAGAGGTTCTTGCGCGAAAGCAGCTCGTTTTTGAGCGAGACCACGCGCTCGTTGAGGTGCTGGGCGCCAAGTGAACCGCCAAAGACGAGCAGCAGCGTAGCGTCCTCGGGAACGCCAAGTGCCTTGCGGCCGCGAGCGCGATCGCCCTCGATCACCGAGCGACGTACGGGGTTGCCGGTCATGAGCACGTGGTCAGGGTCACCTTCGCGCTCAAAGACCGAACGCGCTGCCGGCACCGAGATGCACACGCGGGCGGCGTGGGAGTTCATCATCTTGTTGGCCAAGCCCGGAACAGAGTTCTGCTCATGCAGCAGATACGGAACGCCTGCGCCCTTGCACCACCCCAGCAGCGGAACCTCGACATAGGCACCAAAACCAATGGCGGCATCGGGCTTGCCGACCTTTGAGAAATGACTGGCGAGCGCACGCTTGGCTTTGTTGACACGCCACAGCGAGGTCAGCGCCGTCCAAGGACGGGAGCGGTCGAAGCCCGTGACCGTAATGGGCACAAAATCAAACCCAGCCTCGGGAACCAGACGACCCTCGAGCTTGCGCGACTGGCCCACGAACACAACGTGGTGGCCACGGTCACGCAGCTCCTCGGCCAAGGCGAGCGCGGGGTTGATGTGTCCTGCCGTGCCGCCGGCTGCAATAGCAACGGTCATTTTATCGGTCATGGTAGTCCCTTCGTACACGCGGTCCCTGGTCGTCGGTACGCAGACGCGCCGACGGGTCCGAGTTCAAATCGATTCGATTATATCCGCCGCCCGCATTGCGAGGAGTGGGGCGCTGAGGACGACCTTGCGGAGCCGTTCGCTGACGCGGGCGGGCTGCCGGCTCGGTCGCAGAGCCATCCAGAACGGTAAAGCCGCTACGCGAAGGTCGTTCACCGCGCACATGGGCCACGCCGGCGGTGCTCTCATCCATAACGGCAAAGCTCTCACGGCGGCGATCATACTCATCGCGGCGGGCGCTCTCGTACGAAACGCGCAGGATCAGCCCGGCAAGCATAAGCGACACGATAATCGACGAACCGCCGTAGCTAATAAACGGCAACGGTTTGCCCGTCATGGGAAACACGTTGAGGATGCCCAGCGCGTTAATCAGAAATTGCACCGCGAGAATGACCGCGGAGCCAGACGCCATGAGCGCGCCCCGACGATCGGTCGCCTGCTCGGCAATGCGAAACGCCGAGTAGATCAGCATCGCAAACACCAAGAAGAACAGCACGGTTCCGACAAAACCGACTTCCTCGCCAATGATGGCCAAGATGTAGTCATTGTGCGCCTCGGGCAGATACGAGTACTTCATGGTTGAGTTGCCGATGCCACGGCCGAACAGACCGCCCGAAGCAAAGGCCATGATGGCAAGCGTGGCCTGATAGCCGTCACCATACTCGTCGGCCCAAGGGTTCAAGGCAACCTGAATACGCACCATACGGTACGGCTCTGCGACAAGCGCAATCACGATCACGAGAATGCCGAAGATTAGCACGCCGATGATAAATCTGGGGTCGAGACCCGCAAACAACGCCATGCACATGAGGGTCAACAGGATGATCAGGACAGTACCGAAATCGGGCTGGATAAAGATCAGAAAGAGCGAAATGCCCAGGTAGATGCCCATCTTGCGAAGGAATTCGTTGATGTTGCCACCGGGCGAAAAGAAGCGATCAAGCATGATGGCCGAATACGCAATGGCAAATGGCTTTAAAAACTCGGAAGGCTGGAACTGAATACCGGCGATGTTAAGCCAGCGCGTGGCGCCACGGCTGCCGCTGCCCACCAAGAACACCAGAAACAGTAGCCCTATCATGCCTATGAGGAAGATCCTGAGCACATCCTCCCCAAACCAGCTGTCCGGCAAAACGCGCACGATGGCAATCAGCGCCAGAACACCGACCACGGCAAACGCGGCCTGTCGACCCAGAAAAAACGTCGCCGAGCCATTCTCGTGCAGCGCCTCGACCGAAGACGCCGAGTACACCATCAGCAGGCCAAAGCATACCAAGGTAAACAAGCAGGCCATGAATATCAAACGGGGGCGCATGATACGGGCGGGAACGCCGGCAATATAGCGTTCGCTAAACGACTGCCCGCCGCGGCTGGAACGCGGTGTGATACGACGTGAGGAAGCACGGTCCGAGTCGGGCCTCCTCATACCTTGTCGGGGGCTCTCCTCTCTCACCGCAACCCCTATTCCATTTGTGATTTCGCTGCAGCGGCAAGCTGGGCCACGTAGTCCTTAAACACGCGGCCGCGCTCCTCATAGCCCGAGAACTCATCGAACGAAGAGCAGGCAGGAGAAAGTAAGATCACGTCACCACGGCTCGACAGCGAACGGGCGACGTCCACGGCGTCGCGTAGGTCATCCGCCTGGGCGATATCCACATCGCCATCGACATCAGCCTCGTCCATAGCGGCGGTGAAGCGCTCGCGCGCATCGCCAAAGCAGACGACCGAGCGCACGTTGTCCATAACGACGCGCGCGAAGTCCGTGAGCGGCGTGCCCTTATCGTGGCCGCCGAGCAGCAAGATCACGTCGTCATCGGGAAATGCCGTCAGTGCCTTCTCGACCGCATCGGTGTTGGTCGCCTTGGAATCGTTGACGTAGCGCACGCCGTCAATCTCGCCACACGGCTCCACGCGGTGCTCGAGCGGCTGGAACGAGGCCAGACCGCGGCAGACACCATCGACATCGGCACCGACTGCCAAGGCAGCCGTGGCAGCGCACAGGGCATTGATAACATTGTGATGGCCCGAGATCTTGAGCTCGGATGTAGCGATGAGCGGGGTCTCGACGCCCTTCAGGCGCACGACCATCTTGCCGTCGCGCACAAAGGCGGCATCCTCGCCCTCAGGCTCGTCAAAGGCAACCTTGCAGATGCGACGACCCGGCGTGTAGATGTACTCATCGAACTCGTGAATGCCGGCGTCTTCGACGTCGACAACCGCCAGATCGTCATCGACCATATTGTCAAACAGTTTGATCTTGGCAAGCGCGTAGTTCTTATGGCTCTTATGCCAGCCCAGGTGGTCGGGCGTGATGTTGAGCAGCACCGCCACGCGAGGATGAAGCTCGGCGGTCGTAGCAATCTGGTAGCTCGAGAGCTCGGCCACAAACCACTCGCTGTGGGCTCGGCCGTCAATCTCGTTGACCGGCGGCTCGCCGATGTTGCCGACAGCAACGCTGGCCTCGCCGGCAGCCTTAAGCAGATAATCAGTCAGCGACGTGGTGGTCGTCTTGCCGTTGGTGCCCGTGATGGCAATCCAGTTATCGGGCGACAGGCGATAGGCAAACTCGGGCTCACCCATAATCTGGGCGGCATGCTCGCGCCCGGCCTTAAAGAAGCCCGAGAACTCCGAGATGCCCGGGCACGTCACGCATACGTCATAGGCGCCCTCGACCTGTTCGGTCCCATAGACAAACGACGCACCAGCAGCCTCGAGCGCACGCGTGGCGTCATTGGGCTCAGAGGTGCCACCGCCATACACGGTAACGGCACTTACGCGCTCGGGATGTGCCAGCGCCCAGCGGGCGACATCGAGACCGGATTTGCCCTGACCCAAAACGAGCAGGCTAAAGACATCAGCAAGAGACATGAAAGACCACTATCCCAACTGGAAGAACAGAGCAAGGCCAACGGCACCAAAGGCAGCAGCGATAATCCAAAAACGGATGACGACCTTGGTCTCGGCCCAGCCCTTCTTTTCGAAATGATGATGGATGGGCGCCATAAGGAAGACGCGCTTGTGCGTAAAGTGGAAGTAGACAACCTGAATCATGACCGACAGGGTCTCAACGATAAACAGGCCGCCGATGATAAGGGAGACGACCTCGGTGTTGGTCATGATGGACGTGCAGGCAAACGCGGCGCCCAGGGCAAGCGAGCCGGTATCGCCCATAAAGATGCTCGCCGGATAGCAGTTGAACCACAGAAAGCCCAAGCAGGCACCGGCACACGCGGTGCAGAAGATGGACAGGTTCACGTCTCCGTGCAAAAACGCCATGGCAGCCATGGCGAGCATGGCAATCATGGAGGTGCCGCCAGCAAGACCGTCAAGGCCATCGGTCAGGTTCACGGCATTAGAAAGACCGGCGATCATCAGCCAGCAAAAGACAATGTAGAGCCACGGGAACGAAAGGCCGCAGATGGTGGTCGAAAGCACGCCAAGGTCAATCGTCAGGCCGCCGGGAAAACGAATCTCGGGGGCGACGCCGCACCAGTTAACGGCAAGTACCGTAAAGGTGACACAGATAATGGTTAGGCCGATCATCTTGGCATGAGGCGTCAGACCGAGCGAGCGCCCATGCGTAACGGAGGTCAGGTCGTCGATCAGGCCCAGCACGCCGGTCGCCAGCGTGGCGAGCAGCACGAGCACGAGCTCGGTGGTGAGCTTGCCCATCAGCAGGCAGGTCAGCGAAATCGCAACAAGGATGATGACGCCGCCCATGGTCGGCGTACCCTGTTTAATCAAATGACGCTTGGGGCCGTCGGCTCGGACCTGTTGGCCGATACCCTCGACCTTCAGCAGCTTGATCCACCACGGCATGAGCAGCAGCGCAATGGCAGCGGCGATGCCAAGCCCCAAAAAAGCCTGATACGTTGGATACGAGGGATTGCCGAACATGGGCTAGCACACACCTTCCACAAAGCGGTCGAGCTCAACAAAGCGGGAACCCTTGACCAGTACAACATCATGTTTTTCAAGCGCGCCGCCCATGCGGTCGAGCACCTGCTGATAATCGGAGAACACCTGGATGCGGTCCTCGTCCATGCCCATCATGCGCGCGGCATCGGCCATAAGCTGGGCCAGCTCACCACCCACGCACGCCAGCATGTCGAGCTTCTTGGCGGCCGCATAGGCGCCCACGAGCTCATGCATGCGAGGAGCCTCATCGCCCATCTCGCCCATCTCGCCCAGGATCGCCATGCGAGACCCCGTGCACGAAAGCGAGCACAGTAGATCGAGGCCAGCAGCCATGGATTCGGCACTGGCGTTATAGGAATCGTCGATGACGCGGGCACCGCTCTTGGCGCGCTTGATCTCCTGGCGGTGACCGGTGATCGTGAGGCCCCTAAAGGCAGCATCGATCTGCTCGGGCGTCACGCCCAGGCGATAGGAAACCGCGGCGGCCTTAACGGCATTAGGAACGGACTGCACGCCGGGGATGGCAAGCATGGTATCGATCGTCTCACCCTGGCCAAAATCGAGCGTAAAGACCGGACGTCCCTCGTCATCAACACGAATGTCGCGGGCACGGACCTCATCATCGTCCGAGACGCCGGCCAGCATCACATCGATACCAGCAGGCTGGGCGAACGTATCGCGAATGAACGGCGTAAAGTCGTCCTCACCGCCCAAAACCAGCAGCGGCAAGAAGTCGCCAGCGGCGCACATACCCTGGACAATCTCGGCCTTAGCGCGGGCGATGTTCTCGCGGCTACCCAAAATGCCGATATGAGAGGTACCAATCTTGCTCACGATGGCAAGGTTGGGATTGGCGGACTGGGACAGGCGCTCGATCTCGTGGAAATGGTTCATGCCCATCTCGAGCACCAGGACCTCGGTATCGGCCGGAGCGGAAAGCACCGTGAGTGGCATGCCGATCAGGTTATTGAAATTGCCCTTGGTGGCCCAGACACGATAGCGCTTGGCGAGCACAGCGGCGAGCACGTCCTTGGTCGTCGTCTTGCCGATGGAACCGGTAATACCAACGACCAGGCAGCCAAGCTCCAGACGGTACGTGTGCGCCAAACGCAGCAGAAACTCCTCGGGATCATCGGTCAGCAAGATGGCACAGCCCTTGTCCTGCGCCAGCGAGACCAGCTCGGCCTCGGGCTCACGCGTCATCACGACGGCGCCGGCACCCGACTGGACGGCACGGGAAGCAAAATCATTGCCGTCGACGTTTTCACCGGGAAAGGCGACGAAAATCGTCCCTTCCTCGACCTGGCGCGAGTCGATAACGCACCCGCGGCATACCTGATCGGCTTCTCCCGTCACGGTTCGGGCCCCTGTTGCGGCCGCGAGGTTGTTGACGGCGATCTCTATCATTGCAGCTCCCCTGTAAACCTAATAATGCTATCGGCGTATTGTATCCCAGCGCCGCGCATGCGTGGTGCAGGGCATGTGAACACCCCTCATATGGGACAACAAACCACGCCCCAAAGATTGTAACCCCCTACTTCGTGTGCGGGATACCCAGCACGTCGAGCGCGTTGGCCATAATGGACTGGAACGGCACCGCAGCGGCATCTGAGCCGCTCGGCGTTCCGTCGAGCGTGATATAGCACAGCACCTTGGGCGATTGTGCCGGTGCAAAGCCCATAAAGGACGACATGTAGTTCTCCTTGAGGTAGCCGCCGTTCTCGTCGGCTCGTTCGGCCGTACCGGTCTTACCCGCCACGTCATAGCCGTCAACCGCGCCGCCAACGCCCGTTCCCTCGGACACGACCGTCTGCATGCACGATGTCACCTGGGATGCGGCGTCCTCCGAAATCGCGCGCTCGCCTTCGCCCCAGTCCTTCTCGTCGCCTTTGCTGGACTTATAGAAGTGCGGGGTCATCATCACGCCGCCGTTGGCGATGCCGCCCACGGCACGTGCGATCTCAATCGGCGAGACGGACAGCGCCTGTCCAAAGCTCATCGAACCCAGCGTGGCGCCGTCATACTGGTCACGCTCCTTGACGATGCCCAGGCTCTCGCCCGGAAAATCGACACCGGAGCTGTGACCTATGCCCCACTTGTCCACATAGGCGGCAAAGTCATCCGCACCGATCTTGCGCCCCACCAGGACAAAGCCCACGTTGGACGAACGGCGCATCATCTCGCGCACATCCATGGTCATGGCATAGTCGCGCTTGTCGGCATCGGTGACGGTATCGTCACCCACCTTGATGCTCGCCGGCACCTCAAACGACGTACTCGATCGCACGACGCCCAAGTCGAAGCCGGCGCCCGCCACGAGCGTCTTAAAGACCGAGCCGGGCTCGTAGGCGTCGGTGACCAGGCGCAAGTTCATATCCTCGGTCTTGGCGTTTTCCAGATCGGTCTGGTCGTAGGTCGGGTACGAGCAGGCGGCGAGAATTTCACCAGTCGTGGGGTCGGTGACCAAAGCCGAGCCGTTCTTGGCCTTTGTCTTCTCGACAGCCTCCGCCAAAGCATCCTCAGCCGCTCGCTGCATATTGACGTCGAGCGTCGTCACGATGTCAACGCCGTCGACCGCAGCCACCTTTTTATAGGCACCGCCCGCGATATAGCTGCCGTCCCTCGCGCGCTCGCGCACGAGGGTACCATTCGTGCCGGTCAGAAGCTTGTTGTATTGCTTTTCGAGACCCGTCAAGCCGTCGTTGTCTACATTCACTACACCCAGCACCTGCGATGCCAGATTGCCGTATGGATATACGCGCTTCATGGCCTGCTCAAAAAGCACGCCGGGCAGGTTCTTCTTCTCCAGCGCCGCAGCATCGTCTTCGTCCACCTGGCGCTTGATATACACCCAGGTGCCATCGGACTCGACGAGCTTGCGGCAGGTCTTTTTATCGATTCCAGTTGCCTTGACCAGCGCCGACACCGTCTTGTCAACATCCTCGACAAGCTGCGGGTTCACGGCGATGTTGCGACATTCGACCGACGACGCCAGCACGTTACCGTTGCGGTCGTAGATGGTGCCACGTTTGGCATAGAGGGTCTGTGCAAGCAGGCGGCGCGCATCGGCACGCTCGCGCAGTTTATCGGCTTCGACAATTTGATAGTCGGCAAGGCGAAAGACGCCCAAGCCCAAACCAAGCCCGATGAAGCCCATGATGACTTTGCGGCGAGGCAGAGGCGTGCCTGTGAGCCATTCGGTCGATGAACTCTTGCGCGACCTGGTGTTATGCATTTGAGGGCCGTCCGAGCCGCGAAGTCGCGACGCCGGGTCGTTGCCACGGGACTGCCCGGCGTTGTAAGATTGCCGACCCGTTCCTTGATAACCAGAACGTCCCCGCGACGAGGGACGTCCAGAACCGCGGCCCCCATCGGAACCGCGGCGATAGTCATTTGTCATACTCAGCTACCGTCTTGCTACTGAGCGGTCGCGGTCGCGTTGGCGCCCGCGGCTGCATCCTGCGAAAAGTCAAGTGTAACGCTCTCGCTGGGCTCCACCATGCCATAAGCGCCCGCAAGGTCGCGAATGCGCGTGTCGGCGCCATAGACCGAATGCATGACCTCCAGGTCGGAGCTCTCATCGGTCGCCTTTTCGAGCGTGTTGGTAAGCTCGGCGTTGCTGTTGAGCACCTGGGCCGTAACGCCGGCGAGTGCCACGCGGGCGACGCCGATCGTCATGAAGATAGCCGCAATGATGCAAAACGTTTTAAGAACGCTCATGAAAACCGGGCTTACCGCCTGGTTTGCCTGACGGCCCGCGCCCGTGTAGACATCAAAGCGCGGCGTGCGCTGCTCGCGGGGAGCAACGGGGGCCTGCGGCGTCTCACGATAGGCGGGCATGGCGTTCATATCATAGGCAAGTGCTGCGCTTGAAGTGTTGTAGCCCATGATATGCCGCCTCCCATCCCGAGTACGTTGGTAGTGTGTTTAAGCTTCGTTTATGGTGCGAGCGGGAGGTCCAATATCGCGCGGTCGCGCCTACAGACGCTGCGCCACGCGGATTTTGGCTGATCTCGCCCGAGGGTTGCGCTCAACCTCATCAGGCTGGGCAACCAAGGGTTTGCGGGTGATGACCTTGAGTATCGGCACGTTGCCGCACACGCACACCGGAATCTCCGGCGGACACGTGCACCCCTGGCTCATCTCCTTAAAGTGGTTCTTTACGATACGGTCCTCGAGCGAGTGATACGAGATGACGCAGATACGTCCGCCCGGGTTGAGCCACCTGGTGGCGGCATCAAGCCCTCGTTCGAGCACATCGAGCTCGTGATTGACCTCGATGCGAATGGCCTGGAAACTTTTCTTGGCCGGGTGTCCGCCATGCCGACGAGCGGCAGCCGGGATACCCGCCTTGATGATCTCGACAAATTGGCCGGTGGTTTCGATCGGTTCTTGCTCGCGGCGGCGCACGATCTCGCGCGCGATCTGCGAGGCAAACTTCTCTTCGCCGTAGACGCGTAGAATCCGGGCGAGGTCGTGTTCGTTATAGGTGTTGATGACCTCAGCTGCGTTTAAGGTGTTATTACCCGGATCCATCCGCATGTCCAATGGGGCGTCCTCGTTATACGAAAAGCCCCTGCCAGGGATATCGAGTTGCGGTGACGAAACGCCCAAATCGAACAGGAAGCCATCGACCCCGGGCACCTCGGCCGAGCAAAGCAGCTCGTCCAAGTCGCCGAAGTTGCCCTTCAGCAGCTGGTGCGGAACTCCGGGAACCTCGCGGTCCAGACGGGCGCCAGCGGCCTCGAGGGCCATGTCGTCCTGATCGACGCCGAGCAAAAGGCCCGTCTCCCCCACCTGCGCGGCCATCTTTACCGAATGGCCGGCACCGCCAAGGGTGCAATCGCAGACAACGGAGCCGCTCTTTAGCCGCAGCGACTCAAGCACTTCGCCGAGCATGACAGGTTCATGCCGATATTCTTGTGTCAAGATCCCACGCTCCATCCGTTACCCGTGCCTTGCCCTTACGAGAAGAAGAGGTCCAGCAGGGCCTCATCGTCATCGTCCTCATCGGCCGCGGCGCGATCCCAAACCTCAAGGTGGTCGTAGTTGCCCACAACCGTGACCTCGCGGTCGAGGTTCGCCTGCTTGCGGAGAGACTCGGAAAGACCGATACGACCGGCGCTGTCCACGTCCATCGACGTGGTGCGCTTGTTGATCGCCCTCATGAGCTTCTGGTCATTAATGTCACGCGGGTTAAAACCCTCGTGGCCCTCACGACCCGCGAAGAGTCCTTCGACCCACTTATCGAAGGCCTCGGCAGAGAACACGTACAGAGCATCGACATCCAGGGCTTTAAACACGCGAACGTGCTCTCCAAGCTCCTCGCGAAGGGGTGCAGGCAGGGATAGACGACCTTTTGCATCGAGATTGCGCTCGTATGCACCAGTCATTCCCATGTGCGCCCTCCCCTCGGTTACTCAGATGGCACGTACGCGGGGAACCACCCCGCCTGTCGACGTCATCAATAATATGGGGAACCGCCCCATTTTTCAACACCTTTCCC
>CABRZT010000013.1:0-41516 GCA_902475595.1 uncultured Collinsella sp. | reverse complement strand
AAACCCCCGCCGCACGAAGTGCGCAGCGGGGGTTTCTTGCATGTCCGAGGACGTTCTGAAAAGTAACACCAGGGCGGGCCCGGACGATAACAACCGACTACAGGTCGATGTGCGATTCCTTGATCGGGAACGGCTCCGCGAAGTGGCAGGCGCAGCAGTGACCCGGTGCGACTTCCTTAAACTCGGGAAGCTTCTCAGAGCAGATGCCCTGCGCGATCGGGCAGCGCGTGTGGAAACGGCAACCGGTCGGCGGATCCAACGGTGACGGCGGATCGCCGGCGAGGATGATGCGCTTACGGGTCTTCTGGATATCCGGATCGGGAACCGGCACGGCAGACAGCAGCGACTGCGTGTACGGATGGTGAGGCTCGCTATAGAGCGTCTTCCAGTCCGAAACCTCAACCATCTTACCCAGATACATAACGGCAACGCGATCGGAAATGTGCTGCACGACGGACAGGTCGTGAGCGATAAACAGATACGCGGTACCGAACTTGTCCTGGAGTTCCTTGAGCAGGTTCAGAACCTGGGCCTGAATGGACACATCCAAAGCGGAAACCGGCTCGTCGCAGATGATCAGCTTGGGCTTCAAAGCGAACGCGCGGGCGATGCCGACACGCTGACGCTGACCGCCGGAGAACTCATGAGGATAACGGTTGATGTGCTCGGGGTTCAGTCCGACAACGTCGAGAAGCTCGCGGACGCGCTCAATGCGTTCCTCCTTGGTGCCCACGCCGTGAATGGTCATGGGCTCGGAGACGATCTCACCGATGGTCATACGAGGGTTGAGCGAAGCATAAGGATCTTGGAAGATAAACTGCATCTCGCGACGCATGTCCTTGATCTCATGCTTGCTCATCTCGGCAACATCTTTACCCTGGAAGAACACCTTACCGGCGGTCGGCTTGGTCAGGCGCATGATAGTACGGCCCGTGGTGGACTTACCGCAACCAGACTCGCCAACCAGACCGAAGGTCTCGCCAGGATAAATCTCAAAAGAGATGTCATTTACAGCAGAGACGACACGCTTGGAGAAGCGCTTGGCGAACATGCCGGACTCAGCGGGGAACTCTTTAGAGAGGTGCTCGACCTTCAGCAGCGGAGTACGCTCGTTGGTATCTGCCATTACGCCTCGCCTCCCTTCTTGGAATCCTTGCGCGTACGGGACGTCACAGGAGCGTTCTTGAGGAACTCGGGGTCGCCAGCGTAGTGGCACGCAGAATAGTGACCAGACTCGGTAACAAAACGCTCGGGGCGCTGCTTGCGGCACTTATCCGTCGCATAGGGGCAGCGGGGAGAGAACACGCAGCCCTCGGGCAGGTTCATGAGCGAAGGCGGGTTGCCATGAATCGGCGTAAGCGGCTTCTTCTCATCGATGGCCTGCTCCGGGATGGAGCGGATAAGGCCCCAGGTGTAGGGGTGGCGGCTCTCGTAGAAGATTTCCTCAGCAGTACCGAACTCGACGGGACGGCCGGCGTACATAACCATGATCTTGTCGGCCATATCAGCGACAACGCCCAGGTCATGGGTGATCATGATGATGGCGTTGCCGTTCTTCTCCTGCATTTCCTGCATAAGCTCAATAATCTGAGCCTGAATGGTAACGTCCAGGGCAGTCGTGGGCTCGTCGGCAATCAAAATATCGGGATCGCAGGCAAGAGCCATGGCAATCATGACGCGCTGACGCATACCGCCAGAGAACTGGTGCGGATACTCATTGACGCGCTTCTCGGGCTCGGGAATACCAACGAGGTCCAAAAGCTCGGTGGCACGCTTGAGCGCCTCCTGCTTGGAGTAGCCGCGGTGCAGACGAAGACCCTCGCCCACCTGCTTGCCGATCTTATAGACCGGGTTCAAGGAGGTCATAGGATCCTGGAAGATCATCGCGATGTCGTTACCGCGAATGTGCTGCATCTCTTCCTCGGTCATCTCGAGGATAGAACGACCGCGATAGCGAACGTCGCCGCCCTCGATCTTTCCCGGAGGCATCGAGATAAGACCCATGATGGTCATGGCGGTCACGGACTTACCGGAGCCGGACTCACCGACGACGCCCAGGGTCTCGCCGCGATCGAGCGTGTAGGAGACACCGTCGACAGCGCGAACAACGCCATCCTCGGTGTGGAAATACATCTTAAGGTCATCGACCTCGAGCAGATGCTGGCCCTCGGGAACCGGCTGGTCCTTCAGGTCCACATAGTTCTTGTTCTTCTTCATCCTTATGCGTCCTTCATCTTGACGTCGAGGGCGTCGCGCAGACCGTCACCCAGCAGGGTGAAGGCGAGCACCGTCGAGAGAATTGCCAGACCGGGCATGATCATCATCCAGGGAGCAGTCAGAAGATACTGCTGACCGTCCTGAATCATGGAGCCCCACGAAGGCGTAGGCGGAATAACGCCCATGCCGAGGAAGGACAGAGCGGACTCGGTCAGAATGGCGCCACCAATGTTCATGGTCGCGTAGACCACAATGGAGGCGACGGAGTTCGGGAAGATGTGACGCACGACGATACGAGCATCAGATGCACCCATCGCGCGCGCAGCGTCAACATAATCGTTTTCCTTGACCGTCAAGATTGCAGAGCGGAAGACGCGCGCAATCGAAGGCCAGCCGAGAATGCCGATGGCAAAAAAGACGTTCTGAAGACCACGGCCGATAACGGCGATCATGGCGACAACGAAAAGCACGTACGGGAATGCCAGGAAGATATCCGCGCAGCGCATGATGATCGTATCCCAGATGCCGCCGTAGAAACCGGCTAGGGCACCCATGACCAGACCAATCACCGTGGAGATCGCAGTGGCCATAATACCGACGGAAAGCGAAACACGTGCACCGTAGATAACGCGGACGAGAATGTCACGACCAAGGGCGTCGGTGCCAAACGGGTGCTCTGCACACGGAGCCATCAGCGACGTCTGGGCCATGGTGGTTGAGTCGGAAGCCGTTGGCGAACCGAGCCAGGGCTTAGCCCACAGATCTGCGGTCAGGGCAACCACAACGACGATGATGATCCAGCAGACACCGATAACGGCGAGCTTGTTCTTACGAAGACGCTTAAAAGCGTCGCCCCACAGCGTGCGGGACTTGGCGGGAGCAGATGCGGCATTGGTGGCGGTAGCCTGCTCCTGAGACTGAGGATCAGTTTCCTGCATGAGACGTACCTCCCTTAGGCCTTATCCGACGGACCGCCAAGGCGGATGCGCGGGTCGAGGAATGCATAGCTAATGTCGACGAGCAGGTTGATCACCATGACGACGACGACGATGAGCGTAACGCCGCCCATAACGATGGGCCAGTCACGCATGCTAATGGCGCGATAGACCTCATAGCCGATACCGGGCCAGTTGAAGACCGTCTCGGTCAGGATGGCGCCCGAAAGCATGCCGCCAAAGTCGACACCAATATAGGTAACGACGGGGATGAGTGCATTCTTAAGCGCATGCTTGATGATGATCGCGCGATTGGAGAGACCCTTGGCTTTTGCCGTACGAATGTAATCCTGGTTCATGACGTCAAGCAGCTGCGAGCGCATAATGCGGGCAGCATAAGCGGTCGAAACCGAAGCCAGCGTAATGGTCGGAAGCACATAGTGCATCCAATCCTGATACTGAGAGCTGGCACCGCCGGCACCCGAGATCGGCATGGAGAATGCACCGCCCGTGGCGTCCTTGAGAATGACGCCAAAGAACAGTTGCAGCAACATACCGAGCCAGAAGGCCGGGACGGCAACGAGGATCGACGTGGTGAGCGTTACCAAAATATCCCAGAAGGAATAACGCTTTACAGCCGAAATGATACCCGCACCGATACCCATGATTGCCTCGAGCACGATGGCGCACGCGGCAAGTTTGACCGTATACGGATACTTCTGGGCAAAGATTTCCGTAACCGGCAGCTTGCGCTGATACGAATTGCCCAGATCGCCATGAAGCAGGCCGTTCATGTAATACAAGTAACGGTCCACGAGCGACGTTTGAACGGGGTCGCCGTTCTCGTCAAGGATCGCGTTGCCGTCCTCGTCCGACTGGACCAGGTGATAGCGGACGCGAAGCTGAAGCTCCACCTCGGGGGACAGAGCCTTGTCTCCACCGATCAGCTTGATCGGATCTCCCGGCACGATATTCTGGAGGGCGAACAAAATCAGCGTAACGCCCAAAAACACCGGGATGAACTGAAGCACACGTTTAACGATGTACTTACCCATACCACTCCCCTATCTAGGGATTAACCTAAATGGGATGCCGATCGCCAGACCGGCATCCCAAAATTACCATCAGCCAGTTTACCCCAGGTTAGGGAGAACTGTATGTTTCCCATGAGGTCTACGTAAATACTTGACCCTCACGGAAGCTGCAAACTCTTAGGCGAGCTCAGCGGTACCCAGATCGGCGTGCTTCTGCGGATCGACATAGAGGTGCTTGATGCGATCGGAGCCGGCGATGGTGTGCGTGTAGAACATCACCGGGATGACCGGGCAGTCGGCAGCGACCATTGCATCGGCCTCCTGCATCTTAGCGACGCGCTCTTCGTCGTCAACCGTGGTACGGGCCTCGTCGACCTTGGCGTCGAACTCGGGGTTGTTGTAACCAGAGCGGTTGTCGCCACCGAGGGAGTCGGAGTGGAACAGCGGATACAGGAAGTTGTCCATGATCGGGTAGTCAGCAATCCAACCCAGACGACCGAACTGATAGTTAAAGTTCTGATACTGCTCGAGCAGGGCAGACCACTCGGGGGTATCGGAGACAGCGGTAACGCCAACCTTGGCGAGGTCGCCGATGATGGACTCCATGATCTCCTTGTGGCCACCGTCCTGGTTGTAGGACAGAGTCACGTTAATGCCACGATCGCCGTTAGCGCCAGCGGGAGCAACCTTGTCGAGGTACTCGTTAGCCTTGTCGACGTCGTAGGCGCAGAACTCCCATGCGCCCTCCTTGTAGCCATCGATGCCCGGAGGAACAATGCCGTCGGCAGGGGTACGGGTACCCTTGAAGATGGTCTTGCAGATGGCCTCACGGTTGATGGCCAGGGAGATACCCCTGCGCAGGTCGGCGTTGTTGAACGGCTCGGCCGTGTTGTTGCAGGTCAGGTAGTAGGTGGAAGGCTCGGCGCCGAGCAGCATGCGCTCGCCGTCACCCATGGTGTAGCCGTCCTTGGACACGCCGCGATCCTTCTTGGCAGCGTCGATCTGAGCAACGGGAACGTCGCAGACATCGAGGTTACCGGCCTGGAACTCCTTGTAAGCGGTCTCCATGTCCTTGATGACCTGGAAGTGGATGCCATCGATCTTGGCCTTGTCGCCATAGTAATCGTCGAACTTCTTGAGGTTGATCTCCTGACCATCCTCCCACTTGCCGTCCATCATAAACGGGCCGTTACCGACCGGTGCAAGGTAGAAGCTCTTGACATCGGACTCGGCGCACTCGGGAACCGGGGCCAGAGCCGGGTGAGAGGCGACGAAGGGGAAGTCGGCGTAAGCGGAAGACAGCTTGACGACGAGGGTCTCATCGTCGGGGCAAGTAACACCGCTGAGCTCGGTAGCGTTACCGGCAAGCAGGTCGTCATAGCCCTCGACCATGGAAAGGTGATAGGAGACCTCGGAAGGGCCGTACTCGGTAGCGATGGCCGACTTGGTGTTGACCAGACGCTCCCAACCGAGCTTGAAGGACTTGGAGGTAACGTCGTCACCGTTGTGGAACTTGGCCTTCTTGATCTTGAAGGTAAACTCGGTGGCGTCGTCGTTGGCCTCAAAGGACTCGCAAGCCAGCGGAACGATCTCGCCCTTCTCGGCGTCATAAGAGGTCAGAGCGTCAAAGAGCTGGTACTCGACCTGAGTGCCCTGGTCCTCCTGGACATTGTAGGGGTCGATGCAGACCGGGTTGTTGATGTAGAAGTTCAGCGTCGAACCGGACTCAGAACCGGAAGCGTCGCCGCCCTTCTTGCCGCATGCGGCAAGAAAAGCCATGGAGCTCGCAGCGAGGGTGCCGCCAACAAAGGCGCGACGACCCATAACGGGCTGGTGGAACATAGAATCAGCCATGCCATCCTCCTTATGAGATAGGACAAAGAAATGTTCAGTCGGACATATGTCGAAACAATCCGATCCGAACCATCAAAACGCCGCCCGCTGCTATGGCTGGTTATGCACAACGGACCAACGTTTCGCAATACAGTAGCGCATTTTATGCACGATTTGGGGCTAATTCCGGTTAACGGTCGAGAATTTCTTTAGTTGGGCGAAGTATGTGGGGATATTTTGACTCTGTTACAAATATGTAAACAAAAAGGGTCCCGCACCTGCGAGACCCATTGCAAACGTATATACGCCGATGCTTAGTAGCCGACGATGCCCTGCGGGAAGAAGAACATGCACAGGACGACGCACACGGCAAAAACAACGGCCATAATTACCGTCAGGCGATCGAGGTTCTGCTCCATGACGCCCGTGGCAGAGCTGGAGTTATACAGCGAGCTAGCGATCATATCCGAAACGCCGGTGCCCTTACCGGAATGCATCAGGACGAGAATCGTCAGCGCCACGGCAGAGACAGCCCAAACGACAAACAGAAGAATCTGGAACGGACCCATAGATAAGCTCCTTAATAGAACAGTTCAAACTCCAGTACTGTACCACAATCCCCCGCTCTCCCCTACCTGCCACTCAAGGACGGGGTGGAAATGGCAGAAATACCAAAAAGGGGATTGTCCGGTTGTGGACAACCCCCTTACTAGAAAACGGTATTTGTTTTCTATTAGGCCTCGGTGGCGAGCACGCGGCCCGTCATCTCGGCGGAAGGCTCAATACCAGCCATGGTGAGCATGGTCGGAGCGATATCGGAAAGACGGCCGTCCTCGATACCGGTGAGCTTGGCCTTCTCATCAACGATGATGAACGGCACGCGGTTGGTGGTGTGAGCCGTAAACGGATGCTTGGAACCGTCGGAAGCAACGTCAAACATGTGATCGGCGTTGCCGTGGTCGGCGGTAATCAGTGCAAAGCCGCCCTTGGCGAGAATCGCCGGGACAACCTTGGACAGGGCATCGTCAACAGCCTCGACAGCCTTAACGGCAGCGTCGAAAACACCGGTGTGACCAACCATGTCGCAGTTCGCGAAGTTCACGATGTAGAAATCAGCGCGATCCTCGTTGATGGCGGCGACGAGCTTCTCGGTAACCTCGGGAGCGCTCATCTCGGGCTGCAGATCGTAGGTAGCAACCTTGGGGGAAGCGACGAGCACGCGCTCCTCGCCCTCCTTGGGCTCCTCGATGCCACCGTTGAGGAAGAACGTCACGTGGGCGTACTTCTCGGTCTCGGCAGTGTGCAGCTGCTTCAGGCCATTGGCGGCGATAACGTCGGCCAGGACGTTCTCGGGGAACGTCTTGGGGAAGGCGACCTCGACGTCAAACGTCGGATCGTACTCGGTCATCGTCACAAAGTGTGAAAGCTTGATCTGCTCGCGCTCAAAGCCGTCGAACTCCTTGTCCGTGAACACGCGGGTCATCTGACGAGCGCGGTCGGGACGGAAGTTGAAGAAGATGGCCGCGTCGCCCTCGTGAATGCCCTCGTTGTGGGCAGCGAAGGGCTCGACGAACTCGTCGCCGCGCGGGTCCTTCTCGTAGTAGGCCTTGATACCGGCAACGGGGTCGGTATCGGCATCGGACGCGTTGACCATGACGTCGTAGGCGCGCTGGATGCGCTCCCAACGGTTGTCGCGGTCCATCGCCCAATAACGACCCGAGACGGTGGCAACGCGAGCGTCGCAACCGGTCTCCTCGGAGATCTTAGCCAGGAAGGCGCAGAACTCACTCATGTAACCGGCACCGGACTGCGGGTCAACGTCGCGACCATCCATGAAGGCGTGGACGCGAACGGTCTTGACACCATGCTCGGCAGCCATCTTGACCAGAGCCTCGACGTGGTTCATGTGGGAGTGAACGCCGCCAGGGCTCATAAGGCCCATGAGGTGGAGAGTCTTGCCGTCAGCCTTGACATCGTCCATGGCCTTGACGAAAACCTCGTTCTTGGCGATGGAGCCGTCCTTGATGGCATTGTTGATGCGCGAAAGCTCCTGGAACACGATGCGACCGGCACCGATGTTGAGGTGACCCACCTCGGAGTTGCCCATCTGGCCGTCGGGAAGGCCCACGTCCTCGCCCGAAGCACCGAGCGTGGTGTGAGGATACTTCTCGTACAGGCCATCAAGGAAGGGCGTCTTGGCAGCGGCGACGGCGTTCTCGCCATCAGCCGGAGCCAGGCCGCAGCCGTCCATGATAATCAGGAGTGCAGGAAGATGACGTTGTGCCATATGTCCTACTCGCCTGCCTTGACGACCATAGAGGCGAAGTCGGCAGCCTTGAGCGAAGCGCCGCCCACGAGGGCGCCGTCAACGTCGGGCTTGGCGACGAGCTCGGCGATGTTACCGGGCTTGGCGGAACCACCGTAGAGAACGCGGATGCCGTCGGCGAGCTCCTCGCCGAACATCTCCTTGAGGGTCTCACGGATAGCGCCGCAGACCTCCTGAGCATCCTCGGCGGTAGCGGTCTTGCCGGTGCCGATGGCCCAGATGGGCTCATAGGCGACGACGACCTGCTTGGGGCAGGTGATCTCAAGACCAGCAAGGCCAGCCTTGACCTGGTTCACGACGTGCTCGACATAGGTGCCGGCCTCGCGGACCTCGAGGGACTCGCCGCAGCAGAAGACGGGAACAAGGCCGGCGGCAACGAGAGCCTTGGCCTTCTTGTTCTGGTCCTCGTCGGTCTCGTGGAAGTAATCACGACGCTCGGAGTGACCGATGATGCAGTAGGTGCAGCCAGCGGACTTGAGCATGTCGCAAGAGGACTCACCGGTGAAGGCACCCTTGGCCTCCCAGTACACGTTCTGTGCACCGAGGGCGATGGGGGCAGCCTGAATGCGGTCATGAACCGTGGTGATGTCGATGGTCGGAGGGCAGACGAGCACCTCGACGCCAGCCGGAACCTCGGGCAGAGCCTGAGCCAGCTCGTCGGCGAGCTTGGCGGCCTCGGCGACGTCGTTGTTCATCTTCCAGTTACCAGCGATAAGAAGGGTGCGATTAGGCATCGAGAAGCGCCTCCACTCCGGGCAGGGCCTTACCCTCGACGAGCTCCATGGAAGCGCCACCACCGGTGGAGATCCAGCTCATCTTGTCGGCCAGGTTGAACTTGTTGACAGCTGCGACAGAGTCGCCACCGCCGATGATCGAGGTGCAGTCGGCCTCGGCGACAGCCTCGGCGATAGCCTGGGTGCCGTGAGCGAAGTTGTCGAACTCGAAGACGCCCATGGGGCCATTCCAGAACACGGTCTTGGCGCCCTTGACGGCCTCGGCGTAGAGCTCCTCGGTCTTGGGGCCGATGTCCATGCCCTCACGATCGTCGGGGATAGCGTCGGAAGCGACAACCTCGGGGACAGCGTCCTCGCCAAAGTGATCGGCAACGCGGTTGTCGATGGGGAGCAGGATCTTAACGCCCTTCTCCTCAGCCTTCTTGAGCATCTCGCCGGCGCGCTCGACCCAGTCCTCTTCCTTGAGGGACTGACCAACGGACAGGCCCTGAGCCAGGAAGAAGGTGTAGGCCATGCCGCCACCGATGATCAGGGTGTCAGCGGAGTCGATGAGGTGATCGAGAACGCCGATCTTGGAGGAAACCTTGGAACCGCCGACGATAGCGACGAAGGGGCGCTCGGGCTCGGCGAAGATGCCGGTCAGCGTGTCGACCTCCTTCTCGAGCAGGAAGCCGGCGACGGCAGGCAGGTAAGCGGCGGGGCCCACGACGGAACCCTGGGCGCGGTGAGCGGTGCCGAAGGCATCGAGAACGAAGACGTCACCATAGGAAGCGAGCTTCTTGGCGATCTCGGGATCGTTCTTCTTCTCACGCTTGTCAAAACGGACGTTCTCGAGAACGAGGACCTTACCCGGCTCGACGGCGGCGACAGCCTCAGCAGCCTTCTCGCCGTAGGTGTCAGCGACAAAGGCAACGTCGAGACCAGAGAGCTCAGCGAGCTTCTTGGCGACGGGCTCGAGGGACAGCTCGGGCTGGAAGCCGGTGCCCTCGGGACGGCCGAGGTGGCTCATGAGGATGACGCGAGCGTTGTGCTCAACGAGGTAGTTGATGGTGGGCAGGGCAGCCTTGATACGGGTGGTGTCGCCAACGACGCCATCCTTGATAGGCACGTTAAAGTCAACGCGGACGAGAACGCGCTTTCCGTCGACATCGATGTCGCGGACGGTCTTCTTGGTAAAGGCCATGTTTGCTTCTACCTTTCGTACGTGTCTGCCTCCCATTACGGCAGACGATTTCTTATAAAAAGGGCGCGACCCTAGGGTGTAAGCCCTATAAGGCCGCGCCCTTCTTTAGACGCTCAACGAGCTATTCGCTAAAAGCTAAATTAAGCAACGAACTTCTCGAAGTACTTGATGGTGCGGACCATCTGAGAGGTGTAGGAGTTCTCGTTGTCGTACCAAGAGGTGACCTGAACGAGGGTCTGGCCGTTGCCGAGGTCAGAGCACATGGTCTGAGTGGCGTCGAAGATGGAGCCGTGAGTCTCGCCGACGATGTCGCGGGAGACGATCTGGTCCTCGTTGTAGGCGAAGGTCTCGGGGATGGTCTCGGCGTAGGCCTTCATGGCAGCGTTGACCTCGTCGACGGTGACCTTCTTGTCAACGACGGCGTAGAGGTTGGTCAGCGAGCCGGTCGGCGTCGGGACGCGCTGGGCGGCACCGATGAGCTTGCCGTTGAGCTCGGGGAGAACCAGGCCGATGGCCTTGGCAGCGCCCGTGGTGTTCGGGACGATGTTCTCGGAGCAGGCGCGGGAGCGACGGAAGTTGCCCTTGCGCTGCGGGCCGTCGAGCGGCATCTGGTCGCCGGTGAAGGCGTGGATGGTGGTCATGATGCCGGACACGATGGGAGCGAAGTCGTTCAGACCCTTGGCCATCGGGGCGAGGCAGTTGGTGGTGCAGGAAGCAGCGGAGATGATGTTGTCCTCAGCGGTCAGCGTCTCATGGTTGACGTTGTACACGATGGTGGGCAGATCACTGCCGGCCGGAGCGGAGATGACGACCTTCTTGGCGCCAGCGTTGATGTGGGCCTGAGCCTTAGCCTTGCTGGTGTAGAAGCCGGTGCACTCGAGAACGACGTCGACGTCGAGGTCGCCCCAAGGCAGGTTGTTGGCGTCGGCCTCCTTGTAGATCTTGATCTCCTTGCCGTCAACGGTGATGGAATCCTCGCCAGCAACGACCTCGTGATCGCGAGCGTAGTTGCCCTGCGTGGAGTCGTACTTCAGCAGGTAAGCGAGCATATCGGGAGAGGTGAGGTCGTTGATAGCAACGATCTCGGAGCCCTCATGACCGAACATCTGACGGAAAGCCAGACGACCGATGCGACCGAAGCCGTTAATAGCAACCTTTACTGCCATTGTGTCTCCTTTCGTAAGGCCCCCGCGAGCTACAGCGCCCGCCGTTGAGGCCCACAAACTAACCACTCGCCTAATATACCTTTTTTTTGACTTGAATTTCACGAGAATGCTCGAAATTGAAAATCAAATTTACGTTAAAACGTTTTAAATACTAAAATAGCAGCTAAATCCATATATAAGTCGTTACTTCAAACTACCTGTTTGCTTCAATGAGCTTTTCAAGCCGTAAAACACGATGGTAGAGGGCTGACTTCGACAAGGGAGGGTCAGCCATCTCCCCCAAATCACGCAGCGACAGATCAGGATAGCGCTCGCGCAGGTCGCAAAAGACCGCCAAGGCATCCGGAAGCGCATCGCGAAGGCCACGCTGCTCGAGCTCATCGATAAGCGCAAGCTGATGTTGGGCAGCACCGGCGCTTCTGGTCTGGTTGGCGAGCTCGGCATTCACGCGACGGTTCACATCGTTCTTAACCAACTTGACCGCGCGCGCCTCCTCAATCTCGGCAACGCTGCGCTTGGCACCAATCAGCTTTAATAGATGCTCGATTTCCTCGGCGCTCTTAATGTACACGGCATATGACCCCCGCCGTGCATTAACACGAGCATGGACCCCAATCTGCTCCAACAGATCGCAAAGCCCCTTGGCATATTGCTCGCCCTGTACCGCGATCTCCAAATGAAAATCGCCGCGTGGATCGGCCACGAAGCCGCCCGCGATGAGCGCGCCGCGGATATAGGCAAGTCTACAGCAAGGACGGGCGACAATGTGACGCGGCACACCTGCGACGAGCCCTCCCCTACGGTCGAGAATGCCCAGCAGCACCAGAGCCTTATCCAAATCGGGCTGATCAGGCAAGGTGATGAGGTAGTTTCGAACCTTATGCAAGACAGATTTGCGGACGGTGAACTCCGTTTTGAGCTTAAGGATACGATGCGTCAGCGTGATCATCGTGCGCGCGACGGCTCCCGTCTCAGTCGCAACGGTCAAACGATACCGCCCCGAGCCGGTAAGCGAGAGCGTACCACTCACACGCGTGAGGGCGGCAAGCGTCGACAAGTCGCAGTATTCACATTCGGGTTCGCAGCGCGCAAGCTCGTCGCGCACCTCAGCGGTAAACGACATGCAGGCCTATGCCTTCGTGTTGGCGCGCGACAGGTCGCGGTGAGAGATACTCACGTGGTACTGAGCGCCTTCCAGGTAACGGGCCGTGGCCTCGGCAATGGCAACGCTGCGGTGCTGGCCGCCCGTGCAGCCGATGGCGATAGAAAGCTGCGGCTTGCCCTCCGCGATATAGCCTGGCATCACCGTATCGAGCAGCTGTGTCCAGGCCTTCCAAAACTCCTGCGTCTTGGGATGGTCCAGAACAAAATCGGAGACCTTTTTATCGAGACCGGTCATCGTGCGCATCTCGGGATCGTAGAACGGATTGGGCAGGAAGCGAACGTCGATCATAATGTCCGCCTCGACGGGCATGCCGTGCTTAAAGCCAAACGAGAACACGTGGACGTCCATGAGCTGCTGGTCGGACAGCTCGGAAAATGCCATACGTAGCTTGTTGCGCAGCGCAGAGGTGCGCAGACGGCTCGTGTCGATAATCATATCGGCTCGGTCGCGCACGCCCTGCAGCTGAAGGCGCTCGCGCTGAATGGCATCGGCCGTAGTCTCCCCCGGCTTGGCAATGGGATGACGGCGGCGATTTTCGCTGTAGCGACGAATCAGCACCTCGTCAGAAGCCTCCAGGAACACGATGTCGCAGCTCATCTCGCGCTCTTCGAGCGCGGCGACCGCATCGAGCAACTCGTCAAACAGTCCCTGGCTACGCAAATCGCAGGTGACGGCGAGATGCCTGCCCACGCCCGTATTGATGCCGACGAGCTCGGCAAGCTGGGCGATGAGACGTGGAGGCAGGTTATCGATGCAAAAATAGCCCATGTCCTCGAACACGTGCATGGCCTGCGTGCGGCCCGATCCGGACATTCCGGTGATGATGACGATATCGGGGATGCGCTCCGAGCGCTCCGCCGCATCCATGGCATCTCCCTTTTGCATGTGCTGCCTCCCGAAAACAAGCGCGGGACCCAGCAACCCGGATCCCGCGCGGTCAATTGCCTATATTGAGTATACCGCCCCGAGCGGATACGAGGCCTGTCTTACGCCTCAAGCGCAGCCTTGAACCAACTCGTAATACTCGTGGGGTGCGTGATGGCGGTGCCGACGACAACGGCCCAGGCGCCAGCATCGATCGCGGCGCGAGCCTCCTCGGGCGTATGCACGCGACCCTCGCAAATGATGGGAAGGCCGGGGAATTCCTCGGTCGCCTGACGCAGGAGCGGCAGATCGGGGCCATCGGCCATGGTGCAGTCGATGGCGGCGACGCCGTGAGAAAGCGTGGTGGATACCAGGTCAAAGCCCATATCAACAGCACGGCGAATATCCTCGATGGTGGCACAATCCGCCATCAGGAGCACACCCTCCTCGTGCAGTGGACGGAAGGTATCCTCGACCGTCTTGCCATCGGGGCGCGGACGATCGGTGGCGTCGATCGCCACGATATCGGCACCGGCAGCAACGCAGGCGCGAGCGTGACGCAGCGTCGGCGTGATGTAAACGCCCTCGTGCCCATCCTTCCACAGGCCGATGACGGGAACCTCACAGCGACCCTTAATGGCGGCAATGTCGGCAAGGCCCTGGCAGCGAATGGCGGCGGCGCCGCCGAGCTCGCAAGCGCGAGACATTTGAGCCATGGTCTCGGGCGTACGAAGCGGCTCGCCCATATACGCCTGAACGCTCACGACGAGCTTACCCTTCAGGGATTGAATCAAAGGATCGACGGTCATAAGGCTGCAACCTTTCTCAGAACAGCCTCCCGAGGCGTGTTGTCTCGGGAGGCTCCTACAGAAGATACGTTTACTTCAACGAGGCACGAAGATGCTCAGCGGCACCGATGAGCGGAGCATCGCCCTCCAGAGAACCGATGAGGATCGGCGTGTCCTGAAGCGGATCGAGCGCCTGGCTGGCATAGCCCTCGTGCACCGAATCCTTCCACGTCTGTGAACGCCAATCGGGACCTTGGTGAATCACGCCACCCGAAAGCACGATGACCTCGGGGTCCAGGATGTTAGCGAGCGAGCCCAAGCTGGCACCCAGCGCAAAGCCGGCGTCATGGATGACCTCGGTCGCCTTTGCGTCGCCCGCGCGGCACAGGTCGTTCACATCGCGACCGACCGAAGGACGGCTGGGGTCGACGCGGCCAAAACGTTCATCGTACATTCGACCAATGGAAGTGCCCGAAGCAACCGACTCCAGATGGCCGGAACGCCCGCAGGCACAGGGAATGCCGGCGGCAGCCGAGCACTCGATGTGGCCCATATGGCCGGCAGCACCATGGAAGCCTTGCATCACGCGGCCGTTCTCGACATATGCGCCGCCGATGCCCGTACCGATGCCAAGACACAAGACGGAGAACTTGCCCTTGCCGACGCCCCAGTGGGCCTCGCCCAGAGCATGAGCCTGCACGTCGCCTACAACGGCAACGGGAAGACCGAGGTCCTCGCGCAGACGCGGCCCCAACTGGACGCCGGACCAGCCGGGCATGATCTCGTTGGCATACGCGATGGCGCCCGTCTTGGGATCGACGACGCCGGCAGCACCGATACCGACGCCAAGGACCTCGACATCGGGATTCGCCTCGAGAGCAGCCTTGATGGACGCCTCGATACGCTGGAAGACGGCCTCGCCGCCCTCTTGGGCCTCGGTGGGAACCTCGGCCTCAAAAACAGGATGGGGCACGCTACCGTCAGCCGGGTACTCCATAATGGCGGTCGCAATCTTGGTGCCGCCGATATCAACGGAGCAAATGTACTTGTTCTCCATGTCGCTCTCCTTAGGAGATAAAAAACAACTACAGGAAATGAAGGCTGCGTTATCGCCGCAGCTTGGTAAAGGTTTCCCAGGTGCCCGAGGTTGGGGTGAAAGCGGTCGGGCGTTGACCTAATGGGTCACGCTCGACCGCTTGAGCCCCAAGATCGGGTGCCCGGGGAAGCTTTACAGGAGACCGTTGTCCTGGAGGACCTTCTTAATCGCCTCGACATTCTCGCCGGTCATGGCCTTCACCGGGCGCGGCATGGTCGGGCTGTCGAAGATACCCATGAGGTTCATAGCGGTCTTGAAGGCGCCGACGCCACCGGCATAACCCTGGACGCCCGAGGTGACATCCCAGATGTGCGAAATCTCATTGAGGCGATCCTGCTCGGCCTTGACGGTAGCCCAGTCACCAGCCTGAGCGGCCTTCCACTGACGCACGTAGCCCTCGGGCTCAACGTTGGCGAGACCCGGGACGGAACCGTCGGCGCCACCGAGGTAGGCGCCGTCGACAACAACCTCGTGACCGGTGAGGATGCTCATCGGATGGCCGTTCTTCTCGTTCTCCTGAACGAGGTAGCGGAACGAGATGTCATCACCCGAGGAATCCTTGACGCCGGCCAGAACGCCCTCGGCGCCGAGCTTGGCTAGGAGCTTCCAGGGGAGCTTGGTGTGGACACACACGGGGATGTCGTAGGCGAAGATGGGCAGGTCGAGTTCCTCATGCAGGATGCGGAAGTGCTCCTCGACCTCGGTCATGCCCTGCAGGGCATAGAACGGGCAGGTGGCGACGAGGGCATCGGCGCCCAGCTCCTGAGCGACCTTACCGTGCTCGATCATGCGCTCGGTCTCGGTGTCGATGATGCCGACCAGAACGGGAACGCGGTGGTCGACGATACGGACGGCCTCGGCGATGATCTGACGGCGACGCTCGTCGGTGGAGAAGACGACCTCGCCCGAGGAGCCCAGGAAGAACAAGCCATCGACGCCGGCATCGATCATGCGGTTGATGCTGCGCTCAAAGGAGGCAACATCGAGCTGGTGGTCTTCGGTATCGGGAACAACGACGGGAGGGATAACGCCGGTGAATTTCTGAGTTGCCACAAGAATCTCCTTAGTTGTCTGGCGGGCAGCCCTATGCCGCCCACTCTTGTTGGCAGTGTCCAGGCCGTCTAGGCCAAAGAACACGGGTAGAACGTTTGGTTAAAAAAGTCGACGACTTCGTTTTCGAACGCATTGATGCGCTCGTGAGCGTATTTGGCATAGATGATATGCCTCCGGTCACACTCAAGACCGTTGAATACGGCAAACTGATCCTTGGGATCGCTCACGGTATCCATAAGCGATGTGCCCATGAGCACCGATCCGCGCACCCGAGACGACAGCGCCTCGAGGCCGCCAGGAAGCGGATTGGCAACCGCCGTGCAGGCGAGGCCCCGCTCGTCCAGAGCAGAAACCGCCAGCGCGACTCCGCCGCCAAGACCCTCGCCCCATGCAAAGATGCGGTCGGGGTCCATGCCATCAAGATTGCGCGCCACCTTCGCCAGCGCGCAACCCCAACGGACGCGCTCGACAAAAGCGGGCGAAGAAATCCCCCGCTGCAGGTCGTTCGCACCAGCAACATCGTCATCCAGCGCGAGGACGGCATACCCCATGGCGGCAAATCTCGTCATGTGATGCCAGCCGCGCACAGGCCGATCGATGTCGTGGAACATCAGGCACAGCGGCACGCGCTCAGATACTCGGGCACGACTGACAGGCTCGATCAAACGAGCGTGAATCGCATCGTCACCGAGCTCAAAGGAGACCTCCGAGTAACGGGCGCAGGGGTTAACAAAGTCAATCGCCGTAATGGCCAGGCCTTGAATCTCAAGATTCGAAGCGCATGTCTCTAAATCAGAAACATCTGCTTGGACATCACCGCGCCAGTCCCGATATTCTGCGAGCCTTGACGAAACCGTTCCAGGAATTCCCATGAGCCCGGGGACAATCAGCTCGTCAACATTGCTCTCGCACTTAGACATGAGCCTCCCCTCCCTTGCAGAAAAACGGAATGATCAGATCGTCAAAATCCTGAATCTCCTCGTGGCCAAAGCCTTCAAAGAACTCATGACGCTTTTCGCAGGTCAGGTTGTTATAGACCGCAAACTGCGTCGCTGGCGGACAGACGATATCGGCTGTGCCGGTGCCAAACAGCACGGGGCATTTGACCATAGGGGCAAAGTTCTTGGAATCGAAGTACGCCAGCTTGGCATAGGCTTCGTCAATACGAGTCGAGTCCTCGTCAAACCAGCGAGACCAATAGCGCAGGCCCTCGTAGGCAATGTCGTCGGCATCCAAATCCCAGACCAGGCGGAAATCTGACAGGAAGGGATAGAGGATGGCGGCGCGATTGATAAGCTCGCTGTTAAGCGCACAGGTCGCAATGCCCAAACCGCCGCCCTGCGACGCGCCGTTCACAAACACACGCGCAAGATCGATGCCCTCGAGCTCGCGAACGATGCGGCACAGGATGCGAATATCTTGGTGCAAGCGGACATAGTAGAGATTGGCCGGGTCGCCGTCGATACCGGCGACGATATGCCCGGCAACCGTTGTGCCCTCAAATCCACCAATGTCCTCGGAGGGACCTCCTTGGCCGGGGCAGTCGAGGGCGATGAGTGCCATGCCCATGCCCGCAAACGACGCCTGCTCAAACCAGCTGCGGCTTGCACCCGGATACCCATGGAACTGAAGCACCAATGGCACGGGGGCGTCCGAGACGGGCTTAAGGTACTTGGCATGAAGGCGAGCGCCACACATGCCGGTATACCAGAGGTCGAAAAGCTGGCAGGTCGCGGCATCGGTGACCGATGCCGTCTCGATCGCGTAGTCAAGCCCGACGGCGTCGGCCTCGGCCATGCGATCCTTCCAAAAGAGATCGAAATCTGATGGACGGGGCATGGCGCCTCGATATTCACCAAATTGATGTTGTAGCTCCTGAGCACTTGGCATGGCTCGTGAACCCAACCTTTCGAAATCGCAACGGAGGTGCGCCCGGCAAGGGGGCCGGGCGCACGGGAGGGAAAGCGAGGCTACTCGCCGAGCTTGGGGTGCAGCAGCGACGGCGCAGCGCCGAGCAGCATCTTGGTGTAGGGGTCCTGGGGGTGCTGGAAGACCTGCTTGGCCTCGCCCTGCTCGACGATCTTGCCGCCATTCATAACGATGATGTCGTCAGAGATATAGCGGACCGTCTGGATGTCATGGCTGATGAACACCATGGCCAGGCCGAGCTCCTTCTTAAGGTCGGTCAGCAGGTTCAGAATCTGCGCGCGGACCGAAACGTCCAGAGCTGAGGTGGGCTCGTCGGCGATGATGGCATCGGGGTTCAGCGACAGGGCACGGGCAATTGCGACGCGCTGGCGCTGGCCACCCGAAAGCTGGCCGGGAAGAACCTCGGCGGCGGAGCTGGGCAGACCGGTGAGCTCCAAGAGTTCCTTGACGCGCTTCTCCTGCTCGGCCTCGGTACCCAGGTTGTGGACGCGCATGGGGTCGAGCAGTTGCTCGCGAACGACCATGCGGGGGTTGAGCGCCGTGGCCGGGTTTTGGAACACGACCGAGATGACGCGACCCATGTGGCGACGGTCCTCGGCGGTACGTTTGGTAACGTCCTTGCCCTTAAAGTAGACCTTGCCGCTCGTGGGGGCCTGCAGGCCGCACATGACGTTAGCGGTGGTGGACTTACCGCAACCGGACTCGCCGACGATGCCAATCGTCTGACCGGGCATGAGCTTAATCGTTACACCCTGGACGGCGTGAACCAGGTTGGGGTGCAGAATCGAGCCGGTACGGGTCCTAAAGGTGACGTGGACGTCATCAAGGAAGATGATCGGCTCGACGCCGTTGACTGCGGTCTCGCTCATCTACATCACCTCCGCGTGAGGGGTCAAACCATTTGCCTTGAGCACCTCGTCGGGGAGCTCGGAATAGAAGTGCTCGGTGCCGGGCACGCGCTTGAAGACCGGACGGGTGTCCAGGCCAATACGCGGATGGCTCGAGCGGGGCGCGAAGCGATCGCCCTTGGGGAAATCGCGCGGGCTCGGAACGGCGCCGGGCACCTGGTGCAGGCGGCCCGAACCGCTCTCGATGGACAGAACGGAACCCAGAAGACCGCGGGTGTACTCGTGGATCGGGTTGGTGAGCAGCTCCTTGGTGGGTGCCTGCTCGATAACCTGGCCAGCGTACATAACCGTGATGTTGTGGGCGACCTCGGCGACCAGCGCCAGGTCGTGCGAAACGAAGATCATGGCAAAGCCGAGCTTGGCCTGAAGATCGTTGAGCAGCTTGATGACCTGCTTCTGGACGGTAACGTCCAGAGCGGTCGTGGGCTCGTCGCAGATGACCAGCTTGGGGTCGCGAGTAAGGGCCATAGCGATCAGGACACGCTGACGCTGGCCGCCGGAAAGCTCGTGCGGATAGCTCTCGAGCGTGCGCTTGGGATCGAGGCCGACGAGCTCCAGGAGCTCCTCGGCGCTGCGGGTTCCGCCGCGCTTGGTGAGCTGCTTCATCTGGGCAGAGATGAGCATGGAGGGGTTGAGCGAGGACAGGGCGTCCTGATAGACCATAGCGATATCGGTACCGCGCAGGCCGAACCACTCCTTCTTGCTCATCTTGAGCAGGTCACGGCCCTCCCAAAGAACCTCGCCGGAAAGGTGCTCGTCCTCGTCGGTCAGGCCCATGATGGCCAGCGTGGTGATGGACTTACCGCAACCGGACTCGCCCACCAGGCCCATGGTCTGACCAGGACGAACGTCAAAGTTGACATGGTCGACGACATTGATATCACCGTGATGCTCAAACTGGATGCAGAAGTCACGGACCGAGAGAATCGGTTCGACAGACTCGTCGGGCACATGGCGATCGTCACGCTTGAGCTCGACATCGCGCAGGGCGCCAAGGCGAGCGGAGAGGGACTGGGCCTGCTCCTTGTAGGCGCGAACGGGGTCGGAGACCAGCAGGTCGGCCTCGCGACGCTTGGAGGAATCGGTAGGATCCAGGGCGGCGGAGGGAGCAGCGGCCATGGCGTCGGTAATGCCCTCGGAGAGGATGTTGAGCGCCAGGCAGGTGATCATGATGGCCAGGCCCGGGAACAGCGCCTGCCACCAACGGCCGGCGAGCACGCCGCCGCGGGCGTCGGCGAGGATGTTGCCCCAGGTAGCGGTGGGCTCCTGGATACCAGCGCCGATGAAGGTCAGCGAGGCCTCGAAGATGATGGCGTCGGCGACCAGGGTAACGGTGAAGACCATGATCGGGGCGATGCAGTTACGCAGAACATGCTTGATCAAAATCCACGGAGCCTTGGCGCCGGAAACGATGACCGCGCGGACATAGTCCTCGCCGTACTCGGACACGATGTTGGCGCGCACGATACGGGCAATCTGCGGAGTGTACATAAAGCCGATGGCGAAGATGATCGACGGCACGGAGTTGCCCAGGATGGAGACGAAGACGGCCGCGAGGGCGATGCCCGGGATGGACATGATGATGTCCAGGATACGCATGATCGTCTCGGAAACGGCCTTGCGCGAAACCGCTGCAAGGGCGCCCACGACCGAGCCGCAGACCAGAGCCATGGCAGTGGCGCCAAAGCCGATAATCAGCGAGTAACGACCACCGTAGAGCATACGCGACAGAATGTCGCGACCCTTATCGTCGGTACCGAAGATAAATCCGTTGCCGGGAGCCTGGCGAGCCGTAAAGATCTCGACCGGGCTATAGGGGGCAAGAAGGGGCGCCAGGATCGCAGTCAGGGCGACCAGCACCAGCACGACGGCGGCAATCTTAGAAGACAGCGTCATCTTCTTCCAGCCACCGAGCTTGAGCCCCTTGGAGGCAGCCTTCTCGAGCTGCTCGGTTTGCCTCTCTCGAATCTTTACCATAATCTACACCGTCCTGATGCGCGGGTTGATGAGCAGGTAGAGCATGTCAACCACGATGTTGATGATGATGAAGGCAAGAGCAACGACGATGACGACGCCCTGAACCAGGTTCGCCTCGTTGCCCTGAACGCCCTGCAGAATCGCGGTGCCCATGCCGGGGAGGTTGAAGATAACCTCGATGACGACGGCGCCGCCCATGAGGTAACCGATCTTAAGACCGAGGGTGGTGACCGGGGTGATCAGCGCATTGCGAAGAACGTTGATGCCGACGACGACCTTCTCGGGAACGCCGGCGCCGCGAGCCATACGGACATAATCCTTGTCGAGCTCCTCGACCATGGCGGTACGCACGATACGAGTCATCTGACCCGTCAGCGGAAATGCCAAGGCGATAGCGGGCATGATCATACGTCCCAGATAGCCAACCGGATTCGTGGTGAAGTGAGGCAGAGCACCCGATGCCGGGAGCACCTTAAGATAGGAAGAGAACAGCAGGATCAACAGAACGGCAAGCCAGAACGACGGGGTTGCCAAGCCGGCGATGGAAAAGACGCGGATCACTTGGTCCGGCCATTTGTCGCGATACAGTGCCGCGATGACGCCGAGCAAAAACGAAACGACCGCACCGATAGCAAGACCGATAAAGGTCAGCTGCATCGTGACGGGCAGGGCCGTGGAGATGCGCTTGGCAACGGAGTTGCGAGCAGCACCATAGGTGCCCATGTCGCCATGGATCAGATCGCCCATATAGCGCACGTAGCGCACGGGCCAGGGGTCGTCCAGACCATACTTCTCATGGTACTCGGCAACCGCCTCGGGCGAGGCACCGTCACCCAACGCCGTGTAGGCGGGGTCGGTCTTGGAGAACGACATAAGGAAGAACACCAGGACGGTGACGCCCAATGCCATGATCGGCAGCGCCACAAGACGCCTTCCAATCAAACGTAGCAAGTTGTTCACGTTCTCTCCCCTTTCTTTTGTCGGTAGGACCAACTGGTATATGAGTACGGATACTCATTACAAGACCCGAGCGACATCGTTGCCGCCCGGGTCTTTGTTTCAACTATGAGGATACGGTCCCAACGGCCGACATCCTGCATACAGACTCAAGCGAGTCTTACGCCTTGACGGTCGCAACGCCCCTGAAGGACATGCTCGTCGTGCCGATGCCCTTGAAGCCATCGAGGGCCTCGCCGTTGGGCGCAGTAGACGGATCGTCCCAGAAAGCGGAGACGGTCTTGACGTGAACAACAGGGTACAGAACGGCGTTGTCGGCAATGATGTCGAAGCACTCGTTCCACTTCTTCTGCTGCTCGTCGCCCTCAGCGGCAAGAGCCTCGTCCATGAGACCGTGGAGCTTCTGCCACTCAGCGGACTCCTTCCACGGGCAACGGGTCTGCATCCAGACGTTGTCGCCGTACCACCAGTTGAGCAGCAGGTCGGGATCAGCGCCGAAGCAGGAAGGATCGCCAGGGGCAAGAAGGATATCGTAGGCCTCGCCGCCGTCGATGGCAGCGTAGGTAGCCGGCGAGGTATCGGTCTGGATGGTCACATCGAAGCCGAGAGCATCGAGGTCGTTCTTGACCTGGGCGGCCATGCCCTTAATCTGCTCGTTGTCGGTGGTGCGCAGGGTGATGGCACCCGGGGTGATACCAGACTCCTCGATGAGCTTCTTAGCCTTCTTGGCGTCGGTCTTGTACACCGTGGAAGCCTCATGATAGTTGGTGAAGCTCTTGGGCAGGTAGCAGCTGGCAGCGGTGGCAAGGCCGGCGAAGGTGTTGCTGACCATCTTCTCGGTGTCGAGCGCATACATGACAGCCTGACGGACCTTGACGTTGTTCCAAGGCTCCTTGGCGACGTTGAACATGATGAAGCGGGTGCCGAAACCCTGAACGTTATCGATCTTGCAGCCGGCGCTCTCGAGCTGGTCGACGGCGTCAGCGGTAACGAGCTCCATAACGAGCGTGGAGCCCTCCTGCTGAGCGGTAACGCGAGCGGTGGGGTCGGTCAGGATGCTGTACTGGATCTTCTTATCCTCGGCAGCATACTCACCGTTGTACTCGGGGTTGGGAACCAAGGTGATCTCGGTATCGGAGATAGAGTCGTACATCCAGGGGCCGGAACCGATCGGCTGCTTGGCGCGATCCTCCTCGGTCTGGGTGGCCGGGGTAACGCGGACGATGGCCAGACGATCCTTGAGCAGGGAGAAGTTGGGGACCTTAGTCTTGACCGTCACGGTGCTGGCGTCCTTGGCCTCGATGGACTCGAAGGGCTGGAAGAACGGAGCATAGGTAGCGGAAGCGGCGCAAGCGGTGTAGGAGGCAACGACATCGTCAGCGGTGACCTCGGTGCCATCGGAGAACTTGGCGCCCTTGCGGATGGTGACCTCGAAAGTGGTGTCGTCCACAGACTTGGGATCGTCGGTGGCGAGCTCGTTGAAGGTGCTGTAGTCGTGGTAATCGATGCCGTAGAGGCCCTCGACGACGTGCCAGTTAGCACCCAGGCCCACAGCGGAGCCGGTGCTGGCGGGATCGAAGCTGGACGGAGCGTAAGCGGAACCAGCGGTGATCACGCCGCCGCCACGGTTGGCGGAATCGGTGGAGCCGGAAGCGGAACCCTCGTCGCTAGAGCTGCCACCGCAGCCAGTGAGACCAAGGCCGGCGACAGCAGCGACGCTGCCGGTGAGGCCGAGGAACGAACGCCTGGACATACCCTTGTTGATGATGGCCATGTCTTCTCCTATCAATAGAGAATCTTACTCGGGAGCACCTAGACGTGCCCCCGCGCAACTTGCGGACGATATATACCTTACCTACCGACGAACCCAACTGAGGTGCCGCGCTCGGCGACCGATACATACATACGCTTGAACGGTATTTACTACCGTTCACCGAATTCATTGACAAATGATTCGCCAGACAGTATGTATCGGCGAGGTGAGATATCAGTCTTCGTCAACCCGCAGGATAGCAGGGTTTTCGCTTGGGTTAGTCAAACGTTTTAGCGTTAATAAAACCCGAAACCAGCAGGCAATCATGGCGAAATAAATGGTTGAAAATCGCGCAATCATGTATATCAGTTGTTTAGGCTCGTGTTTAGCTATCGGAATGGCCAGCCGCCGCCTCGGCGCGCTCGGCATTCCATGCAACGAGCGCCTCGTGGACCGCCTTGGCAACATCGGCAGGTATGCCGCGAACTTCCGCGATCTCTTGCTCGCTCGCCGCGCGCAAACGCTTCATCGAGCCAAAATGGCGCATAAGGGCACGTTTTCTGGTGGGTCCCACGCCTGGAACGTCATCGAGTACCGAAACCGTCATGGCTTTATCGCGCAACTCACGGTGGAACGTGATGGCAAATCGGTGGGACTCATCGCGTACCTGTTTAATTAGATAGAGCGAAGCAGACCCGGTCGGCAGCACGACAGGAGTCTCGTCCCAAGGCACAAAAACTTCCTCGTCGGCCTTCGCCAAGCCACAAACTGGTATATCGAGCCCAAGAGCCTCAAGTTGCTTGATCGCAGCGGTCAATTGCGGCTTACCGCCATCGACAACGAGCAAATCGGGGCGCGAGCCAAAGCGCTCGTCGGCCATGCGCTCGGGAGCATAGCGTCGTCCCAAAACCTCGGACATCGACACGAAGTCGTTTGCCTCGTCCAATTCGGCCTGAATTTTAAAACGACGGTACTGGCTCTTGTCGGCGCGCCCGTTGGTAAACACCACCATCGAGGCGACCGTAAAGGTGCCATGCAGTGTAGAGATATCGAAGCACTCGATACGCAACGGCGGCGATGGCAGCGCCAACGCACTTTCGAGCTCCAGGAGCGCTTGATTGGTGCGGTCGTCAGCGTACCCCGTTCGCATCATGTAGCGCATGAGGGCATGGCGCGCATTTTTGGATGCCATATCGAGCAGACGGTGCTTTTCGCCACGCTGCGGCCTATGGAGATGGCAGGAACGCTCACGCTTGCCCGCAAGCCACTCCCCCAGCGCCTCCGCATCCTCAAGCTCGACGGAAAGGTTGACCTCAGCTGGAATATCAGCCGTCTCGTCGTAATAGCGCTTAAGAAAGCCCGACTGGAGCTCTTCCTCGTCAACATCAAGACCCTTGTCGAGAATGAACTCGCAGGTGCGAACTGTTCGGCCCTCGCGAACGACGAAGACGCAAGCGGCGGAGATGGTCTCCTCGCGATAGAACCCGATGACATCGATATCGACACTGGAGGGAAAAACGACTTGCTGACGATCGTCCAGACCCCTGATGACCTCCAAACGACGTTTGACGCGTGCCGCGCGCTCAAAGTCGAGCGCCTCGGCGGCATCCGTCATCTCGGAGGTCAGCTCATCGACGACATCCTTGCGATGGCCCGACAAAAAGCGCTCGACACGCTTGACGTTCTTGGCATAGTCTGCCGGGGAAATCGCGCCGACACACGCACCCGGGCCGCGCCCGACATGGTAGTCAAAGCAGGGACGCCCGTTTTGTGCGCAAATCATATTGACGATGTCTTCCTCGCCCTTGTGGGACTCGATGGTACGGCGACAACGACGCCACTCCGCACAGGATGCAGAGCAGATGGGGATAACCTTGCGCAGCGTATCTATCGTCTCACGTGCCGCACGGCTATCGGTATAGGGTCCAAAATAGCGCGTTCCCGGCTTATGACGCTCACGCGTGTATTTGATCGCGGGATACAGGTCGCCCTTTGTAATGGCGATAAAGGGGTAGCTCTTGTCATCCTTGAGGTCGACGTTAAAGTACGGATGGTACTGGCCGATCAGGTTGCGCTCGAGTACAAGCGCCTCATGCTCGGTTTCGACAACGATGTAGTCAAAGCTCGCCACCAGCTGCATCATCAGCGGGATCTTTTGACGCTCATCCTGCAGTGTCACGTATTGACGCATGCGGGCGCGCAGGTTTTTCGCCTTGCCCACGTAGATGACATCGCCCTTGGCATCCTTCCAAAGGTAGCATCCGGGCTGTGTGGGAACGCGCGAAACCTGCTCGGCAAGCGTTGGTATGTTGTCGTGACCGGCCACGCGCACCTACTTGCGACGAAGCAGCGCCGAGACCTCGGGCATCTTAAGGACGACGGCAAGGCCAAAGGTAACAACAAGCGAGGCGACACCCGCAACGCAAACGTAGCCAAGAGTAATCAGAATCGAGCCGCCAAGTGCCCCGACAAAGTGTTCAAGCGCCCACATGACGCCGGCGCCTGCGGCAGCACCTAGGTCACCGAGCAAAAGGCCAAAGAAACCGCCATGTAGGATAGATTTGACCTGAAGGCCACGCAGGCGACGACGCAGCCACCACAGCGAACAGCCGACCAAGATCACGTAGTCGACGACATACGAAAGCGCGATTGCCGGCATACCGAAGCCCAGCACAACGCCAAACAGCAGAACCGAGCCGGCCTGGCCGATGGCGGAATACAGGCAATAGCGGCTATAGGGCTTCATGTCGAGCAAGGCAGAGAAGCTCTTCTGCATCAACACGACCACGCCGTAGAGCGGCAGCGAGAGCACCAGGTAGACAAGGTACTCGGACACCAGAGCCACGCCGGATTCATCGAACTTGCCAGCACAGTAGATCATATTGAGCGGACGTGCGAAGACAATCAGGTACAGTGCGAACGGAATCAGGAAGAACAGCATCTGGGCGACGCCACGCGAAATGCCCGTGCGAACGCTGTCGTAATCCTTCTCCTGTGCGTCATGAGAGAGCTCGGTATAGAGCGCCGTCGAAAGCGAGGCGGCAATCAGCGCGTAGGGCAGCGTGTACCACAGGCGCGCATAGGCGATGACGGAAGGACCCGTCTCGGGCTGGACCACCAGCGCGGCAGCGTTGGTGATAGAAGTCGAGACAAACATGCACACCGTGGCGAGCAGCGTCGGGATACCGAGCGCAATCGTCTGGCGCAGCGCGGGGTCCTTAAAGTCGATATGGATATGGGGATGCACGCCGTGCTTGCCAAGCGCGGGAATCTGACATGCCATCTGAACAAAGACACCGAGGGTCGTACCGGCCGCAATCAAGATGATGCCGGCACGTTCGCCAAACTGTGCGGACACGGGCGCAAAACCCATAAAGCTCGCAATGACGATCACATTGTTGAGGACCGGGGCAAACGTCGACCAGAAGTAGTCGCGGTGTGCGTTGAGAACGCCCGAGAACACCGAGCCCAAACCATAAAACAGAATCTGGATGGCAAAGAAACGGAACATGAACGCAGCGGTATCCATGCTGCCACCGTCACCCGAAAGGAACGATTGCGTCCAGATAAAGCCCGGGGCGAACACGGTCCCCAGCAACGAAATGCCACCCAGCACTAAAAGCAGAATGCCGAGCAGGTTGCCCACGTACTCGTTCGAGGCCTCGCGACCCTGCTCACGCCTCACGCCCATGTACACGGGCAAAAACGCCGTCACGAGCATGCCGCCCATCACGAGTTCGTAGAGCATATTGGGCAGGTTGTTGGCGACCTGATAGGAGGACGAGAGCAGCGACATGCCGATAGCGGCCGCCATTGCCCACGTGCGGATAAAACCGGTGACGCGAGACACGATAGTCAGGATGGTCATAAGCCCGGCAGAACGACCAACCGTGGAGTAGTCCGACGAGCCCATGTCGTCAGTGTCATCTCGCGACGAAGAAGCTTCGGATGAGGGTGTCTGAGGCGCAGATTCTTTTGCAAAATGAGCTCCGCGCTTCAATTCTTCCTGCGGCATCGCTCAGTCCTCTCTCGTAATCGCGGCAACCGTCGCCCCGCAAAATGCAATTAAATCATCGGGTGCAAGCTCGAGCTGATAACCACGCTTGCCTCCCGAAATAAAAATGGTATCCCAAAGGACGCATGTCTCATCAATGAGCGTCCGGTAGCGTTTTTTCATACCGACCGGGCTGCAGCCGCCGCGAACGTAGCCAGTCGCCGCAAGCAAATCCTTCACATGCATCATGGCCAAGGACTTCTCCCCCGCGGCACGCGCGGCGGACTTTAGATCGAGCTCGTCGGCAACAGGGATGCAGCACACGACATAGTCGTTGGACGGTGTCACGCAGACCAAAGTCTTAAATCCTTGACCGGGCTCCTCGCCAAGCTGCTCCGAAATCGCGACCCCCAGGCCCACCGACTCATCACCATCGTCTTCGTACGTATGTAGAACATAGGAAATGCCGGCGCTTTCCAGCTCGCGCATCGCATTGGTTTTTGGCGTCTTTACAGCCTTTGCCATGACATATCCTTTCCCTCGCATTCGGACGTAAAGATTAAGTATATGTCCAATTCGGCTGCATACGTCACTTCGACACAGCAAGCGCCATCGAATCACAAGGAGTCGATGGCGCCCATAAACTGAATCGCCTATTTATTGAGCATCAAGTTGAGCCTGACGCTCCCGGTCACGCCTGAGCAACGGCGCCAAAAACTTGCCCGTATAACTCTGCGGACAGTCCGCAACCTGCTCCGGTGTGCCCGAAACCACAACGGTTCCGCCGCCGTTACCGCCCTCGGGACCCATATCGATCAGACGATCGGCAACCTTGATGACATCAAGGTTGTGCTCAATCACCAGCACCGTGTTGCCCGCATCGACCAAGCGCTGCAGCACATCGAGCAGCTGGCGGACGTCCTCAAAATGAAGGCCGGTCGTCGGCTCGTCCAAAATATAGAACGTCTTGCCCGTCTGGCGTCGATGAAGCTCCTTGGCGAGCTTCACACGCTGCGCCTCGCCGCCCGAGAGCGTCGTGGCGGGCTGGCCCAGGCTCACGTAGCCCAAGCCTACATCGTACAGCGTTTGGAGCTTGCGCTTAATCTGCGGGATATTCCCAAAGAAGGCCAGCGCCTCGGTGACACTCATTTCGAGCACGTCCGAGATGGTCTTGCCACGGTAGGTGACCTCGAGTGTCTCGCGGTTGTAGCGTTTACCGCCGCAAACTTCGCAGGGAACGTAGATATCGGGAAGGAAGTGCATCTCGATCTTAATCTGCCCATCGCCCTTGCACGCCTCACAGCGCCCGCCACTCACATTAAAGGAGAAACGACCCGGCGAGTAGCCGCGCGCCTTCGACTCCGGCGTACTCGCAAACAGCGCGCGAAGATCATCCCACAGGCCGATATAGGTAGCAGGGTTGGAGCGCGGCGTGCGGCCAATCGGCGACTGGTCGATATCGATAACCTTATCGATGCACTCGATGCCCTCGATTTTTTTATACGGACCCACAGGGCGCGTCGAGCGGTGAATGGCATTCGTAAGGGCAGGCGCAATGGTGTCGGTAACCAGGGAGCTCTTGCCCGATCCCGACACGCCGGTAACAACCGTAAGCGTACCAAACTCGATTTTGGCAGTAACGTTTTTGAGGTTGTTGGCTCGAGCGCCCGTAATTTTAAGGCAGCCGCGACCGGGCTTGCGCCGTTCATCAGGCACCCGGATCATTCGTTTACCGGTCAGATAAGCGCCCGTCATCGACTCGGGACACGCCATGATATCGGCAGGCGTTCCCGCCGCGACTACGTGTCCGCCGTTGACGCCGGCGCCGGGCCCCATGTCGATCACGTAATCGGCGGCACGGATTGTATCCTCGTCGTGTTCGACGACGATAACGGTATTGCCGATATCGCGCAGGCGCTCGAGCGTCTTGATCAAGCGCTCGTTGTCACGCTGATGAAGACCGATCGAGGGCTCGTCCAGAATATAGAGCACGCCCATGAGACCCGCGCCGATCTGCGTTGCCAGGCGAATACGCTGCGCCTCGCCACCGGAAAGCGTCGCCGAGGCACGATCGAGCGTCAGATAGTCGAGTCCAACATCGACCAGAAAACGCAAGCGCTCCAGGATTTCCTTGACGATACGGCCGCCGATAAACTGTTGGCGCTCGGTGAGTTCCAGGCCCTCAAAAAACTCGAGCGATTCACGGCACGACAGGCAACAAACCTCGTAAATGGACTTGCCGCCCACGGTGACGGCGAGCATCTCAGGGCGCAAACGAGCGCCGTGGCAGCTCGAGCACGGCTCCTCGCGAATGTACTTCTCCAGGCGCGCCTTGGTGTTCTCGTTCGTCGTCTCGGTATAGCGTTCGTACAGGATGTTGCGAACGCCCGAAAACTTGGTATCCCACTGGCTGCGACGTCCGTCGAGCTTTTGGTAGTCGACCGAGATCTTCGTATCGCCCAGGCCATCCAAAAACGCACGACGCACGCGAGGGGGCAAGTCCTCCCACGGCGTATCGGTGCTCACCTTAAAGTGTTTGCAGACCGCAGCAAAAATCTGCGGATAGTAGTTCGAGTTGCCAAACAGGCTACCAAAGACTCCGTCGGCAATGGACTTCGAGGGGTCCTCGATCAACGCCTCGGCATCAACGGTTTTCTTAAAGCCCAGGCCGTCGCACTCAGGACATGCGCCATAGGGAGCGTTGAACGAAAAATCACGCGGCTGAAGATCGTCAATGGAGTGACCATGCTCCGGGCACGCCAAGGCCAACGAATACTCCAGCAGCTCGCCCTCGGTCCCCTCGGGAGCATCACGATCGGGCAGCATGTACACGTTTACATTGCCGTGAGCCAGCGCGGTCGCCTGCTCAACAGACTCGGCGATACGGCCCAGAGAGTTCTCACGGATCACGATGCGATCGACTACGACCTCGATATCGTGCTTGAACTTCTTGTCCAGATCGATCGGATCGTCGAGCGAGCACACTTCACCGTCGACACGCACGCGGCTAAAGCCCTCGGCGCGAAGGTCCTCAAACAGTTTGGTGTACTCGCCTTTTCGCCCGCGCACCACCGGTGCCAGCACAAACGCGCGGCGGCCCTCCCCCGCCGCCAAGACCTTGTCGGCAACCTGGTCGGTCGTCTGACGCTCAATGACGCGGCCGCATTCGGGACAGTGCGGGGTGCCCACACGGGCGAACAGCAGGCGCAGATAGTCATAAATCTCGGTTACGGTGCCAACCGTCGAGCGAGGGTTTTTAGACGTCGTCTTTTGGTCGATCGACACCGCCGGCGAAAGGCCGTCGATTGAATCCAAGTCGGGTTTGTCCATCTGGCCCAAGAACTGGCGCGCATAGCTCGAAAGGCTCTCGACGTATCGACGCTGGCCCTCGGCATAGATAGTGTCAAATGCCAGCGAACTCTTGCCCGAGCCAGAAAGACCGGTAATGACCACGAGTTGGTCACGCGGAATGGAAACATCGATATCACGGAGGTTGTGCTCACGAGCGCCGCGAATAACGATAGAAGAATCAGACATGGAAGCTCCTTGCCTCCTATTGCATCGAATCATACTGTCGATGAGTTTAGCGCACTCGACGCGCACAGATGTTCGTAATACAAGATTCGCAGACCTTTAGCTTTGCGTATCGGGTGCTTTGTTTCTCGAAATGCCGTGGAAAGGTTACAGTAATCTACTACTGAACTTAATTTGCTGTAACAGAGGAACGTCCATGACCGAAGATATCCCCCTTGAAATCACTTCGAGCGACATGGCCAATCTGCCCATATTCATCGCCGTCCTTATCGTGGCCACCGTCGTCGTGCGCGTGTATTTTTCAATCAAACACAATGAAAAGCCGCCCATTGCCCGCGTCTTTTGGTGCGCGACGCTCCTCATCCCGCTCGGCATGGTAGCTGCATGGATTACGAATCAATTGCTCGTAAATGAGGACAATTCCCTATGGGTCCTTTCTTATTCGGCGCTCGGTGCTACCGCCGTCATACTTCTTGTCGAGCCCTTGGTTTCGGGACTTATCGACCAAACCGATCTTGCGACGGGAACGGTTGCCTGTATTTGCCGTGACATCCTTGTCATCGCCGCTGTTTCAGCGCTCTCGTTCGTTTCGCTCGAAATTGCCTGTAACGAAACGTTCTATCGCATTCCCGCCAACTCATTCGGGTTTTCCGTCGGGCTGCTCGCGACGGTTCTGCTCTCCCTTTATTTGCTGGGACAGCGTTATGGAGGCGTCATGGCCCTCGTGCCCGTCGCCTGTTGCATCCTTGGCATTGCCGAGCACTTCGTCATAACGTTTAAAGGCGAAGCCATCCTGCCAAGCGATATCTTGGCCCTTGGCACCGCAATGGAAGTGAGCGAGGGATACGAGTTTACCTTTACCGCCGGAATCGTAACCTCTCTCGCCCTGCTGGAGATTTCCCTGGGGCTTCTTTCGCTTATCCGACCGCGAAAGCTCCGTACGCCCACCCATGTCTTCCCCGCAATCGCCGCTAACCTCTGCGCTTTTCTGCTAGTGACCGTTGTGGGGCTCTCAGGCTTTTCCAGCATCGACTTGGAGCAGGCGCTGGATTTTGGATTTGACCGTTGGCAGCCCATCACCACATATACGTCTCAGGGTTTTATCACTTCGTTCACCGAAATGGTCAACGAGTTGCCCATTGAGAAGCCCGAAGGCTATACGCCCGATGAGGCGCAGAGCATCGAGCAGGAGCTCGCCGCCGCCTACGACAGCACGTATGGCTCGAGCGAGCAGCGCGCGGCTGCCGTTGCCCAGTTCAATGAAATCAAGCCGACGATTGTTGCCGTCATGAACGAGAGTTTTAGCGACCTTTCGTGCTTTGAGCAGCTCCAGGCGGCCGGGTACACCGGCCCCGCATTCTACAACTCGCTTCCCGACACACTTGTTCGCGGCACCATGCTCGCTTCGGTCACCGGTGGCGGAACGGCAAACTCCGAATTCGAATTTTTGACCGGAGCGACAACGGCCTTTGTCGGATTAGGCAAGATCCCCTATCAGCTGTATCAGATGAATGGCGTCAACAGCCTGGCAAAGGACCTTAAAGAGCTTGGGTATACCGCTACCGCTATGCACCCGCAAAACCCCGTCAACTACCATCGAGATAAGATCTATCAGCAGCTGGGCTTTGGAGACTTTCTTTCAATCGGCGATTTCGAAGGTGCGCCCTGTTACCATGCCGGCGTATGCGACTACGCCACCTACGACAAGATACTCGACCTGCTTAGAACCGACGAAGCGCCGCAGTTCATCTTTGACGTCACGATGCAAAATCACGGCGGCTACGACTATGGCACCGTTCCCGCCGAAGAGCTGACAAACTATTGGGTCGAGGGAGCCAGCGAGGGCGCCAATAGCGCGCTCAACACCTATCTCACCTGCATCAACGCATCCGACCGGGACCTCGAGTACTTTATCAACGAGCTCCGCAATATCGGCAGACCGGTTGTTCTTGTCTTTTTTGGCGACCATCAGCCGAGCGCCGCAACGACTCTCAACGACGAGCTGTACCCTCAGGAAGATACGGCAAGCCACGCTTTCCGTGTCTATCAGTCAACCTATTTCGTCTGGGCTAACTATGAAATCGCCGGCAATACCGAGCTCAACGTCTACGACACCGTCGGGGCAAACGAGATTGCAGCCATTACCCTTAATAAGATCGGCGCCCCGCTCACCGACTATCAAAAGGCCCTGCTTGCAACAAGGTCAGATGTGCCCACCATCAATGTCGCCGGCTATCTCGGTGCCGACGGGCTGCGCTACAACTTGGAATCTGAAGACAGCCCATACACCTCGACGATCGACAAGCTGCAGCGCATGCAATACCTCGAGTTCGCCAGCAAAGTTCAGTAAGCCCGCCCATTCGCTTGGGCCCATCGTATTGCAAGCACGCTCGGCCCAAATGCATCGCAAATGACTCCCGCTCGCAAACGAGGGTACAATGACGCTCGTGTCACATCACGGGGCTCCGGCCCCAACATATACAAAGGAGTCATACATGGGTTGCGAGCACGCACAGGCCGCCGGCGGACAAACGTCGCCGTCGCAATTTGAGGAGAACACGCTGTCCGAGGTCAAACGCGTCATCGCCGTGCTTTCCGGCAAGGGCGGTGTCGGCAAGTCGTTTGTCACCGGTGCCATCGCCACCGAGCTTGCCCGTCACGGCCACAAGGTCGGCGTCCTCGATGCCGACATCACCGGTCCCTCTATCCCCAAGATGTTCGGCATGAGCGGACGCCACGTCCATGCCCTTGGCAACCTCATGCTGCCCGAAATCTCCGAGCACGGCGTCAAGGTCATGAGCTCCAACCTTCTGCTCCAAAACGAGACCGACCCCGTCCTTTGGCGCGGTCCGGTCATCGCAGGCGCCATTAGGCAGTTCTGGAGCGAGACCTCGTGGGGCCCCATCGACTACCTGCTGGTCGACATGCCTCCGGGAACAGGCGACGTCGCGCTCACCGTCTTCCAGTCGCTGCCCGTCGACGGCATCGTCATCGTCACGAGCCCGCAGGACCTGGTCTCGATGATCGTCGCCAAGGCGGTCAACATGGCCGAGAAGATGAACGTCCCCATTCTGGGCATCGTCGAGAACATGAGCTATATCGAGTGCCCCGACTGCGGCAAGAAGATCGAGGTCTTTGGCAAAAGCAAGCTCCCCGAGGTCGCAGAGCGCTATAACCTCGACATCTTGGGCACGCTTCCCATTAATCCGGCACTCGCCGAGGCCTGCGATAAGGGCGAGGTTGAGACCGCGCTCCCCGATGGCATGTTGCCCAAGGCAGTCTCTGCCGTCGAGGCTATTACCCCGCACGAGACCGACGAGGCCTAAGTGAACACGAGCGCCTTCTATGACGTCCTGGTAATCGGCGGCGGGGCTTCAGGCCTCGCCGCCGCCATTACGGCCGCACGTGCTGGCAAAAGCGTCTGCATCGTTGAGCGCGATGTCGCCTGCGGCCTAAAGCTCCTTGCGACCGGTAACGGCCGCTGCAACCTCTCCAACGAATCGATTGATCCTCAGCGGTATAACCACCCCGCATTCGTCGAATCTGTCATGGGCCCCCAACCCGAACAAGAGCTTATGGGTTTCTTCTCCTCGCTGGGCATCATGACAACCTCCGAGGAAGGCCGGCTGTACCCGCGCTCCCTTCGCGCCGAATCGGTGCGCGACGCGCTTCTCAACGTTTGCAACCGCCTAGGTATCACCTTAATCTGCGGAGCCAACGTTGCCTCGGCGCACAAAGTTTCCGAAGGCTGGGCACTCCAAATAGACCGTCCAGCGCGGGCGCTCAAGGCAAAAAAGCACGACGACCGAAAATCGGAGCTCCGCTCGCTTCGGAAAGCGCTCGCCGATGTCCCTCGCAAGAACGAGGCCCTGCAGGCACATGCCGTAATTATCGCCACGGGCGGCAACCCCACCGGTATCGCCGATACGTTTAGCCTCCCCCTCACTTCGCTGCGCCCCATCCTCTGCCCCGTATCGGCAACGGTCGTCGGCGATCGGGCGGCACTCAAGACGTTGGATGGCCTGCGCGTCCGCGCCCGCTTGACGCTCGCCCGCAATCATAATGAGCTCTGGCACGAAGACGGTGAAGTCCTGTTTCGAACCTTCGGTATCTCGGGCGTCGCTGTCTTCAACCTCTCCCGTCGTATCCAGCGCGGCGATACGATCCTGCTCGACGTTTTCCCCGACCTCTCTAAAGACGAGTTGCTCGATATGCTTAACCGGCGCGTTGAGCTGCTCGGCGGCTTTTCGCCCCGCGATCCCCGTTGGCTCGACGGTATGCTTGCCCCGCAACTCTCCCGCGTCGTCTGCACAGCGTTCGAGCAGTGCCATCCAGGCTCCAACGATGTCATCCACCTGGTCTCGATCCTCAAGCACTTTAAGTTGCTCGTTGAGGGAACAGCCGAGGAGCGCTCGGCACAGGTCACGCGTGGTGGCGTATCTGTCGAGAGTATCTCAACACCCAGTCTACGCGCGCGCAGCGTTGTCGACGCCCCGCTTTACGTCTGCGGCGAAGCGCTCGACATCGACGCCGATTGCGGAGGCTTTAACCTTGCGTGGGCCTGGCTCTCGGGCATTCGCGCTGCAAGCAGCCTGTAGCCGCGCAGTCTATAATCAAAAACGCATTCGGGCCGTCTGGGATACCGGACGGCCTCTTTCTTGCCTCTAAGGAGACCTCGATGATCGAAATCACCCAAGTCAACGCGTCGCTCGATGAAGCCGGCGATGAAAATGCCTGCCTCATTGTTGGCAAGCGAGTCGCCAAGCGCGTCCTACGTTGCAAAGACTCCGAGATCAAGTCCATCGAGCTCCACCGCAAGTCAATCGACGCTCGCAAAAAACGAGACGTCCATTTTATCCTGAGCTTTCGTGTTGAGCTGACTAGTCCCCACCTCGAGCGAGAAGCGGTCGACAGCGTCGCCGAGCGTGACCGCTCGCGCGTACGCGCGATAGAGGACGATGGGCCCTCATTCCCCTCCCCCGTCTCCGACGCACCTCAAGAACGCCCTGTCGTTGTCGGCGCCGGATGCGCCGGCCTTTTCGCTGCGCTTACGCTCGCCGAAGCAGGTCTTAAGCCCTTGCTCATCGAGCGCGGCGACCCGGCATTTCGCCGCTCGCATGCGATCGACCTCTTTCTAAAGGAGCGCATCCTCGACCCCGAGAGTAATATCCAGTTTGGTCTGGGCGGCGCGGGGACCTTCTCGGACGGCAAGCTCAATACGGGAACAAAAAATCCCGCCCATCGCCTTATCCTCAAAACCTTCGTCGAGGCGGGTGCGCCCCGCGATATTCTGTGGGATGCCAAGCCGCACATTGGCTCCGACATCCTTCCCAAGGTTGTCACCGCTATATCCCAGCGCATCGAGCAGCTCGGAGGTGTCGTCCGTTATCGAACAAAGCTCGTCGACATTCGCATCGACGCGTCTGGCGCCATCACCGGTATTGATGTCCAATCGTCCCAAGACGCCGCTTACGAGCCAATTAAGACAAAGCACCTCATCCTCGCCTGCGGGCATTCTGCTCGCGATATTTTTGAGCTCCTTAAGGACCACAACGTGGCCCTCGCACAAAAGACCTTTGCCATGGGCGTTCGCATCGAGCATCCGCAGCGCGACATCGACCGAGCCCAATATGGAGCCTTGGCGGGACATCCTGCCCTCGGAGCAGCCCCCTACAAGCTCGTCGCCCATCTTCCCAACGGCCGCAGCGTGTTCTCGTTTTGCATGTGCCCCGGCGGGCAGGTTGTCGCCGCCTCTTCCGAGCAGGGCCACCTGTGCGTCAACGGCGCCAGCCTCAATGCCCGCGACGGACGCAACGCAAACGCCGCCCTGCTCGTTAACGTCACACCTGAGGACCTTCCCAACGATGACCCGCTCGCCGGCATCGAGCTCCAGCGTGCCTGCGAGGCAGCCGCCTATCGCCTAGGCGGTTCCAACTGGAACGCACCGGCACAGCTCGTCGGAGATTTCCTCGCAGGACGCGCCAGCAAGACGCCCGGAAAGGTAAGGCCCACCTATCCGTTCGGTGTGGCCTGGACGGCAATTGACGAAGCCCTGCCGCAGCATATCGTCGAGTCGCTCCGCCTGGGGCTTCCCCTACTCGGAAAAAAGCTACGAGGCTACGACCGTCCCGATGCCGTTCTTACCGGCGTGGAGACTCGTTCGAGCTCACCGGTCACTGTCACCCGAGACCGAACGTGCCATGCCGTGTCGACCCCGGGCCTCTACCCTTGTGGTGAGGGAGCTGGATATGCCGGCGGCATCATGAGCGCGGCCACCGACGGCATCCGTTGTGCTGAAGCCCTGATCGCAGACCTCTAACGCACGAATTCCAGCGCGCAAAAGACATAGGCCCCGAGCTCCACAGGGAACTCGGGGCCTGTTCGCTATTTCTTAAACCGTGCACCCTGGCGTTTTCTGCCCGATGCGAACGTGGAACCCTTGCGGGCCTGCAAACGCAAGCGCTCGATCGTCTCGTCCTCAGACGCACCCTCGAGCATCGCCCGAATCTGAACGACAGCATCGCGCAGGCGCGCCGCCTCCTCAAAGTCCATGGCGGCAGAAGCGTTACGCATATCCTCTTCCATGGTTTCGACGATCCGCACAAGCTCGTCATGCGGCAGTTCTTCCAACTGCTCCGCAAGTGTCTGCTCGGGCGCCACCGTTTCCGGCACGCCGCCCTCGCCCGACTCATCGGGCGTATAGAATGCACCATGGCCAAGAGAGTCGCCCTTCGAGCGTCCCTTGGAACCCACGGTTTTTTCGGCCTCGGCAATAAAACTTGAGATGTCGTTGATGGCCTTGCGCACTGTCTTGGGCACGATGCCGTGCTCTTCGTTATATGCCATCTGAATCTCGCGACGGCGCTGCGTCTCCTCGATGGCCTCTTTCATCGAATCGGTCACAACGTCCGCGTACATGATGACTTCGCCATCGGCGTTACGGGCCGCGCGGCCAATCGTCTGAATCAGCGAACGGCGGTTGCGCAAGAAGCCTTCCTTATCGGCATCGAGAATTGCCACCAGTGAGACCTCGGGAAGATCCAAGCCCTCGCGAAGCAGGTTGATGCCAACGAGAACATCGATCTTGCCCTCGCGCAGCGTTCGCAGGATCTCGACACGGTCCATTGTCGCCGTATCAGAATGCATGTAATTGACCTTAATGCCCGCGTCGAGCAGATGGTCGGTCAGGTCCTCGGCCATGCGTTTGGTCAACGTGGTCACCAGCACGCGCTCTTTGCGTGCAACGCGCTCGCGAATCTCGTCCTCAAGATCGTCAATCTGACCGCGAACCGGACGCACATCGATCTTGGGATCGAGCAGACCGGTCGGACGAATAATCTGCTCAACGTCGTTCTGGCTCACCCGCAGCTCGTAATCGCCCGGCGTGGCCGAAACATAGATAAACTGGGGTATCCTTGCCTCAAACTCATCGAAACGAAGCGGGCGGTTATCGAGCGCCGAGGGCAGGCGAAAACCGTGTTCCACCAGCGTCACCTTACGCGAGCGGTCACCTTCGTGCATGCCGCGAATCTGCGGCACCGTCACATGGCTCTCATCGATGATGCAGAGCATATCCTTGGGAAAGTAATCGATTAGGGTAAACGGCGGCTCACCCGGCTTGCGACCGTCCAGATGACGCGAGTAGTTCTCGATGCCGTTGCAAAAGCCCATCGTCTCGAGCATCTCAAGATCATAATCGGTGCGCTGCTGCAGACGCTGCGCCTCGAGCAACTTGTCGGTCGCCTTGAGCTCCGCCACGCGCTTCTCGCACTCTTCGCTGATCGATTTCAGAGCCGCCTTGACCTTCGGCTTCTCGGTCACGTAGTGCGATGCCGGCCATACGGGGATGGCCTCGTACTCACGAAGCATCTCACCGGTGACCTCATCGATCTCGGCAATCAGCTCGACCTCGTCGCCAAAGAACTCAAACCGCAACGGATGCTCGGCATAAGGCGGATACACGTCGACAACATCGCCGCGCACGCGGAACGTGCCGCGTGCCAGGTCATAGTCATTGCGATCATATTGAATGTCGATAAGTGCATGGATAAAGTCATCGCGCTCGAGCGGCACCTTCTTGTCGACGTTTGGAGCCAGACCCGCATAGTCCTCAGGAGAGCCAATGCCATAGATACACGAGACCGATGCGACAACGATCACATCGCGTCGAGAGAGCAGCGATGCGGTCGCCTGATGTCGCAGCATCTCGACCTCTTCGTTAATCGAGGAGTCTTTCTCGATATATGTATCGCTTTGCGGCACATACGCCTCGGGCTGATAGTAGTCGTAGTACGAGACGAAGTAGACCACAGCGTTGTTGGGAAAGAACTCTTTGAGCTCGCTCGCAAGCTGAGCGGCGAGCGTTTTATTCGGAGCCATGACCAGCGTCGGCTTTCCCAGGGCCTCAATAGTCTTTGCCATCGTGAAGGTCTTGCCCGAACCAGTCACGCCCAGCAAAACCTGATAGCGGTCTCCGTCCCTCACGCCCTGCACAAGCGACTCAATGGCCTTAGGCTGGGAACCGGCAGGCTCATAGGGAGACACGACCTTAAACGGCACGTCAGAGCCTTCAACGCCAAAGCGCTTAAGTTCACCACCAACGCGTTCTACTTCAAATTCCGCCATGGATACTCCTAACTCATACATCTGCAGTATACGCAGGCGGCAGGCATAGTCCTATACGAACCGATCGGGATAGAGGGTCTTGTAGCGAGCCCAGGCATTATTGACACGAATCAGATACGCCTGCGTCTCGGGAAAGGTGATTGCATTATGAAGCGACGTACTCTGCTGCGCCCATCCGTCGACATTGCCCATGCCGGCGTTATAGGCGGCAATGGCACTGTCAGTCGACCCGTTAAAATACGCTAGAAGATACGAGAGATACGCACAGCCAAACTCGATATTCGTAGCCGGATCGTTAAGGTTGTCGGCCGAATACTCGCCACCGTCGACAAGGCCCTTGGCGATCATATCCTGGGCAGTCTCGGGCATCAGCTGCATCAATCCCTGAGCACCCTGATTCGACTCGGCCCCGGGATCCCAATTCGATTCAGACTTAATGACAGCGCACACCAGATACGGATCCAGATTATGCGAAATACTGGATTGCTTTACATACGCCTCGTAGTCAATCGGATACAGCGGCTTAAAGAAAGCGGCAGGAGCATACGAGTAAACGAATGAGATAAGGCCGAAGGCAAAAACGGCAGCTAGCGGTATAAGGCGATACCACGTAAGGAAACGTGTCTTAGGCATCGGCCTCCTCCTTATCCACTACATCCCCGAACCCATGGCATGCAAGCCATGAGTCAAGCTGCTCAAAGAGCGAATTATCGCCTGAGGCATTATCAATCACCGTTGTAGCGAGATTGCACAGCGCAGACTCATCGGGCTGACAAGCAGAACGGGCATCGAAATCAGATGGCTCCATGCCACGTTGAATAGCGCGCTCGCGACGAACTGACAAAGGGGCGCTAATGACCAGAATTTCATCAGCCAAGCCAAATGCATCCTCAAAACCAGTCGGAGCAGAAACCTCGACCACCGCAAAGGGGTAACGGGGAGATGAAACCGTACAACAAACCGGATCGAGAATCCTCAGCGAAAGCTGTTCAATCAGAACGGGATGCACGATGCCATTGAGTCGTGCGACCGAATCAGGAGAAGCAAAAGCTCGAGAAGCGAGGATGCTGCGGCGAATGCCGCCTTCCTCATCCAAAATGTCCCAACCGAATTCATCCGCGAGAGTATTGACGATATCAGAGCCCGGCACATACAGAGATTTTGCAAGCTCATCCAGATCGATAAGCATAGCGCCACGAGATTCGAAATAGCGGCAGGCAGTCGACTTACCCGAAGCAATATTGCCCAAGACAAACACGGTAAACATCAAGCCCTCCCTAACGCCAATGCGAGTAATTATCGTTCAAATACACTAGAAGAACTCAAAATACAGCCAAACAGTAAGAGCGAATACGGGGGAGCTAGGTCCCAAAGTACAACGTGTATACAACGCAAAAAGGGGGAGGCCGCGAGGCCTCCCCCTTCTCAGTTCAAGCGTACGGCTC
>CABRZT010000012.1:0-44030 GCA_902475595.1 uncultured Collinsella sp. | reverse complement strand
GAGTTCCGCACGCAAAGGAAAGCACTTAATGTGCTTTCCGTCTTGCGCAGGACTGTAGAGCAGCAAACTTAACCCGCGCCCGCCGGCCCCGGAGGCCCTCCCGGAGGGACCGAAAAATTTTTTCAAAAAAGTTGTTGCGCGCCGGACAGACTTCTGTGTATACTAATCCCCGCAGCGCACGCGAGCGGAAACAAACGCGAACGTCTGCCTGGGGAGTTAGCTCAGTTTGGTTAGAGCGCCGGCCTGTCACGTCGGAGGTCGCGGGTTCGAGCCCCGTACTTCCCGCCAACGCAATTAAAGCCACGTCTTCGGACGTGGCTTTTTGCGTTTGATGCACTTTGTTTCGATAGAACGATCGCCCTGGTGCATCTTCGCCCAGAATCCCCGCGCCTTCGGGAACGCAAGTAAAATCTAATAAGTATATCTGTCTGAACAACAGCTTTGTTGCGCAACACCTGTTCAACGAGACAGGGGGTTAGGTTATACTAAATTGCACTGTGCGCCGCATTTGATGCATTTCGCTCCAAGCGCGGCACTCAGTGGATATCCGATTTACCATTTGGATGTCCTGGCGGTCATTTAGCGTCTCGACACAAGCTCGGCCCCGGAGCTCGTTCGAGCTGTTCGTATTCCTTGAAAGGGGAAAAATGGACATATCGAGGAAGACTGATTACGCCCTTCGCATGCTGGCGATGCTTGCTGAGGATCCGGAGTGTTTGCTTTCTGTTCGCACCGCTGCCGAAGAGGTCAATGTTCCGTATTCGTTTGCCCGCTCGATTCAGCACGGTTTGGTCCAGGCCGGTATTGTGGAGAGCCTGCGTGGCTTCCACGGTGGCATGCGTCTCAAGGTCAGTCCGGACGACGTCACTATCCGCCAGGTCGTCGAGGCCGTTCAGGGTCCTATGGTTATGAACGATTGCACCGCGCCCGATGGTGACTGTGCGCGCATGGGCGCGTGCTGCTATCATCCCCTGTGGGCCGGAGCTCAGGCGTTGATGCGCGACTACCTCGATTCCGTTTCGCTCAGCGACATCGTCGCTCACCGCCAGTTCCCGGCCGTCGATCCCAAGTTCGCCGACCGCGAAGCGTTTCCCGAGTACGCCACCTGCGCGTGCGCTTACCGGGAGGAATAGCGCCGCATAAGGAGCATAGCCATGATTCAGGACCCCTTTCGTTCGATGATTCGTTCGGAAGGGGTCCTGCGTTATCGCGACCTTCCGTGGCGCCGCACACGCGATCCGTACATCATTTGGCTTTCTGAGGTCATGCTGCAGCAAACGCAGGTTCCGCGTGTGGAGGCGCGCATGCCGGTGTGGCTCGATCGTTTTCCGACCGTGCAGGCGCTTGCCCAGGCCGCGCCTTCCGATGTTTTGGACGCTTGGCAGGGGATGGGCTACAACCGACGCGCTCTGGCGCTCCACAAGGCCGCTCAGCGCGTTGTAGAGGACTGGGACGGGGAGTTTCCACACGAGACGCGTGACTTGGTCGCTCTGCCTGGTATTGGCCCGGCAACGGCGCAGGGTATCCGGTCGTTTGCGTTTGATCTTCCGGGCGTGTATCTGGAGACCAATGTGCGCACGGTCTTTCTGCATCACTTCTTTCCCGATGTACCGGCTGTTCCCGATCGCGAGCTGGTGCCGCTGATTCAGGCGGCCTGTCCGGCGGCCCCCGGTGCGTCGGCGGACGAGATCGCTCCCTTTGCCGTGCCGCTCGATGATGCCGACACGCCGCGCGCGTGGTATTACGCGTTGCTAGATTGCGGCGCATATCTAAAAAAGACGTTGCCCAATCCGTCCAGGCGGTCGGCGGGCTATAGCCGTCAGTCCAAGTTCGAGGGCTCGCGTCGCCAAAAACGCGCCCATATTGTGCGCATGCTACTGGCTGCGCGCGATGGGCGGCCGGCGGGGATAACGCTTGCTGATGCCGTGGTGGGCGTTAACGAAATGGAGACGGCAGCCGGTCGCGGGCCGGTCGAGTGCGAGCTTGTCGCGGGCATTCTAGCCGACCTGGAGCGCGAGGGCTTTTGCCGAGCCGAGGACGATCGTTGGTTGAGTGTGTAGCCCGCTCAAATCTGAAGAACGGGATTGTAAGGTTTAAATTCTCGGCTTGAGGGCATCCTAAAGACAAGGTCGCTCAAAGCCTATGGGCGGCACGTGTTGAAGGGAAGTACACCTATGGATTTTGAGAACTCTCAGACCAAGAAGAACCTCGAGACTGCTTTTGCCGGTGAGTCCCAGGCACACACCAAGTATCGCTACTATGCATCCAAGGCCAAAAAGGACGGCTACGTTCAGATCTCGAATATCTTTGCCGAGACGGCGGGCAACGAGTCCGAGCACGCCAAGCTGTGGTTTAAGTATCTGCACGACGGCGCCGTTCCGGGTACTCTGGACAACCTGCGCGACGCCGCCGCGGGCGAGAACTACGAGTGGACCACGATGTACGACGAGTTCGCCAAGACCGCCGAGGAGGAGGGCTTTGCCGAGATCGCCGAGAAGTTCCGTGGCGTCGCCGCCGTCGAGAAGGCCCACGAGGAGCGCTACAACAAACTCGTCGAGCGTATCGAGTCGGGCGAGGTGTTTGAGCGTGAGGGCGTGAAGGTGTGGAAGTGCCTGAACTGTGGGCACCTGCATGTTGGCGCCGAGGCGCCTGAGGTGTGCCCGGTGTGTAACCACCCGAAGGCGTACTTTGAGGAGCAGGTGGTGAACTACTAGCGCTTGGCGCTGGCTGCTGCGGAGCGCAGGGCGGGAGGCCGGATCGCCTTCCCTCCCCGCTCACGGCTCCGCAGGGTCGCGTTGAGGGAAGGCGATCCGGCCTCCCGCCCTGCGCTCCGGCGTTGGGTCGTCGCGTGCTCGTTACAGAAAAGCTGATAAGAAGTTTGTGTGCCGCCCCTTTTGGGGCGGCACGTTTTTGTATGGGGTCCCGATCTCCACAATTTCCGTCAAGCTTTTGGTTAGATTTTGGTCAGTTGGCGTAAGGGTGGAAGGCCAAAAGATTGCTGGCGAAAAAAGCTCAGAGAAAGTGCTGGTAGGGGAGTTGTTGAGCTTTTCGACAGCTTTTGAGCAAAAGAAACTTTGTGGCTATTGCCGGCGATTGCGTTGTCGCGGTCATGGCGGTGCGGGATGCTGGTCGTAAGCGTCGAATTCTCCGACTTTGGAGGCCAACATGGACCTGTTTCTTGAGACTCCACAGCAACAAGCTAAGCGCATGCTGCGTCAGCAGCAACGACTCATGGAGATGCAAATGCAAGGGGCGGCAGCCCAGCCCTTTGCGCAAAATGTCGTGCCCGCTGCTGTACCTGCAGCTGTGCCCGGGTGTGAATCGGCGCCAGAGGCCTATTCCGTACAGCAAGATTCATATGCGCAGGAGCTCGCGTTCGACAAGCGTCGTGCGCGTCGTCGCCGTGTGGGCCAGCGCTTGCGCACATTGGCGATGATCGTGCTCATCCCGTTAGGGCTTGCGGCCATCTTTCTGGCGTCGTATGCCCTCACGTGCATCCTCAACGGCGCATCGCCCAACGAGGTGCTCCAACATCTGTCAGCCCTCGGCCAGCGCCTAGGCGATGCCATAACAACCTTCCAGGTCGGTTGGGAAGGCTGACGTTTGCCGCCATTGGTCTTCTTGGATGCAAGGATTATCGCCACGAGTGGAATCCTTGCATCTTACGGGCCCTATCGTGCGACTGAATAGTATTATTGAAGATGAATAATAATAGGATTTGATATGTATAAGCAGGATTTAGAGCAGACTCTGTTGGGCATTGACGAAGAGGCGGAGCTGGAAATAGGTCCAAGAGACGATAGACCGAGCGTTGTATTGGTGGGAGGAAGCGCCTTCATGCTAAACGATGTGACGAATCGGTCGGTTACACATGACATTGATGTGTTTGAGGCAGACAGGTGTCTCCGCGAGATCATAGCTCGATACCCCGAGGTGAATGGTATGGCGGTGGCATATTGTAATCAGATGCCATTCAATTACGAAGACCGTTTGATTCCCTTGGATATTGGGGCGCGTTTTATCAGGTACTTTACGCCATCCTTGGAGGACCTGGCGGTAATGAAGCTCTATGCCTACCGTCCGAACGACATCATCGATCTTCATAGTCAGGCATTCGTCGACCAACTTGATTGGGGTCTGCTCGAACGGCTTATATTCGACGAGGGAGAAGCACTGGCGTCGTCGCCTTCGGAGCGAAGCTATCAAGAGATGGTCTGTGCATACAGGCAATACAGAAAGGAGGTGCTCGGTTGAATCTGACCTTTGAGGGATTCTTAAAAGGCTATTGCCGAGAGCTATCCGGACAGCAGTCGCTGAGTTTTAGAAAATTGGTTGAGCAGGCGACGACGGATGCGCCGCGCGTGGCGGAGCCTCTGTTTTTGCTCGCTTTGGCGCAGGGCAAAGCAGAATACGTTCTGGGTTTATCCGAGGGCTCGTGGATGGAAGAGGGTTACCGAGGCGTTTTGTCCTTGTACGGCCAAACGGGTAGCCTGGTATCTCTATGCGCCGAAGACAAACTCCCTAACCGTTATGCCAACGTTTGGCGCGCGTATAGAGCGGCGAAGGAAAAGCCGGCGGCCGACAGAAGGGTGAACGCCCTGATGAGAAAGAAAACGCTGGAAGCATTGGAGGAATCGGGTGTAACGCGCTATGGTCTCTGCCGTGCTCTGCACCTGAATAAAGGAAACGTATACGCATACTTGGCCGGCGATGACTCAAAGGTGAGCAGGGAGACGGCACGCCGCATTATGGAATATGCGGAGGAGAGGGGCACCCAAGAAGGGGCCGGGCGCCCGGTGCGTGTGGCGGGGTAAGATTGATCGCGGTTTTGATTGATGATCGATTGGGTTTGTTGGGCGGAGACTATGTCTGCTATTGATATCGTGCTTGTTGTGATCGCCTTGGTGGCGGTGGGGGTTGCTGTGGCTTGTGCCCTGCAGCTCAAGGGCCTTCGCACCGAGCTGCGGGAGCGCGGCGATAGCGGGGCAGAGATGCTGGCTGCGCTCGAGCAGGCCAACAACGCGCTCGGCACCCTGAACGTCGCGTTGGCAGAAACCCGCCGCACGGCAAATGCCATCGCGCAACAGCAGACGACCGATGCGGCCGTAGAGCAGCAGCGCTACCTGACTATCGCGCGTGAGTTCTCACAGGCTGGCGACCGTATGGACGACCTGCGCCGCGAGACGGCCCAACAACTCGGTGCCAACCGCGAGGGCATCGAGCGCCGCCTGGACAAAGTGCGCGAGACGGTCGATGCCCAGCTGGGCGCCATCCGCAAGGACAACAACGTGCAGCTCGATCAGATGCGCGCGACGGTGGACGAGAAACTTTCCCGTACGCTCAACGATCGCCTGTCTGCATCGTTTAAACAGGTGAGCGACCAGCTCGAGGCTGTGTACAAGGGCCTGGGCGACATGCAGTCCATTGCTACCGGCGTAGGCGACCTCAAGCGCGTGCTGGGCAATGTAAAAGCGCGCGGCATTTTGGGCGAGGTGCAGCTGGGTGTAATCCTGGCGGACATCCTTACGCCCGACCAGTATCTGGAAAATGTCGCCACCAAGCCTGGCGCCTCGGAGCGCGTTGAGTTTGCCGTCAAACTGCCGGTGGACGAGGGCGATCCCGTGCTGCTGCCGATTGACTCCAAATTCCCGGGCGATGCGTACGAGCACTTGCTCGACGCGCAAGAGTCGGGGGATGCCGAGGCTGTGGCCACCGCGCGCAAGACGCTCGATGCGATGGTAAAGCGCGAGGCAAAGGACATCTGCGAAAAGTACCTGAGCGTGCCCGCGACCACCAACTTTGGCATTATGTTCGTGCCTTTTGAGGGTCTGTACGCCGAGGTCGTCAGTCGCCCCGGGCTTATCGAGACCCTGGGCCGCGACTATCACGTCAACGTTGCCGGCCCCAGCACCATGGCGGCCATCCTCAACAGTCTGCAGATGAGCTACCAGACGTTTAAGCTGCAAAAACGCACCGACGACGTGCTGCGTGTGCTCTCTGCCGTCAAGGCCGAGCTGCCACGCTATCAGGCGGCGCTGCGCCGCGCCCAGCAGCAGATCGAGACCGCGGGAAAGACAGTCGAGGGCATCATCACCACGCGCACCAACGTTATGGAGCGCAAGCTCAAGGATATCGACGCGCTGGAAGACGCGCGGGAGGCCGACGAGATCTTGGGGCTCACATCCGCAGGCCCGCTCGCAGACCAAAAAGACGAGGACTAGCTGCATCTGACGGCGGGGCGCTCGCGCAAGCACGGCGCGGGCGCTTTTCGCATCGTGCTTGCCTGAAGTGCGCTTCAATGTGCAACAATGGCGTTTCGCCCTATCAGACGCGAAAGGAAGCCCATGTCTCAGAGAAGCACCAGTCCGCTCAAACGCTCCACTGTGCGTCGCACGCTCCGGCGTTTTTGGGATGTCACGCGCACACAGCCGCTGATCGTCTTTCTCTCGGTATTCTCGTCGGCGGGCTATATCTTTTTGCTCACGTTTGCCAACACCTACGTGATGGCCCTCATCGTCGACCGCGTCCAAGCGGGTTCCGTGGCGGGCGATCAAGTATTCGAGGTCTTTGGTCCTTACATTCTGGCGCTCGTGCTCGTTAACCTAGTGGGCCAAATCCTCTCCAAGCTGCAGGACTACACCGTCTACAAGCTCGAGATTGCGGGCAACTATCACCTGGCGCGTCTATGCTTCGACACGCTCTCCAATCAATCCATGACATTCCATACCAGCCGCTTTGGCGGATCGCTTGTGAGCCAGACGAGTCGTTTTATGAGCGGCTACACGGGGTTGGTGGACGTGACGGTGTATTCGCTCATCCCCACCATCACCTCGGTCGTCTGCACCGTGGCCGCACTCGCCCCGGTGGTACCGACGTTTACCGTGATCCTGGTGTGCATCATGGTCGTCTACATTGCGTTTGTCTGGCTTATGTACAAGCGCATCATGCCGCTTTCGGCCGCGACGTCCGCTGCGCAGAACAAGCTCTCGGGCGTGCTCTCCGACGCGGTCACGAACATCTTGGCCGTTAAGACCTGCGGGCGCGAGGACTTTGAACGCGATCTGTTCGACGCCGCCGATCGTGCCGCGCGCGATGCCGAGACGGTCTCGATGCACGCCGTGATGCAGCGCAACTTTACGACCTCGGGTCTTATCGTCATCACCATGGCCGTGGTGAGTGTGTTCGTGGCGGGCGGCAACGCGTGGTTTGGCATCTCGGCCGGCTCGCTCGTCATGATCTTTACCTACACCTATAACCTCACCATGCGCCTGAACTACGTAAGCTCCATGATGCAGCGCATCAACCGCGCGCTCGGCGATGCGGCCGAGATGACGCGCGTGCTGGACGAGCCACGTTTGGTGGCAGATGACCCGGACGCCCCCGAGCTCAAAGTGACCGAGGGCGCGATTGATTTTGAGCACCTGAGTTTTGCGTACCGTGACGCTGCGGCGGGCGAGAGCGTGTTCGATAACCTGACACTTCATGTGGCGGCGGGCCAGCGCGTGGGCCTGGTGGGCAAATCGGGTTCGGGTAAGACGACGCTCACCAAGCTGCTGCTGCGCCTGGACGATGTTCAGGGCGGCCGCGTGCTCGTGGACGGTCAGGATGTCTCGCGCTGTACGCAGCAGAGCCTGCGCCGCCAGGTTGCCTACGTGCCGCAGGAGGCGCTGCTGTTCCACCGCTCCATTCGAGAGAATATTGCCTACGGCCGCCCCGACGCCACTGATGAGCAGATTCGCGAGGCCGCGCGCCTGGCCAACGCCCTGGAGTTTATCGACCGCTTGCCCCGTGGCTTTGACACCATGGTGGGCGAGCGCGGCGTCAAGCTCTCGGGCGGCCAGCGTCAGCGCGTGGCTATCGCCCGCGCCATCCTAACCGACGCGCCGATTCTGGTGCTCGACGAGGCGACCTCTGCCCTCGACAGCGAGTCCGAGGCGCTGGTGCAGGAGGCGCTCGAGAATCTGATGCGCGGCCGCACCTCCATTGTGGTGGCGCACCGCCTGTCCACCGTGGCGGCGCTTGACCGCATTGTGGTGCTGGCCGATGGCGAGATTGTCGAGGACGGCACGCATGCGCAGCTCGTCGAGGCGGGTGGCGAGTACGCGAGCCTGTGGAGCCGTCAGACCGGCGCATTCTTGGAGGCGTAAGCGTCTCGGACGTGGGACAATTGTGCCCATAAGTTTATTGTGCCGTTGAGCCGAGGAGTCGTTATGCCACGCGAGACCAATGCCGCCAAACGCGAGCGCGCCGTTGAGGTGTGTGAGCGCCTCAACCGTCGCTATGGCCCGGTCGAGTGCTTTTTGGACCACGAGAATCCCTTCCGCCTGCTGATCGCGGTGTTGCTCTCGGCGCAAACGACCGACGCGCAGGTCAACAAGGTGACGCCGAAGCTGTTTGCCCAGTGGCCCACGCCCGAGGCCATGGCCGGGGCGAGCGTGGCTGACGTGGCAGACACCATCAAGTCACTCGGCTTCTACAAGAGCAAAGCCAAACATGCCGTCGAGGCCGCGCAGATGATCGTCGCCGACTATGGCGGCGAGGTGCCGGCCGACATGAAGGAACTCGTGAAGCTGCCGGGCGTGGGACGCAAGACGGCGAACATCGTGCTCAACGTGGGGTATGGCATCGTGGAGGGCATTGCGGTGGACACGCACGTCAACCGCATTGCGCACCGCCTGATGCTGAGTCCCAAGACGCATGCCAAGGAGCCGCTCAAGACCGAGCAGGATCTGCTCAAGATTTTGCCGCACGAGTATTGGGAGTCGGTTAACCATCAGTGGATCACCTTCGGTCGCGAGATCTGCGACGCCCGCAAACCCAAGTGTGACGAGTGTCCGCTGGCAGATTTGTGCCCCAGCGTGCGCGTAGCGGGGTAGGGCGGAACGCATCTTCGTCTGGCGTTTTTTGCGGGGCTGGGTTTGCCCTTGAGCCGGAGTCCTCTCCATGCGCTACCATGACAGACAATGTATTTGACGTACGACCCGCCGAGCTTGCCCCGGCGGGCTTTTGGCGTTGCGATGCCGGAGGAACAGCATGCTCATTCACCGTATAGCCGCGCAGCTCTACACTGCCGAGGCGCTGCAGACCGTCGAGGCCGGACTCGATGCCGGCGAGGACGTGACGCTGGCCGTGTCGCAGTCGGGCCGCACGCTTATGGCGGCCGCCCAGTTTGCGCGCCGTCCGCGCCCGACGGTCTACATTGTGAGTGGCGAGGATGCGGCCGATCGCGCCGCGTGCAGCCTTGCCGCCTACGTGGGCCTGGCGCACGTGTGCCGTTTTCCCGAGCGCAAGGACTATCCGTGGCGCGAGCAGGCGCCCGACGATGCCGTGGTGGCGCAGCGCTGCGAGGCTCTGGGGCGCATCGTGCGCGGGGACAACTGTATCATGGTTGCCTCGGCCCGCGCGCTGCTGCGCTGCGTGCCGCCGGTCGAGAGCCGCTATTGGGAGTCCACGACCTTTGCGGTGGGCGAGGAGATTCCTTTTGATGAGGTGCCGCAGCGCCTAGTGGGCATGGGCTACACCAATGCCGGCGCCGCCGACGCGCCCGGCCTGTTCCGCGTGCACGGCGACACCGTAGAGGTGTTCCCCGCGCAGGAAAAGGCGCCCGTGCGCATCGAGTTTTTTGGCGACGAGATCGATCGCATCCGCCGCATGGTGAGCTCCACGGGGCAGACCATCGGCAACGAGGATAGCATCGAGATCTTCCCCTGTCGCGAGCTGGCGCTTACCGACGAGGCCGTCCACAACATGCATGTGGCGCTCTATCGCGCCAGCCAGGACGATAGCAAGCTGGCGGCGCTGCTCGAGATGGTGGATGCGCGCATTGTCACGCCCGAGCTCGACCGCTTTTTGCCGGTGATGTACGGCCAGACCGTAAGCCCGTTGGCGCACGTGAGCGGCAAGGCGCTCGTGGTTCTGTCCGAGCCGCGCTCGCTGTTCGACGACTGCCTGCGCGCCTACGAGGATATTGAGGCCCGTGCCGGCGAGGCAGGGATTGACCGCCTGGATGGTCTGTACGTGCGCGCCCAACAGCTCGATTTTGGTGCCCAGCAGCGCCTGAACTATGTGAGCCTCATCCGTGCCGGCGGTGCGGTGACGGCCGAGCTCAAGATTGAACAGCCGGCCATCGCAGGCTCGGACAACCGTTTTATGACGCGCATCCAGGAGGTCGTGGACAAGCGCTATGCCTGCGTGTTTGCCATCCCCGACCGCGGTGCGCGCGAGTCGATGGAGCTCACCTTTGGCGACGAGGGCATTACCTTTGAGGAATCGCTGACCGCGGCGCCCGAAAATGTCGGCGCTATCGGCGACCGCGTGCGCGTGGCAGCGGCGGATTCCGCCGACCGTGCCGCACGCCAGGAGGCCCATGCTTCCATTCGCGAGCGTAAGGCCGACGCGCTCAACGCCCGCTCGCTCGAGGCGGGTGCCGCGCAGGCTGCCGCCGGCGCCGCCGTGCCCACCATCTCGCGCGGACGCGTGACCTTTGTCGATGCCGCTCTGCCGCAGGGCGTGGTGGTGCCCGATGCCAACCTGGCCGTGTTCTCGATCGCCGACCTCAACGCCCGCATGGATGCCAACCGCGCGCGCAGCCGCCGCAAGGTTGACATCACGCAGATCACGTTCCCGTTTAAGCCGGGCGACTACGTGGTGCACGCCACCCACGGCATCGCGCTCTTTAGCGAGATCGCGCGCCAGGAAGTGGGCGGCAAGGAGCGCGACTACTTTTTGCTGGAATATGCCGACGGCGACAAGCTCTACGTGCCGCTCGAGCAGGTCGACCGCATCACGCGCTATGTTGGCCCCGACGGCGATAAGCCGCGTCTGACCAGGCTCAACACCGCCGACTGGACACGCGCCACCAACAAGGCGCGCAAGAACGCCAAAAAGCTGGCGTTTGACCTGGTCGACCTGTATACGCGCCGCTCGTCGATTACCGGTATCGCCTGCCCGCCCGACACGCCCGAGCAGATCGAGATGGAGGAGAGCTTCCCTTACGACGAGACGCGCGACCAGCTGGAGGCTATCGCCGATATTAAGGCCGACATGGAGGCGCCCAAGCCCATGGACCGCCTGCTGTGCGGCGACGTGGGTTTCGGCAAGACCGAGGTTGCCCTGCGCGCGGCGTTTAAGTGTGTGGACTCCGGCCGTCAGGTCATGGTGCTCTGCCCCACAACCATTCTGGCCCAGCAGCACTACGAGACGTTCTTTGAGCGCTTTGCCCCGTTTGGCCTCGAGGTCGAAGTGCTCAGCCGCTTCCGCACCCCGGCGCAGCAGAAGCGCGCGCTTAAGGCGTTTGCCGAGGGCACGATTGATGTGCTCATCGGCACGCACCGCTTGCTTTCGGCCGACGTGAACCCCAAGAACCTGGGCATGGTGATCATCGACGAGGAGCAGCGCTTTGGCGTGCAGCACAAGGAGCAGCTCAAGAACCTGCGTGAGCAGATTGACGTGCTCACGCTTTCGGCAACGCCGATTCCGCGAACCATGCAGATGGCCACGAGCGGCGTGCGCGACATGAGCCTGATCACCACACCGCCCACCGGGCGTCGTCCCGTGATCGTGCACGTGGGGGAGTACGACCCCGATGTGGTGAGCGCGGCGATTCGCCTGGAGGTGGGCCGCGGCGGTCAGGTGTACTACGTGTCCAACCGCGTCAAGACCATCGACGACGCCGTGGCGCGCGTGCACGAGGCCGCGCCCGAGGCACGCGTGGGCGTGGCGCACGGCAAGATGAGCCCGCGCGAGGTCGAGGACGTGATGATCGAGTTCGCGACCAAAAAGATCGACGTGCTCATCGCCACGACCATCGTGGAGAGCGGTATCGACAATGCGACCGCCAACACACTGATCATCGAGGACTCGCAGCGCTTGGGCCTGGCGCAGCTCTACCAACTCAAGGGCCGTGTTGGCCGCTCGGCCACGCAGGCATACGCGTACTTTATGTTCCCGGGTGAGCTGCCGCTCACCGAGGAGGCTACGGCGCGTCTGACTGCACTTTCCGAGTTCCAAGACCTGGGCAGCGGCATGCGCATCGCCATGCGCGACCTGGAGATCCGTGGTGCCGGTTCGCTCATGGGTGCCGAGCAGCACGGTAACCTGTCGAGCGTGGGCTTTGACCTGTTTACGCAGATGCTGGGACAGGCCGTGGCCGAGGCGCGCGGCGACGACGATGCCGGCGTGGAGGCGGCGAGCGTGGGTATTAACCTGCCTGCCGATTACTTCTTGTCCGAGGAGTACCTGCCGGCGGTGGATCAGCGCGTGCTCGTGTACCGCAAGCTCGCAGCGGCCGAGGACCTGGAGAGCATCGACGAGGTGCAGGAAGAGACCGAGGCCGCGCGTGGCGAGCTGCCGTTGGCGGGACTCAACCTGTTCAATCGCGCACGAATCCGCATTCGCGGCGAGCGCCTGGGGCTCGAGAGCGTCACGCTCAGCGGCGGTCGCATCACGTTTTTGGGCGTCGACGTGCCCAAGAAGGTGGCCTTTGAGCTTAAGACCCGCTATGGCGCGGTGAACTTCCCCAAGAGCCGCAAGCTGTCGGTGCCCTACAAGGCGGGCGCCGGCGCGGGCAGCGGCCTGGGTCGCGGCCTCGACGCCAACGACGGCACCGGTCCGGTGGCCGCGGCGCTCATGCTGCTGCAACAGTTGGGTGCTAGTGATGATGACTAACAAGTAGGGGGGCGTGGCGGGACGAAGTCATTTTTGTCCCGCCACGTTGCAGGTTGATTCCAGCCACATCGAAAGGAAAGCATGTTCGGATACATCTATAAGAAAGATGTCGCCATTATCGCGGTTATCCTTGCCCTTTGCCTGGGCGTGGGCAGCTTCTTCGATTATCAGATCTCGTGCGCGCTGTTCAACATCGGCAGCATGTACGGCCGCTTTATCGAGGCTGCCGGCGAGCTGCCGTTTGAGCTGACGGCGAGCATCGCAGGCGTTATGCTCGTGCGAGCGGTGCGTCCCGACTCCAGGGGGAGCAAATGGCTCGCCGTGCTCGGCATCCTCGTTAACGTTGGTCTGGCTGGCTACGAGATCGTTTCGTCCCTGCGGGTTGGCGGCAAACTCATTGCCGTTCAGCTGGTGCTGACGTTTGTGCTGGTGATTGCTGCTAACTTCATCGTCTATCGTCTCACGCGCGACACCGCGCCCGACGAGCTTATGCGCTGGGCGTTGATGGTGCTGGCCGTGTGGGCCGCTCAAGCCATCATCCTCAACGTCATTGTTAAGCCGCTGTGGTCGCGCCCGCGCATGCGCGTGATCGAGGTGACGCAGGGGCTCGATTTTCAGCCGTGGTGGGTGATTGGCAACCCCGACAAGTGGGCCTTTATCGCCGCCGGCGTGATCAAGGACGGCTTCAAGTCGTTTGCGAGCGGACACACGGCGCATGCGGCGATCGGCCTTATGCTCGCCGGGCTTCCCGCGGCAGCCTTTACGGAAAAGCCTTCGCGTCGCCGTGTGATCTTTTGGGCGGCGGCTGTGGTCGCGGCGCTCGTCGCGTTTGGCCGCATCGTGATCGGAGCGCACTTTTTGAGTGACGTGAGCTGCGGTTTTGCTCTGGTACTGGCACTTGAGTGCCTTGCCGCGCGCATTGCCTATCCCAGCGGCGTACAATAGCTCCGTTTGAATCATCTGACCGATACCCGGTAAGAGAGGATTGCCATGCTCGCGTTTAACAACGATTATTCCCACGGCGCACATCCGGCAGTGCTGCAGGCACTCGTCGATACCAACATGGAGCCGCAGCCCGGCTACGGTACCGATGCGCACACCGAGCGTGCCAAGCAGCTTATCCGCGAGGCTTGTCAGGCCCCCGATGCTGACGTGTTTTTTCTGGTGGGCGGCACGCAGGCCAACGCGACGGTGATCGACATGCTGCTTGCGCCCTACGAGGGTGTCGTTGCTGCCGAGACTGGTCACGTCGCCTGTCACGAGGCGGGCGCCATCGAGTTTGGCGGCCACAAGGTGCTCACCATCCCCGGCTACGAGGGCAAGATGCACGCCGAAGATCTCGAGAACTATATCCAGGTGTTCTACGAAAACGAGAGCTACGAGCACACGGTGTTCCCGGGCGCCGTGTACGTGAGCCTGTCGACCGAGTACGGCACGCTGTACTCCAAGGCCGAGCTCGCGGCGATTCACGCGGTGTGCCAGAAGCGTGAGATTCCGCTGTTTGTGGACGGTGCTCGCCTGGCCTATGCGCTGGCGGCCGATGAGTGCGACATTACCCTGCCCGAGCTGGCGCAGCTGTGTGACGTGTTCTACATCGGCGGCACCAAGTGCGGCGCGCTCTGCGGCGAGGCCGTGGTGTTCTGCGGCATGCACGCCCCGGCGCACCCCATTCCGCGTATTAAGCAGCATGGCGCACTGCTCGCCAAGGGCCGCCTGACGGGCGTGCAGTTTGAGGCGCTCTTTACCGACGGCCTGTATTTTGAGATTGGCCGACAGGCGATTGAGATGGCTCAGGCGCTGCGTCGCGTGCTGCACGAGCGCGGTTACCAGTTCTTCTTGGAGACGCCGACCAACCAGCAGTTTGTGATTCTGCCCAACGAGGATATGGCCCGCATTCGCGAGCATGCCTCGATCGAGTACTGGGAAAAGTACGACGAGACCCACACGGTGGTGCGTTTTTGTACCAGCTGGGCCACGACGCAGGAGGACATCGACGCGCTGGCGGCTGTCCTGTAGTCTGATGTAATGACGAGGGGCCGCCTTGCGCTGGGTTTGGCGCAGGGCGGCCTTTGCTTTTGAGGGGGAGGGGCTGTATGCCCGAGATGTCCGAGCCGACGATTCGCCTGGCGACGCCCGAAGACGCGCCGGCGTTGCTTGCCATCTATGAGCCGTATGTGCGCCAGACGGCGATTACCTGCGAATACGAGGTGCCGAGCGTTGAGGAGTTCGCCGGGCGCATCGAGCGTACGCTCAGGCGCTATCCGTATTTGGTGATGGAGCTGGACGGGCATCCGGTAGGCTATGCCTATGTGAGTCCGCTTAACAGCCGCGAGGCATACGACTGGTCGGTCGAGACGTCGATCTACCTGGCGCGCGACGTGCGCCACGGCGGGTTGGGCCGCAAGCTGCACGACGCGCTCAAGCAATGTCTGATCGCGATGGGCATCACCAACATGTGCGCGCTCATTGCCGTGCCGCACGACAAGGACGACGAATATCTGACGCATAACAGTCAGGATTTCCATGCCCATATGGGGTATCGCCTGGTGGGCGCCTTCGACCGCTGTGCCCAAAAGTTCGGCCGCTGGTACGACATGTGCTGGATGGAGCTAGTCCTAGCCGAGCGCACACCCAACAAACCCAAGCCAATCTGGTTCCCCGACCTCCCCAAACCTACCATTTAGGGACAGGTCTATTTTGGCAGGTTAGCCGATGGGCTCGGTGTATTTGGCGCGGTCGGTGCGCTGGATGCGCTTGGAGACATGGAGCGGGCGGCCGTCGGTGTCGTAGACGTAGTCGGTGATCAGGATCAGCGCCTGCCCGCGCTCAACGTTGAGCAAAAACGCCTCGTTTTGCGAGGCATAGCACACCTCAAAGGTCTTGTGCCCCTGTGCCGGCGCGCGATGGAATTCTTGACGCAGCGTGGCGTAGAGCGAACCATTGATATCGCGATCGATGAGCGCCTCAAAGCTTGGCGGCAGATAGGTGGTCTCCAGGCACAGCGGCGCATCGTCCAGATAACGCAGGCGGACAAGTTTGACGAGCTTGCTGCCCACGGCGGCATCAAAGAACTTAGCTATGCTGCCGCCCGCCTTGGTAAAGCCCGAGTCCACCGTGCGCGTGGTGGGCTTCATGCCCTGACCCTGGACCTGCGTCGTATAGCTCGAAAACACCAGGTTGTTCTCGTGGAGCGCCGGCGTGTCGGCCACAAAGGCGCCGCGCCCGCGCTCGGTTCGAACCAGACCCTCATCAACGAGCACCTTAAGGGCATGGCGCACGGTGCTGCGCGACAGCCCCGATTCGTCCATGAGTTCCATTTCGGACGGCAGCTTGTCTCCGCGTGCGTAGGTGCCGGAGGCAATGCGGTCGCGCAGCATGCCCGCCAAGCGCTCGTATTGGGCCAGTTTCCTTTTAGACGAAGCGTTCATGCGATCAACCTGTATCTAACCTGTATGCGAATCTAATTGAGCATGTATCCAATACAATAACAAAACCGCTGGTAGCTAGTCATCGAAAACCGCATCAGCAAAATTTCTAAGACAAATATAGCATACAACTAGTCGACATTACCAAAACATGTATGTAACTTGTATGCCTGTGATGAGCATCAAACGAGAAGAAAGGCTGATGCACGATGACTACTCAGGAACAGGTTAAGGATGTCGTCTCCCAGGTTTTGGCTGACAAGGCAGACAAGGGCGGCATCAAGCGCGTTGTGTGGATTGGCGCCGGCGGATCCAACGGCGGCAACTATCCTGCCCAGTACTTTATGGAGCACGAGGCCACGCAGGTCGTGAGCTCCAGCTACACCAGCAACGAGTTCGTGCACGCCACCCCGGCCTACGTCAACGAGAACACCCTGGCCGTCGTCGTGTCCATGCGCGGCACCAAGGAGACCATCGTCGCCGCCCAGGTCGCCAAGGACCACGGCGCCAGCACCATCGCCATCTATGTCGACGAGTCCGGCCTCACCGAGGTCTGCGACTACAAGATCCAGTACGACAGCCTGGCCGTCGACGAGTCCTGCATGGGCCGTACCAACTCCGCCGTCGTGACCATGATCGCCATGGAGCTTACGCAGCAGACCGAGGGCTATGCCGAGTACGAGACCGCCATGGCCGCGTTCGACTTGGTCGACCCCATCTATCGCAAGGCCGTCGAGTACACTCGTCCGCTTGCTGCCAAGTGGGCCGAGCAGAACGCCGACAAGCCCTGCATCAACGTCATGGCTCAGGGTCCGCTCTTTGGTGCCGCCTACGTCTTTAGCATCTGCAACGTGCAGGAGATGTTGCAGATCGACTCCTGCACCATCAACACCTGCGACTTCTTCCACGGCCCCTTCGAGATCCTGGACAAGCGTACCTCGCTGTTCCAGCTCATCAGCGTCGGCCGCAGCCGCTGCAACGATGAGCGCGGCATCCGCTTCGTCAACCAGTACGGTGGCGAGCGCGTCTATCAGCTCGACGCCAAGGAGCTCGGCCTCAACGACATCAAGGACAGCGTGAGCGAGTACTTCAACCACCTGATCTTTGCGCCGATCCTCAACAACGTGTACATGCGTGCGCTCTCTGCCGTCACCCACAAGGACTACATGACGCGCCGCTACATGTGGAAGCTTGAGTATTAGTTACGCGGTTTTACCAAACCGCGTAACGGCTCGACGCTGCGCGGTCCGCATTTGGGCAATCTGACGTTCAACTTCAAGGGCGCGACCAGAAGGTCAGCGCCCTTTCGTTTCACGTCACCTTGCCTCAAATGCGGCCCGCTCGCTGACTTATGCTCAACCAGCGGCGCCTTAGACGTTGGGAACGTTCCTTTTCTGCCGGCAGTTGGGGACAGTCCTAGTCGTTGGGGGGCGTTCTTGAATGACCAGTCATTTAAGTGCGTCCCCAATGACTACCCAATGAGTATGTGGGGAGCAGATTTTTCCGTTCGCCGATTTGTGTCTTGAAAAATGTATATAACGACTATAACGTAGTATGAAACATATTGGAAACAATACCGAGGAGGCTGCGTTGAAGAAAAGCAATCTGGGCTATGTGCTGGTGCTGATCGCCGCGCTTATGTGGGGCAGCATCGGAATCTTTGTAAACGGCATTGCGGCCATGGGCGTTTCGTCTCAGAGCATGGCGGCCTTTCGCTTGTTGGTCGGAGCGCTTATCTTGGCGCCGGTCCTGATGTTTATGGGCTGCCGTCCGGGTGAGGGGTCTACCGTGGCTCAGGGTCCCCTGGCGCTATTCAAGGCAAGCCCCAAAGAGCTCGTCCCCTGCGCGCTTGTCGGTATCGTCGGTTTAGCCGCCGCCAACACCTGCTATTACGAGTGCATGCGCGAGGTGGGTATGTCTACGGCCTCGGTGCTGCTCTACACCTCGCCGGTGTTTGGCGTCATGCTCGGCCGCGTGCTTTATCGCGAGGACGTGACCCCCAACAAGCTCGTTGCCATTGTCTTTAACATCGTTGGCTGCGTGCTTGCGGTGACCAATGGCGACCTTTCCGGTTTTCATTTTTCGGTTTGGGGCGTCACGTCGGGCGTGATTGCAGGCCTTTGTGGTGCGTCGCTCGCGGTGTTTAGCCGGATAGCAACCAAGACGGTCCACCCGCTGGCTGTCACGTTTTGGGGCTTTGTTTTTGGCGGTGCGGTTATGGCGGCTATCGCGGCTCCGTGGCCGGATGTCGCCGCGGCAATGTCGCCACAGCTGCTGCTGCTGTTCCTTGGCTTTGGACTCATCCCCACAGCCGTGGCTTACATCTTATATATGCAGGGTCTGTCCATGGGGCTCGAGACATCGAAAGTTCCCGTCGTAATGTCTTTCGAGACGGTCGTTACCGTACTGGTGGGCATTGGTGTCTATGCCGAGCCCGCCGGCGTGATCAAAGTCCTGGGCATCGTGCTGGTGCTCGCGTCCATCCTGATTATGAACACCGACTTCTCCAAGCTGCGCAACAGTGTGTTTGTCGGTCATGTTGTTGAGAGCATGACCTTTAAGCCCAACGCGTGGTGGACGGAGAAATCGCAGGACATGGATCTGTTTAAGGAGCGCACCGGCATTGCGCTGGAACCCACCGTACAGGAAAGCCCCTGGTACTTCGTGCGATAGAGGATTGCGCGCAGGGTCTGACCTCGGGTTATCCAGCCAGCGCCGGCCTACCCGGCCCCAACGTTTCGAGTACGTTAAACCCGTCAACGGTCGATTTTCACCCGCGAACGGTCTTTATACGAATTAGCAATATCCGCAACGTATAAGACGTTATAATGACCATAACGAAAAGGAGGAGGCAAGATGAATCAGATCATTCTCGCATCTCATGGCGGCCTGGCCGCAGGCGCCAAAGACACGCTCGAGATGGTTCTCGGCGACGTGTCGAACGTCCACGTCGTGTCGCTTGCTCGTGACGACAAGGAGCCCATCACCAATAAGGTGGACGCCATGATCGCCACGTTCAACACGGACGACACCGTCTATGTGCTGACCGATATGCTCGGCAGCTCGGTCAACAACAACATGGTCGAGCTTTCCAAGAACGGCACGAAGTTCACGGTTGTCAGCGGTTTCAACATTCCGCTGGCACTGACGCTCGCTATGAGCCCCGTCCCCGTCAAGGGCGCCGAGCTCGCGGCCCTCATCAACGAGGCCCGCACCGGCCTGACCAACCCCAACGCACCGGTCGAGGCTGCCGCGGCTCCCGCCAAGAAGGCCAAGGCGCCCCGTCACAGCTCCGGTCCCGCCAAGATCGTCCTCGCACGTCTTGACTACCGTCTGCTGCACGGCCAGGTCGTCTTTACCTGGACCACCAAGGTTCAGGCCGAGCGCATCATCGTCGTCGACAACGCTGCCGCCAACGATGACATCAAGAAGGGCGCTCTTAAGCTGGCCAAGCCCCAGGGCGTTCGCCTGAACGTCTTCACCGTCGAGCGTGCCCTCGCCAAGATGGACAAGCTCAACACCCTCGGCGAGCGCGTCATGTTCGTCTTTGGCAACACTGCCGAGATGCTGCAGTTCTGCCAGGGCTACAAGCTCGACGCCATCAACCTGGGCGCCACCGCCAACCACGACGGTGCCGATCAGATTGGCGGCAAGGACAGCTCCGTCTTCCTCGACGCCACCCAGAAGGCCGACGTCAACCAGCTGCTCGGCATGGGCATCAAGCTCTACGTCCAGCAGACCCCTACGTATCAGAGCGTCGACATCGACGCCAAGCTGTAATCAACCAGGCTTTTGCCTGACTGAAAGGAGAAGGGTATGAATACGTTCATCAGTGCGGTGCTCGTCGGCCTCGTCGGCGTGTTCTGCATGTGGGACTCCCGCCTGCTCGGTCGTCTTAACTTCGAGCAGCCCCTCGTTGGCGCTACGCTCGTCGGTCTGCTGCTGGGCGATGTGCCCACCGGCCTTGCCGTCGGTGCCGCCGTCGAGCTCGTGTCCATGGGCCTGGTGCAGGTCGGCGCCGCCGTTCCGCCCGATATGGTCCTGGGCGGCATCGTGGCCGCTGCCTTTGCGTGCCTGACCGATGCTTCCGCCGAGACCGCCATGACGATTGCCATCCCGGTCGCCGTCCTGGGTCAGCTCCTCGGCATCGTGTTCCGTTCCATCATCGCCGCCCTCACCCATGTGGCAGATAGCGCGATCGATAACGGAAAGTTCAAGACCGCCTACCGTATGCACATCTGCGCCGGCTCCGGTCTGTACGCCGTCATGTACTTCCTGCCGATCTTCCTCGCCGTCTTTGTTGGCACCGACCTGGTTCAGGCCATCGTCAACATGGTTCCCGAGTGGCTGTCCACTGGTCTTAACGTTTCGACCAAGATCATGACCGCCTACGGCTTGGCCCTGCTGCTCACCATGATGATCAAGAAGGGTATGACTCCGTTCCTGTTCATCGGTTTCCTGCTCGCCGCTTACCTCAACCTGTCCGTCATCGCGGTCGCTCTGATCGGTGTGTGCCTGGCTGTCGTCTTCATGGGCTTCAAGTTCAACGGTTCCCATGCAGCCGCCGGTGTCGATTCCGACTACGATCCGCTCGAAGACGACGAAGACTAAGGAGGAACACAATATGGCAACCGCAACCAAGGACGTGTCCCTGAACAAGAAGGTCAGCCAGTTCTTCTGGCGCTCCTGGGCCATCCAGGCCTCTTGGAACTACGAGCGTCAGATGAACATGGGCTTCCTCTACGGCATGGTTCCCACGCTCGATCGCCTCTATCCGGACGAGTCCGACCCCAAGCAGCTCGCTGCTAAGAAAGAGGCTTACCACCGTCACATGGCGTTCTACAACTGCACCCCGCAGACGAGCGCTTTCATCCTGGGCCTCTCCGCCTCCATGGAGGAGGAGTACGCCAAGGATCCCGAGAACTTCGACCCCGATTCGATCAACGCGGTCAAGACCTCCCTCATGGGTCCGCTTTCCGGCATCGGTGACTCCTTCTTCCAGGGCACTATCCGCGTCATCGCCTTTGGCCTGGGCGTTCAGCTGGCTCAGCAGGGCTCCATCATGGGCCCGATCCTGGCCATGCTCATCTCCATCGTCCCCTCTGTGCTGATCACTTGGTTCGCAGCCAAGATGGGCTATCAGGGCGGCCACGAGTACCTGAGCAAGCTTCAGGGCGGCGACCTCATGGAGAAGCTCATGTATGTCTGCGGCATCGTGGGTCTTATGTCCGTGGGCGGCATGATCGCCACGCTGATCGGCGCCACCACCCCGCTGCAGTTCGCTGAGGGCACCGTTGTGATCCAGGACATCCTGGACGGCATGATGCCCCAGATGATCTCCCTCGGCCTCACCGGCCTTATGTACTGGCTCATCAAGAGGAACGTCAACACCGGTTGGCTTCTCGTGATCGCCATCGTGGGCGGCATCGCCCTCTCCGCGGCCGGCATCCTGGCCTAGTCGCGACTAAGCGCCTAACCGCTTTCCCCCGGGGGCCTGCCTGGCATCCCATACCCCAGGCAGGCTTCCATCCCTATACGTGACAAAGGGCAGTCCCTTTGTCGCATCCTCAACGGGCCGGCGACTCGGTCCAAACCACGGTAACCCTGCGAGCGCCCGGCAATGTGGCGTCGCAAAAATCGAAAGGAATGTGTCAGATGTACGAGATCGACCTTAACCTCCCTAAGCAGATCGTCGCTGACGTCCTGTCCAACCACGAGATCCACAGCGTCGCCTTCGTCGGCTGCGGTGCTTCCATGTCCGACCTTTACCCCGCCAAGTACTTCCTGGCCAACAACACGGACAAGCTGAACGTTCAGATCTTCACCGCTAACGAGTTCAACTACGACACGCCCTCCTGGGTCAACGAGCACACCTTCGTGATCACCTGCTCCCTCGGTGGCTCCACGCCCGAGACCGTCGAGGCCAACAAGACCGCCAAGAAGCACAACTGCCCGGTCGTCTCCCTCACCAACAAGGCTGGCTCCGCTCTGACCGTCGACGCCGACCACGTCATCGTTCACGGCTTCCACGCCAACTACGCTGCCAAGTGCGAGAAGCCCGGCTACGCCATCGCTCTTGCTCTCGAGATCCTTCAGCAGACCGAGGGCTATGACCACTACGAGGACATGATCACCGGCCTCACCAACGTCTTCGATCTCTGCGAGAACGCCGCTCAGCACTGCAAGAAGCTCGCCAAGAAGTTCGCCGAGGACTTCAAGGACGACAAGATGATCTACTTCATGGCTTCCGGTGCCTCCGAGAAGATGGCTTATTCTCACGCCGCCTTCCTGTTCACCGAGATGCAGTGGATCGACGCCGCCGCCTACAACACCGGCGAGTACTTCCACGGCCCGTTCGAGGTTTCCACCGAGGGTAAGCCCTACGTCTTCTTCATGTCCGATGGCGCCACCCGTCCGATGGACGCCCGCGCCCTCACCTTCCTTGAGCGCATGGGCGCCAAGGTCGCTCTGATCGACTCCAAGGACTACGGCCTGGCCGACGCCGTGCCCGCGAGCGTCGTCACCTACTTCAACCCGCTGCTGCACCTCGCCGTTATGCGCGAGTACGGCAACCAGATCGCCGAGGCCCGTCAGCACCCGCTGACCATGCGTCGCTACATGTGGAAGCTTTCCTACTAATCACAAGTAAGTAGACCTTACGGGTTGATTGAGAGGGGATGGGGTTTGCGCCCCGTCCCCTTTTTTGCTCTGGGGAGGGCGTGTCTGTCGCGTCGCAAATCCCAGATAAAACCTACCAAAATAAACCTGTCCCTTTTTGGCAGGTGGGAGGAGATGCGTATGATCAAGGCAGTGCTGTTTGATATGGATGGCGTGCTGGTCGATACCGAGTGGTTCTACAACCGTCGTCGCGTGGCGTTTATGGAAGAGAAGGGGTTCCACTTTGACGAGATCCCCGATCTTTCGGGGTCTAACGAGCCGGCCATTTGGGAGGCGCTGGTGCCCGACGATGTTGAGCTGCGCGAGCGCCTGCGCGTGGAGTACAAGCAGGTCTACAGCCCGGATCACCCCGTTCCGTATGCCGAGCTGCTCAACGAGCAGACGGAGCCGGTGATGCGCGAGTTGCACGAGCGCGGCGTGAAATGTGCTATCGCGAGCTCGTCCTATCGCGAGCTGATTGACGAGCTGGTGGAGATTGCCGGTATCGCCGACGTGCTGGACTACACCATCAGCGGCCACGAGTGCAGTGCGTTTAAGCCCGATCCCGAGATCTACCTGCGCGCCATGGAGGCGCTGGGGGTGGAGCCTGCCGAGTGCCTGGTTATCGAGGATTCGCCGATGGGGATCGAGGCTGGCAAGCGCTCCGGCGCCCGCGTCCTGGCGCTGCGTCCGCACGAGGGCGTCAACCTCGATCAATCGCGAGCCGATGCCGTTATCGATAATTTGACCGACATTTTGGCCGCTTTGTAGTGTCAATCCGCCGCGAGAAGCACGGGTTCAAACGTTTTTTGCGGTGGACTGGCTCAATTTGGTTTCGATTTTGATCCGTATGGCTTCGATTCGGGCTAAGTGAGTAGACTTTTTGGCGCAGGCCGAGCACAATGCATATCTTCCTTTGTAAAACCGCAGGTCACAGGGGTGGCGGTTTTGGGTGTGCTCGACAGATCGTAAAAAGTCTACTCACTTGTAATTTGGGCCTTTGGTCGTGGGGGTTGCTGGTCCCGCTTTGGTTGTCGAGGGAGGGTGAATTGAAGCGCCCCCGTACGCTCCATGCTACAATCGCGGGCATGCCCCACAACTACATCTGCCTTCGAAAGGAGCCTACGTGGCGAACGCCATCGATCAGCTCACGGACCGCGTGCTCGTACTCGGCCGCCTCACCATCGTCCGCCGCGCCATTACTGCCGTGGCGGTCACAATTTCCGCCGTTCTCCAGACATTTCTGATCCAGGCGTTCATTCAGCCCGCCGACCTGCTCCCGAGCGGTCTCACCGGCGTCGCGGTCCTGCTCGATCGCGTTACCTCGCTCGGCGGCGTTCACATCGACATCTCGCTCGGTATGCTCGCGCTCAACATCCCCGTGGCGCTCCTATGCTGGAGCGGCATTAGCAAGCGCTTCGTCATCTTCTCGATGATGCAGGTCGTGCTCTCATCGCTGTTTCTCAACGTCTTTCACTTCGCTCCGTTTTTGGGCGACAAGATCATGCTCATCATTTTTGGCGGCGTGGTCTCGGGTCTGGGCGCTGCCATCGCGCTTAAGTCCGGCGCATCCACCGGCGGCACCGACTTTATCGCGCTGTGGGTCTCCAACCACACGGGCAAGACTATCTGGGGCGTCATCTTTGGTTTCAACTGCTTTATCTTGGCGATCTTTGGTTTTATGTTTGGCTGGGACAAGGCGGCGTACTCCATCGTGTTCCAGTTTATTTCGACCAAGACCATCGACAGCTTCTATCGTCGCTACGACCGCGTGACGCTGCAGATCACGACGCGCAAGGCGGACGAGGTCATGACCGCCTATGTTGACCATTTTCAGCATGGCATTAGCTGCGCCGAGGTCATTGGCGGATACAGCCGCGAGAAGATGTACCTGCTGCACGCCGTTGTATCGACCTACGAGAGCCAGGACATTATCAAGCTGGTGTGCGACATTGATCCCGGCGCCGTGATCAACGTGTTCCACACGCTCAACTTTGTGGGCGGCTGGTGGGGAGGTCATGTCGACGAACCCATGCCCACGGCCGTTCCCGATCCCGACAAGCCCGCACGCATGGCCAGCAGGCAGGCGCGCCTCAGCGAGCAGGACAGCCTGCAGCAGGACGACGGCAAGTAGGGTTTTGGCATTTTGCCGGCCTGGTGCAATCCTGTCCGCTTGAGCCTCCCGAAAGCCTCGCTGCTTTCGGGAGGCTCTCGTTTGCCCAGATAAAACCTACCAAAATGAAGCTGTCGCTTTTTGGTAGGGAGGGTGTATCGTTTTATCAATATGAGGTAACATGAAACTAGACGTTATATACGTATTAGTTATTTCAATATTTCGATAAGAGTGATTAGATATGCCTGCGCCCAAAAATGCACCGCTTTACCAGCAGATTTACGACGAAATCAAGGATGCGATCGAGAAAGGTGTTTATGCACCCAAGGAGCGTATTCCGTCCGAGCTTGAGCTAGCCGAGCAGTACGACGTGAGCCGCATTACGGTGCGCCGCGCCGTCGAGGAGCTGTGCTCCGATGGCTACCTGGTTAAGCAGCAGGGCCGTGGCACCTTTGTCTCCACGCCGCACATCAACCGCCAGTTCCACGCTTCGACGCTGCAGACGTTTACCGCGCTGTGTGCCGATAATGGCATGAAGGCGGGCGCACATGTGGTCGATCGCCAGATTGTGCCGGCACGTCAAAACGAGATGGAGTTCTTTGGCCTGCAGAAGGACGCACTGCTGTTGCACATCAAGCGCGTGCGTACGGCCGACGGCGAGCCCATCTTTGAGGAGAACATCTTTGTGCCGTTTGACGCCTACCGTGAGCTGTTGACGGCCGATCTTGAGGACAAGTCGATTTTTGCCGAGGTCGAGCGTGTTGGCGGAACGCCGATTGTCTCAGTTGGCTACCGCACGGCCGAGGCCGTTCGTGCCAATGCCGAGCAGGCGGCCGAGTTGGGCATTGCTCCGCACGATCCGCTGCTCAACCTGCGTGCCAGCTTTACCGGTCCCAATGGCGAGCCGGTCCTGATGGGTAAGCAGTACTACGTGGGATCGCGCTACGTCATGGTCATGTAAGTTACGCGGTTTTGCCAAACCGCGTAACGGCTCGACGCTGCAAACGCCCCTAAGCGTCAATCTGACGTTCAATCGTCGGTCGCGTACCAAAGTACGCTTCCCTCCTCTTTCACGTCACCTTGCTCGCTTAGGGGCGTTTTCGCTGACTTATGCTCAACCAGCGACGTTTCCACGCTTGTCAAGAGAATAGTAGTCATTGGGGACGTTCTTGAATGACTACCTGCAGAATGAGCGTGGCTGACAGCCGGGCGACGCCGGTCCGCGTGGCGGCGTATAATCGGCGGCAGATGATTCTGACGTTAGGAAACCATGACCGATAGCATGCAGCAGATGGCGCTCGACACGCTCGGCGCCTATTTTGGCTACACCTCGTTTCGCCCGGGACAGGACCGCATGGTCGATGCGATCCTTTCCGGTCGCGATGCGCTGGGCGTTATGCCCACGGGCGCCGGCAAGTCCATTTGCTACCAGGTGCCCGCGCTTATGCTTTCCGGCATCACCTTTGTGGTGAGCCCGTTGCTGTCGCTTATGGAGGACCAGACTCGCGCGCTGCTCGCGGCGGGTGCGCGCCCCAGCTATCTCAACTCCAGCCTTACGCCGGCTCAGCAAAATACCGTGCTCAAGCGTGCTCGTGAGGGGCGCTACCAGCTTATGTACGTGGCACCCGAGCGTCTGCTCGAGCCGCGCTTTTTAGCCTTTGCGCAGGAAGCCGCGGCGGACGGTGGCATTGGCGTGCCGCTCGTGGCCATTGACGAGGCCCACTGCGTGAGCCAGTGGGGCCAGGATTTTCGTCCCGCTTACCTGCAGATTCGTGAGTTTATCGGTTCGCTGCCGCGGCGCCCCATCGTGGCGGCGTTTACCGCCACGGCGACCGAGCGTGTACGCGCCGATATCCAGCAAATGCTCGGCCTGCAAAACCCGACGACCGTGGTGACGGGCTTCGATCGCAAGAACCTCTACTTCGGTTGCGAAGAGATGGGCGACAAAGCCAAGACCGCGTGGGTGCGGGACTATGTGATCGCGCATTCGAGCGAGAGCGGCATCGTGTATTGCTCGACCCGCAAGACGGTCGACGCGCTGGCAGGCGAGCTTACCGAGGCGCTGGGCCCCAGCGGCATTCGCGTTGGCCGCTACCATGCCGGCATGGGCAACGATGCCCGCCGCCAGAGCCAGCGTGCCTTTATCGACGACGACATTCAGGTGATGGTTGCCACCAACGCCTTTGGCATGGGTATCGACAAGCCCAACGTGCGCTATGTGATTCACAACAACGTGCCCGAGAGCATCGAGGCGTACTACCAAGAGGCGGGCCGCGCTGGCCGCGATGGCGATCCGGCCAGCTGTCACTTGCTGTGGAACGGTAACGATTTTCGCATGCGCCGCTTTTTGATCGACCGCGGCGATGCGGCCGACGAGGCGCTTGACGACGAGCAGCGCGCGTGGGCGCTCCAGAACCGTTATCGCCTGCTCAGCCAGATGGAGGGCTACTGCAATACCACCGGCTGCCTGCGCGAATACATGCTGCGCTACTTTGGTGACGAGGCCGCGGCCGAGCATGCGGCAGCCGCCGCGGGCGGCACGGCAGACGACGCCGAGGGCTGCGGCAACTGCAGTAACTGCCTCACGCAGTTCGAGGTCGAGGATGTTACCGATATGGCCCGCGCCGCTGTGCGCTATGTGGCCACGCGTCCCATGCGCTTTGGTAAGTCGCTGATCGCCGATGTGCTTCACGGCGGCAACACCGAGCGCATTCGCCAGATGCATCTGGACGAGGACCGCGGCTACGGTGAGCTGTCGAGCGAATCGGTCGGGCGCATCAAGGACATCATCGGCCAGCTGTGCGGGCGCGGTTATTTGGCCACCTCGCAGGGGCAGTACCCAGTCGTGGGACTGGGTCCGCGTGTCGGCGAGGTCGAGGACGAGGCGTTCGCCTTTACCGTTAAGCGTCGCGCGTCCAAGCGCAAGGCCTCGGCCCGCGCCCGCCGTGCGGTGGATCTGCTGCGCGAGGAGGCCGAGCTGGATCAACGCCCGCGCGTGGGCAATGATGCCGAGTTGTTCGAGCGCTTGCGTGCCCTCCGCAAGGAGATCTCTGCGGAGCTGGAGATGGCGCCGTATATGGTCTTTTCCGACAAGGCCCTGCGCGGCCTGTGCCGCCTGCGCCCGCAGACGCGCGACGAGCTGATCCAGGTCAACGGCATTGGCGAGAAAAAAGCCGACGCCTTTGGCGAGCAGTTTATGGCGGCGATTGAAGAGTTTGAGTCCGAGCATGCGCGGGATGGAGCGTAACGATGGTAGCCGATAGCAAGACCGAACGTTCCGAGCGCGCCGAGGTGTCCGCCGTGCCGCTGTACCAGCAGGTCATGGACGACCTAAAGGGCGAGATCGCGCGCGGCGTGTACGTGGCCGGCTCGCGCATTCCTTCCGAGATGGAGCTCGCGAAGTCCTACGGCGTGGGGCGCGTCACCGTGCGCCGCGCCATCGAGGAGCTGTCGCGTGCGGGATATCTCAACCGCCAGCAGGGGAGGGGCACGTTTGTGTGTGCGCCCAAGCTCAAGCGCAAGATTCGCCAGAAGGGTGACGTCCAGAGCTTTACTGAGGGTTGTGCTGCCAACGACATGGTGCCGGGTGCGCGTCTGGTGTCGCGCACGGTGGTCGCGGCGACGCACGAAGATGCGGCGTTCTTTGGCGTGGAGCCCGGCTGCGAGCTTATCTTGGTCGAGCGCGTGCGCACGGCCGACGGCATCCCCGTCATGCTTGAGAACAACGCCTTTGTGCTCGCCGACCATCCCTACCTGCAGACGCTGGCCGATGAGGACCTCACCGATAACTCAATCTTTGCGCTCGTTGCCGAGCATTCGGGCCGCGCGCCGCTCAAGTCCGACCCCTGTACTGTGGAGATTGCGCTTGCCGATGCTCAGGCGGCCTCGCTGCTGGAGGTGCCGGTCGGCGAGCCGCTCTTCTATATGGAGGTGTACTTTACCGATGAGGACGAGCGGCCCTTGCTGCTCGGACGCCAAAAGATCGTAGGTTCGCGCTACGTGTTCGACATCTAACGTCCACAGATAGAACGATATAGAACAAATTTGGTGAGATGGCATCACGGGCGTCGTCATGCGTGCTATAAATAGGACAACATAGAACGACCGCAGGTACGAGCTGACGTCGTTCAAAACCGCCACACAAGGAGGAGCATCACCATGAACGCACACGATCTGATTCAGGAAATTATCGAGCGCAAGGGCAAGATTGAGAATGTCTTTTGGATCGCCTGCGGCGGTTCGATGATCGACCTGATGCCGGCCAACGAGCTGCTCAAGCGCGAGGCAACCACGTTTACCTCGACGGTCTACACGGCACGCGAGTTTTGCCTGATGGCCCCCAAGAGCCTTGGCGAGAAGTCGCTCGTCATCGCCTGCAGCCATAGCGGCAATACACAGGAGGTCGTCGACGGCTGCGAGATGGCGCTGGCCGCCGGCGCCGAGGTCGTGGCCATGACCGACTGCGAGGGCTCCAAGATCGATAACGGCAAGTGGACCACCTGGGTCTATCCGTGGGGCGAAGGCGTGCCGCAGGCCGAGGTACCGCAGGGCATCGGCGCTCTGATCGCCGCCGAACTGCTTGACCAGCAGGAGGGTTACGAGGCGCTTGCCGACATGTACGCCGGCCTTAAGCAGATGGATGCGCTGCTGCCCGCTGCCCGCGAGAAGGTCAACGCCGAGCTAGGCGATCGCTTTGCCGAGCTCTGCCAGCAGCACGAGTTCTTCTATATCCTGGGTTCCGGCCCCAACTTTAGCCAGACCTACGCCATGGCCATCTGCTCGCTTATGGAGATGCAGTGGCAGCACTGCTGCTATATCCACTCCGGCGAGTACTTCCACGGCCCGTTTGAGGCCACCGAGCCCGGCGTGTTCTACTTTGTGCAGCTCGGATCGGGCGAGTGCCGCCCCATGGAGGAGCGTGCACTTGCGTTCCTCAACACGCACACCGATACGGTTATGGTGCTCGATGCGCTCGAGTACGGCGTGGGCGAGGTGCCCGCCAGCGTGCGTTCGTTCCTGGAGCCGATCTTCTTCTATGCGATGAGCTGCGAGCTGCGCGCCGCCCGCGGCAAGGTGTTCGACCACAGCCCCGAGGTCCGTCGCTACATGGGCATCGAGCAGTACTAGGCACCGGGAAAAGTATTCACCTTCGATTCGCAAGGGCACTGCGTGAGTCAAAAAAGCGGGCCGCGCCGGGGATTTCCGGCGCGGCCCGCTTGGTATCACGTTTAGATTCGCGAGATTGCGGCGATTGACGGTCTACTTGCCGACAACGCCTTCGGCGTCCCACCAGTCGAGCTGGGCGATGTTGTCGCGGATGTGCTGGCAGCTCTTGCGGAAGCCCTCGAGCTCATACTCGGAAAGGTCGAGCGTGTAGACCTCCTCGACGCCCTCGGCACCGATCACGCACGGCAGGGAGGTGAAGATGCCCTCCTCGCCATACTGGCCGGTCATAAGCGTAGAGGCGGAAAGCACGGCGTGCTCGTTGTGCAGCACGGCGGCGCAGACGCGCGCGGCGGAGTTGGCGACGGCGTACTCGGTGCACTGCTTGCCCTGGTAGGTTACGTAGCCGCCCTTGCGCGCGAGCTCCTCAATCTCCATGTGGTCGAAGGCATACTTGTCGGGGTTCTCGGCCTGAAGTTCGTTGAGGCTCTTGCCGGCGATGGTCGCGGCCTTAAAGGCAGCCAGCTGGCTAAAGCCGTGCTCGCCGATCATGTAGGCGTCGATGGACTTGGGGCTCACGCCGACCTTCTTGGAGATCTCGGTGCGCAGGCGGGCGGAGTCCAGGCCGCAGCCCGAGCCGATGATCTTCTTGGGATCGTAGCCGGTCAGGTGCCACAACTCGGTGCACACGACGTCGCAGGGGTTGGAGATGCTCACGAAGATGCCGTCAAAGCCGGCGTCGACGATGCGCTTGGCAAAGGTGCGGGCGGCATCGGTGGTAAAGAACAGCTCGCCGTCGCGGTTGCCGGCGGCCAGCGCGACCTTGCCGGCGGCGTTGACGATGACGTCGCAGCAGGCCAGCTCCTCGTAGTGGTCGTAGCAGTTGACGATTTTGGTATTGTACGGGACAAACGAAAGGGAGTCGCGCAGGTCCTGGACCTCGGACGTCACCTTGGCCTCGTTGATATCGCACAGGTACAGCTCATCGGCAATGCCCTGCATAAGCAGGCTGTTGGCGACATGTGCTCCTACGTGGCCCTGGCCGACCACACCGATCTTACGCGTCTGGTACATATACGTATCCTTTCGGCCGAGTTTTTCGCGTCGAACCATTGTAGCGTCCTGCCGCCACTTTGCCAGGCTAAAGCGCCGTAGATTTTTGGGACATGCCTTAATCTCTACTTTTGGAGTGATTTGGGCCGCTGACGGCATCGCTGGGCGATGCGCTCGCGCGGATGGGGCCGGTCGTTGTACCATAGCTGCAACTGACTCGTAAGGAGCATCCATGCCCATTCGCATTCCCGACGCCCTCCCTGCCGCCGCGCAGCTCGAGAGCGAGAACATCTTTGTCATGACCGAGTACCGCGCGCTGCACCAGGACATCCGTCCGCTGCGCGTGCTCATCCTCAACCTCATGCCCACCAAGATCGCCACCGAGACGCAGATCATGCGCAAGCTCTCCAACACGCCGCTGCAGGTGGAGGTGGACCTGCTGCGCACTAAGACGCACGAGGCCACGCACGTGAGCGCCGGCCACCTGGAGACGTTTTACCGCACGTTCGACGACATCCGCGACATCCACTACGACGGCCTGATCATCACGGGCGCGCCGGTGGAGCAGATGCCGTTCGAGGAGGTCGACTACTGGCCCGAGCTCTGCCAGATCATGGATTGGTCCACCACGCACGTGCACTCTACGCTGCACATTTGTTGGGGCGCGCAGGCCGGCCTGTACCATCATTACGGTATCCAGAAGCACGACCTGCCGGCAAAGGCGAGTGGCGTGTTTGAGCATTATCTGGTGAAGCCGCAAAGCCCGCTGGTCCGCGGCTTCGACGACCGTTTCTATGCCGTGCATTCGCGCAACACCGATGTGCGCCGCGAGGACGTGGAGGCCGAGCCGCAGCTTGAAGTCGTGGCCGTGTCCGACGAGGTGGGTCTGTACATCGTCAAGTCGACCGACAGCCGTCGCTTCTTTGTCTTTGGCCATCCCGAGTACGATACCGACACATTGCGCCTGGAGTACGAGCGCGACGTGAAGCGCGGGCTCAACCCTCAGGTGCCAGCGCATTACTTCCCGGGCGACGACCCCACCGCCGAGCCGCGCAACGTCTGGCGCAGCCAGGCTCAGCTGTTCTACACCAACTGGCTCAACTACTACGTCTACCAGACCACGCCCTACGACCTAGCCCGCGCCGGCGAGGAGCACTAGGCTACGGCTGCTGCTGTGCCGGCGGCGTGACGAGCGTGGATATCCGGACGGACGAGCGTGGATTTTCGGACATTTACAAATCGAGCGTGGATAATCTCCCACTATTGGCTTGAAACTAGGCTCAAAACGGGAGATTATCCACGCTCATTTTTTAGGCATGTAGATGCCGATGGCTCGGCTAAGCGACGGTGCGCGCAGAGACAAAGTCGCATTTGGCGTAGTCTTGAATCTCGACGGGTTTTTCTTTCTGATAATCCGATGGACCAAGGCCTCAAAATGTGGAGACAGGGACCTCTCGACAACCGCCCTACCTGCAGATATAAGCCATCAGCCTAAAACGTCCAAAACCGTCAAGCATTTGGTCAGCGCCTGGACGGTATTTGGTCAGACTTCGCATGAAACCGTCTGGTACGTTTGCGCCGTTCCAAGATTTGGGAGGCGACATGGGAAACATGACGGCGAATCAAAGGCTTGCAAGTCACATTAAAGCATGCGAACAGCAGATGAGCTGCGTGTACGCGCGCACGGCGGCGGAGGCAAAGCAGATTGAGCGGCGGGCGGAGGCGGGAAGTCTCGAAGCGGTCATGCCGGGGCTGTATGCGCGTCCGGAATACTGGTCCGAGCTCAAGTTTCGGCAGCGTTATCTGCATCGGGTGCGGGCGCTTGCGCAAAAGCACCCCGACTGGACATTTTGCTCCTATACGGCGGCTGTTATCTATGGCCTTTCGGTTTCGCATGCCAATTTGACGCACATCCATATCGCCGCGATGCCAGCCCAATCGACGACGCCGGGCTCTCAGGTCATTCGTCATCGCTATGCTCGTCAAACACGGGCCACCCAGATGGATATCGCCGTAACCGATATCGATCAAACGATTACGGATTGCTTGGTCGATGCATCGTTTGTCGAGGGACTGATCATCGCGGACTCGGCGCTCCATGAGCAACTTTTGTCGAAGGAGCATCTCGTTGAGACTGTCGACAAGCTTGGTCTGAATCGTCGCGGCGTTGTGACGGCGCGCAGGGTTGCACGATGTGCCGATGGGCTGTCGGAAAGTGGCGGCGAGTCCAAGGCGCGTGCCCTGATGATCGAGCGCGGTTGGCAGACGCCGGAGCTGCAAGTTGAGCTGTTCGACCCGGTTGAGCCGGGACGACCGTATCGCGTCGACTACTTGTGGCGCGTGGGCGACCGGCTGATTATCGGGGAGTTCGACGGATTCGTTAAAAGCGAGAAGGCGGCGGAGGAGGGCAAGCTCGCGAAGGCGCAGTTCGATGAGCGCCAGCGCGAGTCGAGACTTTCGCTGCTTGATAACTGCAAGATTGTGCGCTTGTGCTGGGATGATCTAAGGGATCCGACAAAGCTCGATCGCAAGCTCAAGGTCGCCGGCGTGCCGCGTGCGTGCTGAGGCAGTTGCAGGGCGTTTGGCTGCACAAGCGTGGAAAATCGGACGGACGAGCGTGGATTTTCGGACGCTTGTTGAATGAGTGTGGATAATCTCCCGTTTTTGGCTCGTAAGGGGGCTCAAAGTGGGAGATTTTCCACGCTCATCTTGCGGGTGCGATACAGCGGCGGCTAGGCGCTGACGATGTTGGGCAGCGACAGATCGTGGGCGTCGGTGGGAACGTGGTCGACACGCTGCTCGTCAAAGGCGATGCCGATGATTTGGCATGCGGGCGAGAGCGTGGGCAGGTAGCGGTCATAGCAGCCGCCGCCGTAGCCCAGGCGCGCGCCGGTTCGGTCGAAAGCCACGAGCGGCACGACAACCATGTCGAGCTCGGCGGCGGGCACGATGGGGAAGTGGTCGCTGTCGACGTCCGTGGCTGCGAAGGCCCGCGTAGGGTGGGCGATAAACGGGGCCTCGGACGCATCGCCGGCAGAGACTGCCCGCATGCACATGCACTGGCCACAAGCCATGGCGTCTGTTGCCGAGAGCATGCACGGATAGGCCGCGCGCCAGCCACGCGCGACGGCCGCGGCGGCAAACGCGGCTGGGTCGACCTCGGAACCCATGGCGGCATAGACGGCAACGGTGTGCGGTGCCGCGGCACCCAAGCGATCCATCAGCTCAACAAGCCGCGCGCATACAACAGCAGACTTCGCCGCCCGCACATCCAAATCAATCGCATCGCGCCGAGCAATCACCGCCCGCCGCAACTCAGCCTTATCCATCCCAGCCTCATCTCCCAAACCTTCCAAAAAGGGACAGGTTTATTTTGGCAGGTTTTATTTGGGCAAACGCGACGGATTCACCCCAAATCGCCACAAAGGTGCCCGTTCCTTTTGCGGTGGTTTGGGCTGAATGTTGCGCAACAAGGGCTGCATTTTTGGGTTTACCTTCATGGTGGAAGGAATGAACCGAAAGGAGCCCGCCATGTTTTGTCGCTCGTGTGGCACGCCGCTTGTCGACGACGCCCTCTTTTGCCCCGTCTGCGGTGCGCCCGTAGCACCCGACCAGGTCGCGGCCGCGCAGCAACCCCAGCCTGCCGCGCCCGCTCCTCAGCAATACGTGCCCGTGCAGCAGCCCGTACGGCGAAAGCGTTCCAAGAAGCCCCTCATCGCTCTCGCCGCGGCACTTGTCGTGGCGGCGGGCATCGGCGGTGGCGCGCTGTTCTATTTCACCCAGGTCGCGACCACCCCAATCGACGAGAAAACCTTCCCGGACAGCGGCATGCGTGCGCTTGTCTCGACCAAGTACGACACTAACGGTGACGGCCGCATCTCACACGACGAGGCCAAGGCGGTGACATCGGTCGAGCTGGACGGCGTCGCGTCGACGCAGGGCCTGGGCAAGGTGTTCCCCAACGTTACCAGTGTGGAATACGGTGGGGACAAACTCGTCAACCTGGACCTCTCGGGTTGCGGCGACCTTAAAACCGTCGAGCTTAACTCGGCGAGCAACGTCACCGTCGTTAACCTGGACGGTTGCGACAACATCGAGAAGCTCGACCTTTCAAATGCCGGGGAGCTCAAAAGCGTCGATCTTTCGGGTAAAAAGAAGCTCGCCACGTTGGCACTGCCGCAGGATACGAAGGTTAGCGGCATTAAGGACACGCAGCTCGACGAGCTGTGGCTGCCGGTGTCCTATGAAGGCACCGATAAATCGGACCAGTACGGCGATATCTACGAGATCGAGCGTGACGAGAACGGTTATGTCACGGGCTTCACGTCTGCCGTCAAGCAAGGTGGCGGCGTAAGCTACAGCGTTGAACATGACGAGACGCATCGTATCTCTGAGATTGAAGAAGATCTGGCGGGCGGCTATGTGAACATCAACACGTTTACGTACGACGCCGACGGCAACGTCACGCGCATCGACTGCGATGCCGACATGAGCGATTCGTCGAGCACCACGACGTTTACCTACGACGCGGACGGAAACCTGATCAACAAGACGACCCATGCGGGTTACGGCGAGAGCGCGAGCACGTATATTTATCAGAACGGCAACATGGTGACCAACACCGATACCAGCCCGGCCAATCCTCGGACGGTCGTGTATTCGTACGGATACGACAAGGATCGCGTGACGTCCTTTACGCTGGACTGCCAGGGCGACACGGTGGGAACTACGTGGACGATTACCGCGGGCTACGAGTATGACAAGGACGGCAACATTTCGCGTATCTCGCCTGTGGCATATGACTCGCACGGCAACGATTACGGCTCGCTGAACTCGTATGCCGCGGTGGATTATTCGTACAGCGACGGAAAGCTCGACAGGATCGATTCCGAGCGCGGCGGCTATGCGGAGTTTTACTACGACGACCACGGCAACCTGACGTCGGTCGACGAGTATGCCGGCCGCGGTTCGGATGCCGAGTTTGAGTTTGAGCACGAGGTCGAGTACCAGCGCTACTTCTGCAGCAAGCACGAGAAGAACAAGCCGGAGGAGTGGATTCGTCTGGATGCAGAGTACGACGTCGACCAGGGTAGCTGGAGCAACGATTCCGACTATGGTCGCGAATGCTTTGCAAGGATGTACAAGCTCGATCCGCTGGCGGCCAGACTGAACCCGTTCATCAAGTAACAGCCCACTCGCAAACCACCCAAAGGGACAGACACCTTTGGGTGGTTTTTGCTGAAGGGCGGATGTCTGCGGCGGTTTGTCTCGATCTGTAACAGTAACTCGGCATAAATGGGCCTAGCTGTTACAGATCGAGACAAAGAGCCGTCGCCATTCGGAAACGTCTCGGTCTGTAACATCTGGAGCCGATATTGCCGCCTAGATGTTACAGATCGAGACAAAACCGGCGGGACGGGCTGAGCTGGCCCGCCCAAGCGGAAAAAGAAAAGGTAGATTTTTAGGCATGTCCCAAAAATCTTCCTTTGCTGTGCGTTAGCCCATCAGTTCGATGACGTTAAAGCCGGCGTTGCTCTTGGCGATGACGTCTCGGCCGCCAAAGACGCAGGTGGGCGACGCGGCTGCGATGCGCGTCACATCGGCGCCGAGCGAGCGCAGCTCACCGGGTGTGGCCGCGAGCATCTGGGCGCGACGCTCCTCGCGTGCATGCGGATCGAGCCCAGCCAGGTAGGTCGTATTGCGGCGCTTGGTGAGCGCGTACGGCTTCACGGGCGCGTCCATGCCGCTCACACAGCTCACGATAAAGCCCTCGAAGGCGGCCTCGTCGGGCTCAAAGCTGCCGAGCCATGCGCCCGCGCGTTCCACGCGCTCAATCGAGGGGTCGATTGCCGGGTCGCGGTAGGTGTAGAACGCCGCCTGACGCTCGCCGGCCGCGCGGAATCCGCATCCGTACGCACCGCCCTTCACGCGGATCTCGTTCCACAGGTAGTCGTAGGAGAGCGCGTTGGCGGCAACCGCCCAGGCGCCCGTCACGTCGATGCCCAGGCGACGCGGGTCGCACGCGCTTGCCGCAAAGCAGATGTCGCTGGGGATGACGAAAGCCTCGTGACGGTCGCGCGGCTCCGGTACCACGAGCGTGCCGCTGCCACCGCCGTCGCTCGCCCCCAGCCCCAGGTCGCCCGCGGCGGCCCAGTATGCGTTAAAGTCCTCGTCGCTGCCGGTAAAGCTCGCCAGGCAGCCATCGGCCACAAAGATGCGGTCTGCCAGCTCGGTAAGCTTGGCGCGCAGGCCGTCCAGGCGCTCGTCAAAGTGGCCGAGCAGATCGCGCAGGAACAGATAGAAATCCACGCCCGAAAGCTGCTCGCGCACCACGGCCGAAGGCGAGCTGTAGCTCATCGCGCGACCGAGCGCCGCCGAGTGGCCGTTGTTGATAAAGCCTTGCTCAAGCCCAATGCGAATCTGCGTGAGCACGTCGCGCACGCGGTCGGCGTCGGCGTTTGCCAAAAGCGTGCTCGACCATACCTCGCGCGGCAGACTCGCCAGCGCATCGATCTTCTCGGACAGGGTGCCGGCGCTCACCAGCAGGTAGGGGCGCACGCCGTCCACGTCGGGCTGCGTCATGACTTCGGTCGTAAAGCTCAAAAAGCCGAGCTTGCCAGCGAGCAAGTTGTCGAGTTCCTCGGCCGAGTGCTCGCGCGTGGGCAGCTGCTTAAGCAGGCGGCAGAGCAGTGTCACATAGGGCAGGTCCTCAAACGCGACGCAGCTCAGGTCGAAATACTGCATGGCGTAGGCCAGACGGTTGGTGGGGATGTCGTGGCGCAGGCAGGGGATGGGCGTGGTCGTGTCTACGACCAGCGGCGGCTCGGGGCGCGCCTCGCCAATGTCGGACACGCGCAGGCGCGGCAGCGTGGCCTTGGCCTCGGGCGTGTCTTCTGCCTCCTGCGCGGCACGCAGCGCGGCCGTGCGCTCGACCACGTCGGCCAGCTCGGCATCGGTCATGGCATCGCGCTTGGCTGCCAGCTCGGCGGCTTCGGCACCCTCCGAACCCTCGGCGGCGTCCACCGGCACCAGCTCGACCAGTGCCATGTGGTCGTTTTCCAGCACCAGCTCGCGCAGCAGGTCCTCAAAATAGCTGCCGTCCAGCTCGCTGCGCAGCTCCTCGTACACCGGGCCGTACTTGAGCGCCAGCGTCGCGGCGTCGTCATCGTAGAGCCACGTGCTCAGCGCGTCGCACGCAATGGCCACGCCGTCGGCGATGCCGTAGTCGCGCTGACGCAGGTCGTATTCGTTGCTGCTGATGATGGCTTCCAGGCGCTCGCGCGGAACGCCATGTTCGCACAGGTCGCGGCAGGCGTCCTGGAACACGCGACGCAGCTCACGCGCCACACCGGGCTGCGCGTTTTGCAGCATGATGAGCTCGTAGGGCTGCAGGCTCTCGGCCGCGGTGTAGCTCACCACGTTGCCGCCCAGACCGGCGGCCAGAATGGCCTTCTTAACCGGTGCTTCGTTGGAGCCCAGCAGCGCCTCGAACAGGATGTCCGCCGCGATCGTGCGCTTGCGGTCGAGCGCGCTGCCCAGCACCAGGCCCAGGCCCACCAGGGCGTTCTCGGGCGTGGTGGCCATCTCGATGCGCTTATACTCGCAGGTCACAGGCTCCTGCACGTCCAGCGGATTGGGCGCCAGCGCAGACGGGTCCTCGCCGGCGGCAACGGCGGCGTCCATGCGGCGGCTCGCGGCACTCGACTGCGACAGATAACGCTCGTCCAAAAACGCCAGCGCGCGGTCCACATCTAGGTCGCCGTAGAGCGTTATATAAGAGTTGGAAGGATTGTAGTGGCGCGCGTGCGTGTCCAGGAACTGCTCGTAGGTGAGCGCGGGAATCGCGCACGGGTCGCCGCCACTCTCGTGCGCATAGGCGGTGTCGGGATAGAGCGCGGCGTTGACGGCGTCGTCCAGCACGCTCATGGGGTCGGACAGCGCGCCCTTCATCTCGTTGAACACCACGCCGTTATAGCGCAGCGTGCCCTCGCGCAGGCTCGCGGAGCTGCCGTCGCCCTCGTCCTCGGCGCCCTCCGGCAGGTCCAGCTCGTAGTGCCAGCCCTCCTGCTCAAAAATGGTGGGCTTGGTATAGATGGCCGGGTTGAACACCGCGTCCAGGTACACGTCCATCAGGTTGTACAGATCCTGCTCGTTGGTGGTGGCAACGGGGTAGATAGTCTTGTCGGGGTAGGTCATGGCGTTGAGGAACGTCTGCATGGAGCTCTTGATCAGGTCGACAAACGGCTCCTTGACGGGGAATTTGGCCGATCCGCACAGCACCGAGTGCTCAAGAATATGGAACACGCCGGTGGAATCGGCTGGCGGCGTCTTAAAGCCAATGGCAAAGGCCTTGTTTTCGTCGTCGCACGCCAGGTACAGCAGGCGAGCGCCCGAGGCGGTGTGGCGCAGCACGTAGGCGTCCGAGTCGAGCTCGGGCACGGTCTCGCAGCGCTCGACGGCAAAGCCGTGGCAGGTGGTGCCGGGTGCCAGCAGCGCGGCGGCTGCGGCGCGCGGGTCGGTTGAGGTGGTGGGCATATGCAGTCTCCTTTGACGCCCCAGCGGGGGCGAATCGAGTCGAATCCTCGAGAGTATACCCATATGGGGCCCTCGACCAATCTGCCGGATGAGCGTGGATTTTCGGACACACGAGCGTGGAAATTCGGACGCCCATCAAATGAGCGTGGATTTTCGGACGAAATCGGCTGCCAAAAGTCCAAAAACCGTCCAAATATCCACCCTCATTTCCCGACCGTCCAAAAATCCACGCTCATCCGTCACCCGCACATCTCTCATATCTCATTCGTCTCTAATACGAGAGATAACAGAAAGATGAGAGACAAATATGAGAGATAACAATGCTGCAAAGAGACAGGCAACCATGGTATTGTCTCAATATAGATTGTTTTACCAGCGAAAACATGTTTAAATGAAACAGATGACAGACATCTTATCTTTCATCTCTCACTCCTCTCTAATATGAGAGATAACAGAAAGACGAGAGATAACTGAGAGACGAAGGAAATCTATTCGCGGCATTCTTCGCAGAACCGAGCGAAAGGACGTGCAGATGAACGAAAACGAGCTGGCCGGTTTGCTCGAGTCTTTAAAGCGAATGGGTTCGGATGACCTTAGCGTCGAAGTAAAAGAGAGCGCCATGACGCTTTCCCGCGACGTATGGGAAACGGTCAGCGCTTTCGCAAACACCGCCGGCGGCATCATCGTGCTCGGAGTGAGCGAGCGCGCGGGTTTTGTCCCAGTTGCAAACTTTGAGACCGAGAAAGTGCTCAACCAATTCGTGGCGGGCATGGGCGATGCTGGCGGTCGCGGAAAGCTGGCCAATCCGCCCAAATACACCATTGAGCGCGTGGAGCTCCAGGGCACCGTGGTTCTGGTCATCACGATTGAGGAGCTCGACCCGTCGAGCAAGCCTTGCTATGTCATAGAGCGGGGCGCTCAAGGTGGCAGCTACAAACGCATCGATGACAAAGATGTGCCGCTTTCATCGACCGAGGTGCTCGCATTGGCGTCATACGGTCGAGCGACTCCGAGCGATCGCGATGCGGTGCCCGGCACGAGTGTGGGCGATCTCGACGAGTCGCTGGTCGACCGCACGATAGAACGCGCCTATTCGTTGACGCCTCGAGCGATGCGTGGTGCGACGGACAAGAAGACAAAGATGGAGCGCCTGAATCTCCTCGACTTCCAGGGCAATGTTACCAAGGCCGGCCTCCTTGCCGCGGGCGTTTACCCTCAGCAGTTCTATCCCAAGCTCTTCATTGATGTGGCTGTCCATGCGGGAACTCAAAAGGGCGCTGCGGGACCGCTAAGATTTATGGACCGCACAGTCTGCGAGGGCACCCTGGGCGAGATGATTTCGGATACTGTCGCGGCTGTCGCCAAAAACCTGCGCCGCACCTCGACCGTCCAAGGCATCTCGCGTATCGACTCGCTGGAGATTCCCGAGGAGGTCCTGCGCGAGGCAGTCGCCAACGCGGTTATCCACAGGGAATACGGGGATCGGTTCTGTGGGCAATCGATCGCCGTCGACGTTTTTGACGACCGTATCGAGGTGACGAATCCCGGCGGCCTTTATGGAGGGAAGACTCGCGAGAGCTTGTTTGACGGCAGCTCCCGATGCCGTAACGCGACGCTCGTGAAACTCATGTCGATTGTCCCGCTGCCGGATGGCGCAGGTTCGCCGGCTGAGGGCAATGGCTCGGGCATCCCGATGATGCTCGATGCCATGCGCGCGCATGGTCTGGCCGAGCCCCTGTTCTGCCCGGGGTTCGATCGGTTCAAGGTCGTACTTTACCGTTCAAAGATCGAGCCGGTCGATCATGGCGGGGACTTGATTATGACGGCGCTCAAGCGCTACGGCGAATTGGGGACGCGCGAACTGGCGGAGCGCACGGGACTCACGGTTTCCCAGGTCAGGGCACGCGTCAATGCGCTCATTGAGCAGGGCGAGATTGAGCCGACGGCGCCGTTGACAAGCCGCAACCGCAAGTATCGACTGTCAGAGCGCGTGGAATAAATGCGTTAGTGGACGAGGCGACCCAATAATCGACCCTCAATTGGCGCCCACTAAGGTAAAGCGGTTGTTGCTCAGTCGACGGTGATGCTAAAGACTCGGCTTACGCCGGCATGGCCCCGAACCCGTCCATCAAGAACAGCCTAAGAACCAGCTTGATGACATATCCCGGTTTGACTTCAGCCGCGTCAAAGACGTGGCGCTCGGCGAGCTCGCTGCAGTATGCATAGATGTCGCGGATAAGGTCCGCGCCCGAAAGCGTAAACATGTAGCCTGCGTCCGAAAGCGCATTGGGTGCGGCGGGCAACTTGGCCATGTGGCAGAACGTTTGCAGGTCGGGCGCCATAACATTCTGGTAGTCGAGGTGGCCGCTGGCATCCTGTGCGGCAAGCTCCAATTGGCGCACAAAATCCAGCGCCGCCGCTAACACAAAGCTCGGCGTAGGCGCATTGACGTCCTGAGTGGTCGCCACAAGCCTGCCCGCCGCCTGCGTGACAAGCCAAGCGACCTCGCGCTGGCAACGCACAGCCTTGCGCGTAACCGGCTTGATGGACGAAGAAGAAACGCTCCCCTTAGGCGGATTCGAAGCAGCCATAAGACCCTCTCATGAACAATCCGGCCCAACAAGCCCGGATGAAACACGTGCTACATCAGTATACAGGGAAGTGGGGTAGCGGGGTACAAGCGCGCCAGCGGCAAACCGAGAGCATCAACGATGTGCCGATCGCGGAATGAGATCTCGTAATAATTGACTCTCGACCATATTATTGAGGGGTATGACTCGCGTTCGTATGGTTGTAGGTGCTGGCGATGAACGACATTGACCTTGCTGTTCCGTTGATGGATGGACCAAGCTATGACCGTGCCTGCAGTCTCGTGCCTTCCGAATACGTTGAGGCATGGGAGTGGTTTCTGGGTGAGGAGCAACGCGGCGGCGTTTGGACCAGCCTTCCGCACCACACCAAGGAAGATAGCCCTCAGTATCAGTATCGTTTGAGAATTGGCTCGGACTTCTTTCCCGTAACGCGGGATTCAGGGATCTTCTGGCCGGGCCAGGATCGGGTGAAGCAAGACCCCAATAAGATCTTTGCGCTCTCGGTCCATAACTCTAAAAAGAGCTTCTACACCGATGTGCCTCCGCTCTATTTGGACGATGGTACGTGGGTCATTAAGTACTCGGTTCAAGCGCCGGGTACCGTTGGTTTTCGAGACCAGAATTACAACCGTAAAATGCTCAACTGCATGGAATGTGGCGTCCCAGTCGGAGTCATATTTGCAACCGAGGTGGGCTATAAGGTGCTCGGCCTTGCGTTTGTTGAGCGGTTCGAGCCCGAAAACGGATGGTTTGTTCTGCACGGTCCTGTTCATAAAGGCGGACCGGACCCTCGTTTTGCGCCCGACATGAGTTATCTGAAGCACATACCCGTCGATATTGAGTTTGCCGGACAGGGTGTGACCGACGACGAAAAGGTCCGCTATGCGTTAAGGCGCGAGCGATTGGGGCAGCAATGGTTCCGCAAGCAGCTCGTTGCCGCCTATGATGGCCGTTGCGCGGTGTCGGACTGCGGCGTCAGCGAAGCTCTGGAGGCTGCACATATCGAGAATTACTCGGGACCCAAATCGCAGGTTGCCAGCAACGGCATTCTGCTTCGGCGCGATCTTCATTCCCTATTTGATGCTCACCTGATTTCGTTTGAGCCTGTTTGCGGCGAATATCGGCTGTGCGGATCGTACCTGCTGGATAAGACCGACTACGCTTCCTTTGCGGGTGCGACGCTAAGGCAGCCGAATGAGCGTCAGTGGCGACCCGATACGGTGTTTCTTGAGGCCCATCGCATTGAGTTCGATCGCTCGGAAAAGAAGCGTGAAAAGGCGGGGCTTCTGCCGTATTAGCGTATTTGGCTTTGGCATTCTTTGACGATCGTGTTGTTTGATCGGATCGCGTGGCGATGCAATCTCGCGCCCGCCCGCCGGTGCATGCTCTTCCTGATTTGTATAGCGAGAAGGGGCATGTATGAGCTGGCGAGGCGATATTGCGATGGGGAAGTACGGAAAACTGCCGTGTGCCCTTATCGACAACAATATGTTTCCGGGCGTAGAAGTTGATTGCGGGTCGTTTGTCGTCGCCTGCCCTTGCTGCGGCTCGCAAATACCGTGTCTCGACATTCGGTTCATCGATGCACGTGACAGGTTCAGCGACGAAGTGAGGAAACGTACGGGCGTTCATATGCCGGTGTATCCGGAGAAATGCCCTGTTTGTGGCCTCGATATCGTGTACGACGCCGGCGACGAGGGATAGGTGATGCGGAGGAGTTGGCTGTGAGTGTCTTTTGCCTCTACAAATAAATCCCCTCACCGAGTTGCTTGTGGAACTCGGCGTGATGGTCGCGTGCCCAGGTAAAGAGCGCCTGGTCAAAGTCGG
>CABRZT010000011.1:0-44142 GCA_902475595.1 uncultured Collinsella sp. | reverse complement strand
CTGCGCAAGACGGAAAGCACATTAAGTGCTTTCCTTTGCGTGCGGAACTCGCGACAAACTTAAACAGCGGGCCGCCCGGACCGGGAATCCGACGTGCTCGTCGGGGCAACGTTCCCTGCCAAAAAGGGACAGGTTTATTTTGGTCGGTTTTATCTGGGAAAACGCCACTCTTCACGGTGATCCGCATCCATTTGCCACGTTCTTCCGAGAATCAGACGAATAACGTCCAATCCACTCGTCTATATAACGCTAAAAAGGCCGCTTCCCCCCTTGGGAAACGGCCCAGACTTTACGAATAGACGATGGTAAAGGGTATTTCTGTTTCGGTCTCTCCTGTTGATGTGTACCTCGTGCCCTCAAGGGTTACCGAGACCACTTGATCGACATTGATCAGTTTTGTCGGCACCGAGATGTTCTCTCCGCTATTGCGCGTCAGCGAGACATAGAAATTGTACGCGCCCGCAGTATCATCTTCGATGATCTGCTCCGATCCATCCTTGTAGGTAACGGTCAACTTTTTCGTGACTGCGTCAATGCCCAGATCATCGATGTGCGTCTGGATGGAAAACGGGCTGATCTCGAGAGGCGAGTCATCGGAGCGGAGTTCCTTTGTATCGACGTACGCTCCGACGCTAAACTCGGGCGTCGATGCCTCGAATGGCTTCGCATCCTCGCCTTCGCCCTCTGTCCAGGAGATATTCCAAGTGACAGCGCGTCGTAAATCTCGATCGCGATTCCAAGATGCAAAGTACATCGTGCCGTTAATGACCGTGCCGCTTGATGTGTCCTTATCAATGGTGCAGCGTGTGTCAGCCCATTCCTCGCCGAAGTTCATGCTGGGCGTGCCGATGCCTTGTTCTTCTTCACCATAGAGAACAAGTTCGCCTGTCTCTGCTGCCGGCTTGTAGTAGTTAACGCCATTTGGATTGGACAGCGTAAACGTCACGGCACCGCAACCGTTTTTATCGATAGCCATCTCATGGATATCAAGCGTATAGCCGTTACCCTCGACGGACAGATTAACCTTCTGGACTGTGCCCTCCAGGCTTTGGGGCGCAATGCCGTCACCAAACTCTCTGGTGTAGGTGTATTTAGTCCCCGATGAACCGCCGTTGGTCCAGGTAATGGAATCCCCGTTGCCGTGGTTTCCCCAGGCTGAGGCAAAATAGCTGGAATTGATAACTGCGTAGGCGACCCCTCCGGTCGCCAACACTCCGACAAGACATCCGATTACGGCAACATACAGAGGCTTCGCGTGGCCCTTTCGATGAAGCGGCTCACCCGCAGCGGTATTAAGGACGCGATCTGCAAGATTGCTATCGGCTTGGATGGACTCGAAGGCCTGCTTGATTTGATTGGATTTCACGGTCGCCCTCCTCTAGGATGAATTTGAGCTTCGATCGACCACGAGCTAAACGCGTTCGAACGGTCGCGGCTGGTACATGCAACAACTCGGCAATCTCTGAGGTCGAAAAGCCCAGATAGTAATAGAGCACGATGGGAACACGGAATCGCTCCGGAAGTCGCATAACGTCTGACAGGACCGCCTTGGTCTCATCCTGCGCCGCCGAAAGCGAATCGGCCAGGTTCTCAATATCCTCCACACGCCTCCATGGCTTTCGAAAGAGCGATTTGCATTCATTGATCGTGACCCGGATAAGCCAGCGGCGAAGATGTTCCCAACTTTCAAAGTTTCCATCGCTTTTAAGCAACTTAAGAAAGACATCCTGGGCAATATCGTCGGCATCGGCACGATCGCGCAGGTACGTCAATGCGATTCGAAACACGACATCACGGTGATCCTCGACCGCCTGTCTAAATGCTTGTTCTTCCATAATCACCTCCCGGTGACGTTAATGATTCTTTCTGAGGCCCTCACCATAGATACGCTTTGACCGAACGAAATGTTTCAAATTCAAGCAGGAATAACCTACCAAAATAAACCTATCCCCTTTTGGCAGGTTTTCTTCAACAAAAAAGACCCGCTCCCCTGTTGGGAAGCGGGTCTTTGGAAGGACGGTTAACGTACTAGGAAATTACTCCTCGTCGTTGTCCTTGGCCTCTTCGGCGTCGTCGGTGTCCACGAGCTGGTTAAGCAGCTCGTCGAGGGAAGCCATGTCCTCGTTGATCGCGCCGTTGGCGGGAGCCTTCTTGTCGTCGATCGGGGCGCCCAGGAGCTCCTCGTCGGCGTCGGCGTGATGCGTCGGAGCGGAGGTACCCAGCAGGATATCGTCCGGACCGTCGGGGCTAAAGACCATCTGCAGCAGCTGCGAGAGGTCTTCCTCGTCGGCAACGTCGTCGTTGTTCTCGAGGATGTAGAGCAGATCGTGGGCCTCGAGGCCGTCACGGAGCTCCTCGATCGCCTTGGCACCGATGCCATCGATGCGCAGCAGATCCTCCTCGGACTTGCCAACCAGGTCGCCGACCGTCTCGATGCCAACCTCGCTGAACTTGTTGGTCCAGCGCTGCGACACGCCCAGGTCGTCGAACAGGTACAGACGAGCCTTCTCGGCGGAGATGGTGTGGCCGTTGCGGGTGAACGAACCGTCAGCACCACCGAACTCGTCGTAGCCGGCCCAGTCGAGCTGCTGCGGGAGCTGCTCGTCCAGGTCCTTGAGCTCCACAGGAGCCCACTCGGGCAGCGACTTGGCGTTGGGCGAAGCCGGGCCGTCGATGTCGACATAGCCGTCGGCCGTACGATACGTCAGCTTAGCGTTGGCGTACGGCTTGAGGCCGGTACCGGCCGGGATCTTCTTACCGACGATGACGTTGGACTTAAGGTCGAGCAGGTGGTCGACCTTGCCCTCGATGGCAGCCTCGGTAAGGACGCCAGCGGTACGGATGAACGAAGCGCTCGACAGCCAGGAGTCGATGTTGGACGCGACCTTGAGCGTACCCAGGATGACAGGCTCGGCCACAGGAGCCTGACCGCCCAGACGGGCAACGCGCTCGACCTCGTCAGCAAACTCGTAGCGGTCGACGTACTGACCAAGCAGGTACTTGGAGTCGCCGGGGTTGGTGATCTGAACGCGACGCAGCATCTGACGTGCGAGCACCTCGATGTGCTTGTCGTTCAGGTCGACGCCCTGGCTGGTGTAGACGTCCTTGACGCTCTCGACGAAGGTGTGCATCGTCGACTCGATGTCGGTCAGCTTACGCAGGTTGCGGAAGTTGACGAAGCCCTTGGTGATCTGGTCGCCGGCGCGAACCTCGCAGCCGTCCTCGATCTCGGGCATAAAGCGCACCGAAGCGGGGACGCGACGCTCGTCGAGGACACGGGTGTGATCCTCGGAGTCGGTGAGCGTCAGCACGTACTCGGACTTCTCGGGCTTAATCGAGAGGTGGCCGGAGTACGGAGCCAGCTCGGCCTCGCGACCCAGGATCTTCTCGTTGACGTTGCCGACGATATCGAACATACGGCTGACCGTAGGCAGACCCTGCGTAATATCGTCGACGCCAGCGACGCCGCCGGAGTGAATGGTACGCATCGTAAGCTGCGTACCGGGCTCGCCGATGGACTGGGCGGCAATAATGCCGACGGCAGTACCGATGGCGACCGGACGACGGGTGGAAAGATCCCAGCCGTAGCACTTCTGGCACACGCCGTACTTGGAGCGGCAGGTGAGCAGCGCGCGAAGCTTGACCTTCTTGAGGCCCGCATCGACCATCTTCTGGATGTCGGCGACCTTCTCGATGTAGCCGTCCTGCTCAAAGAGCACGGTGCCATCGGGAGCCACGACGTCCTCGATGAAGCAACGGCCGACGAGGTCGGTGTTGAGGTCAGTGGTGCCGGGGATGATGAGGTTGTAGGTGACGCCCTCGTGCGTACCGCAATCCTCCTCGCGGACGATGACGTCCTGGGCCACGTCGACCAGACGACGGGTCAGGTAACCAGAGTCCGAGGTGTGGGATGCGGTATCGACCAGGCCCTTACGGGCGCCGTAGGTCGAAATGAAGTACTCGAGCGGCAGCAGGCCCTCGCGGAAGTTCGCCTTAATAGGAAGGTCGATCGTCTCGCCGGACATGTCTGCCATCAGGCCACGCATGCCGCCGAGCTGACGCAGCTGGGTCTTAGAACCACGGGCGCCGGAGTCGGCCATCATGTACAGCGGGTTCTCCTCGTCGAACATATCGAGCATGAGCGCTGCGACCTTGTCGGTACAAGCGGTCCACTCGTTAACGACTTCGATGTGGCGCTCCGTCTCGTTGATGAAGCCCTCCTCGAAGTACTCGTTGATCTGGTCGACGTTGGCTTGGGCGCGATCGAGCAGCTCCTGCTTCTCGGCAGGGATGAGAGCGTCCCACACCGAGATGGTGAGGCCGGCGCGGGTAGCGTAGTGGAAGCCAGAGTACTTGATGGCGTCGAGGATCGGACCGACCTTGGCCTCGGGGTAACGATCGCAGCAGTCCGCAACCAGCTTGGCCACGTCGCCCTTGACCATCTTGTAGTTCATGAACTCATAGTCTTCGGGCAGGCACTGGCGGTTGAAGATGATGCGGCCGATGGAGGTCTCGAAGCGCGCGGTCTTGTTGCCGGTGACGTCGTAGTCGACAAACTCGTTCTTGCCGTTCTTAACGCGGAAGATACGGGTGCCGTCCTCGTTGATGACATTGGCGTCGGCAGCGGACACGCGGACCTGAATCTTGGCCTGCATGTCGACCTCGGAGCGGCAGTCATAGGCGTGCAGCGCGTCGTCGAAGCTGGCGAACACGTGGTTCTCGCCCGGCAGACCGTCGCGGACCTGGGTCAGGTAGTACACACCGATGATCATGTCCTGCGAGGGGATGTTAACCGGCTTGCCGGATGCCGGCGAGCGCAGGTTGTTCGCAGAGAGCATGAGCACGCGGGCCTCGGCCTGAGCCTGGCTGGACAGCGGCACGTGGACAGACATCTGGTCGCCGTCGAAGTCGGCGTTGAAGGGCGAGCAGACCAGCGGATGCAGGTGGATAGCCTTGCCCTCGACCAGCACCGGCTCAAAGGCCTGGATGGACAGACGGTGCAGGGTCGGTGCACGGTTGAGCAGCACGACGCGGCCGTCGATGACCTCTTCGAGGATGTCCCACACAAAGGTGGCACCGCGGTCGATAGCGCGCTTGGCACCCTTGATGTTCTCGACCTTGCCAAGCTCGACCAGGCGCTTCATGACGAAGGGCTTGAAGAGCTCCAGCGCCATGGTCTTGGGCAGACCGCACTGGTGCAGCAGCAGCTTGGGGTCGGTAACGATAACCGAACGGCCGGAGTAGTCGACACGCTTACCCAGCAGGTTCTGACGGAAACGACCCTGCTTGCCCTTGAGGGCCTCGGCGAGCGACTTGAGCGGGCGACCGCCACGGCCAGAGACCGGGCGACCACGACGGCCGTTGTCGAACAGGGCGTCCACGGACTCCTGGAGCATGCGCTTCTCGTTGTTCACGATGATCGCGGGGGCGTCCAGGTCGAGCAGGCGCTTGAGTCGGTTGTTACGGTTGATCACGCGACGATACAGGTCGTTGAGGTCGGACGCGGCGAAGCGGCCGCCGTCGAGCTGGACCATCGGGCGCAGATCGGGCGGAATGACCGGGATGACGTCCAGGATCATGTTCGCGGGGCTGTTGCCGCCCTTCAGGAAGGCGTCAACGACCTCAAGGCGCTTGACGGCCTTCTCGCGCTTCTGCTTCTGGGAATCCTCGTCGGCGATGATGGCCTTGAGCTTCTCGGCCTCGGAGGGGAGGTCGATGGCAGCGAGCAGGTCGCGGACGGCCTCGGCACCCATACCACCCTTGAAGTACATGGAGTAGTAACGGGTCATCTCGCGGAACAGCGGCTCATCGGAGATGAGGTCGCGCTCGGTGAGCTTCATGAAGGCGTTGAAGGCGTCCGTGCGGAGCTGCTTCTCGTCCTTGCACTCTTCCTCGATGTCGACGATGCCGGAGGCGATCTCCTCGGGGGTCAGCGGCTCCTCGTCGGAGAACTCGTCAAAGTTCTCGGGGTCGCCCTGCTCCTTGAGGGACTCGATCTGGCGGGCGCACTCGGCATCGATCTCTTCCAGATCGGCGGCGAGCTCCTCGCGCAGGTCGTCGGCGTCGGCCTCGCGAGCCTCGTAGTCGACCTCGGTGATGATGTAGCTGGCAAAGTACAGAACCTTCTCGAGGTCCTTGGACTTGATGTCGAGCATACGGCTCATCGGGAAGCTCGTGGGGCTCTTGAAGTACCAGATGTGGGACACGGGAGCGGCGAGCTCGATGTGGCCCATGCGGTCGCGACGCACCTTGGCCGAGGTGACCTCGACGCCGCAGCGCTCGCAAACGATGCCCTTAAAGCGGATGCCCTTGTACTTGCCGCAGGAGCACTCCCAGTCCTTGGCGGGACCGAAAATCTTCTCGCAGAACAGGCCGTCCTTCTCGGGCTTGAGGGTACGGTAATTGATGGTCTCCGGCTTCTTGACCTCACCGTGCGACCAGGAACGGATCTGGTCGGCGGAGGCAAGGGAGATCTTTACCGAGTCAAAATCAGTAGCTTCGAAATCTGCCACAGTCAACTACTCCTTATCAGTGGTCGTGGCGGCGACAGCCTCGGGTGCCTCGGCGGTCTCGGCATCCTCGGCCTCGACGTCGGCGTCAACGCCGGCGAGCGCAGCCAGGTCGTCGAGAGCAGAGGTCTCCTCGGCGGTCACAGGGGCGGAGGCGTCCTCGTCGGCATCGTGCATGGGCTCGATGTCCAGTGCGAGCGAACGAATCTCCTTGACGAGAACCTTGAAGGACTCGGGGATACCCGGAACCGGAACGTTCTCGCCCTTGACGATGGACTCGTAGGTCTTGACGCGGCCCACGGTATCGTCGGACTTGACGGTCAGGATCTCCTGCAGGACGTTGGAAGCACCGTATGCGTACAGTGCCCAAACTTCCATCTCGCCGAAGCGCTGGCCGCCGAACTGGGCCTTGCCGCCCAGAGGCTGCTGGGTAACCAGGCTGTAAGGGCCGGTCGAACGGGCGTGGATCTTGTCGTCGACCATGTGGCCGAGCTTAAGGATGTAGGACGTACCCACGGTAATGGGCTCGCGGAACTCCTCGCCGGTGCGGCCGTCGAACAGACGGGTCTTGCCGCGCTCGTCAAGCTGGGTGACAAACTCGGGACGCATGTGATCGCCAAAGGCAGCGGTGGCCTTGTTGAGCATGTTCTTGTTGGCACGACGGATGACCTCGGCGATCTCGTCCTCCTTGGCGCCGTCGAAGACGGGCGTCGCGGTGAAGAACGGACCGGGGACGTACTTGTCGGAGTCGGCCTGCTCGGTATCCCAACCGCAGGCAGCAGCCCAGCCAAGGTGGCACTCGAGCAGCTGGCCGACGTTCATACGCGAAGGAACGCCCAGCGGGTTGAGGATAACGTCGATCGGGGTACCGTCAGCCATGTAGGGCATGTCCTCGACCGGCAGAACGTTACAGATAACACCCTTGTTGCCGTGGCGGCCGGCGATCTTATCGCCCTGCTGGATCTTACGACGCTGGGCGACGTAGACGCGCACCTGCTCGTTGACGCCGGGGGCCAGATCGTCGCCGTTCTCGCGGCTAAAGCGGACGACGTCGATGACGCGGCCGTAAGCGCCGTGAGGCATCTTAAGGGAGGTGTCGCGGACGTCGTGGGCCTTGGCACCGAAGATGGCGCGCAGCAGGCGCTCCTCGGCGGTCAGAGCGCTCTCACCCTTAGGCGTGACCTTGCCGACCAGGATGTCGCCAGGGCCGACCTCAGCGCCGATGCGGATAATGCCGTCCTCGTCGAGGTTAGCAAGCATATCCTCGGAGAGGTTCGGGATCTCGCGGGTGATCTCCTCGGGGCCGAGCTTGGTGTCGCGGGCATCGATCTCGTGACGGGTGATGTTGATGGTCGTCAGCAGGTCCTCGGCCACCAGGCGCTCGGACACGACGATACCGTCCTCGTAGTTAAAGCCTTCCCACGGCATGTATGCCACGGTGAGGTTCTGACCCAGTGCGAGCTCGCCATGATCGGTCGAAGGACCGTCAGCCAGGGGCTCGCCCTGCTCAACGGTGTCACCGACGCGCACGAGCGGACGGTGGTTGATGCAGGTAGACTGGTTGGAGCGCTGGTACTTGGCCAGGTGATACTCGTCCATGCCGCCGGCATGCTTGACGATAATCTTGGCGGCGTCGGCAAAGATGACCTCGCCGGCGTTCTTGGCCAGGGTGACCTCGCCGGAGTCCAGGGCGGCGCGGCGCTCCATGCCGGTACCGACATAGGGAGCGGCAGGGTGAACCAGCGGCACGGCCTGACGCTGCATGTTAGCGCCCATCAGCGTACGCTTGGCGTCGTCGTGCTCGAGGAACGGGATCAGCGTGGCTGCGACGGAGAGCATCTGACGCGGCGAGACGTCCATGTAGTCGACGTCCTCGACAGGCACGTCGGCGGGAGCGCCGAAGGAGCCGTCGAAGTCGCGGGTACGGGCGATCACGGTGTGCGGGCGGACGATCTTGCCCTCGGCATCGGTCGTGATGAACTCGTTGGTCTTGGGATCGAGCGGCGTGTTGGCCGGCGCGATAACGTGCTTCTCTTCCTCGTCAGCGGTCATCCAGTCGATCTGGTCGGTGGCAACGCCGTTCTCGACGCGACGGAACGGAGCCTCGATGAAGCCGTACTCGTTGACGCGGGCGTAGAGGGCGAGCGAGCCGATCAGGCCGATGTTGGGGCCTTCGGGGGTCTCGATCGGGCACATGCGGCTGTAGTGCGAGTTGTGAACGTCGCGGACGGCCGTCGGCACGTTGGTGCGGCGGCTGGAGCCCGACTTGTGGCCGGCAAGACCGCCAGGGCCGAGTGCGGACAGACGGCGCTTGTGGGTCAGACCGGTCAGGGGGTTCGCCTGGTCCATGAACTGCGAGAGCTGCGAGGAACCGAAGAACTCCTTGATGGAGGCCACGATCGGACGGATGTTGATGAGCGACTGCGGGGTGATCTCGTCGATGTCCTGGGAGCTCATGCGCTCACGGACGACGCGCTCCATACGGCTCATGCCGATACGGAACTGGTTGGCGACGAGCTCGCCGACGGTGCGGATGCGGCGGTTGCCAAAGTGGTCGATGTCGTCGACCTTGAAGCCCTGCTCGCCGGCAGCGAGGGACAGCAGGTAGCGCAGCGTCGCGACGATATCCTCGTCGGTGAGCACCGTGACCTCTTCCTCGGTGGTGAGGTTGAGCTTCTTGTTAACCTTGTAACGACCGACGCGGGCCAGATCGTAGCGCTGCGGGTTGAAGAGCAGGCCCTCGAGCAGGCTGCGGGAAGCGTCCACGGTGGGAGGCTCGCCCGGGCGCAGGCGACGGTAGATCTCGATAAGGGCATCCTCGCGGGTGAGGGCGGTGTCGCGCTCCAGGGTGCGCTTAATTACATCGGAGTTGCCGAGCAGCTCGATGATGTCGTCGTTGGTGACGGCAATGCCAAGGGCGCGCAGGAACATCGTGGCGCTCTGCTTGCGCTTACGGTCGATGGAGACCATGAGCTGGTCGCGCTTGTCGACCTCAAACTCAAGCCAGGCACCGCGGGACGGGATGATCTGGGCCTTGTAGATCTGCTTGCCCGAATCCATCTCGGAGCTGTAGTACACGCCCGGGGAGCGGACGAGCTGCGAGACGACGATACGCTCGGTACCGTTGATGATGAAGGTGCCCTGATCGGTCATCATGGGGAAGTCGCCCATGAAGACGAGCTGCTCCTTGATCTCGCCGGTCTCCTTGTTGGTGAGACGGACGTCGGTCAGAAGCGGGGCCTGATAGGTCATGTCCTTCTCGCGGCACTCCTCGACGGTGTGCGCGGGGTCGCCGAACTGATGCTCGCCGAAGGTAACCTCGAGAACATGGTTCTGGCTCTGGATGGGGCTGGATTCCTTGAACGCCTCACGAAGGCCCTCGTCCTTAAAACGCTCAAAGGATTCCCTTTGAACAGAGATAAGGTTGGGGAGCTCCATGGCCTCCGGGATTTTCCCGAAGCTGACGCGCTTGCGCTCAGTGGCAGTGTATGCGTAGGTCACCAGGTTTTTCCTCCTTCACGGAAATGCTCGGTGGGTTGGCGAGGCATAGCTTCGCCAGTTATCGCAACCTAATAGTTTATCAGGTACCGACCGTTGGGCAAGAAAAGCCTTGACGCGATTGAGTTTTTGGAGTAGCAAAGTTTTTCGACAGAAAACACGCAGGTAGATGGGTGTGTATCGAACATATGTTCATATATTTTCTGTGAACAGAGAGCCGGCAATCGCAGCTCTTATAAAAAACGGGCGCGAACCGAGGTCCGCGCCCGTAAATGTCGATGTCCGAAGGCTTACTTGCGCATCAATCCGCCGCGCTCGTCGATGGCGTCCCAGAAGGCATCGGCAAAGCGGGGATCGCTTGCAGCCATGAGGGCGTTGGTGGCCATCCAGCCAGAGGGAGTGCCGGTGTCGTAGCCCGACAGCGGGTCGATGACGACGGCATACATGGCCTCACGGTCGAGCGAACGGGCCATTGCGTCGGTGAGCTGGATCTCGCCGCCCTTGCCGGCCTGCTGATCTGCCAGCAGGTCCATGACCAGCGGGCTCAGCAAGTAGCGACCGACGATGTACAGGTTGGACGGAGCCGCCTCGGGAGCGGGCTTCTCGACCAGACCGCCGATGCGCCAGACAGCGCCCGGCTCTGCATCGGCAACGTCCTCGGCACCCTCGAGCGAACCGACGCGCTCACCGGCGATAACGCCGTAGCGGCTGACTTCCTCGGGCGAGCAAGCAGCGACGGCGATAACCGAAGCGCCACCGTGCTCCTTGGAAACGGCGAGCATCTTGTCGCAGATGTCGCGGTTAGGCACAACGTAGTCGCCCAGAAGAACTAGAAAGTTCTCCCCTGCCACGGCGTCGGCAGCAGAGCGAATAGCATGACCGAGGCCCTTGGGCTCGTACTGATAACGGAAGTCAACCGGCATACCGCCAGCGTGGGCGACGGCGTCGGCATAGGCGTTCTTGCCGCGCTCGCGCAGCAGGTTCTCGAGCGAGCGATCGGGCTGGAAGTAGTTCAGTAGCTCGGGCTTACCGGGAGATGTAACGATGATGGCGTCGTCGACTTCCTCGGGGTCGAGCGCCTCCTCGACGACGTACTGAATGACGGGCTTGTCGAGCACCGGCAGCATCTCTTTGGGCGTGCACTTGGTGCCAGGCAGAAAACGCGTGCCAAGACCGGCGGCGGGGATGATTGCCTTCATGTTATTCAAAGATCCTTTCGCAGGCGCAAAAGCGCCCCATGCGTGCGACACACAGCCGCAGACCAAATTGCGATACCCAAGCATCTTACCGCTGGAACTATATGTCGCTACAAGGCAGAGGCAATTCTTCAGCAGGTCAACGCAAATTATTGCTCGAATGGTGCAATTTTATTGCCCAACGGCAGGGCACCCGATACGACACAAATCACAGAATATGGCAGTTTGAGCAACCGATGCCGAGGGACCGAAAAACAAAAAAGACGGGGCTCGCAATGCGAACCCCGTCTTTAAAGAAATCTGGCGAGAAAGCCTGATTACTTGAGGGTGACAGCAGCGCCAGCAGCCTCGAGCTTCTCCTTGGCAGCCTCGGCGTCCTCCTTCTTGGCACCCTCGAGAACAGCCTTGGGAGCGCCCTCGACGACCTCCTTGGCCTCCTTCAGGCCAAGATTGGTGAGCTCACGGACGGCCTTGATGACCTGGATCTTGTTGTCGCCGAAGCCCTCGAGCACGACGTCAAACTCGGTCTTCTCCTCGGCCTCAGCAGCGCCAGCAGCGGGAGCGGCGACAACAGCGGCAGGAGCAGCGGCGGAAACGCCGAAGGTGTCCTCGATAGCCTTGACGAGCTCGGAAGCCTCGAGAAGGGTCATTTCCTTAAGAGCATCGATGATCTCATCGGTGGTAAGCTTAGCCATTTCTAAGTCCTTTCGGTTTCCGTGCGGATGCACGGAGATCAGTTAAAACACGGCGCGAATGCGCCAGGGGTGCGGCGTTGCCGCCGCGGGTGAAAACAGCAACTAGGCTGCCTTCTGCTCGGAGACCTGCTGAATCGAACGAGCGAGACCAGAGGAAACGCCGTTGACGCAGACAGCGATGTCGCGAGCGAAACCGGAGATGAGACCGGCGATCTGGCCGAGAAGCTGATCCTTGGTGGGCAGCTCGGCGATAGCCTTAACATCATCAGCGGAAACGGCCTTGCCGTCGGAGATACCGCCCTTGATCTCAAGGACGCCCTTGGACTTAGCGGAGAAGTCCTTAAGGGCCTTAGCGGCCTCGACCGGCTCGGTCTCGTAGAACACATAAGCGACGGGGCCGGCGAGGATCTCGTCGATCTCGGGCTGCTCCTGGTTCTTGAGGGCGATCTTGACCAGGTTGTTCTTGTAGACCTTCATCTCGGCGCCGCACTCGCGAAGCTGATGACGCAGCTCCTGAGCCTGCTTAACCGTCAGACCGTTGTAGTTGACGACGAACAGACCGGCGTTCTCGGCGATACGGGACTCGATCTCTGCAACCTTGTCGATTTTGTACTGCTGGGGCATGAATTACACCTCCTCGAATTCTTTCCGGGCACGGTCCGCCACAAGGACGTGACGGGGGCATGTCCAAAAAGAAAGCCCCCGCGCTGCATGAGCGACGGGGGCGAGAAGACATATCTACTCGACCACCTCGGCTGGCGGGATATCCCATTAAGCTCGCGGGTAAGACCCGTTTGCGCCGGCTGTCTCTGGCAGCGGATTCGTGCGTGAACCGAAAATATTATGGCGGGGACCCCGGCGTCGGTCAACGGAAAACCGAGCTGTACACAATTCCACCATCTCGGTCGCGCCGCCAAAGGCCAGGCGCAAGCTTTTCGCTCGGTCAGGTCCTGGGCTCGCACGAAGAGCACATTTAGTGCTCTTCGGCTCGTGCGGAATCTACGAAAAGCTTGCGCCTGGCCTTTGACGGCGCGACCTGTGTTGACTTTGGGGCAGCCAGGGTTGCCGTTGGCCGGCGCGCCCCACTCATAATGCTTGGGTCGGTGGGCTGATGTGTTGCGTCCCTGAGGACTATAAGGTCGAAATGAAGGTGGACAGGCGGTGGAGGCCTTCGTCTAGGTCTTTGTCGGAGACGCAGTAGCTTAGGCGGATGTGGCTTTCGGTGCCGAAGCAGTTTCCGGGGACTAGGGCTACGTTGGCCTCTTTGATGGCTCTGATGCAGAAGGCTTCGCTGGTTAGGCCGAACTTTTTGATGCTCGGGAAAGTGTAGAAGGCTCCTGCGGGCTCTACTACGTCGAGGCCCATGGCGTCTAAGGCTGCGAGTACGCGCTCGCGGCGGGCTCGATAGACTTCGAGCATGGGGGTGGGGTCGACGGTGAGGGCTCGGGCTGCGGCGTCCATTTCGAAGGAGACGGCGCTCGATACTAGGTATTGGTGAGCCTTGGCGATCTCGGCGATGACGGGTGCCGCTGCCGCGAGCCAGCCCAGGCGCCAGCCGGTCATGGACCAGGGCTTGGAGAAGCTCTCGATGATGACCGTCTGTTCACGCAGCTCCGGGTGACGCTGGGCAAAGCGCTCGTAGCCATCCACATAAACCAGGCGGTTGTATACGTCGTCGCAGACCACGTAGATGCCCGCCTGCTCTGCCACGCGCGCCACGGCGTCGAGCGAAGCCGCGTTGAGGATGCAACCCGTAGGATTGTTGGGCGTGCAGATGACGATGGCCTTGGTCGCCGGCGTCACGCAAGCACGAAGTGCGTCCTCGTCAATCTGGAATTGCGCAGGCTCCGTATCCAAAAAGACCGCCTTGGCGTGGTTGGCCACGACGATGCTCTCGTACAGGCCAAAGGCAGGCGTGGGGATGATGACCTCGTCGCCGGGGTTGAGCATGGCCATAAACGTAGCCGACAGGGCCTCGGTCGCACCATCGGTCAGGATGACCTCGTCGGCGGAAAACGCCAGGCCCGCGTCGCACATATATGCGGACAGCGCCTCGCGCAGGGCGGGGCGACCGTTGTTGGGCGGATAATGCGTGTCACCACGGTCCAGCGCGGCGGTCACCTCGGCGCTAATCACATCGGGCGTAGGAAAATCGGGCTCGCCGAGCGCGAGCGCGATGCATCCCGGATGCTGCGCGGCGAGTGCGTTGATCCGGCGGATGCCGGAGGGCTTGAGCGTGGCAAGCGAGGTATTCATGGGCAGACGCATGGCGTTCCTTTCGTAAGGGTTGCACTAGGATAGCGCGGCGGAGCGCCACCAGACGGTGTAACCTAAACGGAAACCAACCGGAAAGGAGGTGGCATGGAGACGACCGCACGCGGCGATACACCAAAAGCACTGCATAACATCGCGTTTGTCAGTATTCCCGAGAGCGCCGATCTTGAGTTTTTGCTTTGGGACCTGCAGGATGCCATCGCCGCCTATGCCCAGCTTTCTGGCACCGCGCTCCCCCGCCCGGTTGATTTGGAGGCGGATGATGCCGGTGCAGTCGATGGCATCGTGCTGGCCATTGAAGATGTGGCTGACGATGAGACGTTGACGGCTATCAAGCAGGCGCTTGAGCGCTTTGGCGGTACGGGAACGCGCGTCTATGCCGCGATTCGAGCCACACAAGAGGGCGCTAAGCAGGCGCGCGGGACCGCCGTTCGTCTGCACAAGGCATGTGAGCGCCATGACCAATTGTGGTGTGGCGGCGTTGTCGTCTGTGCCGGCAGCGGTATTGCGGCACTTCGCCACTCCCCGCGTATGGGCCTCTTGCGCCGGCCATTTTCCGAAGCGATGGACAAGCTCGTAGGCGCCGTTCGCATGGGCTGCTCCATAGAGCATGCGCAGCTGCTTGGCAGCGGCAATGCCGGTAGCGTCGATGCCGACGGCATGGTGCGCGCCAGGCCCGCCGTGCCCGCACCAATCTGGCGCGCCATCATCAAACGCCTCGACGCCCATGCTCAATCAAGAATCTAGACTACCGTGCGATCCAGTCAACGGCTTCGTGCCAACGCTCAACAAGACGTTCCAGACGCCAAGCCGCGTTAGCGGGACTAGTTGACGGCAATACGACAGCGGGCAGGCCTGTCCGCTCCTGTAGATAGCGCTTATAGAGGCGCCCCGCCGTACCTCCATTACACACCACCAGCTCAATAGGCGCATTGCCCGTAATGCACTCGATATGTGCTGGCACAACGTTGCGAATGCTCGCGTCACTCGAGCCCTTAATGTCGCAGCTCTCAATCACATCCCACAGGGCCACGCCGCCGTTCAGCAGCATGGATCGCTTGGCAGCAATCGAGGCGTCGAGCGTCGCGGGCTCACCGCTTGCCAAAGAATCGCCCTCGTTGGGCGGCACGGGCACACCGAGACACGCGGCCATCACGCGCCAAAAGCGATTCTGGGGGTTGCCGTAATAAAAGGCATTGGCGCGCGAAAGCACCGAGGGAAACGACCCGAGCACCAAAACGCGCGAGTGCTGGTCGAACACGGGCTCAAACCCATGCTCAATATGTTGATAGCCCTCGTCGGACGCAGCCATGGCCTAGGCCCTCAACAGATAGCGCGCCTCGTAGGGCGCAAGATCGAGGGTACCCGTCAGCTCGACCGTGGGCGCATCGTCGGCAAGCAGGTCGACGAAGGAGCCGTTGAGTTCGCCGGCTCCAAAGGTATAGGGCTCGTTCACGGCATTGACCGCCACGAGCACTGTCGCGTCGTCGCAGGCACGCTCGAACAGCAGCTGCTTGTTCTGGATCACCACGTTGCGATAGGCACCGTAGTTGAGAGCACGGACAGCCGCGTCGTCGGCCGAACGCAGGTGCGCCAGCTGCTTGATGAAGGCCGTCAGCTCGTTGGGCGCAGGCTCATCGAGCGCAGGTCGCAGCGCCCAGTCGCCATCGGGGCCGCCCTTTTCGCCAGGAATCCCCCACTCGCTGCCATAGTAGATGCACGGAATGCCCGGCATGCCAAACAGCATGCCATAGGCGGGGCGCAGGCAGGACTTGTCGGTAAGGATGCTCGCCAGGCGCGGCACATCGTGGTTGTCGACAAACGACAGCAAATGCTTGCCGCGGTAGATGCACCACGGGTCACCGCCAAACTGACGGTGCAACGAATGGGCGATCTCGAACATGTTGACCGAGTTAAAGCTGGAGTGCAGGCCCTTGTAGCACTCGTAGTTGGTGCAGGAGTCGAGCATCTCGTCGTTTACGATCTGATTGTAGTCGCCGTGGAGCGTCTCGCCAATCAGCACAAAGTCGGGCTTGAGCTCACGGGCAAAGGCGTGTAGGCGGCGCATAAAGTCGCGGTCGAGCATATAGGCGACGTCCAGGCGCAGGCCGTCGACGCCAAAGACGTCGGCCCAACGGTGCACAGACTCGAGCAGGTAATCGACCACAGCGGGATTTTGCAGGTTGAGCTTCACAAGCTCAAAATGGCCTTCCCAGCCCTCATACCAAAAGCCATCGCCATAGCAGGAGTCGCCGTCAAAGCTAATGTGGAACCAATCCTTGTAGGGCGAGTCCCACTTACGCTCCTGCACATCGCGGAAGGCCCAAAAGCCGCGACCGACGTGGTTGAAGACGGCGTCGAGCACCACACGGATGCCGTGGGCATGCAGCGTGTCGCATACGGCGGCAAAGTCGGCATCCCCACCCAGGCGGCGGTCGATATGGCGCAGGCTGCGCGTGTCGTAACCGTGGCTATCAGACTCGAGCGGCGGATTGATGAGCACAGCTCCAATACCGAGTTCCTGCAGGTAGTCGGCCCATTGGGCAATCTTCATGATGGGGGCATCGGGGCTAGCTGTGGCATCGGCAGCCTGGGCGAGCTCTTCCTCGGCAACGGAGGCGGCGTTTTCGCGCGGAGCTCCGCAAAAGCCCAGCGGATAGATCTGATAGAACGTCGTCTCGTATGCCCACATAGCAACCTCCCGGTAAGCGCAACACAACGACATCCATTGTATGCCCGCCGCGCATCCCCTCCCCCAAAATAAGTTGCGGTGGAATAGTTCCTGCTTGGACCTTCAGAGGCCTTAAACAGGAACTATTCCACCGCAACTGATGAGGAAACGTGATTAGGCGACAGGCTTTGCGCGGCGTATGGCCGGGAACATCACCGTGATAGCGAGGATGACGCCCACGACGGCAATCGACCCGCCCGCGAAGCCGATCCAGGCGATACCGGGACCCGAAACCACGGCTCCGCCGATCGCGGTACCCGTGCCAATGCCCAGATTGAACAGGCCCGAGAAGATCGACATGGCGACGGCCGACGAATCTGCCGGCGTGTGCTTGATGAGCTCGGCCTGAAACGCCACGTTAAAGGCCGTGGCGCAGCAACCCCACAGTGCGCAGACGGCAAGCACTGTCACGAGCGACGATGCGGCCGGCCCCATGAGCAGCAGGGCCACCGGCACGCCGGAGAGCGTGATAGCCAAGAACGGGAAGCGATGCCCATCGAACAGGCGGCCGAACAGCCAGCTTCCGAGCAGACCGGAGCAGCCGAACGCCGTCAGCGTCATGGTGATAGCGCTTGCGTCGACATGGGCGACCTGAGCCAGGAAAGGCTCGATATAGCTGTAGCTTGCGTAATAGCCGGTCGCCATGAAGACCGTGACTGCGTAGAGCGCGATGAGGAGCGGGCTCTTGAGCAGCTCGGGCAGCTGTTTGACGGTAAAGCGCTCGCCCGCCGGCATGGCCGGGAACACCGCTGCCTGGTAGACGGCCGCGATGGCTGAGAGGCCCCCGACCACGGCAAACGTCATGCGCCAGCCCACGGCCAAGCCAATGGCGCGACCGAGAGGCAGGCCAAAGATCTGCGCGATGGACGAGCCCGTAGCGATCATGCTGATGGCGAGCGCGCCGTGGCGAGTGTCGACCAGGCGCGAGGCCATAATCGAGGCGACTGACCAGAACACGGCATGTGCGCAAGCGACCACCAGGCGCGCGCAGACCAGGATGGGATAGGTCGGCGCCACAGCGGACAGGAACTGACCGAGCGAGAACACGGCAAGCACGCCCAGCAGCATCCGCTTAAACTCGAAACGCGAAGCGAACACCATGAGCGGCAACGACAGCAGCATGACGCCCCAGGCATAGACCGAGATCATGATGCCCGCCTGGGCCTCGGTGAGCGAGAACGACGCGGCGATATCAGTCAAAAGGCCGATGGGCATAAACTCCGACGTGTTGAACACGAACGCACAGCAGGTGAGCCCGACGAGTGGGAGCCACTGCCTGAGCGTGATGCCGTCTTGCCTTGCCTGACTCATATATAACATCTCCAATCATTTTGAGCGGAGGCGATTATATAGCAACGGTCCCGCATCCGTCAGTAACGGACACGGGACCGAAACAATTCGATACACAGAGGTTGCGCCGTCAATAAATAACTAAGCCAACCCCAGCAATATGCCCGCCGAATGCACGACAAACGCCACGATCCAGGCGACCGTCACTTGAAACGCGAACACGGCAACGGCATAGCGCGCGCCCAACTCGCTCCTGACGGCGCCGATGGCCGCCACGCAGGGCGGGTACAGCAACGTAAAGACCAGGAACACGTAAGCGGTAAACGGCGAAAACATGGTCGACAGTGCCGCGGGCGAGGTCGCGCCCAAAAGCACGGTGAGGGTCGAGATGACACTCTCCTTGGCGATAAGTCCGGTGACGAGCGCCGTGGATGCGCGCCAATCGCCAAAGCCAAGCGGCGCCAGCGCCGGCGCGATGATGCTGCCGAGGCCCGCAAGCAGGCTTTGCGACTGATCGGCGACCACGTTAAAGCGGATGTCGAACGTCTGAAGGAACCAGATGACCACGGTCGCGGCAAAGATAATGGTAAAGGCCTTGGTGATGAAGTCCTTGGCCTTATCCCATGCCAGCATCACCGTCGTCTTGACGCTCGGCAGGCGGTAATTGGGGAGCTCCATGATAAACGGCACCGGGTCGCCCTTAAATGCCGTGCGGTTGAGCACCAAAGCCGCGACGCAGCCGACCACGATACCGATCAGATAGAGCGAGACCATGGCGGGAACCGTCGCCTGCGGGAAAAACGCCCCGCACAGCAAGCCGTAAACCGGCAGCTTGGCTGAGCAGCTCATAAACGGCGTGAGCATGACCGTCATCTTGCGGTCGTGCTCGGATGGGAGCGTACGGGTCGACATGATAGCCGGCACGGTGCAGCCAAAACCGACGAGCATGGGCACGAAACTGCGGCCCGACAGGCCAAAGCGACGCAACACCTTATCCATGACAAAGGCCACGCGCGCCATGTATCCGGAGTCTTCCAGAATGGAGAGGAACAAAAAGAGCACGACGATAATCGGCAGGAAGGTCAGCACACTGCCCACGCCCGTAAGCACGCCGTCGACAGCCAGCGAGCGCACCACGTCGTTGGTACCGAACGCCTTGAGGCCCGCATCGGCCGAGGCGATGATGGCAGCGATACCGTCCTCCATGAGTCCCTGCAACGCCGCGCCGATCACGCCAAACGTCAGCCAAAAGACGAGGCCCATGATCACCAGAAACGCCGGAATGGCTGTGTAACGACCTGTCAGGATGCGGTCAATCTTGACGGAGCGCACGTGCTCGCGGCTCTCGTGCGGCTTGACGACGCAACGCCCGCACACGTCGCCGATAAAGCTAAAACGCATATCGGCCAGCGCAGATAGGCGGTCGGTGCCGGCCTCGCCCTCCATCTGGGTGATGATGTGCTCGATAGCGTCGAGCTCATTGCGATCCAGGTGAAGCGCCTCGGTTACCAGCGCATCGCCCTCGACCAGCTTGGTCGCCGCAAAGCGCACCGGGATGTGCGCCGTCACGGCATGGTCCTCGATCAGGTTAGCAATACCGTGGATGCAGCGATGCAGCGCACCGCCGTCCGGACCGTCGGGCGCGCAAAAGTCCAGGCGACCAGGGCGCTCGCGGAACCGCGCCACGTGCAGGGCGTGGTCCACCAGCTCGCCGATGCCCTCGTTGCGGGCAGCGCTAATGGGGACAACGGGCACGCCCAACAGGCTCTCGAGCAAGTTGACGTCTACGGCGCCGCCGTTGGCGGTCACCTCGTCCATCATGTTGAGCGCGATGACCATAGGACGGTCAAGCTCCATGAGCTGCAGTGTCAGGTACAGGTTGCGCTCGATGTTGGTGGCGTCAATGATGTCGATGATGGCGTCCGGACGCTCGTCGAGGATGAACTGACGGCTCACGACTTCCTCGCCTGTGTACGGCGACAGGGAGTAAATGCCGGGCAGGTCGGTAACGCTCGCCTCGGGATGGTTACGGATGGTGCCATCTTTGCGGTCGACCGTCACGCCGGGAAAGTTACCGACGTGCTGGTTGGAGCCCGTCAGCTGGTTGAATAACGTGGTCTTGCCGCAGTTTTGGTTGCCGGCGAGGGCAAAGTGCAGCGGCGCGCCCTCTGGCACGGCCGTCTTTGCCGCACGGGGCGAATACGTCCCCTCGCCGAGTGCCGGATGCTCCGTCGTGCCGATTGCGGCGTTAGCGCGCGGACCCGTATCGGTGTCGTGAATACCCACGAGCTCGATGCGAGCGGCATCGTCCTTACGCAGTGTCAACTCGTAGCCACGCAGGCGGATCTCGAGCGGGTCACCCATGGGGGCGTACTTCATCATGGTGACTTCGGTGCCCGGCGTTAGACCCATGTCCAAAATATGCTGTCGGAGTGCCTGATCGTCCGATGCCACCGATGCGACAACGGCGTCCTTTCCAATCTCGAGTGTATCGAGCTTCACGTCCGTGTTCCTCCCCCGGCGCCCGCAGGGCGTTGTATTTATGTTCACCATGGCTAACCGTTTGCCATGGCTAACCAATTTTAAGCTTACATGATAGCGTGAACACACAACGACGTTCAATCGACAGATCGGTGCAAGGGGAATTCTGGGCCATTGCTTCCCAGACGGGCCTGTTGCGGAAACCGAATCCCACTCCGGAACACCTAAACGGGACGGGCTTTCCGGTTGAGGCATCTAGCGGAAACTGCAGCCCGGAATCGGCGCTCAGACTGGGATGCGATTTCCCGATCGAGCCCCTCGGGGAAACTGCGACCCGGAATCTGCGCCCAAAACGGGTCACGATTTCCCAAACGGGACGTGGTTTCCCGCGGGAGCAGAAACAGCCGCCCGCTCCCTCGACAAAATGATCCATTTTCCTCCGTCTCCAACAGATCAAAACGAAGTTGCGGTGGAATAGTTCCTGTTTAAAGCCCCGTGACTTTATTTGGAACTATTTCACCGCAAGTTATGAGGGACGGGATGGGGCTGGCCCTCTTACTCTTACAGATGGCGCTCCAGGAAGCGGAAGGCTAGGCGGATCCAGGGACGGACTGCCACCTGCTTGTCCTCGTTGTCGACCGCGGTGTTGGCGTTGCCGAGCGAAAGGCCGTGACCACCCTGGTCGAAGACGTGCATCTCGCATGCAACGCCCTCCTCGGCCATGCGCTGCGCAAACGGGTAGACCTGCGCGATCGGCGCCGTCTTGTCGTCGGACACGCCCCACACAAAGGTCGGTGGCATCTGACGCGAAACATGCGTGGTGGGGCAGATGTCGGCCAGATGCTCGTCAGTTGCCTCGCCGCCCGTCACCATCGACAGGTAGTCGTTGAGCAAATCGCGCCCCGTCTTGCCGCCCGTCTTGGGCACACGCAAGTCAATGCGCGGATCGCGCGTCTGCATGTCACGCACATAGGCAAAGTCGAGCAATGGATAGCCCAGCACCACGGCATCGGGACGAATGTCGTCCGGACGCGCCCCGGCAAGTGCCGCGAAGGGGCCGGTCTTCCACTGTGTTGCCAGCGAGGCGCAAATCATGCCGCCAGCAGAAAAGCCCACGACGCACACGCGCTTAGGATCGACATGCCACTCGTCGGCGTTGGCGCGCACCGTGGCGACCATCTTGGCAAGATCTGCCTGGGGGTGCGGAAAGCTCACGTCACCCGTAGAACTCGTGACATAGTTGAGCACAAAGGCCTGGTAGCCGCGATCCAAAAATGCAAACGCCACCGGGTCCTGCTCGTGCGGAGCGATATGCGTAAACCCGCCTCCGCCGCAGATGATCACCGCGGGGCGGCGGCCATTCGGTTTTTCGGGCAGCGGCTCGGCACCCAAATACGTAAACGTCGCCGGATAATCCTCGGTCGGCTCCTCGCCCCACAGCGCATGGTTCTCGACAATCATATGTGCTCCCTTCGCGCAAATTATGCGCCCTTGTTTTTCGCCTTCAAGCGTACCCCACTTGAACCCGTGGCGCAGAAACACTCCGGCAATAAGTTTCCCTTCAACTGATATATCACATAATCCCAGTTCAGAGGTATCGTTGAGCAGCGTAGAATAGGGGCGTTGACCAAGCCGCGAAACACATGTGAAACGTTTCCGGCAAACCAAACGCGCGATATGCGCCTATTTAAGTTGGAGGCAACTATGGGTCTGCTCGATTCGCTTAAGTCCACCTTCACCTCGACCGGCGAGGCGTCCGTTCCGCCCGCAGCAAGCTTCGCTACCCGCGAAGGCGTCATCTATGCCCCCGTCAACGGCGTGCTCGTCAACCTGAACGAGGTTCCCGACGAGACGATCGCCTCGGGCATGCTTGGCCAGGGCTATGGCATCGAGCCCATTACCGGCACCATCTATGCGCCCGCCAACGGCCGCATCGGTGCCACCACTGTCACCAACCACTCCATCGGCATGATTACCGAGGACGGCCTGCGCGTGTTCATCCATGTTGGCCTGGGCACCGTGGAAATGAACGGCAAGGGTTTTGCCCGCTTTGTCGAGATGGGCGATGTGGTCAAGGCAGGCCAGCCGCTCATCAGCTTCGACCGCGAGGCCATTAAGGCCGCTGGTCACGAGGACATCGTGACCGTCATCGTCTCCGAGCTCGATCGTCTTAAGAGCATCGACCATGTCGGCGAGTCTGGAACGCTTATCGGCGGCAACCCGCTCGTCAAGCTTGGCGACCCGCTGCTGGTTGCCAAGACCAAGTAGCCAGGCCCCACGCCACACAGCCAAAAGGCACCTCGTCAAGCGCCCGCGACCATTTGGCCGCGGGCGCTTTTCGTTTGAAAAACCATCCCGCCAATGCTTTATCTGTATAGCTCAAATGAGCCGAGCTGCTAGAATATCGAACTGTATGGATAACTATCATTCAACCGTTATGGGAGGATACGTGAACCGCACCAAAATCGCGCAGCTCTACGCCGACGCCGAGTCGCTCGGCGGCCAGACCGTCACCGTCGCCGGCTGGGTCAAGTCCGTCCGCGACATGAAGAACTTTGGCTTTGTTACGCTCAACGACGGCAGCTGCTTCCGCGACCTGCAGGTCGTCATGAACCGCGAGGCACTCGACAACTACGACGAGATCGCCCATCAAAACGTCTCGGCCGCACTCATTTGCACCGGCACCGTCAAGCTGACCCCCGATGCGCCCCAGCCTTTCGAGCTTTCTGCCACCTCCATCGAGGTCGAGGGCACGAGCGCCCCGGATTACCCGCTGCAGAAGAAGCGCGCAACCGTCGAGTTCCTGCGCACCCAGCAGCACCTGCGTCCGCGCACCAACCTGTTCCGCGCCGTGTTCCGCATCCGCTCTGTCGCGGCTGCCGCCATCCACCGCTTCTTCCAGGAGCAGGGCTTTGTCTACGTCAACACCCCCATCATCACCACGAGTGACTGCGAGGGCGCCGGCGAGATGTTCCGCGTGACCACGCTCGACCCCAAAAATCCGCCCCTCACCGAGTCCGGCGAGGTCGACTGGAGCCAGGACTTCTTTGGCAAGCATGCAAGCCTCACCGTGTCCGGCCAGCTCAATGCCGAGAACTTTGCCATGGCCTTTGGCGACGTGTACACCTTTGGCCCCACCTTCCGTGCCGAGAACTCCAACACCACGCGCCACGCCGCCGAGTTTTGGATGATCGAGCCCGAGATGGCCTTCGCCGACCTCAACGACTACATGGACAACGCCGAGGCCATGCTCAAGTACGTCCTTAAGGACGTTATGGCCACCTGCCCCGACGAGCTCAACATGCTCAACAAGTTTGTGGACAAGGGTCTGCTCGAGCGCCTGGACCATGTCGCCAACTCCGACTTCGCCCGCGTCACCTATACCGAGGCCGTCGAAATCCTGGAGCAAGCCGTCGCCGCCGGTCACAAGTTTGACTATCCCGTGAGCTGGGGCATCGACCTGCAAACCGAGCACGAGCGTTTCCTGACCGAGGAACACTTTAAGCGACCGACTTTTGTGACCGACTACCCGGCCGAGATCAAGGCCTTCTACATGCGCATGAACAACGACGGCAAGACCGTCGCCGCCGCCGACTGCCTGGTGCCGGGCATCGGCGAGATCATCGGTGGCTCCCAGCGCGAGGAGCGCCTGGATCTGCTCGAGGCCCGCATCAAGGACCTGGGTATGAATCCCGAGCAGTACAAGTACTACCTTGACCTGCGCCGCTACGGTTCCTGCAAGCACGCCGGCTACGGTCTGGGCTTCGAGCGCTTGGTCATGTATCTGACCGGCGTGGGCAACATCCGCGACGTCCTGCCGCACCCGCGCACCGTGGGCAACGCCGACTTCTAATCGTCGGACGCTAGCTCGCGTCGCCACACGCCAACGCTCATCGCACAAGCGCCTCTCGACATCGGTCGAGAGACGCTTTTTTTCAACAGCATCCGTCAAGCTTTTGGCAAGTTTTTGGTCAGTTGAGCAGGGCTGTTGAAAACTCGACCCGCCGTTTGCCGACGACTACCGACCGCCCAGAGCGCCCTGCGCCCCTGGGAAAGCCCCACGTCCTAGGCTCCATACCGTCGCCACCCAAAACGGAAAGGACGTGGACACCATGACCGAAGCCGCTGTTGAAACCTACGACACCACGACTAGAGGCGCCGCCTCGATGGCAGCCTATCGCGCCGTTCGCATCCTGCAGCTCTTGAGCGAAAACACCGGCGAGGACAAGGCCATGCTTTCCGATGAGTTGATCCGGCGCCTCGCCCATCCCGACGACCCCGCCCGCATGCCCATCTCGGCGGCGCGGCGCAGCATCTACACCGCCATCTCCGCGCTTCGCCATGCCGGATACGAAATTGAGTACAAACGCGGCGTGGGCTACAAACTTCTTACCCGCCCGCTCACCGACGAAGAGATCATCCGGCTCCACGGTATGGTCATGCGCAACCGCTCCACGCCTATCGCTATCCGCAAGAGCATGGCGCAGCACTTAGTTGCCATGGCAAGTGCCGACGTTCGCGGCTACCTCGACACACCCGAGCCCGCTCCAAGCGCAGGCAGCAAGGCTACCAAGGCAACGCGCACGCCCATCAAGCGCATCGACACGTGCGAGCTCGTCGAGCAGGCCATCGACCACGGAACCACGGTGAGTTTTGATATTTCGAGCGTCACGACACGCGGCGAAACCGAAGCAGCACGGATGACACTCCGTCCCTTTGCCATCAGGCAGCGCGATGGCATCTCGTATCTGCTGGGAACGGTCTACGACGCCCGAGGCACCGACGATACGCTGCGCACCGTCGAGATCGCCCGTATGAGAAACGTCAGCACGCGCCTGCTCGACGGCAAGAAGCTCTTCGCCGCCCTGGACGAGGACGACGCCTCCTCCGCCGCATAAGACCCTCCGCCGCCCATTCGACTACCCGTACCGCCCATCCGATTCTGTATTAAAAAACCCGCCAGGCTGTTGTAAAAATGGACATCAGCGCTACTATAGTTCCACTTGCACTTTGTCCCAGTGCAGTGTTTCCAGCCATTTTTATACTGGGGGTAATGATATGAAGGACATCACCATCAGCCGCAGGAGCCTTCTGGTCTCCGCCGGCCTGCTCGCGCTCGCCCCACTCGCCGGATGCGGCGGCAGCTCTGGTTCCGGCTCCGCTGCCGCCGGTTCCGACTACACCATCGGCGTTCTGCAGCTCACCGAGCACTCCGCGCTCGATGCCGCCAACGACGGCTTCGTCAAGGCCATCAAGAAGAGCGGCCTTAAGGTCAAGATCGACCAGAAGAACGCCCAGAACGACCAGTCCACGTGTAAGTCCATTGCCGACAAGTTTGTGGGCGACAACGTCAACCTGATTTATGCCATCGCCACGCCCGCCGCGCAGGCTGCCGCCGGCGCCACGGCCGATATCCCCATCGTGGGCTGCGCCATCACCGACTACGCCGCCTCCGGCCTGGTCCAGGACAACGACAAGCCCGGCACCAACGTCACGGGCGCTTCCGACCTCACCCCGGTCGCCGAGCAGCTCGAGATGATGCAGAAGGTCCTGCCCGACGTAAAGAAGGTCGGCCTGCTCTACTGCACCGCCGAGTCCAACTCCGACGTCCAAATCAAGGCCGCCAAGAAGGAGCTCGACAAGCTGGGCCTCGAGTACACTGACTTCACCGTCTCGAGCTCCAACGAGATTCAGTCCGTCGTCGAGTCTGCCGTGGGCAAGGTCGACGCGCTGTACTCCCCCACCGACAACACCATCGCCGCGGGTGCCTCGCAGGTCGGCCAGATCTGCAAGGAGAACAAGCTCCCCTTCGTGACTGGCGAGGAGGGCATGTGCAAGGCCGGCGGCCTGTTCACCCTCTCCATCAACTACGAGGATCTGGGCTACGCCGCAGGCGAGATGGCCGTCAAGATCCTGAAGGGCGAAGCCAAGCCCGAGGACATGGCGATCAAGCACCTCTCGAGCAAGGACCTGGTCGTCGTCAAGAACGACGAAATGGCCGAGGCCCTGGGCATCGACCTTTCCGCCCTGGACGCGTAATGCCATGCGCGGCATGCGTCTAGAGCCCGTGCTCGCGCTTTAGCCGCGTTATTCAATATCTGAGCCACAGGGGCGGGCGCTGTAGACCGGCGTCCGCCCTGCTTGTTTCAGGTAAAACAAAACGTCTGTCCGTAACTCTTCTATGCATTGTTACCGCTATTATGGTGAATCACGTGTCCACCCTATCCTAGGAGGTATGAAGCATGCTCATTGCATTGCAGGGCGCCGTTTCGCAGGGCGTCCTCTGGGGCATTATGGTGCTTGGCGTGTTTATCACGTTCCGCCTGCTCGACATTCCCGATATGACCTGCGACGGCAGCTTTGCCCTCGGCGGCTGCGTCTGCGCTGTGCTCATCGTCAATAACAACGTCGACCCGCTGTTCGCCGTGCTGGCCGGTATGTGCGCCGGCGCCATCGCGGGCGCCGTCACGGGCATTTTGACCACCGTCTTTGAGATTCCTGCGATCCTCGCCGGAATCCTCACCCAGATCAGCCTGTGGTCCATCAACCTGCGCATCATGGGCAAGTCCAATACGCCCATTCTTGCCAAAGGCACCGTGTTCTCGGCCGTCAGCAATATGACCGGTCTGCCGCAGTCCACCGTTGCCATCATCTTGGGCATCCTGCTCGCCGTGGCTATCGTTGCCATCCTGTATTGGTTCTTTGGCACCGAGATCGGCTCGGCGCTGCGAGCCACCGGCAACAACGAGTACATGATCCGCGCCCTGGGCGTCAACACCAACTCCACCAAGATGATCGCCCTCGTGCTCTCCAACGCCCTCATCGGCCTTTCGGGCGCGCTCATCTGCCAGAGCCAAAAGTATGCCGACATTGGTATGGGCACCGGTGCCATCGTTATCGGTCTTGCCGCCATTGTTATCGGCGAGGTGCTCGGCCGTCTGCTTCCCGGCGGCCTCACGCAGTTTAGCGTCCGTCTTGCCTCCGCCGTCTTTGGCTCCGTGGTGTACTTCCTTATCCGCGCCATCGTGCTGCAGTTGGGCATGGACGCCAACGACATGAAGCTGCTCTCCGCCGTGATTGTCGCTGTGGCCCTGTGCGTGCCCGTGGTTTGGGAGCGCTATAAGCTCCGCAGCTCCTACACGAAGGGGGATGAGGCAGATGCTTAAGCTCTCGCACGTCAAGAAGACCTTTAACAAGGGCACCGTCACCGAGAAGCGCGCGCTCACCGGCGTCGACCTCACCCTAAATGACGGCGACTTTGTAACCGTGATCGGCGGCAACGGCGCCGGCAAGTCCACGCTGCTCAACATGATCGCCGGCGTGTACCCGCTCGATTCGGGCGTTATTGAGCTCGACGGCACCGACATCTCGCGCCTGAGCGAGTCGCAGCGCGCCAAGTACCTGGGCCGCGTGTTTCAGGACCCCATGCGCGGTACCGCTGCCGACATGCAGATCGCCGAGAACCTGGCCCTCGCCAAGCGTCGCGGCCAGCGTCGCGGCCTTTCGTGGGGCGTCACCAAGGCCGAGAAAGATGAGTACGTCGAGCTGCTCAAGCGCCTGGACCTTGGTCTGGACACGCGTCTCAACGCCAAGGTCGGCCTGCTCTCGGGTGGCCAGCGCCAGGCACTCACCCTGCTGATGGCCACGCTCACCAGGCCGCGCCTGCTGCTGCTCGACGAGCACACCGCGGCCCTCGACCCCAAGACGGCCTCTAAGGTGCTTAACCTGACCGAGGAGATCGTCGACGAGAACCACCTGACCACGCTCATGGTCACGCACAACATGAACGACGCCATCCGTCTGGGCAACCGTCTGATCATGATGCACGAGGGCCATGTGATCTACGACGTGGCGGGCGATGAGAAGAAGTCGCTCACCGTAGCCGACCTGCTGCAGAAGTTCGAGGAGGTCTCGGGAGGCGAGCTCGCCAACGACCGCATGCTGCTGAGCTAAAACCTGCCAAAAAGGGACAGGTTTATTTTGGTAGGTTTTATCTGCGCAAACGTCAAAACCGCCGCAAAGGGACAGACGCCCTTGCGGCGGTTTTCGCATATTATGTCGATAATCCGATATTCAACCAGACATTCTGGCTAAGGACTAAGGAAACTGCCATGAAAAGACTCCCCCGCCTTGCGTTAGCCGCCGCGTTGTTTGCCGGCGCGCTCGCAGGCATCCCAAGCCTCGCTTTCGCGGGGAACCTGCCCGCCGCTATTGACGGCTCCGTGGCCGTCATGCACACCAACGACATCCACGGCAGCTACAAGTACAGCTACAACGCAAGCAAGGGCACCGGCACTGTGGGCTTTGATGGACTGGCGGTTCTCTATAGCGCCCAAAACAGCGCCCCCGATTTTTTGCTCGATGCGGGCGACACCTTCCACGGACAGTCCTTCGCCACCATGAGCGAGGGCAAGAGCATCGCCGAGCTCATGGACACCTTCTACGCCGACGGCTACGACGCGACCACGCCAGGCAACCACGACTGGAGCTACGGCGCGGACAAACTCCGCGCCATGACCGGCTACAGCACCACCGGCACGCCCTTCGCCATGCTCTGCGCGAACGCAAAGTCTACGAGCGGCGTATGGAGCTCGAGCATCACGAAGACGCTCGATCGCACCTGGGAGGATAGCGAGGATCACTCCACATTCGACTACAAAATCAAGGTCGGCGTCGTGGGTGCCATGGATGAGTCGCTGGGATCCTCGCTGCGCGCGGACCTGGTCGCGGGCACGTCGTTCTCGAGTGCCACGAACGCCATCAATACCGAGGCAGAGCAGCTGCGCAAGGAGGGCTGCAACGTTGTCGTCTGTATCGCGCATACGCTCAACGCCAAGACCTTTGCCACACGGCTCCGTGGCATCGATGCCCTTATCGCAGGCCACGAGCACATCAACCTTAACGAGAAGGTGACGGGAGCCGACGGCAAGACGATCCACGTTGTCGAGGCAGGCAGCGCCTTTGCCGAGGTGGGGCTGCTTTCCATTCCGTACAAGTACGACACGAATGGCACCGAGACGACCGACGATGACACGGTCACGGTCCCTGCAGACGGCAGCGACGAGAAGCTCTACACCGCCAAGAACGTCAACGACCTTTTGGCAGACCCCAACAAGGGCTCCGACTACCAAAGCCGCCTTGAAGCCGTCCGCAACAAGATCAAGCCGCTCGACGAGGCCTTTGAAAACGAATCGAACAAGGTGCTCGGCACATCCACCACCAACTATTTCTACGGCGAGGACGCCGCAGGCACGCATGGTTGGGAAATGGTGCGCACCACCGATTTCCGCCCCAGCAAGGAGGGCGACACCACCAAGGCCCAGACCATCGGCCACGTGATTTGCGGCTCCTATCTTGCCCTGACGGGCGCGGACTTCGCTATCGAAAACGCTGGCGGCATCCGCGGCGGCATCGCGGCGGGCAACGTGACCGCCGGCAACGTCATCGCCATCTCGCCCTACGGCAACACCGTGGAGACCTGGACCATGACCGGCGCGGACTTCCTCGCAGCGCTCGAGCACTCGCTACAAATCAGCGACGATTGCAACGACAGCTACGAGCTTCAGCAAGCCTACGTGGCGGCCGGTCACACCGAGCAGGAGGCGCAAGACGAGTACAAGTGGCGCGATGACTCTGGCAGCGTCCTCTCCTTTGGCGGCATCAACGTGACGATTGATTGGACGCAGCCCGAAGGCAAGCGCATCGTGAGTGCCACACTCACCAAAGACGACAGCACGCTCGATCCCACCAAGACCTATACCGTCGCCACCAACAACTACATCATTACCAACACGACCGACTTTCCCACTTTCGCCAATGCCACCAAGCGCACCGAGTGGGGCACATGCGAGGCGGCGATCAGAGCACTGATCGGGAAGAGCGACTGGGAGAACAAGATGGCCGGGCTCGCCGGCACCATCAGCTTCAGCTCCGCAGCCGTGGACCCCACGCCCAATCCGAATCCAACGCCTAAGCCCTCGCCCAAGCCCGGCACGACTACTACGACCACGAAAGCCAGCGCCAAGAAGACAACCGGCAAGCTTGCCGCAACGGGAGACCGTACGCTGGCCGTGGTCGGCGCATGCCTCATCGGCGGCATCATCGTCATCATGCTCGGCATTATCTGGATGCGCCGCCGCTAAGTTACACCGCCGGGCCTTGCAGCCCCGCCGTGCAAACCTTATATCGAGCACAGAAGCCCGTCCGATGTGATCGGACGGGCTTTTTGGTGGGTATCATGATTGAATGATCCTTAGGAGGTTTTCCCTACATGGAATTGTTTGAGCCGATTCTTCTTTTCTTTGAGCAACGGTGGGTCCACAACATCATCTGGGCCGTCATCTTGGCGATAGGCACCGCCGTCGCCGCCAAGGTCGCATCCAAGACCCTGCATCATCTGCTTAACCGAGACGATAACCCGCTTCCGGCATCGAGTATCTTCATCAACATCGCGCGCGCCGTCATCTGGATGATCGGCGGCAGTTTTATCCTCGACAACTGCTTTGGCATTAACGCAAACGCGCTCGTCGCCGCTCTTGGCGTCGGCGGCATCGCCATCTCGCTCGGCTTTCAGGACACGCTGTCAAACCTTATCGGCGGCATGCAGGTGACCTTTATGGGCATCATCAAGCCCGGCGACAACATCGAGGTCGGTGGCGTATCAGGCGTGGTCCAGGACATCACCTGGCGCCACACGACCATCGAGGACGCCTGCAGGCAGACCATCATCGTCCCCAACTCCAACATCTCCAAGAACACGCTCGTGCATTTGATGCCCTTTGGGCGCGTGGCCGTCCCCGTCGCGGTCAAAGACCCCTCAAAATGGGCGTCGCTCGATGCACTAACAGACGAGCTCGTCAGTGCCACCAAAACGGCCGTCTCGCCCATCTCGGGTTTTGACAAGGAGCCGTATGTGCTCTTTAGCGAGATCGGCGACTTTGGCATTAAGGGCAAGATCATCTTTATCGTCAGCGACGACAGCGCCACTTTCACGGCAGCCGACGCCTGCATCCGCGCCATCGCCCCCCTCATCGCCTAAACCACCACAAAGGGGACAGGCACCTTTGTGGTGGTTTTCTTTCGTGGTACCATGGTTCATATAGTTGTTTAAACGACTAAGGGAGCAAAACTATGGAAGAGGCCTATCGTCAAGCACGCAAGCGCGGCGAGCAAGGACGTCGACGCGCCATTAGCCAAAGCGAGCATCCGTACCTCACGGACCTCGATAGCTTGGTTGCCCAGCTCCCCTTAGGCCAGCGAGAGAATGTCGGTCTGAGAGACATTCCGCTCGAAATGGTCGTCGGCACGGTTACCAAGGGCCGTCAGTCCGCCTTTTCGTGCAACTTTATGCCCTTGCTGCCGTTTAGCACCGAGTTCGCCCGCAAGTGGTCCAACCTCTACGACATCCAAGTGACCGAGGGCTATCGCGATCCCGTCATCGTCACCGAGTTCATGCATCGGTTCTATGTCCAGGAAGGCAACAAACGTGTCAGTGTCCTCAAATTCTTGGACGCCCCGACGGTTTCTGCCAAGATTACCCGTCTCTACCCCGGCACATGGGATTCCGTCGAAAGCCGCCTATACGGTGAGTTCTGCGCGTTTTGGCGCGTCTGCCCCCTATACGAGATCGAGTTCTCGCGTGAGGGAAGCTATGAGACGCTCGCCAAGATGCTCGGTCAGGACCTTATCGAAAAATGGCCGCAGAAAAAGGTCGACTACCTGCGCCACACCTTCCTGCTCTTTAAGCGCGCCTACCTTCGCGCGGGCGGCGACCACCTGGACATTACACCTGCCGACGCCATGCTCGTCTACCTCAATGTGTACAACCAGGACCGTCTGCTGGATACGCCGACGGATATCGTCGTAAACCGCCTGTGTAAGATTTGGCGTGAGCTGGTCATTGCCGGCAAAAATGACGAGGACAAGGTCGATCTCGTCGAAGCGCCGAGTGTCGATGAGGAAGAGTCGCCTGCCAAGTCCACCTCCGGCGTGCTCAACTTCTTTATGGGCAAGACCGTCTATTCGGCGGCTAACCCCCTGCGCATAGCCTTTATCCATGAATTCCCCTGCGCAACGTCGAGCTGGGACAGCCTGCACGACCAAGGGCGTCAGTATCTCGATGAGCACTTTGGCGGTATCGTGCGCACCGAGGCGTTCGAGGACTGCCACGATCCGGACGTGTTCTACGCCGCTGTGGAAACGGCTGTCAAACATGGAGACAACGTCATCTTCTCGACCTCGCACCGCCTGATGGAATACACGCTCAGGGCAGCCGTTGAGTATCCCCAAGTTCGGTTCCTCAATTGCTCTATCGGCCTTCCCCACCAAAGCGTCCGTTCGTACTTTGGCAAGATGTACGAGGCCAAGTTCCTCCTGGGCGCCCTTGCCGCCAGCATGGCGGACAACCACCGCATCGGTTACCACGCGTCGGTCTTCGCCTCGGGCGCACTAAGCGAGATCAACGCCTTTGCGATTGGAGCCTCGCTACTCGACCCCCGCGCGCAAATTATCCTGACCTGGGGCGATGTGCCCGCCGGAGGCCTTGCCGAGGCCATGTGCCGAGAAGGTGTAAGCGTCATGACCGGCGCCGACATGTCAAAGTCGCTCGAAGACCCCACGGCCTACGGACTTCACCGCCTGGTCGATGGCAAGGTTACCGGCATTGCCATGCCGGTATGGAACTGGGGCCGATACTACGAGCTTATCGTGAGAAGCCTGTTGCATGGCACCTGGGATGAGACCAGTGACGACAGCCAGGTTCGCGCCGTCAACTACTGGTACGGCATGAGCTCGGGCGTTATCGACATTCGCTACGCTCCGGGCCTGCCTTATCAGACGCGCAAGCTTGTTCAGCTCCTCCGCAATGGCATCGTCGAGGGCTCCATCAATCCATTTGGCGGCGAGCTCCATAGCCAAGACGGCGTGGTGCAGATCGAGGGCTTTCCTCCGCTTCCGAGCACGCAAATCGTCGAGATGGACTGGCTGGCCGACAACGTGGTGGGCACCATTCCGCAGCCCAACAATGAGCCGAAGGTCCACGCCCTATGAAAATCCTTGCCATAGCCGATACCGAAGAACGATGCCTTTGGGAGTGCTTTCGTAAGGAACGCTTTGAGGGTGTCGACCTGATTTTGTCCGCTGGCGATCTGGACCCGGACTATCTTGAGTTTTTGGTTACGGTCATCAACAGACCGCTCATCTATGTGCGCGGCAATCACGATGACCGCTACGCGCGTCATGCACCGGGCGGCTGTATCTGTGTCGAAGACTCCGTTTACGTGTATCGCGGCGTCCGCATTGCGGGGCTTGGCGGCTCCATGCACTACCGAGATGGCGCCAACATGTACACCGAGCGCGAGATGGCCAAGCGCGTGCGCAAGCTGTCACGCAAAGTGAGGATGGTCGGCGGCTGCGACATCCTGCTGACCCATGCGCCCGCCGCCGGCATGGGCGATCTGGATGATCTGCCACATCGAGGATTTGAATGCTTTAACGCAGCGCTCGAATCCTGGAATCCCGACTACATGGTGCACGGGCATGTGCACCAATGCTATGGTCGCGACTTTCAGCGTGAGCGTCAACATGCATGCGGGGCAACGATCATCAACGCCAGCGGCTATACGCAGTTTGAGCTCGACCAGACGCGCTACCCCATCCGTGGCTGGCAGGCAGCCTGGCTCAATTCGCAAACCATACGCCGTGAGCTAAAGCGCCACGAGGCCATCGAGTCCTCAACCGCTAGAACACCCTAGTAATTACCTCAAAGGGGGCACTGTCCCCTTTGAGGTAGTTTTGACGCGATAGCAAGAAACCCGGTCCTGCACGAGACAGAACCGGGTTTCTTTAGCAATGCTTGCTTTGCTCAGGCAGTAACCGTTAGTTACTCAGCCAGGAAGTCGCGCTGGATAGCGGGATCGACCTTGACGCCAGGGCCCATGGTGGAAGACACGGAGATGGACTTGACGTACTTACCCTTAGCAGAAGAGGGCTTGACGCGCAGGATCTCGGTGTACAGGGCAGCATAGTTCTCGACGAGCTGCTGCTCGGAGAAGGACTTCTTGCCCAGGGGCACGTGGCAGATGCCGTAGCGGTCGGCGCGATACTCAACGCGGCCGGCCTTGAGCTCGGAGACCATCTTGGCGACGTCCATGGTCACGGTGCCGAGCTTGGGGTTCGGCATGAGGCCACGGGGACCAAGGATCTTACCGATGCGGCCAACCTTGGCCATCATGTTCGGCGTAGCGATAGCGGCGTCGAAGTTGATCTCGCCCTTCTGGATCTGGGCGACGAGCTCGTCGGAACCGATGATGTCGGCGCCGGCAGCCTCGGCCTCGCGGGCCTTCTCGCCCTCGGCGAAGACGGCAACACGAATGGTCTTGCCGGTACCGTGGGGCAGGGAGATGGAACCGCGGATGTTCTGGTCGGCCTTACGAGTATCGACGCCCAGACGGAAGTGGGCCTCGACGGTCTCGTCGAACTTGGCGGTGTCGAGCTCCTTGATGAGCTTGGCAGCCTGAAGGGGGGTGTAGAGCGTGGCGCGGTCGATCTTCTCGGCAGCGGCGTTATAGCTCTTACCATGCTTAGCCATGTGCATTACCTCCTGTGGTTAAACGGGCGTGAGCCCTCCCACATCGTATCGTGTGCCCTATTGCACACATTAAACGGGCGCCCCGGTCGGAGCACCCGTCGTTACCATAAGAAATCGCTACTCAGCGATGGTGACGCCCATGGAACGGGCAGTACCGGCGATGATCTTCTTGGCGGCGTCAATGTCGTTGGCATTGAGGTCCGGCATCTTGATCTCGGCGATCTTGGTGAGCTGCTCCTGGGAGAGCTGACCAACCTTGTCGGCCTGGGGCTTAGCGGAACCAGACTTGAGGTTCAGCTCCTTCTTGATGAGGTGAGCCGCCGGCGGGGTCTTGGTGATGAAGGAGAAGGACTTATCCTCGAAGACAGTGATCTCAACGGGGATGATGTCGCCCTTCTTGTCCTGCGTCTCGGCGTTAAAGGCCTGGCAGAACTGCATGATGTTCACGCCAGCAGCGCCCAGGGCGGGGCCGACGGGAGGAGCGGGGTTAGCTGCACCAGCAGGAATCTGGAGCTTAATGACGTTGGCAACCTTCTTCTCAGCCATGGTCATTCCTTTCGAATCACGAGTGTGAAGTACTTGCTATATCGTAAGCACGCACGTGTTAGAAGCACTCCTGAGATGAGCAGTCACAGAAGAAGCACGCTCGCGCGAACGGACGAAAACTTAAGCGATGACGGCGACCTGGTTAAAGTCGAGCTCGACCGGCGTCTCACGGCCAAAGATCATCAGCGTGACCTTGAGCTTGCCTGCCTCGGTGTTAACCTCGGAGACCTTGCCATCAAAGTCGGTAAGCGGGCCATCGGTGACGCGGACGGATGTACCGACCTCAATATCAACCGACGTACGCTTGGGCGAATCGCCCTTACCGGGACGACGAGTCATCTTATTGTACTCGTCGCGGGAAAGCGGAGCGGGCTTGCCGTTGCCGCCCAGGAAACCGGTGACGCCGGGCGTGTTGCGAACACACGTCCACGCATCGTCATCCATCTCCATGCGAACCAGGACATAACCCGGGAAAATCTTGGAATCCTTGGTCTCGCGCTTGCCACCCTCTTTGATCTCGGTGACGCGCTCCATAGGAATCTCGATATCAAAGATACGGTCCTGCATGCCCATAGTCTCGATGCGATGCTCGAGATCGGACTTAACGCGGTTCTCGTATCCAGAGTAAGTGTGAACGACGTACCAACGCTTAGACATGGTTTAGCCCCTCAATCCGGAGAACAGAGCAAGAGCCTCGCCAAAGCCAGCATCGAGCAGAGCGATGACGACGCCGACGACGACCAGAGAAGCGCAAACGACGACCGAATAGTTCACGAGCTCCTTCTTATCGGGCCACGTGACACGCTTCATCTCGGACTTCACCGAAGCGAAATACTTCTTGGTGCGGGCGAAGAAGCCGGGCTTCTCGTTCTTCTTGGACTTTGCAGCCTTCTCGCTCTTCTTGGCAACGGCCTTCTTGGCCTCAACCTTGGAGTTGGCGGCAGCGTTGTTGGCAGGCGCCTGCTGCTGTGCCTTCTTCTTGTTCTTCTTGTTGGCCATTTGGGTTACCTCCGCGCAATGCCCTTATACATGAGTAAACCGTAAGCCCCCAAATGGGAGCTTACGGAATAATGACTGGCACGCCAGGAAGGACTCGAACCCTCAACACTCGGTTTTGGAGACCGATGCTCTACCAATTGAACTACTGGCGTATGTAACTAGAGACTAGCGAGTCTCTTTGTGCAGCGTGTGGTGACGGCACCAGGGGCAATACTTCTTGATCTCCATACGATCAGGCATGGTCGACTTGTTCTTGGTGGTCGTATAGTTGCGGCGCTTGCACTCAGTGCACGCAAGAGTAACTAGAGTACGCATGTATCCTGAACCTTTCATATCCGCCCCGTACGGGCACGAGTTGTTACTTTATCAGCTCTACGTAAGTGCTGTCAATGAAAACCTTGAATCAATTGGTTCTCGCTGGATCCATTCATATTTGGAACACATCAATGAAGCCAGCGAGATCTAATCGATCCCTCACGCTCGCTTAAGGGCGAGCCGGACGTAATTGGCGGGCAAAAATGCCCCGCGTAGAAAAGAACCCGGCACCCTATAAGTGCCGGGTTCTCTCTAAGTCAGCTATATCAAAGAGCTAATTTACTCAATGATTGTGGAGACGATGCCCGAACCGACGGTGTGGCCACCCTCGCGGATAGCGAAGCGCAGGCCCTCCTCCATGGCGATCGGGTGAATGAGGTCGCCCTCGATGGTGATGTGGTCACCAGGCATAGCCATCTCGGTGCCCTCGGGGAGCTTGACCGTACCGGTAACGTCGGTGGTACGGAAGTAGAACTGAGGACGATAACCATCGAAGAACGGGGTGTGACGGCCGCCCTCCTCCTTGGTCAGAACGTAGATCTCGCCGGTGAACTTGGTGTGCGGGGTAACCGAACCGGGCTTGCAGAGAACCTGGCCGCGCTCGATGTCCTCGCGCTTGATGCCGCGGAGCAGCAGACCGACGTTGTCGCCAGCCTCGCAGAAGTCCATGGACTTACGGAACATCTCGATACCGGTAACGACGGTGTTCTGGGTATCCTTGATGCCGACGATCTCGACGGGCTCGTTGAGCTTGAGCTCACCGCGCTCGACACGGCCGGTAGCAACGGTACCACGGCCGGAGATGGTCATAACGTCCTCAACGGCCATCAGGAACGGGAGGTCGTTGTTACGAGCAGGCGTCGGGATGTACTCGTCGACGGCCTTCATGAGCTCGCGAATGGCGTCCATCCACTTGGCGTCGCCCTCGAGAGCGCCCAGAGCGGAACCACGGATGACGGGGATATCGTCGCCGGGGAAATCGTACTCGGAGAGGAGCTCACGGGTCTCCATCTCGACGAGGTCGATGAGCTCATCATCGTCGACCATGTCGCACTTGTTCAGGAAGACGACGATGTAGGGAACGCCGACCTGACGGGCGAGCAGGATGTGCTCGCGAGTCTGAGCCATGGGGCCGTCGGTAGCGGCGATGACCAGGATAGCGCCGTCCATCTGAGCAGCACCGGAGATCATGTTCTTGACGTAGTCAGCGTGGCCCGGGCAGTCAACGTGAGCGTAGTGACGGGCAGCAGTCTCGTACTCGACGTGGGAGACGGAGATCGTGATGCCGCGCTCGCGCTCCTCGGGAGCCTTGTCGATATTCTCGAACGCAGTGAAGTCAGCCTTGCAGCCCTCGGTCTCAGAGAGAACCTTGGTGATGGCGGCGGTCAGCGTGGTCTTGCCGTGGTCGACGTGACCAATGGTGCCGATGTTAACATGCGGCTTAGTGCGCTCAAACTTCTCTTTGGCCATAAAGCCCTCCTCTTAACAGGTCGTCCCCGGACGGGACTTTGCCTTTATACCATAGTGGCCTCTCAACATACTATTGAGAAGCCACCGTGTTACCTATGGTAGCGGTGACTGGATTCGAACCAGTGACGCCACGGGTATGAACCGTGTGCTCTAACCAACTGAGCTACACCGCCGGATGGAGCCTGCAACCAGACTTGAACTGGTGACCTCTTCGTTACCAACGAAGTGCTCTACCGACTGAGCTATACAGGCACTTGACGGGTGGGAGCTATAGGATTCGAACCTATGTAGGCAGAGCCAACGGGTTTACAGCCCGTCCCCATTAACCACTCGGGCAAACTCCCAATCGTTCAAGTATCCGCTGGTTCTTTGGTCTTTTGGACCGCCGCCCCCGCGAACGAAAAAGATAATACGATGCAACCTTGGGGGCTGTCAACGAAAACCTCTAGATACACGGTGCCGGGCGTATCTATATACCTTCGACCTGCGGTTTTGTTGAGTTTAGAAATGAAGGACGGTGGATTTGGCTGTGCTGTTGACATTTCCCAAGGGAACACTTTGACACGGTGGAGTACGCCTACAGCATCGACCTTCGATAACGGCCCTCTTGCACTATTACATAGGTCACGATCGGGCTTCCACGACACGATCGAGCGTGGATAATCTCCCACTTTTAGCGCGGCCCTAAGGCCAAAGCAGCAGATTATCCACGCTCATTCTCCAGGCGGGAGAACTAATGAGCCGCAACTACTCGGGCCAGGCCAAAGTAGACCCATAGAGCGGCTCCCCCTTGGTGCAGGGGTAGCGACTCAAGTAACACGACGATAGCAAGTCGAAGAAATAAGTCATGGCGTATTTCGAATAAACGCCGGGTCGGTCAATTCCGTTTCCCGCATTACCAAGACGATATACACGGTCAAAAGACCTCGATTTGTCATCGTTGCTAAACGCGGTAATTAGAATTTTCCTACCCGAACGGCAATCAAGATACTCACGCGCCTGTGACACAAATAGCCCGGAGACCGATACGAGAATTATCAATGACTGCGAAGCGTCTCCCATGTTTTTCAATTCCGCGACGTTAGCCCCAGCAACTATACGAACTATCTTGCCCGCATAAAACATTTCCTGCTGAAATCGTACGAGATTGGCGCTCACATTATTGGTGCACCAGATTTCAACGTTTTTATGGCCATCAATTTCGTCGGCAAGGTGCTTAATAGCGGTATCGGACACGCCGCTTTCGACCTCAGCGAACATCTCGATCATGCGAACGTCGAGCTCTGCCCTGTACTCCTCGTAGCCAAATTCCTCCTCTCGATGGCTTAAGTCGCTTGGAAAGACTGATTGAGTAAATGATTCTTTCAAATCGCTAAGAGACTGGTAGCCCAAGCGATTGCAGAAACGACGAACAGCAGAACGGGTCACGAATGCATCGCGGGTTATTGCGGCAACATTGATTTCGCTCGAACGCCTAATGTGAGCGATGAGATATCGAGCAATGGCGGCATCGTTTGACCCAAACTCGCTGTTGATGATGGAGCTAATGCGATTGAGCACATCGAAGTCATTGATATTCACGTGATTCCTCTTTCCGCTCTCCTCGAAATCATGGTTCATTTATTGAATCAAACAGCTTTGGTCGTTCTCCTATGATTCAAATCAGTTGACGTCATCTTAATCGTAATTCCGTCACACGTATCCACCGTGTTGAATGATGGAAAGGGGATTCATGGGCAACGTGATCAACATGCCGTTTCTCTGGGGTTCCGCCACGGCGTCTTATCAGTGCGAGGGTGCCTGGAACGAAGGCGGCAAAGGCCTTGGCGAGTGGGATTTCTTTAGCCACACAAGCAATAAGAACATCAACCATGTTGACGGTGATGTATCTTGCGACTTCTACCATCGCTATGAAGAAGATATCCGCATGATGAAAGAAGGCGGACAAAACACCTATCGCTTCTCTCTTTCATGGAGTCGAATCATCCCCACAGGTATCGGCGAAGTGAATGAAGAGGGTATCGATTTTTATAATCGGGTCATTGATTGCTGCCTCGAAAATGGCATAGAGCCCAACGTTACGCTGTTCCATTACGATCTGCCATTCACGCTTGCTTGCAAAGGCGGATGGCTGAACAACGACATGGCAGAGTGGTTCTGCAAATACGCCAAGATTTGCTTTGAGCGCTTTGGAGACCGCGTCAAAATCTGGGTTACCGTTAACGAGCCGCATTTCTACAGCTACTGCGTAAACATGTTGGGCAACTATCCCCCCAATCGATCGCTCGACGTTCAGTCGTACATGCAGTTTCAATACAACCTGATGCGCGCAAGCGCACTCGCAGTCCGAGCATATCGTCAAATGGGCTACGACGGCATCATCGGCGCCGTCCACGATGGCGGCGTTGTCGAACTCGACCCGGCAACCGAGCACCCTGATGACGTATTTCGATACGCAGACTTTTTCGCCAATCGCATGATTCTGGCACCAGCGCTTCAAGGTCAACTACCGCCAGAAATGGACGAAATCCTTGAAAAACTTGGCGTCTCGCTCTATCGATCCCCAAATGACGTAGAAGAATTCAGAGACGGTAAAGTCGATTTTATTGGACTCAACGTGTATTGCCGAGAGTATGTAACCGACTGGCACGGTGGAGAGCTTGCCGTTTCGGCGAACAATAAGGGCGGTTCGAGCAAAAAGGTCGAAGGAAAATGCATTGCGCCCTTGTTTGAAAGCGCCCGCGACAGCAATGTTCCCCGCAATAAATGGGGCCGTGAAATACTCCCAAGTTGCATGTATTCAACCATCATGGATGTCCACGAGCGCTATGACGCGCCCCGCATCTTTATTACGGAAAACGGACATGGCGCCTATGAGCAACCAGACGCAGACGGAATGATCCACGATGATGACCGCATCGAGCTTCTGGGCCAGTTCATCGAGCACATGATGAGGGCTAAGCGCGACGGCGCGCGCGTTGAGGGCTACTACCTCTGGTCGACGATGGATCTGTATAGCTGGATCAACGGCTACGAAAAACGATACGGACTTGTCCATATCGACTTCGAGAACAATCTGGAGCGCACCCCCAAAAAGAGCTGGTATTGGTACCGAGACCTTATCTCGAAATATCAGGAGCAGGAAGGCTAGGAGAAAGAGATGAAATATCAGGCAATGTCCGAAACAGTCCTAAAGGCTGTTGGCGGCAAAGAGAACATTACATCGGTAACTCATTGTGCGACGCGCCTTCGCATCGACGCACGAGACACCTCGATCATCGATCTCCAGCTCGCCAAATCGGCCGATCAGGCGCTCGGGGCAGTAGTCAACGGTGGCCAGCTTCAGGTGATCATCGGCCCCAACGTCACCGAGGCTTACAACGACTTCCTCGACTTCGCGGGAATCGAAGTCGGCGGTGGCACGGTTGCCGACGATGCCCAAACCGCCAAAGACCTTGCAGAAGGCATTAAAAGCGGTAACACCGCCATGGGCTTGATTGAGAAATTCGGGAACGTCTCTGCACAGATATTCATGCCCATCGTCCCGGCGCTCATCGTTGGCGGACTCATTCTTTCGATCAAGAATCTCCTGGTCAATTATTGCGGATTGAGCACCGATAGCGGAACCGCCCAGGTTCTGCTGGCGATCTTCAGCGCCTCATTTAGCTTCCTGCCCGTTTACCTCGGCTATCAGCTCGCCGCCGTCATGAAGATGCAGCCTATCATGGGTGCACTGCTGGGTGCAATCATGATTAGCTCGTCTATTAGCGGTGCTGAGGGTCTCGACTTTCTTGGCATCCCCATCCCGACGAATGACTACTCGAGCACGGTAGTGCCAATCGTACTGGGCGTTGTGTTCATGTACTTTGTTGATCGCGGTCTTCAGAAAATCATCCCCGACGTTACCAAACTGTTCTTGAAGCCGCTACTCACCATGTTCATCGTCGTGCCTGTTGAGCTGATTATCCTCGGCCCCGCCGGCAGCATGATGGGCTACGCGCTGAGTGATGCCGCCACGTGGCTCATGGATAACGTGGCATTTATCGCTACTCCAATCCTTGCAGCCCTTAACCCCTATTTTGTCATGCTCGGTCTTGATAAGGCCTACATCGCGATTGAAGTTACGAGCTTGGCGCAGCTCGGCTGGGCGCCCATCATCTTTGGATTCATCTCGAACCTCTGCATTGGCGGCACGAGCCTCGCCCTGGCAACTGCCATGAAGGGAAACAAGGAGAAGAGGGGTATGGTCACTACGGTTGCCGTCACTGCACTCTGTGGCGTAACCGAGCCCGCGTTCTACGGTTGCCTCATCGAGCGTCCCCGCCTGCTTGTCGGCACGGCAATCGGCGCGCTCTGCGCTGGACTCCCTGCAGGCATCTTTGTTCTGAAAGAGTATGTTGCGGGAGCATGCCCTGGCCTTCTTTCAGCACTCATCTTTATCGCTCCCGATGGGTCCATGGGCAACTTCGTGCTGGCATGCGTTGTCGCCGTCATCGCCATCGTCGTCTCCTTCATCGCTGCACGCGTGATCATCAAGAAGAACCCCAGCTATATTGAGTAGATGCCCGCTGTTTGCATTGGGGACATCCTCGGCAGACCATTAGCAAGACCCCAAGAAGTCCCTTAGGAGCTCGATTAATCCATTCGGATTCCTGAGGCACAAACGACCCCGATTTCATTGTGGAATCGGGGTCGTTGTTTCTAAAGCCGTCGATAGACAATCGGTGTTTACCTTAGCTCCCTATCCAAGTTAATTATCCACGCTCGTTCTCCGGTCGGGTGATTTTCTTCGCTCGCGTGTCCAGAAATCCACGCTCGAGCAGGACATCCAGGTCCGCACCCGCCCTCGTCTCGATCTGTAACAGCAAGAGGCCTATTCCGCTTCTACATGTTACAGATCAAGATATTCCTAAAACACCCTAAGTTTCATCTCAATCTGTAACAGTTAGGAGGATTTCCGGCCCACTCGTGTTACAGATCGAGACAAACCTGAAGCTTGGCTGGCGCCAAGCCCGCTGCCATATCGACATAAATAGAAACGGGCTCTGTCCCACAAGGGAACAGAGCCCGAAACTCTCATGGAGCCAGTGACAGGAATCGAACCTGCAACCCACTGATTACATCGCTTTCCATTCTGGTTAATAGCGTCCATCTGCGACTATAGCGACCGTAACCTCGCCTTTTTCTTTCGTTTTCCGCTTATAGTCTCACTTGAGACGTCTCCGAAACAGTCAAATTGCACACTCATTGCACACGCGATTGCACACGGAGGGACAATGGAAGAGAAATACACCACCTCGTCTATTTATAAGTTTAAGGACGATCGCTGGCGCGCACAGTTCCCCTATTTGGAGAACGGCATCTGGCATAAGAAGACTCAGCTCTTGGAACATCGAGGGCGCGATAAAGGCAGAAGCCATAAGCATCGCGATGCCGCCATGCTCGAGGCCGAATCCATCCGCGCATCTCTCAATGAGAAGGCCACCGCAGAAGCAGGGTTGATTTCCGATCTCAGCCGAACACTTTGAGCGGATAGGCCGTTCCCGCAGTT